>NZ_JAYMGY010000001.1:0-735712 GCF_037078445.1 Haloarcula sp. CGMCC 1.2071
AGCACACGAGCTCGGGATAGATTTGATATTTCTCCCAGTCGGGTCGCCCGATCTCAATCCGATCGAACCAGTTTGGAAGAGTCTCAAGTGGGAGTCTTCGCCGTTCATTGTCGAAGGTGGCGACGAGTATCGAAGACGAATCACAGAACTATTCGGGAATCTGACTAATCAACTTAGCTTCGCCTCCTCGTGGATCGAGAATCACCTTGACAACTATCTCAATAAGTTAGTTTAGCCACTAAGGTCCCGCGAGCAGAGCGATTCCGAGCGTCGCGCGGTCGCCTTGCGACCGCGGTTTTTTTTGTGAGCAGTGAAGCCGGAATAGCGAAGACGCTCGGTTTGTGCGAACGGCGCTTCGCGCCGTGAGACAGTGGGTTGCCCCTCGACCGTGATTTTTCCGGCAGTGAAACCAGGCTTAGTACCACGGCTGTCTCAGGTCAACGGCGATATACGAAGTCTGCCTCGCGACAGTGCCAGACCCATCGTGCCCTTCTGTGACTGCTGTCGCTTCCCCGGCGTGTGCAGTCGGTTCTGACAGAACCTACATCTAGTACAACTCGGCAGCGATGGAAAAGTTCGGAAAGAGGGGTGGGGGTGGGGGTGGTGGCACCCAAAACGGGTGCAACTACACGTAGACTCGTCAGACTAAAGAACCTTCCGGCGTTCTAACTCTGTCTCGGCCCTATCGATGCATGAACTATCAGCACCTATCGACAAACAGTCAGATACCAGGGTATCTTCGGTCGGCGGTAACACATATGTAGGGCCACACCGAAGTACACATGTGACAACGGTCGCTCCTGACGGGCCGGAGACGCCGGATACGCCAGCGGTTCGGCGCGCCGTCCGCGCGGATCTCATCGAGATCCACCGCATCGAACAGGCGTCGTTTCCACAGCCGTGGCCGTTTTCGGCGCTGGAGAGCTACCTCGACGAAGCGGGATTTCTCGTCGCCGAGACCGGCAACGACGACGGCGACCCGCCTGCTGTCGCGGGCTACGTCATCGCGGATACAGTGCCGAACCACGGGACCCCGCTGGGCCACATCAAGGATCTCGCCGTTCGGCCGGCGTACCGTCGGCAGGGGGTTGCGAGCGCGCTGTTGCGGCGCGCGATGGAGGTCATCGGCGAGACGGGTGCCGGGTCGATAAAACTGGAAGTCCGAGCCGACAACGAGGGAGCGCGACGGCTCTACCGGCGCTTCGGGTTCGAACACCGGAAGACTATCCCGAATTACTACAGCAACGGCGAGGACGCGCTCGTGATGGTCCGGCTGCTGTAAGTGTGGTCTCTGGCCGTAGCAGCTACATCCCCGGCCGCGCATCTCTCCGAGATCCCGACCGCATATACGGCTCCGTGTCCTCGGTTCGTACACCGATGGGATACGCCTGTCCAGTGTGTGACGACCCGCAAGCCGACGACGTGCATCTGGCGAACCACCTCGCGTTCACGGCGATGACCGGCGGCGACGACCACGAGGCGTGGCTCGACGAGCGCGTCCCCGACTGGGGCCAACTCGGCGAGGACGAACTGTCCACCGAGGTCGTCGAGTACGCCGAAGAGACGGAGTTCCCGCAGGTGTTCGAGGACACCGTCGACCGTAGCGGCGACGGGCACAGTCACGACCACGAGCACGGCACAGGCCACGACCACGACGACCTCCCGCGGGGCGCGGACCAACACCGGGGGTCAAACGCGCTCAGCGACCACGACAGCGAGGTGCTGGCCGAGGCCCGGGACCTGACGCGGGAGATGTTGCGCGACAGCGACGACGGCGACACGGAGGACGACGGTTCGGATGCTGATGCTGCGGACGCGACCGAGTCCGGAGACGAAACCGAATAGTCCCGCCGGCGGCAAGGGGACGTATGGACACTGAGGGGCAGTTCGCGCCGGCATCGGCAGCCGAGGCCCGCGAGCGGTACGAGGCGTTCGGGCCGACGGCGCAGGTCGTCGTCAAGGAAGTCGCGAAGGCGATGGGTCTCGACGTGGAGACCTACGAGGAGCGGGTCACCAGCGAGGTGGTCGAAACCGCCCGCGACGTGTTGTTCGCGGAATCGCTCGCGGTCCAGGTCGGGTCGATGGCGGAGTTCGAGGAGTGGCGCGAAGACACCGACTGCGAGGTGACACTGGTCGGCGCGGAGAACGTCGACAACGTCGTCTGGCACGCCGCGCCCTTCGCAGAGCAAGCCGTCGCGGCGACGTTTCAGGACGAACGCCGGGCCGCCGTCGGGACGCTCCGTCGCCAGGCCTTCGGTCGCATCTACCGCGAGGTCGTCTGATGCGCCCGGTCACACGGAACACCCTGCTCGGCATCATCGCCGTCGTCATCCTGTTGCTGGCGCTGGGTGCGCTGCCGGGCCTCCTCAAGAGCGGGGACCCCTACTACACTGTCGCCACGCCCACCGACGGCGAGTATAGCGTCGACAACGGCACGGCGATCAACTGGAGCACCCAGTCCGAGCGACGCTTCCCGTACACGAGCGCGGCGCTGGCTGACGCATCCCCGTCGGCCGCCGGGCAGTCCGAACCGTACTGGCGCGGGCCGCTCGGATTCAAGGGCGCGTTCACCCACTCGCCCTTCGACGAGCGAGACGCTTTACGACAGCAGTACGACGGAGCTGTGACCGACGAGGGCGTCGTCGTCAGGCACAACGGCACGTTTTACCACGTCGCGGTCCGACAGGACGTATGACCCGCGAACCGGCCCACGAGTGGCCAATCGTCGAGAGCGAACGCGAGTACGAGACCGGCTGGTACACCGGCGGCTACGACCGGGTTCGCCAGCCCGACGGCTCCGAGAAGGACTACTACTGGGCTGAACTGCCCGATGCAGCGGTCGTGGTCGCCACGACCGGCGACGAACTCGTCATGGTCGACCAGTACCGCCCGACCATCCGCGAGCAGTGTCTCGAACTCCCGGCCGGAATCGTCGAGGACGACGAGTCCTACACGGCCGCCGGCGCGCGCGAACTCCGCGAGGAGACCGGCTTCGAGGCCGCCGGCGTTTCACTTATCGAGGAGTTCTCGTGTTCGACCGGCGTGCTCCGCCATCGCCGAGGCATCGTCTTCGCCGAGGGGCTCGAACCCGTCGACCGGGAACTCGACGACAACGAGTTCCTCTCGGTGACGACGGTACCCATCGACGAGGCGCTGCAGGTCGCCCGGCGCGAACCGGCCAACGACGCAACCATCGAAGGTATCCTGCTGGCACAGGCTGACGGTTTGCTGTAGCCGGTGAAGGTTTAGGTATCGCCCGCTAGCGGCTGGATATGGACGGCGAAATCGACGCCGACGAGCTGCGGTCGAAACTCGAAGACGGGACGGTCCGAGTGGTCGACATCCGGTCCCCGGGTGCGTTCGAACGAGGTCACATCCCGGAGAGCGAGAATATCCCGTTCCCGTCGCTCGTCGATGAGGTCGAACGGTTCGAAGGCGACGACGAGGTCGTGACAGTGTGTCCGAAAGGAAAGTCAAGCGTGCAGGCCGCCCGGCTCATCGCGTCGTACGAAGGCTTTGATGGCGACGTGGTAAGCTTCGAACCCGGGCTGAACGGCTGGGACGGACCGCTGGAGCGCGAGAACGCTGGCGGAGAGACGATGTCGGACAGTGCGACTGCCGACGGAGACACCGACGAAGGCCCTGCTGCACCGTTTTAGCCGCTGTTTGGAGTCGAAATGGTGGCTCAGGAAAAGTCCATCGTCACAAGGGGCTCAGCGGGGGTAACATTTCGTCATCGCCACCGTTGTTCCGTAGCAGGCCGGGGCTGAAAAGCAGTCCGTTCCTGGTGTGGTATCGATTGCGTGATTTATTTCTCGTTGCATAGCCTTGGATACTGTCCGAGCTAACGAAACAGGCCCCGACTGGCGTCGGCGTGGGGACCGACGTGTTCCCTCGGACAAGACTGAACTGATACCATCGATATCGGCTTGGACTGCAATAGTCGTGATTTAGCACCATACAATCCAAATTTTCAGGTGGATATTGTCATACGCTCTCTCAAGCACAATTGCAATTCTAATAATACACAGAAATTTTTAATCAAATGGGGTTCAAGCATGTGCAATGAGAGACGGATACGATCTCCCTTCAACTGCACCCGGGCAGTACATGCCACTCCGGACCGATGAACATCTCTCGAAGGCGTACTTCCCGGATAAACTGCCTCCGACACTGGAACTCTCGGATGCCGTTGTTGCGGAAGTCTCGAGAGCGATGTGGTCCCTCGGCAGACTAGAGGGACTCGGCAGTGAGATCGACAATCCCGGCGCTGTGTTCAGTTCGTTTGTCTACAAGGAGGCTGAGCAGTCGTCCCAGGTCGAAGGGACAGCCGTGACTGTGTCTGATCTCTACCGATACGATGTCGACGAACTCCAGATTAGAGAGACAGTCGAGAGTGCCCACGAAGCCGATGTCAGAGAGGCTCGAAACTACATCACCGCTCTCGACGATGCTATTTCGTTTCTCCAGACCGCGGGTATTGAACGACAGAGCATCACGACAGAACTCATCAAGTCGCTCCACGAGCAGTTACTGATCAAGGGAAGATCAGATGGCGACGAACCATTGCCTGGCGAGTTTCGACCGGGATATACTGCAATAGAAGAGGAAGGGCCGCACGGAATCGGGACGCAGATTCGGTTCGTTCCGCCGAAGCCAGATATGGTTCCGGGGCTGATGGACGATTTAGAGCGTTTCGTTCAGCAGGGCTCTGATTGGCCCGATCTAATCGATGTCGCAATCGCTCATTATCAGTTTGAAACGATCCATCCGTTCAAAGACGGTAACGGACGGGTGGGACGACTGCTCGTGGTCCTCATGCTCATCTCGAGTGGATTACTCCACTACCCAATGCTCTATCTCAGTTCGTATATCGAACGACACCGCACCGAGTATGCCGATCGGTTGCTCGCTGTGAGTGAAGAGGGCGCCTGGGACGAATGGCTCCAGTTCTTTCTCCGAGGCATCCGAGAGCAGGCAGAAGAGGCGTTCCTCCGAGCAAGGCTGCTCGTCGACAAGCGAAAAGAGTACAAGTCTCGATACTCGGACGCAGCGAAATCTGTCCATCACCTCTCACTCGCACTGTTCGAAGATCCGTATTTTACCGTCCGCGAAGCCAGTGAGCGGATTGGTGTCGTGTATCAGACTGCGAACAATGCTGTCGAAACACTCGAATCAGATGGCGTCGTGGAGGAGATAACCGGAAACAATCAAAACCGCGTCTTCAGAGCCGCCGACATCATGGATATCGTTGAACGGCCTGTGAACCAACTACCCGAATCCGACGAACTTGTCGATGTCGAGCAGGGGTGGAAGCTACCCGAGCGATAAGCGCATATATTACTAGAAACCGAGGCTCAGCGGGGGTAACATCTCGTCATCGCCACCGTCGAGCCGTACCTGCCCGTGTGGCAAAAGTGCATCCGCTGACGACGATGCGAACGGACAATCTGACAGCATGGCTGCCCGGTATGATCTCCCCGCGTCCTGCTATTCCCGAAACCGCTGGAACAAGAGTAGTCGCGCGGCCTGCCGAACTTGTCCCGAACCACCCGTTGGCTGCTCGGCGATAGCGGTACTGTCGACTATATAGCGAACATATAAAATACCTATACGACGACAGCTGACGGTTCGGTCGAGTACTCCGTGTCTGACACTGAGACGAGCCAGCCACAGATCGAGCAGGCGCTCGCCGTCGTTCAGCGGGAGATTGACTGTATCGAGGCTGAACTGTCGGCTTTCAGGCGCTTTCGGACCAGACTCGTGTCCATCGAACCGACGGGACAATCCGCAGGCACTGTCGACACCTCAGCCGGGGGGATGTCGGCGCTCAGTGCCCGGCAGCCGAAACCAGAGACGAGCCTGCGCGCCGTCCGGGAAGCCTACCGGGAGACGGTCATGGCCGTGCCACACTTCGAGGCCGAGTACGACGACTCGCTGGAGGCGAATATGTCGATGGAGTTCGGGCCGGAACTCGGCACGCAGATCGCCACGGGAACACGCTTGACCCCGAAACTGTACGAGGCACTGCTGACCGCGAGCGAGGGGGCACGCGACGAACGCGAGACGTTGCTCCCGGCGCTCGAACGCGAACGGGAGTCGTTACAGTCGGTACGAGCGACGCTCGACGACTGTGAACGCCGCGGGGCCGCACTGGGTGCGAACGCACGGCGAACGACCGACCCAGCCCGACTCGACACTATTGACGACCAGCTCGCCGAAATCGAAGCCGACTGTGAGACGGCAGCAGCGACCCGCCAGCGACAGCTACACAGCCGGTCGGCCGCTGCCATCTCGGGCATCGACGGGACCAGTCTCGTCCGGTATCTCTACGGCGACTGTTCGGCGACGTGTCCGGCGCTCGCCGACATCCTCGCGTGCCTCGATACGATCAGGCGGCACCGCCGTCACTGTCTGGTTTCGACACGTTGAGATCACAGGACGGCTGTCCGTCGTTCTCTGTATTGACGACCCGTCAGGACTGCGGTCGCGGTGCGGCCTTCTGGAGCGCGCTCTCGGCGATGTTGCCGCCGTAGTCGGCGGTCCGGGACAGGGAGTCGACGATGAGGCCCAGTACCTGTGCGCTCTGTGGGTCGAACTCGCGGATCTGCCCGTCGACTTCGCGAGCGGTTCCGTCGACGTCGGGGATCTGGCTCCGGGCCTCGTTTGCCAGTTCGACGGCCTCGTCGGAGTCCTCGGTCAACAGCGCGTCCATCGCGGTCTCGGGGACGGCGATAGCCTCGGCTTCCAGCTGATCGAGCAGTTCTGCGGTTTCCCCAGTTATTTCCCCGATTTCCTGGGAGAGGCTGGCGACCTTGGTCGCGTGGTCGGCGATACGCTCTAGCTGGCGGGCGCTGGACTGGAAATCGAACACGGTCTCGCGTGGGAAACCGATCTCGTCAGCTGTCGTCGGGTTTCGGAGGACGGTGCGAAACACGCGCGAAACCATGTACCAGAGGCGGTCGACGTCGTCGTCGCGCTGGATCACGTCCGCCGCGAGGTCGTCGTCGTCCTCGATGAGCGCCTCGACAGCGTCGGAGAGCATCGTCAGCGAGACCAGCCGCATTCGTGTGATCGCGTTGTGGACCGACAGCTCCGAGGAGTCCAGCAGGTCCTGCAGGACGACCCGGTCGGTCGTCTCTTCGATCATCTCTAAACCGACCAGTCCCTGAGTCGCATCGCGGATGATGCGTCGCTGTTCGGCTGTTATCCGCGTCGCTTCGAGCTGGATGATGTCGAAGCCGCTGACGTACATCGTCATCACCGCCCGCGTGAGTTCGTGCCTGTTTTCGAGTCCTTCCACGTCGAGACTCCCCTCCACGCGGCCGTTGTTCCGCTGTGGAGCGAGCAACAGCAGGTCCCGCTCGGCGTGGAATTCGACGACGCTGCCCGCACTCACGTCGTTTTCTGTCGCCCACTCTTTGGGGAGGGAGACGGTGTATGTCGACCCGCCTGTCACCTGGACCTTGCGTGTCTCCATGTGGCTGGCACTCGTTCACGGGATGATATAAATCCACTCATATCTATATACTATATCCAAGCTCTAATATTTGGGGACATATTCTCCGGATAACCGTCGATTCGGCGACGAAATTCGCCGGTGTAGGTAGTTCAAACGGCTGAAAAAGCTATACTCGGCCACTCGCCCATATGCGGCGTATTCGGGGGGCTGAAGGCACAATGACGACGTGCTCGCTGATATATGCCTGCCCATTTGTGGCCGTTTAGCATACTATATCTATATAGTAATAACCCAATAGATATAGCAATCTTAGCAGGTTACTTATTAGCCGTCCTGCTTGACTCTGGTGATGGCGCACGACCCAGACGGGCTGTCAGAGTTCGTATCGCGGCGGAAATTCATCGCAACGACAGGTGCGACCGGTATCGCTGCGATCGCTGGCTGTTCCAGCGGTAGCGGCGACTCCGAGTCGGACGGGAGCTCCGGCGAGAGTGCGGACACCGAAGCGGTGTCGACGGAGATGGAAGCGACCGAAAGCACCGACGAGGGCGGTAGCTCCGGCGGTACCAGCGCACTCTCGTCCGGCGGCTCCTCGACGGTGTACCCCATCGCGAACACGGCAGCGTCCTACTGGAACGCGAACCGACCGGCCAGCGACACCGAGTACTGGCCCCACGAAGAGTACGACATCGACACGGACCAGAACCTCGCCGACTACTGGGCGGGTCTCTATGGGTTCGAGGCCGGCGGCGAGGACGGCCCACCGTTCCAGTTCACTGTCGGTCTCTCCCACTCAGGGACCGGCGTCGAGAAGGTGATGAACGGCCAGAACGACATCGGCAACTCCTCCGGGAACGTCGAGGACGAACTGCCGGACCGTGATTCCTACGACCAGTTCATCGACCACGTCGTCGGCGTCGACGGCCAGCCGCTGGTCGTCTCTCAGGAAATCGCCGACGCCGGCGTCGAGAAAATCACCGGCGACCAGCTCAAGGGGCTCTACAAGGGCGAAATCACCAACTGGAGCGAACTCGGCGGTCCGGACCGTGAGATTCAGGTCCTCGCCCGCGTCAAAGGCTCCGGAACGCGAACTTCCTTCGTCTCCAACGTCTTCGGCAACCCCGAGGAAGACACCTCCGTTGCCAACCGCTACGGCCAGAACCAGCGTCTCGCCCAGGCTATCGCACAGGCCGACAACGCTATCAGCTACCTCGCGCTGGCGTTCATTGACACCGACGGGCTGGCCCCCATCTCGCTGGAATGGGAGGGGACAACCTACAGCTATCAGGACGACCAGAACGGTCTCGATTCGAAGGCGTACCCGCTGTCGCGCGACCTCCACATGTACACCTGGGAAGGCACCTCGGAGAAAGAGGCCGCAGTCATCAACATGATCCTGTCCGACTTCGGTCAGGACACCTTCGTCGCACCGAACAACTACTTCAAGCTCGGCTCGCGCCGCCGCGAGGAAGAGCGCGCCAAGCTCCCCGACCAGGTGTGATCGACCGCAACTGAGAGTCGTCGGACGACTATCGACCGTGCCGGTCGATTTTCCATACTATGACAGAGGACATACCTACGACGGAGGGCGAGACGGTGTCGAGCGAGGACAGAGCTGACGGGTCGACGCTTGCTGTCGGCGCGGTCGCGACGACGCTGGTGGCGACGATTCTCGTCTTCCTGTTTCGGCCCGCTCTTGCGTTGCCCATGCTGCTGGCGTTCGTGTTCGTCACCGCGGTCGGCTGGGTTACCTATCAGGCCGAAGTCGCACGCCTGCTCACGCTGGTCGCGACGGTCCTTACGGTGCTGACCGTCGCGTTCATCACGTTCTTCCTGTTCGCGAGCGCGTTGCCGGCGTTTCTCGAACACGGGACCGGACTGCTACTGATTCCGGAGCAGGGCGGGGAGGCCCGCTGGTTCTTCTGGCTCGAAACCGTCCTGCCGTCGGACTCGACGTACTGGAACCCGCTCAGCGGGGCGTACTCGCTGATACCGATGATCTGGGCGACGGTAGTCGTCACCGTCATCGCGGGCGCGGTGGCGGGGCCGCTCGGCCTGTTCGGCGCGCTGTTCATCGCCGAGGTCGCTAGCGACCGTCTGCGGGAGATCATCAAGCCCGGCGTCGAGATCCTGGCCGGCATCCCCTCCATCGTCTACGGGTTCATCGGCTTTCAGGTGCTGAACGGCTTCATCCAGACGAACTTCCTCGACGACGGGGCGAGCTTCCTCATCGCCGGTATCGTCGTTGGCGTGATGGCGCTGCCGACGGTCGTCTCCGTCGGCGAGGATGCCCTCTCCAGCGTCCCCCAGTCGATGGGTGACGGCTCCGTCGCCATGGGCGCGACCGAGTGGCAGACGATGAAGAGCATCTCTATCCCGGCGGCGTTCTCGGGTATCTCCGCGGCCGTCATTCTCGGACTGGGCCGGGCCATCGGCGAGACGATGGCCGTCGCCGCGATCATGGCCTCGGGGACGCAGTTCGCCGACCCGCTGTTCGACGTCTTCGACGCGAACGCGACGCTGACCAGCCTGATTGCGACCCAGTACGGGAGCGCATCCGAGAGCACTGTCGACGTGCTGTTCGTCGCCGGCGTCATGCTGTTCGTCATCGTCGCCGGGATGAGCATCGTCTCGCAGTACATCGAGCGACGTATGCAGCGGAAACTGAAGGGGCAACAATGAGTGACGCCTACGCGACCACCGACCGACTCGTCAGTGCGGACTCGAACAGCTACGACCGGGGGCTCGATGCGGCAATCGCACTCAGCGTTATCGGCTTCACGCTCGGGCTCGTCACGCTCGTGAACCTGGTTCCGCCCGGTGCCAGCGGCAGCAGCCTCACCACGGCGCTCGGGACACTGCTTGCTGTCGTCGTCGGGGCCGTCGGAATCACCGGCCTCGCCTCCTACGCCAACGTCGTCCCGGTCACCTCACAGCGGGTGCGCGGCATCGGGCTGGGCCTCGTCGTCTCGGTGGTCGCGCTGACTGTCCTCGCGGCGCTCCTTCCGGTGACGATGGCGACGCTACTCGGGGCCGTGTTACTGGTCGAGGCGCTGGCTATCACTGCCGCTGGCGTCACCTCCCGACTCGAACTCGTGGACACGGAACCGAACATGAGCGCCGGGCTGCTCTCCGGCGTGGCCTTCGGCGCAATCGGCCTCGCTATGGGCGCGGCTGTCGGGGGTGCCCTCGTCGGGTTCGGCTCGCTCCCGTGGCTCATCGGGGCCGCCGTCGCCGGCGTCGGCCTGTTCCTGCTTGCGATTCTCCCCCGCGAGGACCTCGGTTCGACGCTCCCGACGGCGCTCGTCGTCGGCGCGCTCGGGCTGACAATCGTGACCGGCACCATCGGCGTCGGCTGGCAGTGGAACCCCCAGACGCTCTCCGGTGGCTTCACCGGCGGCGCGGTCATCCCGGTGTTCCTCCTCGTCGGGACGCTCCTGTCAGCCTGGTCGGCCGCCAAGTGTCGGGCCGGGTTCGGCGCTCGGGGCCGCGAGTACGGAGCCTTCCTCGTCATCAACCTCAACGCCTTCCTGATGGTGGCCGTGATGGCGACAATCGTCGTGTTCGTGACGCTCAAGGGCGTCGGCTACGCTGTCCGCGGACTTTCGGTCGGTGCGCTGACCGCGCTGGTCTTCCTGACGCCAGCCCTCCTCGCCGCCGTCCAGTTCGCTCGCACACCCGCGGGCACAAACGACTGGAACGACGGCGCTCGACAACTGTTTCGGGTCCTCCCGCTGGCGGCGGTCGGTGCGCTCGCCGCAACGTTCGTGAGTGTGCTCGTCACCGGGTCCCCGCTGCGCTACTCCTACGCCTACACTGTCCAGGTCAACCGACAGGGGCAGGCACTCGATACGGCACTCGCAGTGACCCCCGACACGACGGTCGGGCCGCTACTGCTGCTCGCACCAGCGGTGCTGCTCGCAGTCACCTTCTTCCGCTCGTTCGGCTCGCTCCGAAACGTCGGGACGCAGTCCGAGCGGACCGGGTCGATCCGACAGGCCGTCCCGACCGCAGCTCTCGTGCTGGTCGTCCTCATCGGCTTCTTCCTGATTCTCGGCCCGGCTCCGTTCGGTCTGCCTCTCGGTGAGACGCTCGGATTCGCCGCCGTCGTCGCCGGAGCAGTCGCTGCGGGCGGCCTCGCCGTCACCCCCCTCGTCGGCGTGCTCACCAGCGACGGGCCGACGCTGGCCGACAGCGCACAGCGCGAGGCCCCCCTGTTCACGCTGGGGGTGTTCGGCGGACTCGGGCTGTTGCTGGCCGCGCTGTTGCTCCAGCCCGTCGCCGGCATCAATCCGCGGGTCGGCCCGGTGAACCTCGTGCCCGTGGTCGCGTTCGGGGCCGCCGTCGCCTCGCTCGCACTGGCGACACTCACGACTGTCGCAAAGCGGTCCAGCGAGGAGACGATCACCCGCCGGTTGCTGACCGAGGAGACGCGCCTCGGCCTCGTCGGCGCGGCCGGCTTCACCGCCCTGGTCGGCCTGCACGTCGCCGCGACCGGCGTCTCGTTCACCGTGCTCGGCGTCGCTGTCTCGAACGAGGGGAGCTTCTCGTGGCCGATGGTGATGCAGGCCTACATCCCGCTTGGGGCCGAACCCGGCGGGATCATGCCCGCAATCGTCGGCACGGTGTGGCTGGTCGTCGGGGCGACGCTGTTCGCCGTCCCGCTGGGGGTCGGTGCGGCGGTGTTCCTCACCGAGTACGCCGAGCAGGGCCGGTTCACCGCGGTCGTCGAAATCGCGACGAACGCGCTCTGGAGCACGCCGAGTATCGTCTTCGGCCTGTTCGGGGCGGCGTTCCTGATTCCGCGGCTGGGCGGCGACGAGTCGCTGCTGGCCGGAATGCTGGTGCTTGGTTTCATGCTCCTGCCGCTTGTGCTCATCACCTCGCGGGAATCGATCAAGGCCGTTCCCGACGAGTACCGGGACGCCAGCGCGGCCCTGGGTGTGACCCAGTGGGAGACGATCAAGAGCGTCGTCCTGCCGGCGGCGATGCCGGGCGTCATCACCGGCGTCATCCTCGGCGTCGGCCGTATCGCCGGTGAGACTGCCCCGCTCATTCTGGTGCTGGGGTCGACGCTGAACGCGACAGAAAGCGTCGACGTCATCGACGGCTTCCGCTTCGTCTCGGGGCCGCCGTTCATCGCCAACGACGCCCTGCTGACGGCCTCGGCGTCACTGCCGACGCAGGTGTGGGCCGTCATCGCGGCCGGAGTGTCGGGGTCGCCGCAGATGGGATGGGCGACCGCGTTCATCCTGCTGATGGTCGTCCTGACGTTCTACGCGGTCGGTATCACGGCGCGGACGTACTTCCGGAGGAAACTCAACTATGAGTGATAGCATCAACACGGAGCCGAGCACGGACACGCAAACGAACGGCGAGCAGACGGTCACAGCCGCCTCGCCGAGCACCGAAACGACGGCCGGTGAGAGCGAGGAGCAGGTCCGCGAGGAGTGGCGGCAGTACGAGTTCGACGGCGATACGAAGCTCTCGGTCGAGAACCTCGACGTCTGGTACGGCGACGACCACGCGCTGAAAGACGTCTCGATGGAGATTCCGGAAAACAGCGTCACGGCGCTCATCGGCCCGTCGGGCTGTGGCAAATCGACGTACCTGCGGTGTCTGAACCGCATGAACGACCGTATCAAGGCCGCTCGAATCGACGGCTCGGTTGAGCTGGACGGTACTGAGATTTACGACCCCAACGCCAATCTCGTCGAGCTTCGCAAACGCATCGGGATGGTGTTCCAGTCGCCGAACCCGTTCCCCAAGTCCATCCGGGAGAACATCTCCTACGGTCCCCGCAAGCACGGCGACATCAACAAGGGCCTGCTCGCGCGCCTGTTCGGCCGCGATGACACGGAACAGGAGGGTGAACTCGTCGAACGCTCGCTGAAGCAGGCCGCCCTGTGGGACGAGGTCAGTGACCGCCTCGACGACAACGCGCTGGGCCTCTCGGGCGGCCAGCAACAGCGGCTCTGTATCGCCCGCTGTCTGGCCGTCGACCCCGAGGTCATCCTGATGGACGAGCCGGCGTCGGCGCTCGACCCGATCGCCACGTCGAAGATCGAGGACCTCGTCGAGGAACTGTCGAAGGACTACACCGTCGTCATCGTCACTCACAATATGCAGCAGGCCGCTCGCATCTCTGACCAGACCGCCGTGTTCCTCACCGGCGGCGAACTCGTGGAGTACGACGACACGGACAAGATCTTCGAGAACCCCGAGAGCCAGCGCGTCGAGGACTACATCACCGGCAAGTTCGGGTGACCCATGTCACGAGAGTCGTACCAGCAAGCACTGGACGAACTCCGGGAGAACGTCGTCGAGATGGGAGACCTCGTCGTCGAGCGGCTCGAAGCGGCACTCACTGCGCTTCGGTCCGTCGACGAGGACCTGGCACAGTCGGTCATCGACGGCGACGACGAAATAAACGACCTGTATCTGGCACTCGAAGCCGACTGCATCGACCTCTTCGCCCTCCAGCAGCCGGTCGCAACCGACCTCCGATTCGTGGCCGCCTCGTTCAAGATTATCACCGACCTCGAACGCGTCGCGGACCTCGCCACGAACCTCGCGGCCTACGCGCAGTCCGCCGACCGTCGTCTCGCCCCGGAAGTCGACGTCGACACAATCGGCCGCGAGGCCACCGAGATGGTCGAGCGCAGTATCGACGCGTACAGACGTGAAGACATTGACGAATGCCGCGCCGTCGCGGCTGACGACGACGAACTCGACGCGCTCTGTCAGCGGGCCAGCGAGACCGTTGCCCGGGACCTCATCGAGCGGGAGGCCGACGGCGACGACGGCTGGGCCGTCGAGCAGCTCCTCGACGACGTTTCGGCGCTGTTGCTTACGGTGCGGGACCTCGAACGCGTGGGCGACCACGCCGTCAACATCGCGGCACGCACGCTGTACATGGTCGAAACCGACTCGGAACTCATCTACTAAGCATGGACACCCGAAAGATACAGACCGTCGGCGGCGGCACGTACACCGTTTCGCTGCCGAAAGAGTGGGCCGAATCGGAGAACTGTACGGCCGGGACGACGGTGAACCTCCACACGCACATCGACGGCCTGCTAGTGATCCAGACCCCCGAGTCCCAGACGACGGCGCGGAACCGCGTCGAACTCGAAGCCGGGACCGACGACCCGGCCGAGATAGAACAGTTACTTCGGGCAGCCTACGCCGCCGGCGTCGAATCAGTCGTCCTCGAAGTCCCTGATGGCTACACTGACGAACAACTCCGGGCTATCGAACGCGTCACTCGGAACCTGACCGGCGTGACCGTCGCCGAGGAAACCGAGACACAAGTCACGGTCCAGACGTTGCTCGACGCCGGCGAGGTGTCGGTCAGGCAGTCGGTCCGCCAGCTCCAGTTCGTCGCCCTGTCGATGCACCGGGATGCGATGGCCGCGCTCACGACCGGGACGACCAGCGACCGGTGGGCCGACCGAGACGAGCAGGCCGACCGGCTGTACGCCATGATCGACCGCTACTTCGAGCGGGGACTGGCACGGCTCGACGAGATCGACGCGCTCGGGCTGACCCGTCCCGAACTGTTCAGCCTCTGGGCGACCGCCAACGAACTCGAACGCGTGGCCGACCACGCCGAGCGAATCGGGACCGTCGCCGACCAGCTCGACGGCCAGCCAGGGCGGACCATCGTCACAGCCCTCGAAGGTATCGCTCAGGAAGTCCGAACCGTCGTCGAAGACGCCGTCCGTGTCATCATCGGTGACGCCTGCGTCGCTACCGCTCGACAGACGCTGGCCACGCGCCGGGCCGTCCGCCAGCGGATAACCGACCTCGACCGACAGCTGTTCGAAGCCGGCGACGCCGACTACCGGCTCACGCGTGCCCTCGATAGCCTCTCCAGAACAGCGGAACACGGCGGCAACATCGCCGAGTTCGGCCTTCGGATGGCCGTCCGCGACGGCGCGCTCACGGCTGACAACGCCGGCACTGACGAGGCGAACGCGCCGAGTTCGACAGCCGAAACGGAGTCCTGACGAACGCACAGCACACAAGGGCCATCGGTTCCGAAATCCGCTATGGTCGACTGGGACGTGTACCTCGTCACGCAGGCGTCGCTCTCGGCGGGCCGGACAACCGCCGACATCGTCGCGGACGCGATCGACGGCGGCGTCGGCGTCGTTCAGCTCCGCGAGAAGGACCGGACCGCGCGCGAACGCTACGAACTCGGTCGGGAACTGCGAGCGCTGACCCGCGAGGCTGGCGTCGCGTTCGTCGTCAACGACCGCGTGGACATCGCACAGGCCCTCGACGCCGACGGGGTCCACCTCGGCGACGACGACCTTCCCGTTCCCGTTGCGCGGGAGCTTCTGGGTGACGACGCGCTCATCGGCCGCTCCGTCTCGACTGTCGCAGACGCCGAAGCGGCCGCGGCCGCCGGCGCGGACTACCTCGGCGTCGGCGCGGTGTTTGCCACCGGATCGAAAGACGACATCGACGACGACGAGTACGCCATCGGCACCGACCGCGTCGCCGCTATCGCCGAGGCAGTGGACATTCCCTTCGTCGGTATCGGCGGCGTCACGGCCGAGAACGCCACCGAGGTCGTCGAAGCCGGGGCCGACGGCGTAGCTGTTATCACCGAGATTACGCAGGCCGACGACCCGGCGGCGGCCGCTGAAGCACTGAAACACGCGGTCGAACGCGGTCAGTAGCACCGGCGTTCGTCGGCGACCGTGCGCACACTCCTGAAGTAGCCCAGCCAAAGGGGAACGATGCCACTCCCACACAGTACAGCGGTCAGCCAACGATGAACTCGGGTGCAACGATGGACGCAACGACGAGACTGAGGAACACGAGAATCGCGACGGACCGGAGGATACCGGCCGCTTGGTGTCGGCTCTTCGGAAGCGCTTCCGCAGTGCCGGCTAATCCGGTCCCGATTACCATGGCGAGCAACCAAGCAGCCGGGGTGCCATCGACGACCCAGCCGTAGAGATACAGGCCGGCGAAGATGAGTGCCCCGGCGGCGTGGACGAGTGTAATCGGGCGTCCGGACGGCTCACTAAAGAGCGTCTCGCTGATACTGGAGGGCATCGCCGACGTATTCTCATCGAGAAATAATAAACAGCACTGGTACTTGCCCAATAGCGCTGACCCGGTCCCGACAGCGAACGGCTCTGGTAGGTCCGGCCCCTGCGGTTACGCCCACTGCTGCAGTTTCTCGCGCAACTCTCCCTCGACGACGTGGTATTTGAACGCCGGCGACCCGTCGACGAAGACGTAGGGGACGCGCTCGCCGTACTCCTCGCGGAGGTCGGGGTCCTCGTCGACGTCGATGAGGTCCAGTTCGATGGCGACCCCCTCGTCGTCGGCGACCCGCTCGATTGTCTCGATGGCCTCTTCACAGAGATGGCAGTCCTCCCGCGTGTAGACGGTGACCGACACGTCGCTCATTACTGGAAACACGGGGGCGACGGCATAAGACTCTCACTCTCCCACCGGCGATGGGTTTCAGTGTCTCGCGCCCGTAACTCCGTCAATGACTGGCTGGACTATCGAAGACATGCCCCCGCTGAGGGGCCGAACTGTGGTCGTGACTGGCGCGAACAGCGGGCTGGGTCTCGAAGGCTCGAAAGCGTTCGCTCGCAGGGGTGCAACAGTGGTGATGGCCTGCCGGAGCGTCGAGCGCGGAGAATCAGCCGCCGCGGAGATTCGCGAGGCCGTTCCGAACGCGACGCTCGACATCCGGGAGTGTGATCTGGCCGACCTGTCGAACGTCGCGTCGTTCGCCGACAGCCTCCGGGACGACTACGACGCTATCGACATCCTCTGTAACAACGCCGGCGTCATGGCGATTCCCCGGAGCGAGACGGCCGACGGCTTCGAGACGCAGTTCGGCGTCAACCACCTGGGCCATTTCGCCCTGACCGGACACCTGCTCGACCTGCTCCGGGCCGCCGCCGGCGAATCCCGGATCGTCACGCAGTCGAGCGGCGCACACGAGATGGGCGAAATCGACTTCGACGACCTCCAGCGCGAGCGCTCCTACGGGAAGTGGTCGGCCTACGGCCAGAGCAAACACGCAAACCTCCTCTTCGCCTACGAACTCCAGCGCCGTCTGGGAAACCACGGCTGGGACGACGTGCTAAGCGTCGCCTGCCACCCCGGCTACGCCGACACCGACCTCCAGTTCCGCGGGCCGAGGGAGATGGGCTCGACGCTGCGAACCGCGGTCATGGGCATCGCCAACGCCGTCTTCGCCCAATCCGCCGAACAGGGCGCGCTGCCGATGCTGTACGCCGCCACCGCCGATGACGTCATCGGCGGCGAGTACGTCGGACCCGGCGGCCTGTTCGATATGCGTGGTTCGCCCGAGTTCCAGCAGTCGAACGAGGCCTCGCGTGACGAGGAGACCGCCGAGCGGCTCTGGGCGGTCTCGACCGACCTCACTGGCGTCGAGTACGACTTCGAAAGCACCTGAGAACGGCCAACGGTACTGCCGTGGCGTGAGTGGAGACTGCAATCCTCACTTTTTCACCGCCGGAACGTGAACCCTGCCGGCACATGCAACCAGTCGAAATCGCGTTCAGGCTGCTTGCAGGAATCGCCCTGATCCTCGCAAACGGCTTCTTCGTCGCCATCGAGTTCGCGCTGACGCGGGCCAGACAGTACACCGAATCGGAGTTCGACGAGCCCGGCCTCCGGCGCGCCTGGGAGATGACCGACGACCTCGAGATCTACCTGACGAGCTGTCAGGTCGGTATCACCGCCTCCAGCATCGCCGTCGGTATCGTCGCCGAACCGGCGCTCGCGGCCATCTTCGAGCCGTACTTCCAGTCCTCCGCGCTGGCCGGGGTCGGGGCCGGCGCGGCCATCGCCTTCCTCATCATCAACCTCGTCCACCTGACCCACGGCGAGCAGACGCCGACGTACCTCGGCGTCGAGCGCGCGAAGTTCGTCTGTCGGTACGGCGCGACGCCGCTGTACTACTTCGCGTGGGTCATCTCGCCGATTATCAAGGTCGGCGACGGGGTCGCAAAGTGGACGCTGGGGCTGTTCGGCGTAGAGATGTCCGGCGCGTGGCTCGAAGCTGAAGTCGAGAGCATCGAGTCCCGCGCGGAACTGCGCAACGAACTCGGCTCTGTTCTGGACCGCGGCGACGTGCCCGACGAGCGCCGTGAAGAGGTCCTCTCCGCGTTCCGCGTCGGCGACCGCGAAGTCAGCGAGGTGATGGTCCCGCGGGACGACATCGTTGCGCTGTCGCCCACCGACGACGACGCAACCAACGCCGAGCGGATCGCCGAGACGCCACACACCCGCTACCCGCTCGTCGGCGAGACGCTCGAAGAGTTCCTCGGTATCGTTTACATTCCCGCCCTCGTCGACGAGCGTGAGGAGCAGGACGGGTCGGGCGGTCTGCTGGACGGTATCGACCTCGAAGCCGTCGCCTCGCCGCCGATGACGATGTCGCCGGACACGACCGTCAGCGACGCCATCGACCAGTTCCAGGCCGAGCATCAGGAACTCGCGTTCGTCCTTGAGGACGGCGAAGTCATCGGGCTGGTGACGGTCACGGACCTGCTCGAAGAGGTCGTCGGCGACATTCAGGACCCGATGGATGCCGAGGCCGGCGTCGCCTGACGCTGAAAGCATTTACCGCTCGGCCGGAAATCGGCGACTATGCCCTCCCGCCGGACCGTTCTTGGAGCCATCGCCTGTACACTCGTGACCGGCTGTTCCGGGCTCAGCGACGATCCCTCGACAGAAGAAGCCACGGCGACAGCGACGCCAGGCCCGGTAGTGCTGTCACCGGTCGACGCCGCAGCAGTGCCCGAAACGGCGACTGTCGGCGTCCTTCCCGAGACGTTCGGGGAACTCGAAGCGGCTACCCGCGATACGTCGGCAGACGTGACCGACCACAGGTGGGCGCATGTCCTTCGCGACTTCGACTGCTTCGCGTTCGAGGGCACGACGTACGCGGTCGTCGAGCGGACCAGCGGGTCCGGCGGGTACGTCAACGAGTACAGCGTGAGCGAAGTCGACGACTCCGGGAATGAGTCGACGGTTCGCGTGGCCGACCTCCCGGACAGTGACCGGCGCGAAGCCATCGATGCGATAGAAGCGGGAGAGCACCGGTACGACTCCGACGTGGGCGGCTTCGACCCGAACAGCTCGGTGTACGTCCACAACGGCTCGTACTACGTGTTCTCGCTTGCGGTCCACGGCGACAAGCCGGCCGAAGTCACGTATGCAGTCGAATCGACGAACGATGACCGGTGTGTGACACTCGAACCGCTGTCGCTCGCCGACGCTCAAGTTGAGGCACTTGACGCGACCCTCCGGGCGGACGAGGCGGCGACTGTCACCGGTGAGGTAGCCCGCACGCTCAGCGCGTCGGACGTGGCCTTCGTCCTTCGGGACGAGTCCTGTTACGAACTGTCTCCGGTCGACGACACCGAGTCCTGAGACGGCTATCGCGGCGGCGTGTAGAAGTTGACTGTCTCCAGTGGCTCGCCCCCGTCGTTTTCGATGCCGTGGCGTTCGCCGGCCTCGATGCGGACAAGGTCGCCGGCGTCGACCCGGTGGGTGTCACCGTCGACAGTGACGACACCGGTGCCGCTGACCACGAACAGCCACTGGTCGCTGTGCTCGTGATAGTTTTCCGGGCCGCCAACGGACCGACCCGGCTCGACAGTCATCTCCGCGGCCTGTGCCTCGTCGGTCTCCATTGCGACCTCGAAGTAGCGGTCGAAACCGAGATGTGTCTGTTCCATACGTTTCGGTCCGTCTGCACCGTAGAGCCGCTTTCGGGAACAGAGGTCGTCAGAGACTCAATCACCGCTGGTGAGCCGCCCGACCCGCCCGGTGAGTCGGGCCGCGAGACCCTCGAAGTGGGCGGTACTCCAGCCCGCGACGACGAGTGCGCCGACCGTATTGAACACGAGGTCGTTCACGATGTCGCTCGTGCCGTACTGGGCGAGGACCGCCTCGCCGCCGATCATCGATGCGATGCCGCCGCTGGTGAACTCCATGATCTCCCAGCCGACGCCCACCGCGAGGACGAACAGAACGACGAAGGTCGCGCGGAACTTCCTGTTGAAAGCAACCGCTCCGGAGTGGCGTTCGACTGCTCGTGCGACCGCGTATCCCACGCCGGCCACGAGCGATGCCGAGACGGCGTGGGCCAGACTGTCGTACCAGCCAAACGCTCCGTACAGTTCGAACGCGCCGGCCGCGTGCAGCGTCGACGCCACCGTGATCCACAGCACGATACCGGTGTCCATCGCGTAGTCGTACTCCCGGCGGAACAGCGCCGGCAGGAACGTTATCGCCAGCGGGCCACCGCTGTTGACGAACAGCGTCACGTTGCCCCGAACGAGCGCGAATGCGGATATCACACCGAGGATAGCCTGTAGCGTCCGGACAGCGATGTGATGGTGCGTTCCGTTTCCAGGAAGGGACGCTTCCGACTGGTCAACTGCCGGGGGATCCGGGTTCGAGACGCGGAGTCGAGCGATGCGTGCTGACCGCTCGACGTACAGTTCGAACACGACGCCGGCGACGATACCGGCACCCGCTGCAGTGACGAGATCCCACATCAGTTCGGTCTGCCCGTCGAGAAACGTGGTTCCCAGTAGCGTGTCAGTCGCGTAGATGCCGACTGCCCAGACGCCCGCGACGGCCATTGTCACGATGACGACGAACACCGTCGCGAACCGCGGCGTCATCGTCAGTGAGGTACACGCATCGAGCACGACGGCCAGCAACAGCGCAACCCCGGCGACAACGAGGAACGGCGTGACCTGCGGGAAGCCGCCGAACGCCCGGACGAGTACCGGTACCGCGACCAGTCCGAGCAACTCCGCGGGCACCGTCGTTTCGAGGTCCCGCGTGGCGAACGGAACTGTGACCGCGATAGCCACGAGGAGTGCCGTGAGCACTGCCCAATCGAATTCGCCACCGGCC
Source organism: Haloarcula sp. CGMCC 1.2071 (assembly GCF_037078445.1). NCBI lineage: Archaea > Methanobacteriati > Methanobacteriota > Halobacteria > Halobacteriales > Haloarculaceae > Haloarcula > Haloarcula sp. CGMCC 1.2071. The sequence continues at coordinate 21,407 of NZ_JAYMGY010000001.1, forward strand.
GCGAACCGTCCGACGCCACCCACGAGAATTCCCGTTACCGCCCACGCGCCGAGCGCGTCGAGCCGGTGGGGACCGATGAGAGACTGTAGCGAGCCCATCACTGACTATGGATACGACGCGAGTCGTAATCAAAGCATGGCGGTCTCCTGACACCCTTCTGGAACTCCCCGCCTTCGCGGTCGCCGTCACGCGACTGACCGACGGCTGTCTGACGAGGATATATTTCTCTGGCCGTCCAACTCCCCGTAATCAATGGACGAAGCGTTTCTGGACCTCGAATCGATTGAGGTCGAACTGGACGAGGAGTTGCTCGACGCGATTGACGACAAGGCGTTCGCCGACCACCGCGACAACCGGGACGCCGCAATCCGCGACCTGCTCGACGAGTGGCTGAAACAGCGAGCCACCGGAGACGCGGACGAGAGTGACTGAGCGGGGCCGAGGTCGGCTGTGTAACCGTCTACTCGATGGCGACGGTCGCGCCTAGCTCGGGCGCTGTCGCGTCGTAGCCGTCCTCGCGGAGCGTGGTCGCAAAGGCCTCACAGCGGTCGCCGTGGTTCACGAGTACCGGCGTGTCACGGTAGCTGTCGAGGAACTCAAACAACCCGTCGCGGTCGGCGTGTGCCGAGAAGTCGTACTGCTCGACGCGCGCGCTGACCGGCATAATCCGACCGTCTATCTCGGCGCTGCCGGTCTCTATGAGGTCCCGCCCCGGCGTCCCCTCGACCTGATACCCGGTCATGGTGATCTTGTTCATCGGATTCCCGCGGATTTCGGGGATGTACGTCATCGCCGGGCCGCCGGAGAGCATCCCACTGGTGGTGACGATGGCCGCCTTCTGGTCGGTGATGCGCTTTCGCTGGCCGTCCCTGCCTGTGACGAACCGCGCGTGGGACTTCGCCCGCTGGAGCGCATCCGCGTCGCGGACGAACTCGGGGTACTGCCCAAGCATCTCGGTCACTTGTTTGCCCATCCCGTCCACGTAACAGGGGATGTCGTGCGCTTCGCAGATGAGCAGCATCTCCTGGGTTCGGCCGATGGCGAAAGCAGGCACGACGACGGTCCCGCCTTCCCAGAGCGTCGTTTCGACGCTCTCGACGAACCGCTCCTCGACTGTCTTCCTGGGTTCGTGGTCGACATCGGCGTAGGTGCTCTCACAGATAATCGCGTCCGCGTCGGGGCGTGCTGTCGTCCCCGAGACGAGGCGCTGGTCGTCGGTGTGGAAATCACCCGTGTACAGCAGTCGGGTGTCGCCATCGTCGACGAGGACGTGTGCGCTCCCCGGGATGTGGCCGGCGTTGTAGAACGTGACTTCGTAGCCGGCGGCCTCGAACGACTCGCGGTAGCCGTGGGTCTCTGACACCTGCGTGACCCGTCTGACGTTTGTCTCGGTGAACGGGCAGTTGACCGTCCCGCCGTGGAGTTTGAGCGTGTCCCGCGCGAGCGTCATCGCCAGTTCGTACGTCGGCGGCGTCCAGTGAATCGGCGGCCGCGCGTCGCCCGACACCAGCGCCGGGATGGTCCCGACGTGGTCCAGGTGGCCGTGCGAGACGACGACGGCGTCCGGAGACGGCGTTCGCACCGGAAACTGTGGCGGCGAGTCGGTCAACATCCCGAAATCCAGCAACAGCGACTCGTCGATGAGGACGGCACTCCGGCCGATCTCACCCGCCCCGCCGAGAAACTGCACATCCATTATGCGGACGGAAGCGTCGCGCCCGTTTCCGTTCGTCGGTTCTGACCGAACCGTGTTCTTAGCCACCGGACCGACGGAATATCTATGAACTAGAATATGACGATATCTGGACGTTTAGCCACTCTGAATTGTCAGGGGACTGTTTTCGGTTCCGGTATTGTGTGAAGATAACACGTCGACTGGGCAGTGTTATCACGCTAGCATAAACAATTATTATACTCGGGGCTCATTGTTCAGTTGTCATGGCGACACGCCAGCAACCCCCGACGACGTACCACACGTGCAGTTGCGGTGAGGAGTTCGACACGACGGAGGAACTCCTCGAACACGCACGAGAGGCACACGGGCTTAGCGTACACTGACTGGCGTCGCGCCGTTTTTCCATCCACGCAGAAACACCGACAGCGACAGGTCAGGACGTCTTGTCGATGTCCTGTCGCACGCTGAACCGCGCGTAGCCGCCGTGTGAGAGGTCAAGCGCACCCAGCCACCAGTTCCACCGCTCGGCGAGTTGATAGTCCTCGGGCGCGTCCGCGAGGTTGTCGACGACATCCCCCACCGTCAGCTCCGCCCCGAAGTCGGTCACGAACTGGTCCGATTCCGAGAGGTCCCGTGCCTGTCTGGCCACGACCGTGACGATATCGGGGTCGGCGTCGAAGGCGTCGCGGAGTTCCCGTTCGAGTTCCTTTCGGTCCACATTCGGGTGTACGACCCGCATCTGACTTGAATGTACGGTTGGGGACAACGCTGTATGTCGAGGTCGGCGACTGACTGTTCGGTGCGGAGCCCTGTCTCAGCGACGCTCTTGCTCTCGAACAACGCTACAAAAATCAGAAAGTAAGCCGTCACCGCTTCGATTCGAGGCTTCGTGCGCTATCGCTTACTCAGCTTCGCCTGTTCCACGGGTCGCCCGACGGGCTCCCCGTTCCACTACGAAGCGAACTCCTTCGCTGCGCTTAGTCGTCCGCTTCGCCCTTCTCTATAGGCGCACCAACCAGATTGCCCCATTCGGTCCAGGAGCCGTCGTAGTTGATGGTGTCGTCGTAGCCCAGCAGTTCGTGCAGGGCGAACCAGGCGACGGAGGAGCGCTCACCGATGCGGCAGTAGGCGACCGTCGTGGAGTCGCCGTCGATGCCGTACTCGGCGTAGAGCGCTTCGAGTTCGTCGTAGTCCTTGAAGGTGCCGTCGTCGTTGGTGACGGCCGCCCAGGAGATGTTCTGGGCACCGGGTACGTGGCCGCCGCGCTGGGCGGTCTCCTGGAGTCCAGGGGGTGCGAGGATCTCGCCGGAGAACTCCTCGGGCGAGCGGACGTCGACGAGCGGCAGTTCACGCTCGATGGCGTTCTCGACGTCCTCTCGGTAGGCGCGGATGGACTCGCGCGGACCGGCGGCCTCGTAGTCGACTTCGGAGAACTCGGGCACTTCGTCGGTGAGTTCGTAGTCGTTCTCGACCCAGTACTCGCGGCCGCCGTCGAGGAGCTTCACGTCGTCGTGGCCGTAGTACTTGAACTGCCAGTATGTGTAGGCGGCGAACCAGTTGGAGTTGTCACCGTAGAGGACAACTGTCGAGTCCTCGCTGATGCCATGGGCACCGAGCAGGTCCTCGAAGTCGTCCTTGTCGAGGATGTCCCGCGTGGTCTGGTCCTGGAGGTCTGTCTCCCAGTTGAAGCCGATTGCGCCGGGTGCGTGGCTCTCGTCGTACAGTTCCGTGTCGACGTCCACCTCTACCAGTCGGTGGGCGGGGTCGTCGCTCTGGAACTCGTCCAGATGCTCGCTGACCCAGTCGGCCGAGACGAGCACGTCGTTAGCGTAGTCAGTCATAGTGCATCGAAGCGTAAGTCTACCAGACATATATTACCACGACTTTCGGCATGTTCGGCCACTCATCCACCCTGGCGGCATATATTACCCCTATTTGGAGGGGGCGAAAGACGGCGTTCCAGCGGTGGAGGGAATAAGGGCCATGGAGTACCATGTCCGGGACGGCTCGGTCTGTTCTCCCGCGAGAATGGGCAATATTTGCAACCACCTTCGACCGACTGCGATGGGAGTTTTCAAGCGGACAGAGCGGTAACGCCACGACAATGACTGATTTCGTCTCTGCGGAGTGGGTGGCGAGCCAGGACGAGGGTATCCGAATCGTCGACGTGCGCGACGCCTGGGAGTACGACGGCCTCGGCCACCTCCCGAATGCGGTGAGCGTGCCCTTCGATTCGTTCCGGGCAGACGAACACGGCGCGGAGTCCGACGCCGACGCTGGCGAAGGGATGCTCCCCGACAAAGGCGACTGGGCAGAGTTGCTCTCGGAGGCCGGCGTCTCCCCGGAGAGCGACATCGTCGCGTACGACGACCACCACGGCGTCTTCGCCGCGCGGTTCCTCGTCACGGCCGAACTATTCGGCCACGACCCCGACCGGCTCCATCTCCTCGACGGCGACTTCTCCAGTTGGCAACTGGAACGGGAAACGTCGAGCGAGTCGCCGGCCGTCGAGCCGACCGACTACGAGGTGACGCGTCCCGACTCGACGCCGCTGGTCGGCCCGGACGCGGTCGCTGACGCCGCGGACGACCCTGACGCGGTGCTGGTCGACACACGCGAGGACGGGGAGTACGACGAGGGCCACATCCCCGGTGCGGTCCTGCTGGACTGGCGGGACCTCGTCGACGACGAGACGCGGGGACTGCTTCCGAAAGACGAGGCACGATCAGTTCTCGAACGTGCGGGCATCGTCCCCGAGAAACGCGTCGTCCTCTACTGTAACACCGCCCGTCGCATCAGCCACACCTACGTCGTCTTGCGGCATCTCGGCTTCGAGCAGGTGGATTTCTACGAAGGGAGCCTGACCGAATGGGAGGCACAGGGGCGGCCGCTGGAGACAAACTGAGTCGGCGTCGCGACCGCTTACACAGTCCACACTACGTCAGTTGCTGCTGGTCTCCTTGCTGCTCGTTCGTCAACAGCGACGACAGTTCGACCAACAGCGCGATGACGACTGGCCCGGCGATAAAGCCGATGACGCCCAGCGTCAGCACGCCGCCGGTGAACCCGACGAAGTAGAGACTGGCCGGGAGGCCGGTCGTGTAGCGGGCGAGTTTCGGCCTGATGACTGCGTCGGGGAGGAAGCCGACGAAGACGAGGCCGAACACGGTCACCAGTATCGCGCCGGTGATGTTTCCGTTGATGAGGTCCGCGACAGCGATGGTAAGGACGACGACGCTGGGGCCGATGACGGGGACGAACTGCAGGATGCCGGCGACCACCGCCAGCGCGAACGCGCCCTGATAGCCCAGCAGCCAAAACACGACCCACGCCACGACGAAGGTCCCGAACGCCGTCGCCGCCTGGAGAACGTAAATCGCGTACAGCGTCCCCCGGAGTCGCTGATGGAGTCGGTTGACGACCTCGTGATACGACGCCGGCACCGTCCGATAGGCGGCCTTTTTCGGTGCCTGTGGCCGCCACAGCATCGCGTAGACGAGAATCGTAAACAGGACGGCTTTCAGCGCCAGGACGGGCGATTCTGCCGCGAGGTCGACTGCGAAATCCGTGAGTATCCGTCGCGCTGATAGCAACGTCGGCGCGATCTCGACCGGGTAGCTAAACCCGCCGACATCGATGGTCACCATCGGAGGGAGTTGCTGGAAGAACGAAAACAGGTCACGACGGCGGAGATACAGCACGGCCCCGAGCGGGACGACGATGAGTGTGCCGCTGACGAAGGCGATACCAGTCGTCACGGCCGCCGACACTCGCTTGTTGAGCCCGTGGCGCCCGAGCCACTTCGAGACGGGGAACAGGACGTATGCGACTGTGATTGCGAAGAATATCGTCGATAGCACTCGCGCGAGCAGGACTGTCGTCAGACAGCCGGTGAGAACGAGCAGGCCCGCGAGGACGTAGGTTCGTCGGCGTGTTACCACGCCCGTCCTTTTATATTGGTCGGTAAAAACGTTATCTGCACACACCAGTCGAGTAACAGGTCCGTCAGGACCGGGAGAACAGCGCCGCCAACTGCTCGCGGGAGAACAGCGTCGTCGGTCGGTCCATGTGGACGCCGATCTCGCCCTCGAAGGCCTTCATCCCGGCTTTCTGTATCGGCTCCGGCGCGGAGTAGCCGGCCCGAACCGCATGGCCCAGACGGATCTCCTGCCGGAGATCGTCGCGCCACGCTCGCTCGTACTCGCCCAGCGTCGCCGGGTCCCCGGGGTCGATTTCCCGGGCCGCGTGGTCGGCCGCGGTCATGCCGTAGCGGATGCCGCCGCCGGTGAAGGGCTTGGTCTGTGCCGCGGCGTCGCCGACGAGGAACGACCGCCGACCGGTGACCCGCTTCGGCGGGCCGATGGGAATGAGCCCCGAGCACCGGCGGTCGGTCTCGACGCCGTAGCCGTCGACGAACTCTTCGAAGCGGCCGCGGGCGTCATCCCCTGGCGGCACGGCCAGCCCGTACTCGACGCCGGCCTCGCCCCGCGGGATGCGCCAGGCGAAAAAGCGAGGCACAGTGAGGTGCACGTCGACGAAGTCGCCGTGGTCCACCTCGTCGCTGAACCCGAGCACGCCGTGGAGCAGTTCGTCGGGCTCCGGCAGGTCCAGTTCCCGCCGGACGCGGCTCTTCGGGCCGTCACAGCCGGCAACCATTTTCGCTCGGTGCGTCTCGACGCCGTCGTCGCCCCGGACCTCCACGGTGACGCCGTCCCTGTCTTCGGTGACCCCGACGACCGAATGCCCCTCACGCACGTCCGCGCCTGCGTCGCGGGCCAACCCCGCGAGGTGCTTGTCCAGGCCGACGCGGTCGATGACGTTCGAGATGACCTCGTCCTTGTAGAATGGGTGGTCTTGGCTCCCGGGGCCGCCGGTGTGGAACCGCGCGCCGGAGATCTCGTTCTGGAACAGTTCGTCGCGGGCGTCCTCGGTGAAATCCCAGATATCTGTACTCACATGGCCCGAGCAGGCCAGCGGCTTGCCGATCTCCCCCTGTTCGAACACCACCACGTCGAGCCCCCGACTCGCCGCCTGGCGCGCGTACCGGGACCCAGCCGGACCCGCACCGACCACCACAACATCGTGCATACACGTTCTCTCGGTGTCACGAACCAAATACCTTCTCGATTCAGACGGCTGTTGTACCCGTTTTCCGGACGACCGCCGGGTCAGCTATCCGTCTCAGGGACTCGCGAATGAGCCTGTTTCTCGGCTAACCGCCGAAACGGTCGTCGCGTCACCAGCCGAAGCAGGGCGTATTTGTCGGTGTAGCCCCTGTCACCGCCCATGGCAGAGTACCAGCCCGGCGTCTGCAACATCGGGGCGAACCAGCGCCGTGCCCGCCGACTGTCGGCCATTGCTTCGTTTGCAGTCGCCATCGGTATCGCCCTCGCCACCACCCTCGGCGCGATACCCGACCTGTCGCTGTGGGCGGCTGTTCCCTTTGTTTTCGGCGGGTACGTCGGCGCGCTGCAGGATTACTTCCGGTTCTGCGTCGCCTTCGGGGCACTCGCCCGCTACGACCTCTCCGGGTCGGGCGGCTCCAGCGGGCGCGTTGACGCGAGCGAGGCTGTTCGCGCCGACCGGCGAAAGGCGGCGAAGATTCTCCTGCTCGCGACCGTTGCGACGGCCGTGACGAGTGGTCTCGGTGCCGTTTTGCTCCGACTGGCGTAGCTGCGGACGGACTCTGATGCCGGCCACTTGCTCGGCCGCCCCTCACACGACGGCCAGTCCGCTCGGGACCTGGTCGTACTCGGCTGGCCAGCCCACGCCGTCGGGACCCTCCCGAGTCCACGTCTCCCCGCGCTGCGACTGGAACAGGCCGTAGTTCGTCAACGCGAGGAAGCCGTCGTCCGGGTCGGCGGTGAGAATCGGCCGGGCCAGTCCCGCCGGCCCCGGTAGACCGTCCATCGACTGTCTCCACCGGTCACCACCCCATCGATACACGTAGCTCTCGCCGCTGGTGCTGTGGGCCGACCGAGGGCCGCTGGCCGCCGAGACGACGATGCAGTCCGGATCGTCAGGATGGACGGCTAGCCCCCACACGTACCGATGTTCTAATCCTTCCTGCGGGTGGGTCCATGTCTCGCCGCGGTCGGTCGACAGCGCGTAGCCGTCACCGGCGGCGGTGTACACCCGGTCCGGGGCGTCGGGGTGGGTCGCCAGCGTGTGGTTGTCCCGCCGCGCGCCGTCGGGGTGGTCGACCCACCTCTCGCCGCCGTCGGGACTGCGGACGAACGCGCCGGCCTCGATGGCGGCGTACACCTGCTCCGGGTCGTCCGGCGCGAGGGCGATCCACCGGACGTGATGGGTGTCGGGCCGCGGCGGGAACGACCACCGCGAAGCCGAGTCCAGTTCCGTCAGCCCGGAGTTCTCAGTCCACGTCTCTCCACCGTCGGTCGACTGATAGACCGCGCTCGGCTCCGTCCCGGCCCACACCACGTCGGCGTCGTGTGGGCTGACTGTGACGCTCGTCACGCGGTCCCCGGCGTCAAGGGCCGACTCCCACGTCGCTCCGCCATCGGTCGTCCGCTGGAGGCCAGCAGCGGCGGTTCCCACGAAGGCACGCCCCAATTCGGCCGCTCCTGCAGCGACACACTCGATATTGTGGCCGAGGAGGCCGTCGTCCCAGCCGCTGTGGCCGTCGCCGACGAGGACGCGATCACCGAGCGCAGCGTAGGCGGTGTGCATGGCCGACTGTACGACGCCCGAGCCAAGAACACTGGCGGTGTCAGCGACTGACCGACCGCGTCAACGCGAAGACGTACAGCGCGGCGAAGCAGCCGCCGAGCTTAGTCGTCGGCGGCGACCGTTTCGGTCCCGATCCGGCGGTCGAGGAAGCCATCGAGCAGGCGGAACAGCCGCGTTTTCTGCTCGATGTCGGAAGAGGCGTGGCCCTCCTCGCCGAGTTCCCGATACTCGAAATCGCCGTCCGGTCCCTCGGTGTAGCCGGCGGCTTCGAGCGCGTCGCGGAACAGGCGGGCCTGCGAGACGGGGACCCGGCGGTCGTTGACGCCGTGGACGATGAACAGCGGGGCGTCGAGGTTATCGGCGTGGGTGACGGGCGACCGCTCCTCGTACAGGGCCGGGTTCTCCGCCGGGGTGCCCATGTTCTTCTCCATGAGCTCAGTCCGGTAGTGTGGCATCGTGTTCTCGTACTGGTCTTCGAGGTCCGTGAGGCCGATCCAGGCGACGCCGGCGTCGTACAGGTCAGGGTACTGGACCATTTGCCAGTACGCCGAGTAGCCGCCGTAGGAGCCGCCGAAGACGACGACGCGGTCCTCGTCTACCCACTCACGCGTCGCGAGGACGTGCTCGGCGGCCGAGGCCACGTCGCCCTGCTCGGCCCCGCCCCAGTCGTCGTACAGTTCGCGGATGAACTCGCGGCCGTGGCCGGTCGAGCCCCGGTAGTTCACCTGCAACACCGAGAAGCCCCGGTGGACGAGGAACTGCGTGTAGAGGTCGAAGGACTTGCTGTCCATCCCGCGCGGGCCGCCGTGGGGATTCACGATGAGCGGCGACGGCCGCTCGCCAGAATCGTAGAGGAGACAGCCGATCTCCAGCGTGTTGTAAGGGTCGTACTCGACTGCGGCCTGCCACGTCTCTGGGACGCCGTCGGACTCGATGGCGAAGTACTCGGCGTCGGCGAAGGCCTCGGGCGAGAACGGTCCGTACTCCGCCTCGACGAGAGTCGTCGTTTCGTCGGCGGTGAGGTCGTAGGCGAGCAGTTCGGGCCGGTTCGTCGGCGTTGTGTGGAGCGTCAGCAAGCGGTCCCCGGAAAGCACCGGGTCGCCGCCCATCATGCCGAAGGAGGCGACGCCCTCGGGCAGGTCGAGTTCGCGCTCCTCGCCGGATTCGATGCCGTACACGACGGGCACCTTCGTGGCCTCACGGGTCCGAACGGCCAAGAACCGCTCACCGTCGGGCAGGAACGCCTGTGGCTCCTCCTCGTACTCACCACCGAACCACGTTACCTCGTCCGTCTCCAGGTCGTAGACGCCGCTCCGGGACAGGTCGTCGCTGTTGTCCACGACCAGCAGGCGGTCGCCGTCGGGTCGCCAGTCGGCCGGGGCGGCCTCCGCGCCGGTGACACCGATTTCGAGGGGCTTCGGGTTTGCCCCGTCAGCGTCGCTCACGTACACGTCCATGTTGTCGAAGTCGTCGGTCTCGTTGGTCGTGTACGCCAGCTGCGAGCCGTCGGGTGAGAGGATGCCCGTGTGAACCGCGCGGTCGTAATCGGTCAGCTTCGCCGTCTCGCCGCTCGCCAGGTCGTGGCCGTAGAGGTTCATCTGGCCGTCGCGTGTCGACCCCAGAAGCAGCGTCTCGCCGTCCTCGCCCACGTCCTGTATCACCACCTGCCCGTCCATCTCGACGACTGCCTCGACCGACCCGTCGCGGTCGATGGCGTACACGTCGTTCTGTTCGTTGCCGTCGTCGTCGAGGTGGAAGAACACGCGCTCGCCATCGGCTCCCCACTCGACGTGCCAGCGGGCGTTCCGTGGCACCTCGCCGTCGCTCCACTGCTCGCAGGTCCCGCTCTCGACATCGAGGATGTGGAGTTCGTTGCGCCCGCTCACGTCGTAGTAGAAGGCCACTTCGTCGCCGTCGGGGGACGCCGTCGGATGGGCCAGCGTCGGGAGTCCGGCGAGTTCCTCCAGTACCGTTTCGGGGTCCGTTTCACCGCTTTCAGGGTCGGACATACGACGTGTGCTAACTCCGGCTAGATTGTAGTTGTTCTGCCGACACGAGAGCGCATGTGGTCTGGATTACTGTTCCTGTCGCCTCCGATGGGCGGTACCCACAGACAGACTACGGCGTCCACCAGCGCAGGCCGACCATCACGAACACGATTGCCAGTTGCAACAGCCCCTGCAGGCCGCCCAGCTTGGCGTTTCGCATCCCTATCTCGGAGACGAGCTCAACGTCCGGGTTCTCGGAGACGACCTGCCGGTAGATGCGGATTTCGCCGGGGAGGATGACGCCGAAGCCCTGCACGGACAGCAGGGTCACGATAGCGAGCGTCGCGACGATCCACCACGAGGTCATCGCGAAGGCCGGCAGCGTGGCCGCCAGATACGCGCCGGAACCAACGACGGCGACGCCGAGGACGCCCAGCGTCTTCGGGTCGGTCAGCGCATCGAACTGGGAGCCGATGAGGAGGACGACCGGAATCAGCGTCGCGGCGGTCAGCAGCGCCAGCCACGGGTCGGCGTTGGGGAACTTCCCGAGCCTGAGCGCCAGCAGGATGCCGCCGGCGATGGTCACCGTCGCCAGTGTCGGCATCAGGAACGTCATCTTGGGCGTGAACGAGGCGAAGAAGTCGGCCCGTGCCTCAGATTCCTGGCCGCCAAGCACTGGCCCCAACACGAGCCCCATGAACAGGTCGATGCCGGTCCACAGCACCCCAGCCATCACATGTACGTAGGTTAGCGCCCGGATGTTGCCGCTGGCGACGGCCCCCGCAAACGCAATGAGCGGGACTGCGACTGCGCCCACGGCAAAGGCCGGGTTCGCCTGCTTCGCCAGCCCACCGATACCCCGTTTCCGCTCGATGCGGTCCGCTGTCGACTGCGCCATAGCTGGCTATATCAGGTTTCGCCGTCGACTAAAACGTGGTGGCAGGTGCGGAGATTTATCCCGGAACACGGCATCACTCTCAGGTATGACCGCACGCTTAATACGATGCAATACGTTGCATTTCGCATGGAGAACGTCACTACTCGAATGAGCGATACGGAACTCGATCTGGTGGCGCGTCTCGCTGAGGCGAAAGGAGAGAGTCGGAGCGACGCGATCCGACAGGCGATCCGGCAAGGCGCTCGCGAGGAACTCATTCGGGTCGCCCTCCAGCGCTATCAGGACGGAGCGGTCGGGATGCGCGGTGCGGCGGAGTTGGCAGGGCTCACCATCGCGGAGATGATGGCTGAAGCGAACGACCGCGGAGTTCTGTCGAACTACGACGAGGTCGATCTGGCCGACGACGTAGACGCACTTCGATGATCTGGAACGGGCGGGTCGTACTTCTTGATGCGAGCGTTATTATTACATTAGCTGAAACCGGGTCGATTGATTTACTCGATTCCGTGCGTGGAGGATTGGTCGTCCCTCGGGCGGTAAAATTCGAGATCTCGAAAGAGCCTGCTAAATCAGCACTCGACACCTGCATAGATGAAGGGAGTATCGTTCAAACTAATATTCTCGCCTGGGCCGGAGAGGAAGATCAAGATGAACTCGTTTCCGATTCAGCGGCTCGACTCGGGAACGATCCTGGGTCAGTAATCGATACCGAAAGAAAAGTTCCAATGATCGTCGACGGCGATGTTGCACTGCTCACCGGCGCTCGACTTGCGGACGAGTGTGTCGTCATCACCGATGACAAACCGCTCCGGAAGGCTTGTAAGTCAATATCGCTACCGGTTTCGGGGACAATCGGTGTACTCGTCCGTGCCGTGGAAACCGGGGATATCGATCCAGACGCCGCAAAGGAGACGCTCTATGCGATGGATGAAGTCGGAGCCCGCCTCAGTGCGAGTCTCGTGAGGCGAGCGGAGCGATTGATCGACGACGCGTCCGATTAGTCGTCGTCCGCAGCCGGCTGTTCGGCCGATAGCTCGCGGTCTGCTCGCGGCCCCTCAAGCTCGACGTTCGGCAGGAGGTCACGGAGGTACTGCCCGGTGTAGGACGCCTCGGTCCGGGCCACGTCCTCCGGGGTGCCCTCGGCGACGAGTTCGCCGCCGTTCTCGCCGCCCTCCGGCCCGAGGTCGATGATGTGGTCGGCGTTCTTCACGAGGTCGAGTTCGTGCTCGATGACAACCACCGTGTTGCCGTCGTCAGTGAGCCGGTGGAGCACGTCGATGAGCTTGCGCTCGTCCTCGGGGTGGAGCCCGGTGGTGGGCTCGTCAAGCAGGTACAGCGTCTCGCCGGAGTCCTTCTTGCCGAGTTCCTCGGCGAGCTTGACGCGCTGGGCCTCGCCGCCGGAGAGGGTCGTCGAGGGCTGACCGAGGCGCATGTAATCCAGGCCCACGTCCTTCAGGAGTTCCAGCCGGCGGCGAATCCCCGAATGGCTCTCGAAGAAGTCGTAGGCCTCCTCGACGGTCATCTCCAGCACGTCGGCGATGGTCGCGCCCTTGTAGGTCACGTCCAGCGTCTCGTCGTTGTAGCGCGCGCCGCCACACTCCTCGCAGGGCACCGTCACGTCCGAGAGGAAGTTCATGTCGATGGTGACCGTCCCCTGGCCGCCACAGCCCTCACAGCGGCCGCCCTTGACGTTGAACGAGAACCGGCCGACCTCGTAGCCGCGCTGTTTCGACAGGCTGGTCTCGGCGAACAGCTCCCGGATGTGGTCGAAGACGTTGGTGTACGTCGCCGGGTTCGAGCGAGGGGTGCGGCCGATGGGCGACTGGTCGATGAGCCGCACCGTCTCGATGTCGTCGAGGCCGTCGATGGCGTCGTGTTCGCCCGGGTTCACGTCAGTATCGTTCATCCGACGGACAACGCCCTTGTACAGCACGTCGTGCATCAGCGTCGACTTCCCGGAGCCGGAGACGCCTGTGATGGCGGTGAAGGTCCCCAGCGGGATGGACACGTCGAGGTCCGCGAGATTGTGCTGGCGAGCGCCCCGGACCGTGAGTTCGCCGTCGGCCTCGCGGCGGCTGTCGGGGACCGGAATCGTCCGCTCGCCCGAGAGGTACTCCCCGGTCACCGACGCCTCGGTGTCGATGACCTCGTCCATCGGGCCGTTGACGACGACTTCGCCGCCGCGCTTGCCCGGGCCGGGGCCCATGTCGATTATCTGGTCGGCCCGCCGCATCGTCTCGGTGTCGTGCTCGACCACGAGCAGGGTGTTGCCGAGGTCCCGGAGCTCTTCGAGGGTGTTCAGCAGGCGGTCGTTGTCCCGCTGGTGCAGGCCAATCGACGGCTCGTCGAGGACGTAGAGGACGCCGACGAGGCCGCTGCCGATCTGCGTTGCGAGGCGAATCCGCTGGCTCTCGCCGCCGGACAGCGTCGAGGCCTCGCGGTCCAGCGTCAGGTAGTCTAGGCCGACCTCGGTCATGAAGCCAAGGCGGGCCCGGATTTCCTTGAGGATCTCCTCGGCGATCTTTCGGTCGCGGGCCGAGAGGGTCTCTTCCATGCCCTCGAAGTGCGCCAGCGCGTCGCTGATGGACATCTCGTTGACCTCCGTGATGGAGGTGCCGTCGACGAGCACTGCCCGTGACTCCGCTTTGAGTCGCGTGCCCTCACAGGCCGGGCACGTCGTCGTCGCCATGAACTCCTCGATGTGCTCGCGGGCGCGGTCCGAATCCGTCTCGACGTGGCGCCGCTCCAGATTGGGGATGACGCCCTCGAAGCGCTCGGTCTTCTCTCGGGTGCCGTTCTTCGTTCGCCACTCGAAGTGGACCTGGCTGTCGGTCCCGTAGAGGAACTGCCGCCGGATGGACTCGTCTAGCTCCTCGAACGGTGTCGAGAGGTCCACGCCGAAGTGCTCGGCGACGTTGTCCAGTTGCCGCGAGTAGTACGTCCGGTCGTAGCTCCAGGGCTCGAAGACGTGCTTGAGCGGCTTCGTCGGGTCGGTGATGACGAGGTCCTCGCTGACCTCTTTCGTCTCGCCCAACCCCTCACACTCCGGGCAGGCTCCGTGGGGTGAGTTGAACGAGAACGACCGCGTCTCTATTTCGGAGATATCGATGCCACAGTGGGTACAGGCCAGATCCTCGGAGAGTTCGACGACGACGCGGTCGTTCGCTCGCGGGCTCTGCCCGCTCGCGTCGCCCGAGGCGCTTCGCGCCTCGCTCGCGAGGTCTCCCGTTGCCCGGGCGTCCGACCCGCCGAGGGTCTCCGCAGCGCCCTCCGCTGGATCCGGCAGGATGACTTTCAGTGTCCCGTCGGCCTCTTCGAGCGCGGTCTCGACGGAGTCCGTGATGCGCGAGCGGGCGTCCGGCGAGATCTTCACGCGGTCCACGACCACGTCGACCGTGTGGTCGTAGTTCTCGTCCAGTTCAGGTCGGTCCATCGTGAGGTCGAACTCCTCGCCGTCGACCTCGACGCGGCTGTACCCCTCGCTCACGAGGTCGTCGAACAGGTCTTCGAAGGCTCCCTTCTGGTCGCGGACGACCGGCGCACACAGCTTGGCGCGGGTCCCCTCGGGGAGTTCCAGAATCCGGGAGACCATGTTCTGTGCGGACTGCTCACCGACCTCGCGGCCACACTCCGGACAGTGGGGCGTGCCGACGCGCGCGTAGAGCAAACGGAGGTAGTCGTGCAGTTCAGTGACGGTCCCGACCGTCGAGCGGGGGTTGTTGGCCGCGTTCTTCTGGTCGATAGAGATGGCCGGTGACAGGCCCTCGACGTTCTCGACCTGTGGCTTGTCCATCTGCCCCAGGAAGTTCCGTGCGTAGGAGGAGAGCGATTCGATGTAGCGCCGCTGGCCCTCGGCGTACACCGTCTCGAATGCGAGCGAGGATTTGCCCGACCCCGACAGCCCGGTGACGACTGTCAGTTCCTCGCGGGGAATCTCCACGTCGACGTCCTTGAGGTTGTGTTCCTCGGCCCCTCGGACCTCGATTATATCCTTGCTCATTCTTGGATTTTACTTGGTCGGTAGGCGGGAAACCCTGTCGGTTCGGGTCTCGGCGGCGGACTCCTTGCGTGGGCCTATTTTTATTTTGAACAGTGTGGCGAAAGATTTACCACGAATATCGAATATGAGATTGGTATGGGAACGAGCGACTACGATATCACCGGAATCGACCTCTCCGACGACAGCTACACAGTCGAACAGAGCCTGATACGCAGCAAGTACAAAGCCATGGACGCCGCCGGGAACGTCGTCCTCCGCGGGAAACAGAAGATGATGAAGATGAAAGAGGAGTTCCCGTTCGTCGACGCAAACGACAACGAGGTGTTCCAGGTCAAGGCCGGCGGCATCATTGACGTGGCCGGTAACTACGTGCTGACCGACTCCAAGACCGGCGAGGACATCGTCATCCTCGACAACGACTATTCCATCTTCCAAGATACGTGGAAGATTCGGGACGCCAGTACCGAGGCGAAGATCGCCGAAATCAACTCTCAAGGCGCGCTCGTGACCATCGCCCGCAACGTCGTCCCGTTCGGCGGCTGGATTCCCCACAAGTACGAGATCACCGACCAGGACGGCAACCACGTCGGCAACATCGACGGACAGTTCTCGCTGAAAGACCGCTACGAGATAACTATCGACGACGCCAGCACGGTTCCCAAGGAGCCAATCATCGCCGCGGCGATGGTCATCGACGCTATCCAGGGGAACTAATCGATCTGCGGGCACCGGAATCCTTCTTGCCCTGGCTCCCGCAGGGACGGCTATGCGCCGCCGGACGGTCCTCCGACGACTCGCCCTCGCAGGAACAGGTGTCGGTCTGGCTACGGGGACGACCCGTGGCCATCCGTCGCCGACCGGTGACGGGACGGCCGAGCCAGCGGCCTCCGACACCCCGGTCGGCGAGGACCCGCTGGGCGTGCTGGAGATGGAGACGGTGTACGAGGTCGTTACCAGCCCCGACGGACACACGGCCTACGTCGCGACGGGCGACGGCGTCGCGCTCGTCGACCTCGTCACGCCGACCAGTCCGCGACCGCTCAGCCGACGGACGGACCTGCTGGCCGACAGTGACAACGGACCGATACAGCGCGTGCAGGACCTCGCTGTCAGCGGCTCGCGGTTGCTGGCCGCTGGGCCGGCCCACCCCGCCGATGGTGCCCACGGCTTCGTCGTCTTCGACGTGAGCGACAGGCGGGACCCGACACGAATCGCGGGCCTCGAACTGGACACGCGTATCCACAACTGCCACTTCGACGGCCGTTACGCCTATCTGACCGCGAACGACCGCGACGGTAACCCCTTGCTCGTCGTCGACACTGAAACTGAGCAGGAAGTCGGCGAGTGGTCGCTGTTAGACGCCGGCGACGCCTGGGCCGACGTGCCGACCAGCCTCTGGCCGCTGCACGACGTGTGGGTGCAGCACGACCGGGCGTATCTGGCGTACTGGGACGGCGGGACGTGGATTGTCGACGTATCAGACCCGAGTGATATCTCGTTGGTAGCGAACGTCCGTGGCCGGACTCCCGAGGACCTCGCCGCCATCGAGGACCCCGGGACCGAGCGAAGCGAGCCACCGGGCAACGACCACTTCGTGACGGTCGACGAGGACGCGTCGCTGCTGGGCGTCGGCGGCGAGTCGTGGGACCTCAGTGACGACGGCAGCGGCGGCCCGAGCGGCATCGACCTGTACGACATCAGCGACCCGGACGACGCCGAGCTGCTGTCGACGCTCGACCCACCGCCGACCTCGGACCCCACGCCGGGGGGCATCCTCACGACGGCACACAACTTCGAACTGACCGACAACCGCTGTTACTCCGCGTGGTACAACGGCGGCGTCCGCGTTCACGACCTGACGGACCCGACCGCCCCCGAACAGGTTTTCGAGTGGCGAAACACCGACGCGACTTCCTTCTGGACCGCCCAGCGGGCCGCCGGCTGTTTCGTCGCCGGGAGCACGAACGCGAGTCAGGGGACGGAGGTCCAGCCCGCGCTGTACACGTTCCCGGACCCGCGGATACGGACGCCGACGGCCGACGCGTCGGCTACGGACGCCGGGGCCGGTGGCACTGACGGCACCTCCCTCGGTGTCGGCGGCCCCGGCTTCGGCGTCGGCTCGGCGCTGGCTGCAGTCGGGCTGGCAGCCTGGCGCGCCCGACGCCGGCACGACTGACGCCGCGTCGCGTGACTGGCCTCGCTCCGTCACTCTAGCGCGCTCTTCACAGCGGCGGCGACGCTCCGGGCGCGCTCGGCCAGCGGTTCGGAGATGTGTCCCCGCTCGACGGCCGCGTCGAGTTCGTCGTCGTCGACCCGCTCGACGGTGCCGTCGGCGTGTTTCACCACGTCGACGTGGAGGTCCACGTACCGGGCGGTGTCGGGGAATACCTCGACGGGCGTGCAGACGTTGACGTAGGTGCCCTTCTTCTCGCCGTCGCTGTCGCGGTACACCGTCGGATACCACCAGCGCCCCTCCTTGACCTTTGTCTCGGCGATGTCGCCGGCCTCCTTCGGGACGCCGAGGGCGTCGTAGGTGCCGCCGGGACTCATCTCCCGCTCGATGGTCACCGTTCCGTCGTCGTCGACCGACTGGACCTCGCCGTTGCCCAGCGTGATGAGCCGACCGTCGGGCTTGCCGTGACCCAGCGACAGCGACCCGCCGACCTGCGGGCCGAACTGCCGGGCTGTCACGGCGAAGGGGAAGTCGGTCTCGCCGTCGGCCGCGATGTCGTCACACAGCGCCTCGACGTAGTCGACGGCGGCGCTGGCGGCGCGGTCCCCGGCCTTCACGCGGTGGTGGCCCGGCATCGTCGCCGTCACCTCGCGGCGGGCCTCGTCGAGCGCGAACCGGCTCTCGCGGCCGAACCACAGCCACGCCGTCGAAAGCCCCTCGTCGTAGCGACCGGGGGCGCAGTCCTCGGGGGCGTCGGCTCCCGCAAGCGCGTCGTCGACGGTCGCCGCGCGGTCGTTGGCGGCGTCGAGGGCCTCGGCCAGCGCGTCGAAGCTCGCGTCCTCGCTCGCCGACTCCCACGAGACGCCCCAGCCGTCTCGGGGCTCCGCGGCGATGAGGTCAAGCATTGCCGGGCCGCCAGTCCCCGGTGTGCTGGCGGTCTCGCCGCGCACGAGCGAGAGCAGCGACCCGCGGACCGCGACGGTCGTGTCCAGCACGGGTCGGCCGTTCGTCCACGGCGCGCTCGCCCCGACGACCTGCACCCGGAGCGTATCGCCGGTCTCGACGCGTTCGTCCGAGGACGAGTACGGGAGAAAGCCTTCGCCGTCGCCGAGGTCGACGACAGCCCCGCTCCCCAGCGTCCCGGTCACGGTGCCGGCGTAGACCGCGCCCTCTGGCGTCGGGTCGTCCCAGTGGAGCGTGTCCCGGCCAATTTCGGTCAGGCGGTCGATGACACCTTTGGCGATATCGGTGTCCCCCATGACGCCGACGCCCTGCTGGTCGTCCGTCGTCGCCACGGTGACCGCCGCCCGCTCGTCGGCGAACTCGCCGTCGAAGCGGTTCTGGATCGGTTCCGACGCCTGAACGACCTCGTGGTCTGCCTCGCGCAGCAACCGGGTCAGCGCCGTCGCGTAGATGCCCCTGACCCGGACGGTCATAGCGCGTCCTCGGCGGCGGCAAAGCGGACCCGTCCGTGGACTGTCGGCCCCAGCGAGAGCTCTACTTTCTCGTCGCTCAGAACGCGTCCGCCCTCGACCGGGACGCCCCAGGTGCCGAAGCGCAGATACCCCCGGATGTCGTCGGCGTGGGTGAACAGGTCGCAGTATTCGACAGTGTGTTCCTGAATCTCGCTGGAACTGTGGGCGATGTCCATATCGGAGTACACCGTCTCGCGGCCGTCGAAGAAAGCTTCGAGTTCTGCGGCCGCGTCGTCGGTGGCTGCGACCACTGCGTCGGAGGCCGTTTCGATGGTCTCCTGATCGACGCCGGCGTCGCGGAGCGCCTGCTGTTCGCGTTGCGTGAAGTGCATACCCGCGAGTCAGTGGCGGGGAGCAGAAAACAGTGCGGAATCGCCTACACGATCATCGCGTTCAGCACGAGCATCAACAGCCCGAACATGACGCCGGTCGCGACGATTGTTCGAGGGTCGATACGGATCGTGTTCTGGTCTTCGGCGTCGAAATATCGGACCAGTCCCGCACTGGACATCAGTCCGCCGCCGTCGCTGCCACTCATACTTCAGGGTGGTGTATCACCAACACTAAGCCTTTCGGGTCGCCCGCGATTGCGTGCCTCCGGTACACATGGATAACCCTTATCAGATACCGCGGGCTAACACGAACAGAGTACTATGACGGTTACACTGAAGGACTTCTACGCGGACTGGTGCGGCCCTTGCAAAACGCAGGACCCGATCCTCGAAGACCTCGAGGAGGACTGGACGGACGTCGAGTTCGAGAAGATCAACGTCGACGAGGAACAGGACGTTGCCAACGAGTACCAGGTGCGCTCCCTCCCGACGCTCATCATCGAGAACGACGACGGCATCGTTGAGCGCTTCGTCGGCGTCACGCAGGCTGACGACATCGACGACGCGCTGCAGCAGGCCTCAGCGTAACTCAGTCGTTTTTTGTGGTTCGTCACCCCGATAGCGGCCGCGCCAGCGTCTCGTCGCTGGCGTCGGGGAAGGGTAGGGCTGCCGCCGAAGCAGGACTAGTAGTAGCGCCGCCGTTGCGGTAGCCGAGTGAGTGCAGCAAAACATACCGCTCGCCAGCGGCGAGCGGTTTCACTTCTCGCGACCAGCGGGAGCGAGAAGGTCGTTTTTAGCGTAGATTTTTGCGAACCCGCTCCCCACAGCGCGCTCTGTGAGCGCGCGAGGAGAGGGGGTGACGTAAAAAGGTACTATTGGAAGCGGACGCCCAGGTCGTGCAGGCCGTCGTTGTGGCGGGCGACGTTGATGAGCAGCGGCGTCAGCCCCTCGATTTCGGCGGCGTTGGCGAGCGGACCGCCATCGAGGGCGCGAATCCCCTCGATGCCCTCGGCGAGTTCACAGACGGTGTCCTTGGCGTCGGTGTCGTCGCCGACGACGATGGTGTCCCAGTCGAGGTCGGCGTCGAGGTTGGCGAGGCGACCGGCCGCGAGGTTGTGGAACGCGCCGACAACAGGCGTGTCGTCGGGGGCGGCGTTGGCGGCCAGTTGCGTGACGCTGCCGGCACCGGGGCGGTTGTAGTGGAAGCCGTCCTCGTCGCGTTGCATCCCGACGGCGGGGGAAACGAGCGTAGTGTCGTCAAGTTCGTCGGCGACGGCGTCGATGGTGTCCGTGAGGTGGTAGGCGGGGACAGCGGCGACAACGACGTCGGCGCGGGCGGCGGCGTCCTCGTTACCCAGGCCGGCGATCGCCACGTCGTCGTGGCCGCGGCTGGCCAGTTCTGTCTCGTACTCCTCCGCTTTGTTCGCCGCCTTCTGGGCTTTCCGGGAGCCGATGATGATCGTGTGGTTGGTGTCGTCAGCCCAGCGGAGGGCGAGGCCTTGGCCGATATCTCCAGTACCGCCAAGCAACGCGATGTCCATACTTACGGCGTAGGCCGATCACTGAATAAACGTTGTGTGACAGGTTCGGTCATACTGTTGGCTGTCTCTAGTGTCCGATATTCGCCACCCCGTGTGGCGCAATTC
This sequence comes from Haloarcula sp. CGMCC 1.2071, assembly GCF_037078445.1. Lineage (NCBI taxonomy): Archaea > Methanobacteriati > Methanobacteriota > Halobacteria > Halobacteriales > Haloarculaceae > Haloarcula > Haloarcula sp. CGMCC 1.2071. The sequence continues at coordinate 42,284 of NZ_JAYMGY010000001.1, forward strand.
TTCACAGACGCACAGCCGACGGTATCAGGTGTACTCCTCCCAGGCCCGGTCGAACCCGCCGGCGAAGGCGACGTACAGCGCGCTCCCGAGGCTCACCAGATAGCTGAGCCACTGTGTCGCGACGCCGGGGACCGAGGTGGCCCCGAGCCAGAGAGCAAATATCGTCGAGAGCGGGACCATCACGAAAAAGAGGACGATGATGAACATCCCGACACGGCCCGGCCGGTGGACGGATTCGAGGATGTCGTCGCGTTCGCGCATCGTCCAGTAGGCCGCGACGAGGCCGATTAGCTGGCAGGTGACGGCATACAGCGGCACCAGATCGACCGACGGCTCACGGATGACCGCGCCCCCGACGAGCCCGGCCCAGATGCTCACCAGGAATGCCCAGCCAAACGTCGGCAGTCGTCGCATACCCGAGGTCTCTGTCCCGCCGGTGAAACCGTTGCTGTTTGCGGTCGAGGGGCGCTGCCGGTGACGCGGGCTACGCCGCGTCGAGAAGTTCCGGGAGGTCGGTGACCGATTCGATGACGGCGCTCGCGCCGTTGTTGGCGAACGTCCGGCGGCCGGCGTCGCCGGTCAGCCCGCCGGTGAGGACGCCGATGCCGTAGTACACGCGGTCGTCGTCGGCTTCGTCGGCGTTGACCGCGGTCGCAACGTCGTCGAGGGTGTCCCCGGCGAAGGCGACCCGCTCGGCGTCGAAGCGCTCGGCGAGTGTTTGCAGGGCGGCGGGGTGGGGCTTGCCTTCGTCCCAGTCGTCCATGGTGAAGCGGTGTTCCGGCGGCAGGTCAAGGCCGACCCGCTTCAGCGCGATGTCGGCCTCGGCGGCGGGGCGGCCGGTGACGACGCCGACGGCGAAGCGGTCCTGCAGGGCCGCCAGCGTCTCGTCGTCGACCAGCAGCGGCTCGTGATGAATGAACCCCGGCGCGTCAAACATCGGTTCCCCACCTTCAATATCACGGTAGAGGTCGGTTCCGAGATACAGCGTCTGGAACACGTCCCGGAGCTGTTCGGGGTCCCAGGCGTCAAAGACCCGGTCTTCGGCCGAATCGTCGAGCAGGTCACGAACCACGGCTTCGGCCGCGTCGAGACCGCCGCCGCGCTCGGCGATGGCGTCGGTAAACGCCGCCAGGTCGGAGACAGCCGACACGCGGCCGGCGAGAACGAACAGCGCGGCTGCGTAGGTCAGTTCCCAGTCGTTGTTGAACCCGCCGGCGTCCTTGAACTGCTGGACCGCCGATTTCTCGATTGTATCGCCGTACACCCGGTCGATGGATTCGACGATAGCTCGGCGGTAGGAGTCGGCCACGTCCACCAGCACGCCGTCGATGTCGAGGACGACCGCGTCGATTTGCATGAGCGAGCGAAGGCGGTCCTCACTCAAGCGCCTTGCTATCTTTCGCCCGGTACAGCGTCTCCCCGCCCGGGAGCTGTTCGCGCTCGACGGCGACCGTCGGCTGGTCGCCACCCAGCGTGGTGAACCAGAACGCCGCCCCGACGGCGTTGGCGACGGCTAGCGTCGGCCGGTGCAGTTCCGGTGGTAAATTCCGGGCGAACACGATATCACACCCCGCATAGACAGACTCGTCGGAGTCGAGAATATCGTCGACAACGAACCGCACATCCTCGGGGACCGCCCGTTCGACGATGTCCGTTGCGGTCACGTCCACGCCCCGCTCGGCCAGGGCCCCGGCTACGTCAGGGTGGTTTCCGACGCCGACCTCGACGACCGAATCGACGGACGCCAGTCGGTCGACGAGCGGGTCGGTGGTGTCGGTCACGTCGTACAATTTATGAGATGCGGGCGCATATGCGTTCCCATGCACGTCGACATCGTGCCGGTGGGCGAGGTCTCGGCCCAGGTCAAACGCGAGGCCTCGGACGGACTTCGCTCCGTCTACGACTGTGAGGTCTCGATGCACGAGCCACAGTCCATTCCCGCCGGCGCGTACGATGGGGACCGCGACCAGTACCGCGCAGAGGAGTTTATCGACCTCGCCCGCCGGGTCGGCTCCGGCGGCAAAAACATCGCTATCACGCCGAAAGACCTCTTCTACCGCCGTCGGAACTACGTTTTCGGTCTCGCGTACCTCGGCGGCTCCGGCAGCGTCATCTCCACGTATCGGCTCCAGACCTCCTCCGATGGCGGCTTCTCGAACCGCTCGGCCGGCGAAATCTTCTCACAGCGGGTCCGCAAGGAGGTCGTCCACGAGGTCGGCCACACGCTCGGGCTGGAGCACTGTGACAACAAGCGCTGCGTGATGAACTTCTCCCCCACTGTCCGACAAGTCGACGTGAAGGAAGTCTCGCTGTGTGGCTCTTGCCAGCGAAACGTCCTGTAGTTTGCGAACAGATACCAAACTGATTCGGTATAGCGCCTACACTCCTGTGGTACTTGTACACATACGCGATGAGCAAGAGTCAGTCCCCCGAGCGCGTTGCGGAACTGCGAGACATCTTCGTGACGGTCACCGGTGACGAATCAGTCACTGAACCCCAGACAGACGAGCAGACCGACCGCGAACTCGACCCCGATGAGGAGTTCGACCCGGCAGAAGTCGCCGACGGTCTTGACGATGCAGTCGCAGGGTCCGAGACGAGCAGTGACAGTGATCCAGCGGCGTAACGCCGCGGACTATTCCTGCGTCTCCCCTTTGCGAGTAGCGGCTGTACTACCACCTGTGACGTAGTCTCACCAGCTAACTCCCGAGATGATCTGTGGATTCAACAGCACGCCGAGCGCGGTTCGGCAGGCGCGACCGTCGAGCAGCGACCTCCGTCGACGAAACCGCTTGAGCACAGCTGTTCTCGCAAAAACGGCTCCGGCTGAGCTCCCTCCACCCGTAGATTTCCGATGACGAGACAGTCGCCGTCTGGCTCTCGCCGACCTCGCTCCGCCCTGAGCCTACGGCGCGTAGTAGTACTCGCCGGCGTTCTTCTGCTCGCGGTCCAGTTGCGAGTCGGGCTTGTTGATGCGGGGCCGTGAGGTCCGCTCGTCGCGGCGGAAGGTGATATCGAGGTTCTTCAGGAACTCGTTCATCCCCTCGCGCATGCCCTGTGGCGGCGCGGCGTGGCCGTTCCGGGCCGGCTCGCCGTCGAAGACGAGCAGGCGGTCGGCCAGCAGGTCGATCATATAGATGTCGTGGTCGATGACCATCGCCGTCGCGTCGTGGTTCTCCGCGTAGCGCCGGATGGCAGAGGTCGCCATGACGCGCTGCTCCACGTCCAGATGGGCAGAAGGCTCGTCCAGCAGGTAGAGGTCGGCGTCCTTCGAGAGGCAGGCCGCGATGGCGACCCGCTGGCGCTCCCCGCCCGAGAGGTCGGTGAGCTGCTGTTCCATCACCGACTCCAGTTGGAGCGGCTGTGCGATTTCGGTGTTCCAGTAGGAACTCCCGAAGTCGTCCGTAATCGACGCGAGGAAGGCGTCGACGCGCATCGGCTGGTCTATCTCGATGTACTGGGGCTTGTAGGCGATGTCGAGGCTGGTGTCGATGTCGCCCGCGGTCGGTTCGAGCCGGCCGGCGAGCATCTTCGCGAACGTCGACTTCCCGATACCGTTCGGGCCGACGACGCCCAGCACTTCGCTCTCGCGGATGGTGCCGGCCTCGACGTCCAGCGAGAACTCGCCGCTGCCGTAGCTCTTCTGGAGCTCGGGGTACTCGATAACCACGTCGCCGGTGGAAGCGCTCCGTGGCGCGTGCTCCTCGAACTCGATGTCCGTCTGGCGGATGCGCATGTTCTCGTTTTCGAGGTAGCCCGAGAGGTACTCGTTGATGCCCTTCTTCGTCGATTTTGGGGGCGTGATGACACCGAACGCGCCGGGGGTCCCGTAGGCGACGTTGATATTGTCCGCGAGCAGGTCCAGGATGGCGAGGTCGTGCTCGACGACGAGCATCGAGCGGTCCTCCTCCTCGGCGAGTTCCCGGATGAGCCGTGCGGCGGTCATCCGCTGGCCGATGTCCAGATACGGCGTGATCTCGTCGAGGAAGTAGAAATCGGCGTCCCGCGCCAGCGTGGCGACGAGCGCGACCCGCTGGAGTTCCCCGCCGGAGAGGTCGTCGATGTGGTTGTCGACGACCGGCTCGATACCCGTCTGCTCGATGAGGTAGTCGAGGTCGCCGCGTTCGTCGGTCTGGTCCAGCAGCTCGATGGCTTTGCCGTCGAACTGGTCCGGAATCCGGTCGACGTACTGGGGCTTGCGAGCGACGCTCACGTCGCCGTCGCGCATCTGTTCGAGGTACTCTTGCAGGGCGGTCCCGCGGTACTCGTCGAGAATTTCGTCCCAGTTCGGTTCCTCGTCGTACCGGCCCAGGTTGGGTTGCATCTCGTCGGCGAGGATGCGGACGGCGGTGGTCTTCCCGATGCCGTTCGGGCCGAGAATCCCGGTGACCTGGCCCTCGGCGGGACTCGGAAGCCCGTACAGCGCGAAGGCGTTCTCCCCGTAGCGGTGGACCGGGTCGTCGGTCAGCTCCTGTGGGAGATTGATGATCTCGATAGCGTCGAACGGGCACTTGTTGACGCAGATACCGCAGGACTCACCCAGACAGATCTCCTCGGAGATGCGGACCTGGTCGGGCTGGCCTTCGAAGGGCTCGTCCTCCTCGTACTCGTCCTCCCGCTTGACGATGCACTCTTTCCCGCTGCGGTTTGGCGGGCAGTAGTTCATGCACTCGTAGTTACAGCGGTCGGGTTGACACCGCTCCAGGTCGACGACGGCGATACTGTCTTCAGCCATCGTTACGCTCCCGTCGTGAGGAGAATGCCCCACGAGACGAACCACAGCGAGAAGGTCATGAAGCCGATGTAGAGCACGTCCTTCGCCGAGAGGTCGTCCGTGTCGATGCCGATCACCCGCAGAATCGGGAACTGTGCTGCGATAGCGACCGCGAGGACAAGTATCCCTTGCGGGGCGTCCGGCGTGGCCGCTAACTCGTTGGAACCGAACGCGGCGGCGATGCCAGCGACGGCTGTCAGCGTCGTGACAGTGAGCCCCCGCATATGGGAGCTCATTCCGTCCGCCGTTTCCGTAGCCATACCACACGTTCCACTACCCGCAACCAAAAGGTGCGCGGTTCGGTACTGAGACGCGGCCGCGAATGCTTGCGGCGGCGAGACGGACTCCTCAATCTTTATGCGCCCGGCGCTTGTGATTACGGGTAATGACGGACTCTGATGGGGAGGCCATCGCAGACCTTCCGCCGAGCGCAAAGCTCGTATACAAGGTTCTGGAGTACGACGGCCCGCTGACACAGAAAGGCATCGTCGAAGAGTCGATGCTCTCGGCACGGACCGTTCGCTACGCTCTGGAACGACTCGACGAAGTCGGTGTCATCGAAGAAGACGTTTACTTCGCCGACGCGCGGCAGAACCTCTACGAGATTATCGACCAACCGGCGGAAGCGGACGCCGCCGTCTCGGACTGACACGCCTTCTCACTTGGCTGTGTAGCAACGGCGGTCAGTAGCCGCCGCTGACTGTGACACGAGGCGTCTCTTCGACGGAAAGCCGTACGATTGTTCCGGTCGTCGCACCGCTTACGACGGTAATTACGACGGCACGACGGTAATCGTGCTGCCGCGGTCGATAGCTCGCTCCAGTTCCTCGGCGATGCCCGACCCGCGCGAGACCTGAATCTCGCCGCTGCGGGAGACGGTCGCGGTGAAGAGGTACTCGCCGTCGGCCTGGAGTTCGACCGTGTCGCCGGCGTGGCCGTCCAGCGGGACGATGACGTGCCGTGAGGTGACCTCGGGCTGGACGATTTCGCCCTCCTTGCCGCCGGACTCGGTCTGGGGGCCGCCGGAGGGACCTGACGGCCGTTCCTCGAAGGTCCGCACGTCGATGTCGATGCCGAGGCGGTTCTCCACGTCGGAGATGCGGCCGCCGCCCTTGCCGATGACCTGCGAGATGTCGTCGTCCTCGACCCAGACGACGGCGGTGTTAGGCCCGCGCAGTTCGACCTCGACGTGGCCGCGGGCGATAGAGCGAATCTCGCGCTCGACCTCCTGCTTGGCGAGGCGGTCGACGCCGGAGTCCTGCTCGTCCTCGTCGTCGCCCAGCGGGACCGTGACGACCTGGTTGTTGAAGGTGTAGATTTCGAACTCCGGCCGGCCGGTCTCGAAGTCCTTGACCATGATGACCGGTCGCGCGAGGTCTTCCTCCATGAGTCCCTGCGGGACCTTGACCTCCGTCGTCACGTCGTAGACCGTGTCGACCTCCCCGGCCTCGATGTAGACGACGGTGTCGACGATCTGGGGGATGAGTCCCAGTTCGACGCGGCCGATGAGCCGCTGGAGCGCGTCGATGGCGCGGGTCGCATGGACGACGCCGACCATGCCAACGCCGGCCAGTCGCATATCAGCGAACACTTCGAAGTCATCGGTCTTGCGCACCTCGTCGTAGATGGTGTAGTCCGGCCGGACCATCAGCAGCGAGTCGGCCGTTTTCTCCATCGAGCCGCCGAGTTCGGTGTACTGCGTGATGTTCGGGCCGACCTGAAGGTCCCGCGGCTTCTCCATCGTCTTGACTGCGTAGTCGGCGTCGACGAGGAACTCCCCGACCGCCTGTGCGAACGTGGACTTCCCGGCCCCGGGCGAGCCGGAGATGAGGACGCCGCGCTGGTGTTCGGTGAAGCGATCCCGGAGCTGGTCCGCGTACTCGTAATCGTCCAGCTCGGTCTTGACGATGGGCCGGACCGCCGTGATTTCCAGTGCGTCGGAAAAGGGCGGCCGCGCGATGGCGATCCGGAAGTCCCGGAACTGTGTGATGGTCATCCCGGGTTCGTCGAGTTCGAGGAAGCCGTCCGGCGAGGCGCGCGCGCTCTCCTCGATGTCGGCGGCGTACTCCCGTAGCTCACTTTCGGTTGCAGGGTCGTCGCGGATCGGCGTGTACTGCATGTCGCCGATAGAGCCTTTCTTGGCGTAGGGCTGGACGCCGACCTTGAGGTGGACGCTCATCGTCCCCTCGTCGAAGAAGTTCTCGATCTGCAGGCGGTCGACCGTCCGCTTGACCGGCTCGACGAACTCCACTGCGAGCCCTTTCGCGCGGGCCACCTGGGCCTGCACGTCGTCGCTGGTCACGAGCGTGGCACCGCGGTCACCGGCGATGTCCCGGATGAGCGCGTCAATCTGCCCCTCGCCGGCCTCTCGTTTCTCGATAGCGTCTGGCCGCCGGCCGACGTACTCCACGTCGATGGTGCCTTCCTCGGCCAGGTCGACGAGCGTCTGGAGCTCTTCGAGCCCCTCCCAGCCCGTCTCTCGGCCGTCGTTCGCCTGTGCTTCGAGTTCGCCGACGACGGCTTCGGGAACGACGACCGTCGCGCCGGCAAAGCCCATGCCGTCGACGTCGGTGTCGGGGTCGGCATCGGCCTTCACTTGGTCGGACACGCGGCCGTCGATGACCACGCTCGTGTCCGGTACGATTTCCATATCGGCAGTTGGAGACTGCCGTTGATAAGGGTGTGGAGTCCGTACGCTGTCTCTGTGCACCACAACTGGGAAAACGGGACAGACGCTGTAGCGCAGCCGACCTAGACGGCCTTTTGCAACCGCGTTCGGACACTCCGGTCGGCTGCGGCGAGCGCCGCCTGTCCGAACTCCCGAGCGCTACGTTCGCGAACTAGGAGCGTCCGGGTCAGCTCTCGGAGGCCGCGCCGCTCACCGCTGAGTTCGACTGTTTCGGCGTTCGTCGCAACGAGGTCGACGCGCTGGTTGCCCCGCAGTGCCCGCCGCAGTTCGCTGACTTCCTCGGCTGTGGCCGCTTCGACCGCTATTTCAGAACGCATCACCTCAATATACGTATTTGGTATGTATTTGGGCACTACCGAACTGTTTAGGGCTGTCCCGTAGTTCTCTGTTCGGCGAGACACAGCCCCCCGAGCCCGTCGCGGATTTTTTGCTGCCCGCGCTCCCGAGCCACGGTATGGAGACGCTGCCGTCGCTGACTCGCGACCTCGTTTCGATCCCCAGTCACGACGACGAAGCGGCTGCCGGAGAGCACATCACAGCGTGGCTCCGGGACCACACCGACGCACAGGTCACCCGCGACGACCACGGGAACGTCATCGCCCGCAAGGGCCAGGGCGATACGTCGCTCGCCCTCGTCGGCCACCACGACGTGGTCCCGCCGGACGGGTCGCAGGTTGACGCCGGCGGCGAGTACGTCGTCGAGGAACACGACAGCCGCCTCTACGGCCGTGGTGCGGCAGACATGAAGGGATGTGTCGCCGCGGCGATGCTGGCCTTCCGGGATGCCGACCCCGCCGGGGAACTCGTTTTCGCCTCCTTCGCTGGCGAGGAACAGGGCGGCGTCGGCTGTCAGGCTGCCATCGAGGACGGCTTCGCCCCCGACTACGCTGTCGTCGGCGAGGGGTCGACCGGCTACTCCGCACCCGGAACGACGGACGTGGCCGTCGCCCACAAGGGCCGGCGGGGGTCGACTATCGTCGCCGAGGGTGCCGCGGCCCACGCCAGCGAACCCGAGGCCGGCGCGAACGCCATCTACCGTGCGACTGACGCCGTCGACGTGGTCCGGGACCTCGACTTCCCGTCGACAACCGTGCTCGGTCACGAGATGAGCGGGAGTGTCGCCGTCACCGAAATCGACGGCGGCTCGGCCTGGAACGTCATCCCCGAGCGCTGTGCGGTCACGGTCGACGAGCGGACGGTCCCCGGCGAGCGCGCGCCGCTTGACAGGGTCGAGGCCATCGACGGCGTCTCCTGGCGCGTCGACCAGGACCTCCCGCCGATGGCCTGTGGCGACGCCGACTTCGCCAACGCGGCACTGGACGCCGCTACCGCCGCGCAGGACGCTACACCCGAACACGTCGTCAAACCGCACGCGACCGACGCCGGCTGGCTCGCCCAGGCCGGGACCGAGTGTGTAATCGTCGGCGCGGCCGAACCCGGCGAGGCCCACACTGGTGATGAGAGCGTGTCGCTGGCTGTGTTGGAACGGTGTCAGGACATCTACGAGCGTGTTGCCGAGTCGTGGCCACAGTCCCGGCTGTGAGTGTGTGGCCGCGTGTCGTATTCGTCTTCTCACCAAATTCAGTGCGCCTGAAATCCCATCCGGTCGCTGTTTAGCCCGCCGACATGGCGGGGCTTTCTGGCTGTTTGAAGACAGTGCTCCAATCCAACAGATTTCGTTGAACCGTCATGCCAACCACCACACTCCTTACCGGCGGCATCGGTTCTTTAGGGACCCCGGCCTAACGCCGCTGTATGGCAACAGCGAGCGAGGACAGCGAGTCCACGTACGAGCAGTTCCTGGATCACGTCCGCCGCCTCCACTACATCGAGGACGCCGGGGGCGTCCTCAACTGGGACCAGCAGGTGATGATGCCCGACGCCGGCACGCCGGCCCGGGCGAAACAGACCTCCGCCATTTCGACGCTCCATCACGATCTGCTTACCGACGACGCCCTGGCCGACTGGCTGGACGAACTCGACGACGCCGACCTCGACCCCGATCAGGAGGCCGTCGTTCGGGAGGTCCGGCGGGACCACGAGCGAGCCACGAAGGTCCCCGCAGATCTGGTCGAACGCCTCTCCGAAGCGTCTTCGAACGCCCTACCGGTCTGGAAGGAGGCCAAGGCCGAGGACGACTTCGACGCCTTCGCCGACACGCTCGAAGAACTGGTCGAACTCCGCCGGGAGTACGCCGCCGCCATCGACCCCGACCGCGACCCCTACGAGGTGCTGTTCGAGGAGTACGAGCCGTATCTCGGCATCGACACTGCCGAGGAAGTACTCACGAACCTCCGTGACGCGCTCGTTCCGCTCATCGACGACATCGCCGACAGCGACGTGACGCTTGCCGACCCATTCGAGGGCACCTACGACGACGACACCCAGCACGACCTCGTCGAGACGGCGCTTGACACGCTTGGCTACGACTGGGACCGCGGCCGCCTCGACACTGCACCCCACCCGTTCTCGATGGGGACGCAGTTCGACGCCCGCGTCACCACTCGCTTCACCCCCGAGGACCCGCTTGACGCGCTCGGCTCGACCATCCACGAGTTCGGCCACGCGACGTACACGCTCGGCCTGCCACAGGAAGCGTACGGCACGCCGCTGGGCGACAATCGCGACCTCTCCGTTCACGAGTCACAGTCCCGCTTCTGGGAGAACCACGTCGGCCGCTCGCGTTCGTTCTGGGACTTCTTCACCGAGACGGCCAACGACCATCTCGGGACCGACGCCACCGCCCAGCAGTTCTACGAAGCGTTCAACGAGGTGTACGACGACAACCTCATCCGGGTCGAGGCGGACGAGCTAACGTATCACATGCACATCATCGTCCGCTTCGAAATCGAACGGGACCTCATCCGCGGGGACCTCGACGTCGAAGACGTACCGGCGGTCTGGAACGACAAGATGGAAGAGTATCTCGGTATCCGCCCCGACACCGACGCCGAGGGCTGCCTGCAGGACATCCACTGGACCAACGGGGCCTTCGGGTACTTCCCGACCTACACGCTTGGGTCGGTGCTGGCCGCGCAACTGGACCACCACGCTCGGCAGGACATCGACGGCTTCGACGACCACGTCCGCGCCGGCGAGTTCGGCCCCATCCACGACTGGCTCACCGAGAACGTCCACCAGCACGGCGCACGCTATCGGACTGACGACCTCGTCGAAGAAGCGACGGGTGAGTCCTTCACTGCCGAACACTTCCTCGACTACGCCGACGAGAAGTACCGTGCGCTGTACGACTGCTGACACGACGGTCGACGGACTCCGTTCCAGATATCGACTCTGATATTATCGGGCAACTCGTTTTATATTCCCCTCCCATTGTGACGACTACTATGGCTGAGAGACCGACGGAAAATGTACCGAACCAAACAGGGACGGGGATCGACACAGACATCCAGGACGACGTCGCGGAGAATATCGACACGGAGGCCGGCTACAGCCACACTGCAGCGAGCGAGGTCCAGACGATGCTGGCCGAGCTGGAGGACTCGTCGGTCGGAATCGCGGAGGAAACTGCCGAGATCCGCGAACAGGCCGCCGAGCAGTACGAGGGACTGACAGACATCGCAAACGAGGTGTCGAACCTCTCGGCGTCGGTCGAGCAGATCGCCTCGTCGTCCGAGGAGGTGTCCGCGGCCTCCCGCGAAGCGAAGGAACTCGCCGAACGCGGGCAGGGGAACGCTGACGACGTCCACGAGGCGATGGAGAACATCCAGCAGGCGGCCGACAGCGTCGCCGAGGACGTCAAGACGATTCAGGAGAGCGTCGAGGAGATCGACGAGATCGTCGACGTCATCAACGACATCGCCGACCAGACCAACATGTTGGCGCTGAACGCGTCTATCGAGGCCGCCCGCGCCGGCGAGGCAGGTGAAGGGTTCGCCGTCGTCGCAAACGAGGTCAAGAGCCTCGCCGAGGAGTCACAGGAGCAGGCGACGACCATCGAGCAGATGATCGACGGTATTCAGGACGATACCGAGAACGCCGTCGAGAGCCTCGAAGAGAGCAACGACGAGATAGACGAGGGTATCGACACCGTCGAGGAATCGACCGAAATCCTCGAGGAGATTGACGACACCGTCCGGGAGGTCAACAACGGTATCGAGGAGGTCGCCACCGCCACAGACCAGCAGGCCGCCTCGACCGAGGAAGTGGCCAGCATGATCGACCAGTCCACGGACGCAGCCGAGGATATCGCCGACGGTACGGCCGACATCGCCGAGGAATCCGATGAGCAAACCGACCTTCTCAGCGATATCAATCAGGCGATAGACGACCTCGTTGCGGACCTCGAGCGAAACAACTGAGCGGCCGGCTGTTCTGGCTGTGCGTCTCGGCGCTCCGTCCCGAACTGCATCCACGACGAACCCGGCGTTTATTTCTCCGGGCTGCCAAGCCTCGCTATGCGACCGGATCTGGACCCAGAACAGCTTGACCGGTACTCCCGGCATATCATCATGAACGACGTGGGGCCGGAGGGCCAGGCCGCGCTGCTCGACACTGACGTGTTGGTCGTCGGGGCCGGTGGCCTCGGCGCACCGGTCCTCCAGTACCTCGCGGCTGCGGGTATCGGCCGGCTCGGAATCGTCGACGACGATACCGTCGAGCGGTCGAACCTCCAGCGGCAGGTCATCCACGGCGACGACGACGTTGGCCGGCCGAAGGTCGACAGCGCTGCCGAGTTCGTCACCGGCCTCAATCCCGACGTGACCGTCGACCGCCACGAACTGCGACTGGCGCGGGAGAACGCGACCGACCTGGTGGCCGACTACGACATCGTCGTCGACGCCTCCGACAACTTCGCCACGCGGTTCCTCGTCAACGACGCCTGCACGCTCTCGGGCACGCCCTTTTCACACGGCGCTATCTTCCAGTTCGAGGGACAGGTGACGACGTTCTCGGGCGACAGCCCGTGTTACCGCTGTCTGTTCCCCGAAGCGCCGCCGGAGGGAACTGTCCCTGATTGCGCGACTGCGGGCGTTTTAGGCGTGCTACCGGGTACCATCGGATGCATGCAGGCGACCGAAGTCGTCAAGCTCGCGATGGACTACGGCGAGACGCTGGACGGCCGACTCATCGCCTACGACGCCGCCGAGATGTCCTTCGAGGAAATCCCCGTCGCCGCCAACCCCGACTGCCCGGTGTGTGGCGACGACCCGGCCATCGCGAGCGTCGCCGACGCCAGCTACGAGGGTCGCTGTTCGCTCGCCGAGGACTGACCGGCTCGCTTTGTACTGGCCGGCTCGCTCTGTACTTGCGCCAGTTTTCACGGCTGATACTGCGGAACCGAGTTTTATGCGCTGATAGCCGCGAGTAACGGTAGCCACTCACATGTCCCACCCTGACCACGCGTCTCACCCCCTCTCGGTTCGTCTCCAGATGCCCAGCTACGTCGAACTGGTGTTCTCGCTGGTGCTCGTCTGGGGCTTTGGCGACGCGCTGTCGACGCTGTTTGCCGCCCGGTTTGCCGGGCCGGGACTGGAAGCTAACCCCTGGATACGGACCCTCCTTATCCACGAACCGCTGCTCGTAATCGCTTTGAAGATGGCTGTGGTTCTCTACGTCGGCGTCGTCCTGCTTGAGTGTCGTGACGTGGTCGAGCGGGTCCCGCTGTGGCGGGCCTGGCTCCTGTCCGTCGTCGCCCTCGGCGCGGCCGTCGTGGTCGGCAACACCTACGTTGGCCTGGCCGCGGCCGCCGCTTAGGCCCGGACGGTCCCGAGTTTGACGGCAGCATCTTTCGGCGGCGTTTCGAACAGGTCCGGGTGACACAGCGCCGCCAGGAACTCAAGCGTGTCCACGAGGCGCGGCCCCGACCGATTCACGTAGTGGTGGCCGTCCATCACGTACGCCCGGCCGTCCCGGACCGCGGTCAGGTCGTCGAACCCGGGCCGCTCAGTCAGGTCGGCGAGGTTCTCGCGGGTCTGTGCCACGTCGAAGCCACAGGGCGCGGCCACCAGCACCTCGGGGTCGTAGTCGACGACCTCCTCCCACTCGCGGGGCCGGGAGTGAGCGCCCGCCTCTTCCATGCCGTAGGTGCCGCCGGCTTTCCGGACCATCTCGGGCACCCAGTGCCCGCCGACCATCACCGGGTCGAGCCAGTCGAGCACCGCTACGCGGGGCGTCGTCTCGGCTCGCGCCGCCGTGGTTTCGACCGCCGCGACGCGGTCCCGGAGGTCCGCGACGAGGTCTGCGGCGCGGTCGTCGCGCCCGACCGCCGCACCGACTCGGTGGATGGACTCGAACAGGTCGTCGAGACTGTGGACGTCCAGCGTCAGCACGTCGGCGTCCAGTCCCAGTTCCTCGACGGCCTCGGCGACGATGACGTGATCGACGGCACACACGTCACAGACGCCCTGGGTGACGATGAGGTCGGGGTCCAGTTCTGCCAGCGTCTCGCGGTCGATAGCGTAGACGCCGCCGCTCTCCTCGGCAGCCGCGACTTGCTCGTTGATCTCGCCGCTCGACGCCGTCGGGTCGACGCGCGAGCGATTGACCGACGGCTTCTCGCGGGCCGCCGGCGGATGGTCGCACTCGTGTGAGACACCGACCGGCTCGACGCCGAGCGCGTAGACGATTTCCGTCGCCGAGGGCAGCAGCGTGACGACTCGCATACCCTGACCTTAGCCCGCGCGGACAAAAACCTGCGTCCGCCACACCGTCCGCACGGTTCGTTACGCTTACCCTCTGTCGCCGAGGAGATGCGGGTATGGAAGTCAAGTCGCGACACCACCTCCGTTCGGACGAGGTCGACACCATCACGACGGCGCTGTCGGACAACCTCGGTGTCGAACTCGACGCGGACAGCTTCGAGAAGGTCGAGTTCGACGACAGCGACTGGGACGTCGTCCTCGTCGATGGCGACCCGCTCGTGCTTTATCTGGATCGCGAGGGACCCCGTCCCTCGGATGGAGGCGGCGAAGCCGCCGAGAAAGAACCGTTCCTCACAGTACAAGGTGCCAATCAGCATCCGCCACAGAAACACGTCGTCACCGTCGACGCCGGGGCCGTCTCCTTTGTCTCGGACGGCGCTGACATCATGCGGCCGGGCATCACCGAGGCCGACGACGACATCAGCGAGGGCGACCTGGTCGTCATCAACGAGGAGTCCCACGGGAAGTTCCTCGCCGTCGGCCGCGCACAGACCAGCGGAGACGACATGGTCGGCGACAGCGGGAAAGTCGTCAAGTCGCTCCACCACGTCGGCGACGACCTGTTCGAGTTCTCGGTGTAGCGCAGTCCACCGATATCGCACTCCAGTCACACCAGCGGCCGAAGCCCGGACCGGTCGAGGGTACGGTCTATGCCGATTCTGACCACCGCTTCGACCACGCCAGCGCCCACGGCCACCCCGAGCAGCAGGGGCCAGACGGTGAGATACGACGACAGCGGGTGGAGATGCGTCCCGTACAGCCACTGAGACACAGTGTTGCCGAGCAGCCAGAGTGTCATGAGCACCGGCGTGACGAGTGAGAGGCGGCTACAGAGATACAGCGGGACAGCGGCTACGAGGACCATCCCAACGGCGGCGTAGCCGGCCCCGAACGCGAATGTCGTCGGGTCCTGCGACGCGAAGTGGACGCCGTTCGCAAACAGCCACGACAGCACAGCGACGGCATAAAGGACACCACCGACTGCCGTGACGGTGAGGGGAGTTTTCCTGATGGAGGGCGGGCGCATCGTTTCCGGTGTTTGTTCCGCCACTGAATAACGTCTTGTGCAGTACACGCTGTTCCTGATCGTCACCACGGCTGATCAGGGTGTGCTGTGGCGATACGTTCGATGGACGAAAAGTTGAAACGGGTAGCGCACGCCGTGAGTGACATGGGACTGATGAGCAAGATCCTCGGGGAGTCTGGATCCTCTCGGAACACCGAGGATTACGTCGAACTGGACGCGAACGAATTCGAGATGACCGGGACGGAACTCGAACGCCAGGTCCGGATCGCCCGTATCAGCGACAAGCAGGACGTCATCGACATCAAAGACGCCGTCTACGACGGTGACGTGGTCGTCGCGGACATCACGCGCCACTCCACGCAGGACCGCACGATGGAACACATCAGCGACGAACTCAAGCAGGTCGCCAACGAGGTCGGCGGCGACATCGTCCAGAAGGACGACGACCAGCTCATCATCACGCCGGCTGGCGTCGGCATCTCCCGGGAACGCCTCGGTCAGTAGGATTGTGACAGCCCGGCCGACGGGACCTCGCCGTTCGGTCGATCTTGTCAGCTTGTATCAGTCTAACTGCCGGTTTTCGGGGGCTTCAATGCGTTTTTCGGTGTCGCCACGCTAAGGGCGGCAATGACTGAACCGGCGATACGCGCCAGTGGATTACAGAAGCGTTACGGCGACGTCCAGGCGCTCGACGACCTAGAATTGACAGTAGAGCAAGGCGAGTTCTTCGGGCTGCTCGGGCCGAACGGGGCCGGCAAGACAACGTTCATCAACACGCTGGTCGGCCTCGTCCACAAGGACCAGGGGACCGCCGAAGTGTTCGGCTTCGACGTGGAAGAGGACTACCGGGAGGCCCGCGACCGCATCGGCGTCGCGCCACAGGAGTTCAACGTCGACCGTTTCTTCCCCATCATCGAGGTGCTGGAACACAAGGCCGGCTACCACGGAATCGGTCGGGCCGAGGCCCAAGAGCGCGCCGAAGACGCGCTGAAGACGGTCGGTATCTGGGACAAGCGCGACACGCGCTTCGACTGGCTCTCCGGCGGGATGAAACGCCGGTTCGTCCTTGCGCGTGCGCTGGTTTCCGATCCGGATCTGCTCATCCTCGACGAGCCGACGGCCGGGGTCGACGTCCAGCTCCGCCACGACCTCTGGGAGATTATCAACCGAATGAACGACGCCGGGACAACGATTCTGCTGACGACGCACTACATCGAGGAGGCCGAACGCCTCTGTGACCGGGTCGCGATCATGGACGACGGACAGAAGGTCGAGGTGGCGACTCCCGACGACCTGATGGCCCGTGGCACCGACACTATCGTCCTCGAACTCGCCGAGATGCCGCGGACGGCCCCGCGACTCGACGTGGAGGGGATCACCGACGTCGAACTGACCGACGAAGGGCTGGCCGTCACCGCGATGGGCGGGAGCCAGACCGCGCCAGCGATAATGCGCGAACTCGAAGCACAGGGCCACACCGTCACCTCGCTGGAGATCCGCCGCGCGTCGCTCGAAGAGGTGTTTGTCGACATGACCCGCGACGACCGCGAGTACGCGGAGGTGTCCGCATGAACGCGAACGCGACCCAGTTCCTGACGCTGGTCCGCCGGGAGATACTCCGGTTCGTCCGCCGGCCGTACAACACGTTCCTCCCGCCGATTATCACGAACGCGCTGTATTTCTCCGTGTTCGGCGTGATTCTGGGGAGCCGGATTGGGGAAATTGCGGGCGTGAGCTACCTCCAGTTCGTCCTGCCCGGACTGGTCGTACTCGGGGCCATCTCGGACAGTTTCGAGAACGCCTCCTTCACTATCTTCCACGGGCGCTGGAACGACTACATCCAGGCGGTCCTCACCTCCCCGATGTCGAACCGGAGCATGGTGGCCGCCTATGTCTCGGCCAGCGCACTCCGGGGGGTCGTCACGTCGCTGCTGATCGTCGGCGTGGGACTGGTGTTCACCTCCGTCCCTGTCGCCAACCCCGTGTATCTCGTTTCGTTCCTGCTGGTGATTACCACGCTGTTCGGCGGCCTCGGCGTCATCGGTGGCCTCTGGGCGAGCGACTTCGACTACCTCACGGTGATGAACCAGTTCATCCTCCGGCCGCTGGTCTTTTTCGGCGCGGTGTTCTACTCGCTCGAAGTCCTGCCGGCGTTCTGGCGGAACGTCTCGCTGCTCAATCCCATGGTGTACATGGTCAACGGCGTTCGCTACGGCATGATCGGCGTCACCGAAATCGACCCGAACACGTCGCTGGCCGTCCTGACCGGGACGACCGTGGTCGTGCTGTCAATCGACTACGTGCTGTTCAAGCGCGGTTACGGGCTCGCCGAGTAGCGCCGTTCTGACTCTCGAATCTTTCCGATCAACGGCTGCATTTTGTCGTCGATATCGCGCCGATAAAACGGGAATGCCGGCTCGGTAACTGGCCTGGCCGCGCTCGAATGCCGGATTGGGTCCGCTCCGGCGGGCGGACAAACTATGACAGGCTGCCCCGGAGCTGGCTCCGTGGCAACACGAGGGGTGTCTCGTGCCCCGGATACTTGTGCGCGCCTCCGGGTGAGGCGTATGTGAACCTATGCCACAAGCGTATTTAGATGTGACGCCCGTCTGACGCTGCGTGATACTGGCGGTACTCAGTGTCGATATCGAAGAACTCCCGGATGGCTACGCGGGCCGTGTCGAACCGATACGCAGTACCAGCCTGCCGGTACTCACGGACTGCGTGCGCCCGACGCCCGTCGTTAGACGTTGTCCGGGGCGTCGGCGTCGTCCTCGACCGAGCGCTTCAGTGAGTCGCGTCGTGCCTTCGCGTCGCGGTCGGTCGCCTCCTCCAGGAAATCGTTCTTGATAGCGACGGCGTCCTCGGCCGCGTCAACGTTGCCCTCGGCGATGACGTCCTCTGCCGGTCGCTCGTCGATGTGGAGTGCGATCTTGTCTTTCTTCGAGCCGTACTCGACGCGGCCCGCGACGACCCGGTCGAACACGGGGTTGTCGGGGTCGTCGACGACCAGCAGGTCGTTGCCTTCGTACTCTTCTGTATCCGTTACTTCGCCGAAGTATTCCTCGACGAACGCTTCCATGTCTGGGACGCGGTCTTCGAGATGCTCGCCCCGTCGCATCTTGTACTCTCGCATGGGCGAGTTTTTGCGAGGGGCTGTCTTACCCTTTGCGTTCACTCCTCGTCCCGGGTGATAAGTGACCCCTTGTGACACTCCGGACAGAAGTCCCCAGCGCGCAACGACGTCGATTCCACCTCGGTGGTGAATCCACACTCCGGACAGGCGAACTCGCCTTCCGGAACCGTCACGGCGCTGTCGCTGGTCGGTTCGACGCTCGAATCGTCGTCCGTTCCGGTATCGACCGGCATCGTCTCCGGCGACCAGCCGTCCCCGTCGTCCCCCGGTTCATCGGGCCACTCACCGGGCTGGCGGTCGTCGCCGGCCGACTCCGATTCCTCTTCCTCGCCGAGAATGAGCCCGTCGTCTTTCTCCGGGTCGGTCTCGTCCTCGGTCACCGGTTCCTCGCCTTCGGCGTCCGGGACGTCGACCGTCGTCGTCGGCTCGTCCAGTTCCACGTCGCCGCTTTCCTCCTCGCCATCGTCACTGTCGTCGATAATCTCAGCGTCGTCAGCCGACGGATCGACCGGTTCCCCGGCGTCTACGCTTTCGTCGCCGATTCCTGCATCGTCCGGTGCTTCGACCGGGTCGTCGACGCTATCCCAGCCACCCGAGCGCTCCGATTCCTCGTCTGTGGGTTCGGCCACGCTGTCAGCAGGTTCGTCTTCCGGCGGTGACTCGGATTCGGACGTTTCGGATTCGGACTCGTCTTCGACGAGATCGCTGGCGATGTCCGACGGCGTCTCGATTGCCGTGACCTCCTTGTTCTCCGAGACGATCCGCGTATTTCCACACCGCTCACAGGTCTCCCGTTCCTGGATGGTGATGACGACTTCGCTACCCTGCTCTTCGCGCTCGCGCTCGACGGTGGTCTCACCGTACTTGTGCCCGAGGACGGAACATTTGAGACCCATTGCCAGAACTTCCCACCGTGGCGTACTTAAACCCTGCCCGTTAGCTCGACCATTCGTGACAGAGCGCTACCTGTTTCACGACGCAGCTATATTAATTTCAACCTGAATTGTGAAATTTTATAACCGATACCGGCCCTACGCTACGCCAATGCAGCGGACGACGACACTCGTGGTGTCGGTCCTCGCCCTCTCGGCGCTTCTCGGCGGGACAGCGGTGGCGGCCGAGAACCAGCCACCGCTTGCCGACGCCGGACTGGACCAGTCCGTCGAGCGAGAGACGACGGTCCAGTTGGACGCCAACGGCTCGCGCGACCCCGACGGCACAATTGAGAGGGTCGAGTGGTCCATCGAAACGCCGGACGGCACGACGCGCACGCCTGACTGCCAGACCTGCGTTCAGACGACGTTCTCGCCGGCCGAGACCGGCCAGTACAACGTCACTGTCACGGTTACTGATGACGACGGAGCGTCGCGCTCGGACACGCTCCATGTCGATGTGGTGGCCGCCGGTGGGCCGTCAGTCTCGATGTCGGCCCCGCCCGCGGTTCCCGTTGGCCTCCAGCGGAATCTAACTGCAAACGCGACCGCCGGTGATGCCGACCTCCGAACGCTCGCCTGGGTCGTCAACGGCACCGCCCAAAACCAGACGCGACTCGCCGGTGAGAACGGGACCGCGACCATTACGCACACATTCAACCAGTCCGGCTCCGTGTCCGTCCGTGCGGTCGCCTACGATGCCGCTGGACGGCGTGGCGTCGCCAATCGAACGGTTCAGGTCGCCGACTCGTCCGGCAACGGTGGCGGCGGCAGTAATTGCCCGGGTGGTAGCGGAAGCTACTACGTCGACGGGCAGAACAAGGGCTGTACTTCGGCCGCGATGACTATCGGCGACACCATCGTCGACACTGACGGCCGGGACGGCCTGTGGGTGTACGTGGATAATGAACTCACCAAGATCATCGATGAAGAGAACATGAACAAGTACTCCGAGGACGGTTATGGAGGCACGTTCAGTAAGGAGACTGTCGATGAACGAAAAGACGATATAAAGGAACAGGAAGAGAATCAGGACGGTTTCATTGATGTTGATAATGGCGGCAGTTACAATGACGACGATTCCAGCGATGAGAGTCGTAGTACTCGTCCAGCATCCAGCGTGCCAAATAACCTGATGAACCCAGATAGCGGAGACGATGACGACGATGAGGACGGTGGCGACGATGACAACGGTGGATATGACTGGTCATACGATGACGATGACGGCAGTAGTAGTGACGATGATGATAGCAACGGTAACGATGATGATAGTGGTGGCAGTGATAACGATGATCAGGGAGGTCTCCTTGACGGCATAATCGGTGGCGGTGATGACGATGATGAGGACAGCGGTGGTGATGACGACGGTGACACCGGGAGTTGGTTCGGAGGCGGTAGCGACGATGACGATGACAGTGGCGGCGACGGTAGCGGAGGGTGGAGTTTTTGGTAACAGATTTCAGATCTGACTTCGGAATTAAAACTTATAGATGACAATAAATAAATTCTAAATATGATTTATGTAAAGAATAGTACACAAGAGGTAGTCGCCTGCCTGTTAGCGACGGTTGCAGGCACTCTCTTACCCACAGTCACCACTCCGCTTATGATGTGGACGGACGCCCATTGGTATGCAAATAAGGAATCACCGATGCCCGGAATCCAGTCCGGAGAGGGGTACGTTAGCATCTTGACTGCGTTCGCCTACGTGGCTGTCTTCACCGTCCTTGTCCGCGGAATCACATTTTTGAGCGCCGGTGGCGAGACTGTACATGATTCACCATCTGCGGGAGTGGACGGCGACGGATCAGCAACTGGCACGTTACCAGAACCAACGCCAAACCTGACTGCAACTCTGAATCTCCCACCTACTGAAAAAGAAAACAAGGAAACAGACCTCAACAATGAGACCCAAAACGATGAGTGAGACTAGAACTATCGTTAGCTCTGTCGCCATTGCTCTCTTAATTATCTCTGCCGGCTGCTCTGCGTTCGCGGGAGGCAGCGGGCCAGCCGAAGAGACAGTTTCGCCGACGGAGACGCCAGAACCCACGCCAGAGAGTATTGAGACCCAAACACCTGAGCCAACGGAAACCGAGAGTACGCCAGTAGCTACCAAAGGAACTGAAACGGAAACCGAATCTACTACTGAAGGCGATCTCAGCAAGGCAGAGAAGTTTGAGGAATTCGATGAGAACATGCAGTATCTATACGATGCAGATGAGGAGAACCGTTCTGTCGAGATGGAGGCCTTCCCTGACAATGACTCATACCACATAACGGTTGAAATGCGTGACACCACAAACTTCACTAAGACCCGAAATGACCGGCTAAACCCGCTCTGGAAGTATTATGCCATTGTAGAAGACTATAACAATAATGATGACCACCTTCCAGACCGGGACCACACGTACATTCCTGATACGGTCAATGTAACGTTTGTTACGGAAGACGGCGGGGTGTTTGAAACCACTCACATCAAATACATTTGGGCGTACAAGTACTATACCGACGAATGGTCGCTCCAAGTCTTCATGGCAAAGTATGGCTCTACCACTGAGGAGGGACCAGCCTATCACGAGAATGGGCGGTAGCGAATCACTCGGTTCAGAATCACAAGTCACAGCGAGCTTGTCGCTGACGACCGCTTCGATCAGGGGTCTACCTTACCGGTTCAGAAGTTTATAACACGTCGGATCAGGTTCCCAGATTAGATTCACGAGGGACAAAGATTAGACCCAGCCGGTTTTAGAGGGACATATGAGAGCGAAGCCGGAGTATCGCGACCGGGACGACACAGAGGTTGCGGTGCTCGATGCGCTCGCGGACCGCCGCGATGAGGGGATGACCGTCTTCGAGCTTCGGTCGCGGACGGAAGAGAATATCGACCGTATCGAGGACGCGCTCGCGGCTCTCAAGGCGGACGGCCTCATCGAGGTCGAGGACAACGGGGAGCGAACCGTCATTCTCCCGGGCGAGGGCGTGGTGGGGGAATCACAGCCGGACGAAGACGAATCGATTCTCGATCAGATCCGCAAGCGACTCCCGTTGTAGCTGCTGTCTCGCGGCGGTGTCACACCGCGTCCGACGGCGCGGCCGCGCAGTTGTTCGGGCCGAGTTCGAGTTCGAACGCGGTGTCGTCGTCGGCCGTCTCCGTTCCGAGATTGATGGCGATAATCCGCTCGAAGTTGGCGGGGCGCGGCGGGATGTCGTCACAGACGTACTCGACGAACGACTCGCGGTCCATCGCGAACCCCGGGAGCCGGTCGCGGAGAGTGCCCAGGGTAGCCGTGAACGTACCGTCGTCAGCCGGTGTCGTCGGTCCGCTGTAGTGGCCCGGGGCGACGAGCGTCTCATCGGGTAGCGCCGCGAGTCGGTCGGTCAGCGTGCGATGGAGGTCGCGGGCAAGGTCGCGAGCGCCATCGGCCCCGGCTTCGAGGTCCGGGCGGGCGACGCTGTCGAGAAAGACGCTGTCGCCGGCCAGCAGCACGTCACCGACGGTGAAGCCAGTCATGCCAGTTGTGTGGCCAGGCAGGGGGCGAGGCTCCAGTGTGGCCGACCCGACCGGTAGCGTTTCGTCGTCGGCCAGTGCAGTCACGTCGTCGACACCGCGGGCGACCGCCCGTTCGGAAAGGATCGGTTCGGCATCGGTTTCCTCGGCGAGGCGGCGAACGCCGCTGACGTGGTCGGCGTGGACGTGCGTGTCGATAGCGTGGGTGAGTGAGGCGTCGTGGTCGGCGGCGTCGGCGACGTACCGGTCGGTGAACGCTCGGAGTGGGTCGACGACAGCGGCCGAGCCGTCGCTGACGACCATGTAGCCGAGACAGCCGGACGACGGCCGGCGGTACTGGAGGACGGTTGCGGCGTCGCAGGGAATCTCGCGGGCCTCGTAGAGCCGTGCCCACCCCTCCATGCCGTCGCTGAGGTTCTGCGCCTCCACGCCGTGTTCAGTCAGCAGTCCGGCGACGAAGGCGCTGGCCTCGCCGCGGCCACAGACGACCGTTATCGGGCCGGTGCCGGCCACGTCGCCGACGACGTCGTCTACTTCGCCGGTCACCTTCGCCTGGAGGAACTTCGTAAAGGGGAGCTGTGTCGCCGTCACCGACGCGCCGCGAATCCGCCACTGCTCGTACTCGTCGCGGTTGCGAACGTCGAGCAACCGGAGCGACTTGCCGGCGTCCAGTTTCGCCTGCAACGCCGCTGCCGATAGTGACGGCGGGTCCGTCGGCGGGTCAGGGTAGTCCTCGGCCATACCGACTGTAGCGCTGCCCGGCGGATAAATCGGGCGGGAATTTCAAGCCCCTGCCGCGCCCAGCGGACGTATGGACGCTGGAGCCACTATCGACGCCGTCCGTGACCAGACCGAGACAGAGCGAGACAGGCTGGGCTCGGACAAGGTGCTTATCGCAGCGACAGATGCGACGCTGGAGACGGAGGCGGTGCTCACAGCAGCGGCGACCCGCGAGTCAGGACTCGCAGATATCCTCGACCGGTGGGCTGCCGAGACTGATAGCGACGTGGCGACGCAGTTCGAGGCAGCCGCCGAGGCCGCGGCCGAGCGGGCGGACCGTATCGACGCAGACGCTGGGAACTCCGATGGGTTCATTGATCACCTCGAAACCGTCAGTGGGACTGCGCGGCGCGTCGGGGCCGACCTCGTCGCCGCGCCGCTGGTCGCCGACCGGTTCTACCTGCAGGTGGTGAGCTTCTTCATCAACGAGGCGGCCGAACAGCGGGCCGATACGTTCCGCGAGGTTCGACAGGAAGCGGCAGCGCTCGATGACGGGGAGGCCGCTCTCGGAAACCTCCCGGAATCCGAGCGCGAGACGGCAGCGGCGGCTGCGACCGAAGCCATCGACGCGGCGTACGCCGACTACGCGGAAACGCTGGAGGCGATGGGACTGGACCCGAAGCCCATCTGCTAGTCGAGTCGGTAGGTCGCCACGCGGTTGGCGGCATAGAGGAACCCGGCGACAGCGCCAGCGACGGCGATCCCGACGCTCGCCACCAGTCCCCCGCTGAGGAGCCACGTCACACCGAATGGTATCGCGAACAGGCCGCGAACGGCGAGCAGGTACGCCAGGCTTCCTGGCACGACGGCCACGCCGAGGACGAGGAAGTACAGCCCGAACGCCCAGCCGCTCGGGACCACCACTTCCCGGCCCTGTACTGACGACGACTCGAACTTCGGAAACACGACGCCGGTTCCGACGGCGATGGCCGGCGCGGCGAGGGTTGCCACGAGTGCGAGTGTGAGTCCGGCGGCGAGCGTGACTGGCGGTGTCCCGGCCGCGACGCCGAGGCCGACGACCAATAGCGTCGTCACCACGACGCCGGGGAGTGCGCCCGCGAGGACGAGTCCGGTGACGAAGGCCCGGCCGGAGACGTTGGCGGTCAGTGTCAGCGGCAGCACGCCCTCCTCGCCGCCGAGCGGGTTGAGCGAGAACGCGGCCCCGAACGCCGCCGCGCTGGCGAGGCCGGCGCTGAGCGGGAGCGTCGGCGGCACTACCCGTTCCAGAATGACAATCTGGAGGTGATACACCAGAAAGAAGAACGGCATGACTGCGAACTGGACGGTGACGGGGGCTCGCTTGGCTCGGAGCCACGACTTCTGTGCGACTACACGGGTCGCGGTTGGGACCCGCCCCGCCAGCAGGCGGTCTGAAAGCGTTCGTTCGTCGGCGTCGAACTCGTGGTCGGGCTGGACCGGATCGGCATACCAGGCCCGCCCGGCCAGCCACAGACACGCAACCGCGCCGACCGGGAGCGCGCCGAAAATCCCCGCTGTGGCGACGGCGGCAGTGACCGGATTGCCGCCGGTTCCCAGTACGAGCAGGACGACATCGGCGGGCCACGAGAGCGGGGACTGGGTCGCCAGCTGGAGCACGCGAAGCTGTACTGTCGGGACGGCCGTCATTGCGACCCAGCCAAGCGGCAGGACGAGCGAGACGGCGGCTCCGACGCTCGCACGGTGACTGGCGACGAAGGCCGAGCGGTTCGCCACCAGTTTCGTCACCAGCCCCAGGCCGAAGCCGAGAACCGTCCCCAGCAAGGCGACCGCGACCGACCCGACGAGGGCCACGGCTGCGACGAGCACCCCGGCATCACCGGCCGCGAGCCCGCCCACCAGCGCCAGAATCGGGATGGCGAGCGCGAGCGACACGCGACCAGCCTCAGCGGCCAACAGCCCGGCCGCCGCGTCCTCGTAGGGGACCGTCGTCAGCAGGCCGTCAGCGGCGTCGGGCTCGCCGGCCGACTTCACCGTATGCTGAAGCGTGAAGAAGCCGACGAGGCCGAGCAGTCCGACGATACCCGCCGTCGTCGCAAGCCTGACGGTGTGGGGGTCGCTGTCGGCGAGGAAGCCGCCGAGAAAGAACGCCCCTGCGCCGATAGCGAGACTGTATATGAGGATGCCCAACCCGCCGCCGAGCAGTAGGAGCGTCCCGCGCGTCGTTCCCATGAGCTTGCGCCAGGTGCGCCGCAGCTCCGTCCGCGCTATCAGCCGCGTCCGCCGTCCGTCCGGCCGTCTCATCGCTCTCCCGGGCGCTCGCTGGTTACGTCGAGGAACACGTCTTCGAGCGTGCTTCCGGACTCGACGCTGCCGGTCAGGTCGTCGGGAGCCCCTTCCGCGACGAGGTCGCCGTCGTACAGAACGCCGACGGTGTCGGCCAGCTCCTCGACGACGGGCAGGATATGCGTCGAGAGAAAGACCGTCGTGTCAGCGGCCGCGACTTCGCTGATGGTGTCACGCACTGTCCGGGCGGCCCGCGGGTCCAGCCCTGAGGTGGGTTCGTCCAGAAAGAGAACCTCCGGCTCGTGCAACAGCGCCTGGACGAGGCCGAGCTTCTGTTTCATTCCCTTCGAGTACGTCTCGACGCGCCGGTCGGCGTCCCCGTCGAGGTCGAACCGGTCGAGCAGCGATTCCACACGGTCCCAGTCCTCGTGGCCGCGCAGGCCGGCGACGTACTCCAGTTGCTCCCGGCCGGTGAGTTCGTCGTACAGCGGCGGTTCCTCGGGGAGGAAGCCGATGTGTTCGACCACCGCGGCGCGGTCGGCGACCGACTCGCCCGCGACTCGGGCGGTGCCGCTTGTCGGGTTCGTCAACGTCGTCAGGATGCGAATCGTCGAGGTCTTGCCCGCGCCGTTGGGACCGAGGAAGCCGAAGACCGTCCCGCGCGGGACTGTGAAGTCAAGGTCCGCTATCGCCGAGACCCCACTGTAGCGCTTCGTCAACCCCTCGGTGACGATTGCGGGTGCTGGAGGGCACATACGGGCAGTGCCGCACCGATTGTGAAAAGGTCTTGCTGTTGCTATGCGCGACTCTCTGGGATGGTTGTTTGGTGCTGCTACGGCTTTGTGGTGGTATTTGAACAGCCAGAAAGCCCCCGCGCTATCGGCTCCTGCGCCTCGCTGCGCGCGCTTCGCGTGCTTGCGTCGTCGGAGTTCGCCGATAGCACGGCCCCTTTCAGTCCCACCCAGCCGGGGCTTTCTGGCTCCCGACGGCCGTAGCTGCAGAACCATGCACAACAGAACCCGATACTTTAGCTAGCCGTTACTCTTCAACGGCTGCGTCGGCGGCATCGGCTTCAGCGTCTTCATCCTCGCCATCGTCGTCAGGATTCTCCACCACTTCGATGCCGCGGTTGTTGACGGCAGACGGGTCCAAGCCGACCTCCTGCAGGAAGTTCTTGTACTCGCGCTCGCACTGCTCGGCGTCCTTCTGGCGGTCGCTGGCGCGGTCACACAGCGCGATGAGGTCCTCGGGCACGTCGTTAGTGTAGACGATCCAGTGGTTGATGAGGTCAGACAGGCGGCGGATCGGCGAGGTGAAGTGGCCGTAAATCTCGAAGTTCAGGGCGTGGTGGCCGCCGAAGGGGTCGTTCATGTACTTCGCGCGGGGCATCACCTTCATCACGGCCCACTGAATCTTGTCGAGCTGGCGACCGGGGGCCTGTTCGAGTGTCGCGTTGACGGCCTTCCGCGGGTCGTCCCAGGCGTCGCCGGGGATAGAGACGCCGTCGAGTTCCTGAATCTCGACCAGCGCCTCGTCCCACTCGTCGGGGCTGGGCTGCGGGTGGACGCGGTACATCGCCTCGACGCCGCGGTTCCACATCAGCTCGTGCGTGACGGCCTTGTTAGCCTTCAGCATACACTCCTCGATGATGGTGTGGGCGCGGTCGCGGGCGGGGTTGAGGACGAGCGAGCCCTCCTCCTTGCGCTGCTCGTGCATCCGGTCGGCCAGTTCCCAGACGCGCTCGGTTTTCTCCGCGAGGTCGACGCTCTGGTCTTCCAGCACGTCTTCTGCGGTCTCTGGCTCGTCCAGCAGGCGCTCGGCCTCGGTGTAGGTTAGCCGGGCGTCGCTGCGGATGACGGACTTGTAGATGTTGATCTCCTCGTAGCCGAGGTTCTCCTTGTCGAGGTGCATCTCAACGGTGTGGGCCAGCCGGTCCTCGTTGGGGACCAGCGAGCAGACCGTCTCGGCGAGGACGGGCGGCAGCATGTGGACGGTGTAGGCCGGGAGATAGACGGTGTTCCCGCGCTCGACGGCCTGCTCCCACATCTTCGTGTCGGGGTTGACGTAGTGAGTCACGTCGGCGATGTGGACCCAGAGGACGATTTCGTCCTCGCGCTCCTCGATGGAGATGGCGTCGTCGAAGTCCTGGGCGTCGATAGGGTCGGTCGTCCAGGTGGTCATCTCACGGAGGTCTTCGCGTTCGTCGACCTCGTCCTCGATTTCGGCCTGCACGTCCTGCGTGCGCTCTTTGGCCTCCTCCAGTACCTCGGGCGGGAATTCGTCGGGGATGCCGAACTTCTCGAACAGTTCCTCGCGCTTGTTCTCCAGATGGCGGGCCATCTCCGGGTCGATCTCGACGGGGCCTTGCCCCTCGGCGGTCCCGGCGGCCGCTTGCGCGTCCTCTGTAGTCATGTCACCCGGTACGAACAGGGCGTAGTTAGGGCTGTCGGGGTGGGACTGGGCCGTGACTTCCCCGTCTCATTCCCTGTGCGTGTCGCCCTCGGAGAGTTCTCGGAACCGTCTCAGGAAGGTCTCTTGGTCGGCCTCGCCGGCCCCGGCGGCGTCGAGCGTCGTTTCGAGGCCGTCCCGCGGCTGCTGGCACAGGTCGGCAAAACAGGCTTTACAGAGGTGTTCGAACGTCTTGTTCCGGCGGTCCCACCGGTCGCCGTGTTTGTCGTACTCGCGGGCCTCGGTCCGCGAGACGGACTCCCCACACGCGATACAGGTGACCGACTCCGCCCGGGAGTTCCGGGACCCGAACATACGAACCAGTTGCGACTGACAGCGCTTAGAGTTTTCCGCACAGGCAACAGTTCCCCGTTCCGGGCCACACGTTTATTCACCCGCCGCCACTACACAGGGTATCGGCTATTCGGAGCCAGGGACACTGAATGAAGCCACCAGAGACACTCGCTCACTCGACGTTGGACACGCTACCCATCAATATCGCTGTCCTCGACGACGAGGGGACGATTCTGTTTACCAACCGCGCCTGGCGGGAGTTCGCGGGCGACGAGGATGGGGAGATGGAGGGGACGAACTACTTCGCGACGACCGACATCGACGCCGACGAGTACGCCGGGCAGGCACTCGGCGGCATCGAGTCGGTCATCGACGGTGAGCAGGACCTGTTCACGATGGAGTACCCGTGTCACTCCCCGGAGGAGAAGCAGTGGTTTCTGATGCGGGTCGCACCGCTCCCCGACGACGAGGCCGGGAGCGCGGTCGTCGCACACATCGACATCACCCAGCGGAAGCTCGCCGAACTGGCGGCCGAGCGCCGCAGCGAGGAGCTCAAAGCCGAGCGCCAGAACCTCAAACAGCTCGTCGACCGGGTCGACGGGCTGCTGAAAGCGGTGATGGGCGACGTACTGACCGTCGACTCGCGCGAGGCCATCCAGCAGACCGTCTGTGACCGGCTGGCCGAGGTCGACTCCTACCAGTTCGCCTGGGTGTCCGAACTGGATCTACGCGACGAGACGCTGTCGTCGACGGCACTCTCCGCCGACCACCCGACAACGCTGTCCATCCCGCTTAACGCCGACGACCCGGTTGCGGAGGCGGCCCGAACCGAGGAGATGCAGGTCGTGACCGGTGACATCGACGAGCAACACAGCCGACTCGCCGACTCCGACGTCGCGTCGGTCGCGGCAGTCCCGCTCGTCTCCGGCGAGTCGCTGTACGGCGTCCTCACCGTCTACGCCGACAGCGACGACGTGTTTGATCCCCGAGAACAGGCCGTGCTCGGGACCATCGGCCGGGCGACTGCGGCGGCCATCGACGCCCGCGAGACCAGCCGGCTGTTGACCGCCGACAACGTCACCGAACTCGAACTGCAGGTCACCGACCCCGACGTGTTCTACATCGACGTGGCGAGCGAACTCGGCTGCTCGATGGAGTACGGCGGGAGCGTCCCCGACGGCGAGGAGACGGTGATGTTCTTCCTCGTCGAGACGGACGACCCCTCGGCTGTCTGTGCCGTCGCCGCCGACCACCCGCAGGTATCGGGCGTCTCACACGTCTCGACGGCGGACTCGTCGGCGCTGTTCGAATTCACCGTGTCGGACCCGCCGGTCGTCTCGGTCGTCGCCGACCGCGGGGCCCAGACGGGCGACATTCTGGTCGAACCAGGGAAGGCGACAGTCACCGTCACGCTCCCGGCGTCGATGGAGACCCGAAGCGTGGTCGAGCAGGTCCGCAGCCAGTATCCGGAGACGGAACTGCTCTCCGTGCGAGAACGGGACGAACCGCCAGTCTCCCGGCAGGCGTTCATCGCAAACGTCGAAGAGCGGTTGACCAACCGCCAGCTAACGGCGCTCCGGAAGGGGTTTCTCGGCGGCTTCTTCGACTGGCCACGCGACGTCTCCGGCGAGCAACTGGCCGAGTCGATGGACATCTGTCCGTCGACGTTCCACCAGCACCTCCGTGCGGGTGAGCGAAAGCTACTGGAAGAAGTGTTCGAAAACTGGTAACCAGTGCTTGCGAATCCCTACGCCTGCGGCGGACTCCTGGCACGATCCCCGAAGCAGTTTGGTAGTCCGCTTATACCGATAACAACCGTATATACATGTAGTGATACAGAACCAGTGTCCTGTTTGTCTCCGGCGAACCGACGGGACACAGTCCCCCGTGACAGCGGCACACTCACGGATCGACCGAACTATTACGGACAGCCTGCCGACAAGCGCGCGACGCATCGCCCGCCGAATGACCGCCCGATAGCTTTCAATGCACTCCGATAACATCCAGACCAGCAAATCGATACAGCAGGAGACCGGACGGACGTTTCACCTCGCGACGCGTCTGCTTCCGGAGCGTATCCGCCACCCGACCTACGTCATGTACGCGTTCTTCCGGGTCGCGGACGAGGTCGTCGACCAGACGGACGGGCCGCCCCCGACCGTCCAGCACGAGCAACTGGAGGTAATCCGCGAGGCCGCGCTCGGGAACGTCGACCCGGCCGAAACCGACCACGAGGCGGTCATGGCGGCGTTTCAGGACCTGGCCGAGCGTCACGACATCTCCGAGGAGACGATCAACGTCTTCATCGACGCGATGGAGATGGACATCGCACAGGCCCGCTACGAGACGTTCGAGGACCTCCGTGAGTACATGGGCGGCTCTGCCGTCGCTGTCGGCCACATGATGACGGAGGTGATGGACCCGCCACAGAAGGCGGAGGCCCTGCCCCACGCGACGGCGCTGGCCGAAGCGTTCCAGCTATCGAACTTCCTGCGGGACGTCCGCGAGGACATCCACGACTACGGCCGGGTGTACCTCCCACAGGAGACGCTCGACCGCCACGGCGTCACCGAGGAGCAACTGGCCGACGCCGAGGTCGACGACGCCTTCCGTGCCGTGATGCAGGAGGAACTGGCTCGGACCGACGAACTGTACCGCGAGGGCGTGGCCGGTATCCGATACCTCCCGGAGGACTGCCAGTTCGGCGTGCTGCTGGCTGCGGTCCTGTACGCTGACCACCACCGACTCATCCGTGACCGTGGCTACGACGTGCTGACGGAGACGCCAGACCTCACTCGCCGCCGCCGGCTGTGGTTGCTCGCCCGTACGTGGTGGCACTGGCGGCGCAACGGCGACCCCGAAGCGACGTTCTACACCGTGAGCGCTGTCTCCGAGCGCGGCCCCGGCGAGACGCCGACGGACGCCCACGGCCACGGGCAACCCGCGTGGCGTGGATGACAGCCACGCACCGGGTATCGTTTCTGACTCCCTGTTGTACCTGAACTAATGTTGCCCACGCTCACGTATCTCCAGTTCCACGCCCTGTTCGTGGTGCCGGTCGTGGCTGGATTGGCACTGACAGCCACCTACCGCCTCGGGAGCCGCCGGGACGTACTCACGGGGACGGCAATCCTCGCAGGACTGGCCCTCGTCTACACGACGCCGTGGGACGGCGCGCTCATCCGGCGCGGCGTCTGGTGGTACGGCGACGGCACCGTGCTGGCGCGGTTCTGGTCGATACCCCTCGGCGAGTACCTCTTTTTCGTCCTGCAGACCGCGATGGTCGGGCTGTGGGTGGCCCGGTTTCGGGTGGACACGGAGCGCCCACTGACCACGCCGATGCGAACGCGACTCGTCGGACTCGCCGCCGCGCTCGTCGTCGTTCTGTCCGGCCTCGCGCTCCTGCGCTCCGACTCGGGACTGTACCTCGGGTCCCTGCTGGTCTGGAGCGGGCCGATTCTCGCCATCCAGTGGCTGTTCGGGTGGCACTTCCTCGTCGGCAAGTGGCGGACCGTCGGCGGCGCGACACTGGTCCCGACGGCCTATCTCTGTGGTATCGACAGCGTCGCCATCCGACTCGGCGTCTGGACCCTCTCGAAACAGTACACGACCGGCTACACGATTCCCCTGCTCGACCTGCCCATCGAGGAGGCGGTGTTCTTCTTCCTGACGACGCTGTTCGTCGTGCAGGGGGTCGTGCTCTACGTCTGGCTTCGAGACAGATGGGAATGAGCCGCCGCACCACCGTCGAGCCGTCGGTTCTCTACCGGGTCGCGCTGGTCCCCGGCTGGGTTGCCAGCCTCGCCGTCGTTGCTCCGTTCCTCGCCGGGGTCTCGATACCGCCCGCGCTCCAGTACGCCCCGCTGGTCGTCAGTGCCGTTCTGCTCGGCCTCCCCCACGGCGCGGTCGACCACCTCGCGGTCGCACGCACTCGCGGCGAGCGCCCGAACCTGGCCGCTATCGCCCGAATATTTGCTCTCTACGGCGTCTTCGGCGGAGCCTACGCAGCCGCCTGGTTCCTCGCGCCCGCGGCGGCGTTTGTCCTCTTCATCGCCGTGACGTGGTTCCACTGGGGCCAGGGCGACCTGTACGCGCTGCGCGCGCTGGCCGACGCCGATCACCTCCGGTCGCTCCCACAGCGGGTCGGGACCGTCCTCGTCCGCGGCGGCCTGCCGATGCTGGTCCCGTTGCTCGCCTTCCCCGACTGGTACCGCCGCGTGGCGACGGATCTGGTATCGCTGTTCGCGCCCGACGCCGTGGCCGCTATCGGCTGGGCGTTCCGGACGGACGTTCGAACCGCGCTCGCAATCGCCTACGGCGCGCTCGTCGTGGCAACGCTGGCGGTCGGGTTCACCCGCGCCGACGCCCGACGCCCGTGGCTGCTCGACGCCGGTGAGACGCTGGGACTCCTTGCCTACTTCGCCCTCGTACCGCCGGTGCTTGCCATCGGCGTCTACTTCTGTCTCTGGCACTCGCTGCGCCACGTCGCCCGCCTGCTGCTGGTCGACGACGACGCTACCGCCGCGCTCGAAAACCGCGATCCGACGGCCGCCCTGGCGCGGTTCGCCCGCGACGCCGCACCCCTGACCGTCGCCTCGCTCGCCCTGCTCGGCGGGCTGTACTTCCTGGTCCCGAACCCGCCCGGGTCGGTTCCGGAATGGGTCGCGCTGTATCTGGTGTTCATCGCCGTCGTCACGCTGCCACACGTCGTCGTTGTCAGTATCATGGACCGCCAACAGGGCGTCTGGGTGTAGTCGGCTACCTCTATAGATGGCGCTAGGGCCGGATGTCTGGAAGAATTGAAGTCGAAAATCACGGAGGGGCATCCGCGCGAGCGAAGCAAGCGCGGTTCACCGAACGCGAGTGGAGCGAGCGTTCGGCCTTTTTCGCCACCGAAAGACTCGCGTTGCTCGCTCGTCTTTCGAGCTGCTCGGAAATCGAAGATTTCCGGCATGACGAGACGGCAATGCCGTCTCGAACCACCTCGCTCGCTTCGCTCACGAGGACCACGTTTTTGCGCCGAGTGGTGCGCTTCGCGCACCCGAGGCGGAAAAAGGTGGGTTACTTGCCCTTGCCGCGGTTGCTGCGCAGCGACGGGCGGGTCTTCTCGCTCCCCTTGCCCTTGCCGCTGAGGCCGCGGTTGCGGCGGCCGGCACCGGTCAGACCGCGGAAGACGCGGTCGGCCTGGTCGTCGGCGCAGATCCACGACAGGTCGTCGTCGTTCTGGATGGCCGGGTGGTTCGGGTCGATGAGGATGACTTCGTGCCACTTCTGGCGGCCGTCCTGGCCGACGGAGTAGCTGTTGAGCACGCGCAGGTTCGGGAAGGTGCGGGAGGCGCGTTCCTCGGCGACGCGCTGGATGTCCTTCCGGCGGGTGATGCGCGTGACGCCCTGGCGCTTGGACCGACGGCCGGCCTTGTGTCGGCGCTTGCGTGCGCCGCCCTTGCGGACGGAGACGCGGGCGACGACGACGCCCTGTTTCGCCTTGTAGCCCTGCGAGCGGGCCTTGTCGAGGCGGGTCGGGCGCTCGATGCGCTCGACGGCCCCTTCGTCGCGCCACTCCTGCTGGCGCTGCCACTGTAGTTCTGCGAGCTGTCCGTCGCCCGGGTTCTTCCATGCGTCTCGAATGTACGAATATGCGCTTCGTGCCATATGTATTCACCACGGGCGTTGCGTGGTTCAAGTCGCGCTCGACGCGACTCACATCCCGACCTGCACACGCAGGTGCCCGCTGGTGCCCGTCGTCCAGCGAGTTACCCGGAGTTTGCCGTTCGGAGTCTTAAACGGTTCGGACCAGACTCGCGGATGTGACCCGCTCACGCAGGGACGCGACCGCTGAAAACGTCGGATATCTGTGGTTTAGCAACACAAATCGTTAAGTTGTTCCCAGCCGGAGAGTCATGTATTACCATGACAGACCTTGGTGGCTTTCAGGACCATGTGGCGCGAATCGACCTCGGGGACGGGGACGTAGCCTACGAAGGTATCGACGAGGAAGACGCGAAAAAGTACATCGGTGCACGCGGGCTCGGCGTGAAGTACGTCTTCGATCAGGGACCGGACGTGGACCCGCTGGGTCCGGATAACCTGCTGGCGTTCATGAACGGGCCGCTGACGGGGACACAGGTGACGATGAGCGGCCGGATCGCCATCTGTACGAAGTCGCCGCTGACGGGGACGGTCACTGACTCCCACCACGGCGGCTGGTCCGGAGCGCGGCTGAAATGGTCGGGCTTCGACGGACTGCTGTTCGAGGGCCAGGCCGACGAGCCGGTGTATGCGCTCGTCGAAGACGGCGAAGTGGAACTGCGCGACGCCTCGCACCTCTGGGGGCAGGGCGTCCACGACACCATCGACGACCTCGAAGGCGAAATCGAGGGCGGCTCGCTGGGCAAGAACCTCTCGGTGATGGCCATCGGACAGGGCGGTGAAAACGAGGTCAAGTACGCCTGTATCATCAACGAGGACGACCGCGCGTCGGGCCGCGGCGGCACCGGCTGCGTGATGGGCAACAAGAACCTCAAGGCTGTCGTCGTCAAGTCCAGCACCCGGATGCCCAAGCCGAAGGACCAGGAGACGTTCCAGGAGGGTCACAAGCAGGCGATGCAGGTCATTCAGGAGTCCGACGTGACCGCGCCCAACGAGGGCGGCCTCTCGATGTACGGCACGAACGTCCTGATGAACCTCACCGAGGAGATGGACGGCCTCCCGACGAAAAACGCGAAGTACTCCTCGACGCGATCGATGTCCGAGTCGGAGGGCGACGGCGAACGCATCATCGACTCCGAGAAGGTGAGCGGCGAAAACGTCCGGGAGAACATCCTGGTCGACGAGCCGACCTGTCACTCCTGTCCGGTCGCCTGCAAGAAGGAAGTCGAGGTGCAGGCGATGCACAAGGGCGAGGAGATGAACGTCCGCACGGAGTCCTACGAGTACGAGTCCGCGTGGGCGCTCGGTCCGAACTCCGGCCACGTCGAGCGCGACAAGATCGCCGTGATGCTCGAACGGTGTAACGACGTCGGCGTCGACACCATCGACGTTGGCAACACCATGGCGATGGCGATGGAGATGACCGAGGAGGGCAAGCTCGACGAGCTCGGCGACGGCCTGGACTGGGGCGACGCCGACACGATGATCGACATGATCGAGATGATCGCCAACCGCGAGACGGAACTCGCGGACCACCTCGCCGAGGGGCCGGACCACCTCGCCGAGGAGTTCGACGCCCACACCAACTCTCTCGCTGTCAAGGGCCAGACCATGGCCGCCTACGACCCGCGGTGCATGAAGGGAATGGCAATCGGGTACGCGACCTCGAACCGCGGGGCGTGTCACCTGCGCGGCTACACGCCGGCAGCCGAAATCCTGGGCATCCCGGAGAAGGTCAACCCGCGCGAGTGGGAGGGCAAAGGCGAACTGTGTGCTACCTTCCAGGACCTCCACGCCATCAGTGACTCCTTCGACATCTGCAAGTTCAACGCCTTCGCGGAAGGTATCGAGGAGTACGTCCTGCAGTACAACGGCATGACCGGGCTGGACGTGAGCGAGGAGGAACTGATGGAAGCCGGCGAGCGCATCTACAACCTCGAACGGTACTACAACAACCTCGCCGGCTTCGACGGAGCCGACGACGACCTGCCCAACCGGTTCGTCGAGGGCGACGAGCACGCGATGCCGGCACAGGGCGGCTCCGAGGGGGAACTCGCGGAGCTCTCGAAGATGAAAGACGAGTACTACGAGGTGCGTGACTGGGAGGACGGCGTCGTGCCCGACGAGAAACTCGACGAACTTGGCATCGACATCGGCCCCGGAACCGGCGTCAGCTCCGGCGGCGCGGCGGCCCCGAGCGACGACTGAATTCGCACTGACCGCCGAACACACTTCAGTTCTCTAATGCGCAAGGAAGATATCGACGACTTCGAATTCCAGGTAGAGTCCCGACTGACCAGCCACGGCGTCTACGTCACCGAGTTCGACGACGAGGGCGAGACGTACCGGCTCACCTACGAATCGATTTCGGCCGACGAGGCGGCTGTCATCCCCCACCGGGAAATCGGCCGCGTCATCAACGTCTTCCGGGATCTGCACGCCGATGACTGGTCCGGGGTCGACATCGAGGCGACCGTGACGGACCTCGACGACACTGAACTCGGCGAGTGGTCGGTCGACAGCGAATGGATCGACGACCTCGAAAACGGCGACCTCTCGGAGACGGACTTCTCTCAGCGCGTGCTGGAGACGATTACGGTTCGGAACTGACCGCCAGCACGTCCCTGATCTCAAGCGTCGTCTCGAACTCCTCACCTCTGTCCAGCCGCCGGCCGTCGCGCTCGAACTGGGCGACGTGGGCCCGCCGAACCGCGTCCTGCTCGCGGTCGCTCAGTCCGAGTTCTGTGCCGATACTGTCCCAGCGGCCCGACTCGGCACAGACGTAATCGGCCTCTCTGGGGCCGCTGATGCGTTCGTACTCCCTGTCGTATGTCGCCCGATTCGCCCGGAGGTAGGTCTGTACCTGTCCGAGCAGGTCGGGGAGTCGGTCGAGCGGGACGCTGGCCTGCGTGCCGGCCAGCAAGACGATTTGCCCCTCGATGGGGTACGTCGGGTCGGCCATCGCGCCCCGGTCAGCCGCCCGCCCGCATCGCTTTCTGTGCGAACTTCTCGATGAGCGGCTCTAGCGTCTCCGGGTCGCCGTCGAACTGGATCGTCACCTCGTTGAGCTGGAGGCTCGGCCCGATAGCGACTTTCTCCTCCGACAGTGTCGCCGCCCAGCCGTCGCCTTCGACGGTCGCCTCGCCGCGTTGCTCGCCGCCGAGGTTCTCCAGATAGCCGATAGCGGCTCGCACCGAGATGCCGCGAAAACTCCGTTCACGCTCCATTACGTGGTCGTTACGGGTGCGGTCGTCTAAACCTATCGGCGGTCCGGCGCTCGTTTGCCACAACAGCGCTATCCCGGATGGCTCCACCTCTCCCGGACGGATACCCTCTATCCTGGCCGGATGCCGTCGTCGACGATGCGGGCGTTTCGCTCGCGGTTGATGCGCTCGTCTAGGTCGGCGTGGTCGTAAATCTGAGCGATGACGGCGGCGTGGAGGTCGCGCCAGGCCATCGCGTAGATGGGGGACTGGCCCCAGGCCCGGAGTTCGACGACGTACTCGTCGTAGGCCTCCCACCGACTCTCGAACTGCTCGATGTGGTCGACGACGGCGCTGGCCGGCTCCTCGGAATCGAGGGCCGCGTTGAGTTCCCGCTCCCAGCCACCGACGGCCTGCTCCATGTCGCGTTTCGTGTCCTCGCTGTCCGGCGGCAGCGAGTCGACAATCCCGGACGGAATCCCCAGTTCGATGTCGTCCATATCGCCACACAGAGTTCGCGGCCAATAAATCCCAGCGATAGGCGAACATGTTCGCATCTACTGCTTTGTGTCGGCGGGCTGTAGAATACATATGAGCAGTGAGACAGTAGAGCGACAGTCGTCGGCACCGGACCTGACCACTGTCGAGGTCAGGTGTACCGGCCACGTTCGCCGGGTCGTCGGCGAACCGTCGCTGTCGTACACGTTCGAAGGGGACACGCTGCGTGACTTCCTCGACGCGTTCTTCCGGGAGTACGACGTGAGCGACATGCTCATCGCGGAAACCGAAGCTGACGCCACCACCGAGGGCTGGGCCCCGGAGATGGCGGACCTGCCGGGCGACTGGGCGAAAAACCCCGAAGGCGAGCAGACCAGATGCTACGCGCGAGTGACGGTCAACGGCGAGTTCAACGAACACCTCGACGGACTGGATACGGAACTGGAAGCCGGTGACCGCGTCGGGCTGATGTTCCCGTTCATCTTCTGCTGCTGATTCGAGTCCCGCCTGCTCCGCCGGACCGAGCTACCCCCCGGCGACTGGCGGGAACACGCTGAGCTCGTCCCCGTCCTCCAGCGCGGTCTCCAGCCCGTCGAGATGGGCAATATCCGTTCCGTTCCGGAGAATCGTCAGGTACTCCCGTAGTTCGCCGTCCTCGAACAGGTCCATCTCGGTGTACTCCTCGGAGAGCTGCCGGAGCACGTCACCCGCCTGGAGGCCGCTCTCGTACTCACGCTGAACCGTTTTCTGCCCCACGGCTTCCCGGAAGTTGGCGAAAAACCGCAGCTCGATTTGCATACCGCTGGGTTGGCGGTCGAGTGGCTTAAATCACAGCGCTCGGACCGCGTGAATCGAACGAGCAACTGATTTATTCGTTGTATTCAATCGATCATGGACCTCGAATTCCTATCCGATGGGAACGACTTCGACCCGTTTTAGCGTCCCAGCCCATGACTCCGCGTATGGAACGTGTGGTCGCAAGCGATGACCCGATGATAGCTGTCGACCGACTGCGGGCGGAACTCGACGCCGATGTCGTCGTCGCGGAGACAGATGACGAGGACGCGGTCCGGGACGCTGCCGCCGGTGCAGCGGCGCTCGTCGTGGACGTGAACACGCCGGTCACCGCCGCGGTGCTCGACGCGCTGGACGACCTTCAGATCGTCGCGCGAGCGGGTGTCGGTATCGACAACATCGACGTGTCCGCGGCGGCGGACAACGGCGTGACCGTCACGAACGTCCCTGAGTACTGCACGGACGAGGTCGCGACCCACACGGTGACGCTCCTGCTCGACTGCGTTCGGACGCTCACGGCCTACGACCGCGATGTTCGCGACGGCGGGTGGGGCTGGGAGCGGACCCGCCCGGTCCATCGCGTCCGCGACCGGACGCTCGGCCTCGTCTCCTTCGGCCCCATCGCGCGGCGAGTGCGCGACCAACTGCGAGGGTTCGACATCGACGTCATCGCGTACGACCCGTACGTCGACGCCGAGGAGATGGCCGAAGCCGATGTCGAGAAAGTCACGCTGGGGACGCTATACGAGCGGGCCGACTACGTCTCCCTCCACGCGCCGTTGACCGAGAGCACGGCGGAGATGATAGACGCTGACGCGCTCGCGGCGATGCGCGACCACGCCGTCCTCGTCAACACCGGCCGCGGCGGCCTCGTCGACGAGAGAGCGCTTCGGGCGGCGTTGGACGATGGGACGATTGCGGCCGCCGGCCTCGACGTACTGGGCGAAGAGCCGCCGACGGCTGCCCATCCGCTGGTCGGCCTCGACAACTGTATCGTCACGCCACACGCGGCGTGGTACTCCGAGGAAGCTCGCGACGACCTCAACGCCGCCGTCGCTGCGAACGTCGAGGCCGCGCTGGCCGGTGAGACGCCACCGAACCGGATCGACCCCGAGACGGACTGGCTGTAAATATACGGCCAGGGTTGACCGCTAACACCGTCGAAACGGTTGTCGGCGAGTGGCGTGACCGCGCTCAGCAGCGGATGAACTCCCGACGCTGGTCGCCGAGGGCGCTCTGACCCGTGACTGCTGTCTTGATATCTCGGACGAGGTTCGAGAGATACGCGCGAAGCCCGGGGTCACACGTCCCGACGCGCCTGGCCTGCCGGTAATCACAGCAGAGCGCGACCGGCAATAGCGGGGCCGCAAACAGTCCCGAAAGCGTGACGCCCAACTGGAAGGGGTGGCCGGCCGGGACGGCGAGCCACGCAGCGGCCACGACCGCCCAAGACACCACCCCGTAGAGGACGGTGTGTCGCCAGTTGTGTGCCGGCAGTTCGTATCCGCGAATGCGTGACGAAGAGTCGTCCGGCGTGCCGCCGGTGACCGGGCCACCGGGCGACTCGCCAGTAGATGAGGAGAGAGGACACGACATACTCTATCGGTGGCCTTGCGTGTTAATCACGGCTTGTTTGGCATACGCCGAATGAGACAGTGCGTATAAGCCGCTCGACGCGCAACGGGACGTATATGCGAGAGTTCATCTTCACTATCGACTACGAGCGGAACGTCGACCCCGTGATGGACGTGTTCATCGACTACCCGGAGACCCACTCCCGGACTATCGCGTGCAACGTCACGCGAGACGGGATGTGGCGGCTCGAACGGGTCGCCGGCCCGGAGACCGCCCTCGAACAGCTTGACGACGTGTACGACGACCCGGTCCAGTGTACCGAGTGCATCGGGACCCGCAACTGCAAGACCGACTGGACGTACGAGGTCATCGGCTCGGACCCCGGGGCCCGGACGGTGTACAGCTACCGGTCCGAAGCGGGTGACTGTCACTCGATTCCGCGGCTGGCCATCGACCACGTCGGCCGCGGCGTCCTCGTCGAGACCGAACGCCGTGGGAGCCGGTGTGAGTGGCGGCTGCTCCTGTGCAGCGACGCCGGCGTCGACGGGCTGTTCGAGGAGATGGAATCCGAACTCCGCGAAGGGCTCACCGTCGAGTTCCGGCAGCTTAGCTCGCCCTCGTACTGGGTCGACGAGGCCGTGACACTGGCGGAGCTCCCGCCGGAGCAACAGGCCGCCGTCGAGGCTGCCGTCGAACACGGCTACTACCGGACGCCGCGGGACACTTCGCTCACCGACCTCGCCGAGACGCTCGACGTGTCGCGGTCGACGCTCCAGTACCGCCTCCAGCGGGCCGAAGCGTGGATCGTCCGGTCGTTCGTCACGCGGTCGATGGGGCCGGTTCAGGCCGACGAAGACGTCGCCGAGGGCGGACGGCTCCGCATCGGTCGCTCCGGCGTGTAGTCGTCGCCGTCACATTCTGGCTCCTGAATCGGACCGGGGCGTATCACCCCGTCCACAGCGGTTCAGAGCGGGAACAGAGTCCCGGACTGCAGTAGAACATCTCACACATACTCACCGACTGTCCAAAGTTCGGCGTGTGCCAAACGAGTCGTCATGGGGGATGCACCCCTATAATTGGGTACGACCGCGGGCGTCCCACGCGCTCGCAGAGGCACACTATGACGACACGCAGCATCTATTCCCCCGACGAACGCGGTGACAGTGTGGACGAACAGGCCGAGTCCGAGGCGAGCACCGGCCACGCCTGCCCGGACTGTGGCGGGAGCCTCGTCACCGACGACAGCCGCGGCGAAACGGTCTGTGAATCCTGTGGCCTCGTCGTCGACGAGGACGAGATCGACCACGGGCCGGAGTGGCGCGCCTTCGACAGCCAGGAGCGCGACAACAAGCGCCGCGTCGGTGCCCCGACGACGGAGATGAAACACGACAAGGGCCTCTCGACCAACATCGGCTGGCAGAACAAGGACGCCTACGGCAACTCCCTGTCGACGCGCCAGCGCGAGAAGATGCAGCGCCTGCGGACCTGGGACGAGCGGTTCCGAACCCGCGACCACGCCGAGCGAAACCTCAAGCAGGCGCTGGGCGAGATCGACCGGATGGGGAGCGCCCTCGGCGTCCCCGAGAGCGCCCGCGAGACGGCCAGCGTCATCTACCGCCGCGCCCTCGATGAGGGGATGCTTCCCGGCCGCTCCATCGAAGGGATGGCGACTGCCGCGCTGTACGCCGCAATCAGACAGTCGAACCTCCCGCAGACGCTCGACGATATGGCCGTCGTCAGCCGCGTCGATGAGATGGAGTTCACCCGTGCGTACCGCTATCTCAACCGGGAACTCTCCTTGC
Source organism: Haloarcula sp. CGMCC 1.2071 (assembly GCF_037078445.1). Lineage (NCBI taxonomy): Archaea > Methanobacteriati > Methanobacteriota > Halobacteria > Halobacteriales > Haloarculaceae > Haloarcula > Haloarcula sp. CGMCC 1.2071. Next base: position 84,285 of record NZ_JAYMGY010000001.1, read on the forward strand.
AGGTCGGCCCGCCGGACCCCGCGACCTACCTCAGCAAGTTCATCTCTGAACTCGACGCCGACGACGCCCTCGAACGCCAGGCCCGCGCCCTCATCGAGGCGGGGAAGGAAGCGAACGTCCACAGCGGCAAGAGCCCCGTCGGCCTCGCCGCCGCGGCCATCTACGCCGCCGGCCTGCTACTGGGCGAGGAGATGACCCAGGAAACCGTCAGCGAGGCCACCGACATCAGCACCGTGACCATCCGCGAGCGCTACCGCGAACTGCTGGAAGCCGAGGCGGAACTCGACGACAGCGCCGTCGACGCGACGAGCGGTGCCGAGTCCGGCGCAAGCGCCTAAGCCGTCACGGAACCCCAATCTTCTCTTAGCCCCGCTGTCCCTCGAAATCGTCCAGCCATCCGCGGATGACGCTCTCTATCGCGCCGGTCGTGCTCCCGACGTGCAGTATCTGGTACCCCGACTCGGCCTTCTCGTTCACGTCGTCCATCCCGAACCCGAGACCGCCGACGGTGACGTCCGCTTCCACTGCCGCCGAGCGGACCGTCTCCACCGCCTCCTGCACCTCCGGATGCTCGATTTCGCCGGGATAACCGAGCGACACCGACAGGTCGAACGGCCCGATGAACACGAAACCGAGTTCAGGTACGTCCAGAATCGCGTCAATATTGTCGACGGCCTCCTTCGTCTCGATTGTGGTCCCGACCAGCGTCTCCTCGTCCGAGGCCTCGATGTAGTTCTCGCCCAGGCCCCAGCGGCGCGCTCGGGGCGCTGCCAGTCCCCGGTCGCCCGGGTCGCCGTCGTACCGGAACCGCCCTGACTTGACGGCTTCCCTGACTTCGTCGGCGGTTTCGACCCGCGGCAGGAAGACGTTCTTGACCCCCAGGTCCAGCGCCTTCCGCACCAGCGTCGGGGATGTATCCGGCAGGCGGACCAGTAGCTCCGTCCCGGTGCCGTCGGCCGCCCGCAGGAGGTTCTCGACTGTCGCCGCGTCCCACGGGTCCGGCCCGCCGTGCTCGAAGTCGAGCCAGATGAAATCGACCCCGAGGTCGCCGTAGAACTCTACCAGTGTCGGGCTGTATGTGTTATCGAGGACGCCCAGCGCGACGCCGCCGCTATCGACTGTCTTGCGGAGTCCGTTCGTCGGCAGTGATTCGGCCATGTCTTGTCAGTGAACTGCAACACCGATAAGCGTGGTGCGGAAACGGCCGGTCAGTTCTGGTATCCCGACAGCGACCCCTTACTGTCCCGGCAGCGGACAGAGGCTCGCGGTCAGCACGACGACGCCATCGGTGTGATTGTGCGCGCCGTGGGCCTGCCCCCGCTCGTTCAGCACGACCCCCGGCGCGGCGATGGCTTCCTCTCTCTCCTCCTGCTGGACCGTCACCTCGCCGCGGACGACGTGGAACACGTTCGTCGCGTCATCGTGTTCGTGCGGGTCGATTGTCGCGTCCGGCCCCAGCGCGAACGCCTTCACCAGCACGTCGTCGGTCACTGCCAGTTCCCCGTCGATGACTTCGCCCTCTTCCGGTTCGGCGTCGAACTCGGACAAGCGGTCGAGCGTCATATTTGCCCGTGGGTCGGGGCGTCCTTAGCCGTTCGGTTGCTAGGAAAAGTTGCATCTGTTTGTGTGGTTGCGTGATTGAACAACCAGAAAGCCCCCGCGTTCTCAGCTCCCGCGACTCGCTGCGCTCCAGTAGGTGCTTGCGTCGTCGGGGTTCGCTGAGAACGCGGCCCCTTTCAGTCCCATCCCTGCCGGCTGGCCAAACAGCTACGAGGTGGGACTGAAAGGGGCGGCTGGCTGAACGACGGCGGACGACGTAAGGACCACAGTGAGCGGAGCGAGCGAGGACCGCAGCGAGTCCCCCGAGTTCAGCCAGCCGGGGCTTTCTGGCTGTTAGACTACGCACTCGCGCTGCAGTGTCTCCAAACGTCTCACACATCTACTAGCCGGAAGGCGAGACTGTACATCGTCCCGGTTCGCTCGGAGCCGATAGCAGACACGAGGTCAGCAGCTATCGCGGCCAGCGGTTCCCCAATCACGTCCGGAAGCTCGTCTGCGTATCCACGCACCACGTCGGCGTGGGCGTCCAGATGCGCCTCGGTCCAGGGAACGGGGTCGAGCAGCGTCTTTCGGCGTTCGACAGTCCAGCCGTGATCGGCAAACACCGCAGCCAGCACGGCGACGGGGTAGAACGTCAGCGCCGGCCGGCCGTCGACCACCCGCGCGGCGGCGTTCTCAAGCGCGAACAGCCGGTTGACAGCCCCGTCGGTGGGTGGCACCGCGTAGTCGTCGACGACGAGACGCCCACCGGGTTTCGCCACCCGTGCCAGTTCGGCCGCGACGGCGTCCAGGTCGGCAGGCGGCAGGACGTTACAGAGCCCGTGGGCGGTGACGAGGTCGACGCTGCCGGTCCCAAGCGGCGTCGCCCGGAGGTCGGCCTCGATGACCACGAGGCGGTCGGCGTTCCCGTCGCCGACGCGCTCGCGGACCGTCGCGGCGTGGTCGGCGTCGTTCGTCACCGCGTACACCCGCTTCGCGCCCGCGGCCAGCAGTCCGGCCGTCGTGTTCCCGACGCCGGCCCCCGCCTCAAGACAGACCTGGCCTTCGACCTGCCGGTCGGCGAGGGCGGCCGTCACCGTCTCCGGAACGCCGTCCACGCTCAGTGGTGCAGTTGCTCGGGCACCGGGCTGTCGTCGTGGCGCGCCTCCTCGATGAGCGCGCGCTGGCGGGCCTCGTCCATCCCCTCCGAGCGGCTGGCGGCGTCGAGCACCATCGCCACGAGCTTCGGGTCGCCGGGGCTGACGACGGTATCGAGGCCCTGGGCGGCGGCGAAGTCGAACCGTTCACGGATGACTTCCGGCGTGTCGACCGGCTCGTACCAGTTCGCGTACGGGCGGTCGGCCTCGGCCAGTTCGTCGGTCGGCGGCCACGACCCCTTCGCGAAGGCCTTGATGCCCAGCGTGCCGATGCCCTCCGCTTCACAGCGGTCCAGCACGGCCTCGTAGTCGTACTCGTCGCCGTCCTTGCCGGCGACGACGGGGTTCAGTGGGAACATCACCGTCTCCAGGTCGTCGATGCGGTCGATGGCGTCGAGGATGAGTTCGGGATTACCGTGGCTCGTCAGCCCGATGTGGTCGATTTTCCCGTCGTCTTTCGCCTCGCGTATCGCGTCCAGCGCGCCGCCGTCGGCGGTGATCGTGTCCAGTTCCTCCTCGTACTCCAGGCCGTGAATCTGGTAGAGGTCGATGGTGTCGATGCCGAGGCGGTTCAGCGAGCGGTCGATCTTCCGGGCTGCCCCCTCGTACTCGCGCTCCTGGGTCTTGCAGCCCAGGAAGACCTCCTCGCGGTACTGACGGAGCTTCGGCCCCAGTTTCAGCTCCGCGTCGCCGTAGGTCGGTGCCACGTCGAAGTGGTTGACGCCGTGGTCGAGTACAAGTTCGACCAGCTGGTTCGCCCCCGCCTGTTCGAGCCAGTTGAGTGCTATCGAGCCGAACGTCAGCACCGTGCTCTCCTGCCCAGTGTCGCCCAGTGCTCGGGTTTCCATACCGGTTGCACGACCCGGAGCCCAATAACCGTTGGTTGCTGCTCTCTCAGCCTGTCCAGTGCGGCAGACCGCGACAGGGGACGCCGACCGGGGTTTATTACTCCCGCAGTCCGAACGGGATGTATAGATGTTTGGGAGAGAACAACTGTTCTCGGCGATGACGGCGTCGTACGTGATCGCAGTCACGCTCGCCCTCGTCGTCGCCGCGATATTCGCGCCGGTCATCTGGAACGGCGTGCCAAGCGGTGGCGACGACGACCCGAGCGTCGCCGTCGTCACCCTTCGCGGCGGCACAACCGACGCTAACGTCAACGCCGTCACGCAGGACCTCCGCGAAGCACGGAACAACGGATCAATCGAGGCAGTCGTCCTCCGGGTCGACAGCCCCGGCGGGCCGGTCGACTCGAGCGAGGAGTTCTACCTCGCCGTGAACCGGACCGCCAGCGAGATGCCCGTCGTCGCCTACGTCGAGGGCACGGCCGCCTCGGGCGGCTACTACGGCATCGCTCCGGCCGACGAGATCGTGGTCAAGCCGAGTTCGAACGTCGGCAGTATCGGCGTCATCGTCCAGGCCCCGCTGAGCCTCATCGAGCAGACCGAACAGCAGGGCGAGACGTTCGTCCGCTCGGGTCCGGACAAGGCCCAGATAAGCAAGGACGGTCTCCGCGAGGACATCGAGGTGCTCCAGCGGTCCTTCGTCGGGACGGTCATGCGCCACCGCGGCGAGCAACTGGCGGTCTCCCGCGAGGAAGTCGCCAACGGGGGCACGTACCTCGGCGCACAGGCGACCGAGAACGGCTTCGCCGACCGCATCGGTGACTCCGAACTGGCCATCGAGCGGGCCGCCGCGCTCTCGAACGACATCGAGGGCGACGGGTACGACGTGGCGTATCTGGGAAGCGGCGGTGCCCAATTCAACGCCATCATCGTCCCTGCCGGCGCTGAAACCGTACAGGGCGCGAACAACGTGACCTATCTCGTCCATCCCGACGACAGCGAGACGACGTTCCGGGAGCCGGTGAAGTACTACGCCGTCTGGGGAATCCCCGCCGAGGACAACAACGCAACGGTGATCCGCAATGACTGAGGGCCGTATCGTCAAGCCGCTCGCCGTGTTTATCGTCGTTCTCGTGGCGATACTGGGCGGGACGTTCCTCCTCGCAGTCGCTAACCCGGGGTCGTCCGGTCCGCCGGACGGGCAGTCGATCGACGGCCAGTCGCCGTCGCAGTACCAGCCCGAGGCTGTCAACGCGCCTGTCGACCCCGAAGACGGGGAAATATCGGTCGACTCCGAGGCGAGTGACAAGCGAATACTCGTCGACACGAGCCACGGCAATCAGGTGTCCGAATCGGAACTCGAACCGATTACCGAGGCGGTGTTCGAGGCGGGCCACAGCATCGAGTACGGCACGTCCGGCACCGCCTCGTTCGCCGATTCACTGGGCCAGTACGACGGTGTGCTCATCGTCCAACCGCTCGGGAGCTACTCGCAAGCGGAACGCGAAGCGCTACAGGAGTACACGGACGACGGCGGGCGTGTCGTCGTCCTGGCCGAACCGACACAGACGCGCCTGTCGACCGGGTTCACCCAGTCGACGACGACGGTGTCGTTCGGGGCCAACAACGCCACCGAGCGATACGGCGTCCGGATGGGTGCCGAACAGCTGTACAACGTCGACGACGAGGCCAACGACAACAACTTCAAGGCCATCTACGCGTCGCCGAGCGACGACGGCGAACTGACCGACGGTGTCGAGACGATCACGTTCGACACCGCCGGCTACGCGGTGGTGAACGGCGATGCCGAGACGAAGTTCACCGCTGCCGAGGGCACCCGAACGCTGGAGACGCGCCGCACCGGCACGTACGCGACAGTCGTCCGCAACGACAACATGGTGTTTGTCACCGACTCGACGTTCATCCGGAGTTCCGAGATATACGACGCCGACAACGAGGTGTTCATCGGGAACCTGCTTTCGTTCCTGCTCGACGGTGAAGCACCCGACCCGAATGCCGGGGGTGCCTTCGGTGGCGGCTTCGGGACAGACGAGGAAGCTGTAACCCCGACTGAAACACCGGCAGAGCCGACTCCCACACCTGCGCCGATCCCTGCCGAATCCTGATCCGCGTCGTCCGGTGCGCGATTGCTCGCGTCGTTACTGATCGCGAATGCTGACTGTCGTCTTGCTGTACAGGCCACGCTCGCCAGCGTCGGCCACGCTCAGCCCGGCGCCGATAGTGTACTCCCCGGCCGATGCAGGCTCCCACTCGTCGTCGCTGACCCGGAACATCCGGTCCCACCGACGTCTGAACTGCTTCCGCTCGCCGCGGTCGAACCGGAGACTGCCGTTCCCGCTGGGCACGCTGTCGACGTGGGACGCCTCGGGCACCCCGTCGACGTACCACGTCCACGGCCGCGGCGAGTCCGTCGGGAGCGTTATCGGCACCGGAAGCGCGTTCTGCATCGTCACGACGAACGGCACCTCGGTTCCCGCCGGATACTCCGTCTGTGGTACCTCGATGTCGACCGAGACGGCGCGATAGCGGAGCCACGTCGGCACCAGACGGTCGCTCCAGGCCCCGCCGTCGATACTGCGTGCGGCCTGTGGCCGTGCCCCGCGCTCAGTGGGTGTCTGTGGCTCGTCGTCGTCGCGGTGGAGCGCCCCCGAGTCGTAGATGCGACGCATTGTCGGATTGTGGGCTGGCGTGCGCAAAAGCGTTGCTCGGGGCTACCCCGTCCGCGTCGGCGTGTCCGGCCGCTCGTCGTCGTGCAACAGGCAGGCGATGCGGTGGTCGTCACCGACACCGAACAGCGTGGGGTCAGTCCGCTCACAGGGGGAGCTGAAGGCGTCGTTCATCGCCGCCAGCGCGTCCTCGAAGGCCTCGTCGTGAAGGTGGTCGAGCACCGCCGCGAGCACGTCCTCGGCCTCCCGGTCGCCGACCGTGTCCGGGAGGCCGAACTCGGCGCGGACCCGGGTCTCGAGTGCGGACCGCGAGAGCTGACTCAGGTCTTCGTCTTCGACGCCCTCTTGTACGGCGGTGACGGCCTCGAGCGAGTCGGCTTTGCGGAGCCGCTGTTTCAGGTCCATCAGTGACCGCCACTCGGACTGGGCCATGTCGGTGCCTTCGGGCTGGATGACCTTCGGACAGCGGGTGTGGAACCGACAGCCCGACGGGGGGTTCAGCGGCGACGGAACGTCGCCGGAGAGGAAAATACGGTCCCCTTCCCAGCCGGGGTCCGGCTCCGGAATGGCCGACAGCAGCGCCTCGGCGTAGGGGTGATACGGCGGCTGGAACACGTCCTCGGTTGGGCCGACTTCGGCGAACTCCCCGAGATACAGGACGCCCACGCGGTCGGAGATATGCTCGACGACAGAGAGGTCGTGGGCGATGACGACGTAGGAGAGGCCGAACTCCGACTGCAGGTCCGCAAGCAGGTTCAGAATCTGGGCCTGCACGCTCACGTCCAGCGCCGAGACGGGTTCGTCACAGACGATGACCTCGGGGTCGACGGCGAGCGCGCGGGCGATGCCGATACGCTGGCGCTGGCCACCGGAGAACTCGTGGGGGTAGCGGTGTGTGTGACGCGGGCTCAGCCCGACGGTCTCAAGCAACTCTTTGACACGCTCGGTTCGCTCCTCACCGTCCGCGATCCCGTGGATGTCCAGCGGCTCGCCGACGATGTCGCCGACCGTCAGCCGCGGATTGAGGCTGGCGAAGGGGTCCTGGAAGATGTACTGGATGTCCTTCCGGAGCGCCCGCAGGCGGTCGTCCGAGGCTCCCGTCAAGTCCTCGCCCTTGTAGCGGACCGAGCCGGCCGTGGGCTCGATGAGCCGCAGCAGCGTCTGGGCGAGCGTCGTCTTGCCACAGCCGGACTCGCCGACGATACCCAGCGTCTCACCGGGGTAGAGTTCAAGGTCGACGCCGTCCAGGGCTTTCACCTCCTGACTCCGGCCCAGCAGGGTGTCAACGATGGTCCCGCCAGACTCGTAGTACTTCGTGAGGTTCTCGACCTCCAGGATCGGGCTATCGGCCGTCTTAGCCATCCTGTTGCCCTCCCGAGTCGTCTGGGCCATCGCGGTCTAACAGGTCGGTGTCGAGACCGACCGGGTCGGAGTCGGCCTGGGGTGGTTCCGTGTCCGTGCGCCCGCCGCGGGGGTCGGGCTGGGTATCGTCGGGCGGACTCCCCCGACCCCCTTTCACTTCGACTTCGTAGTCCAGTTCGCTATCGAGGTCCCCAGTGTAGGCCAGGCAGGCCGCCGAGCGGTCGGACGGACCGACACCGTCGCCGGTTTCGGGGTCGACGAGCGGCGGCTGTTTGCGCGTACAGGCCTCCTCGGCGAAGGGACAGCGCGGGTGGAAGCTACAGCCAGAGGGGACCTCAACAAGGTCCGGCATCGTCCCGGGAATCGTCTGGAGCCGGTCCTGCCGGTCGCCGATGCGTGGGATGGCGCTCATCAGCCCGACGGTGTAGGGGTGTTTCGGGTCGTAGTACAGCTCCTCGACAGGGGCGTTCTCGACGGCGCGGCCGGCGTACATCACCAGCACCCGGTCGCACATCTCCGCGATGACGCCGAGGTCGTGGGTGATGAGCTGAATGGCCGTGTCGTACTCGTCGGCGAGGCGGTCGAGGCGGTCCAGGATCTTCGCCTCGATAGTCACGTCCAGCGCCGTCGTCGGCTCGTCGGCGATGAGCAGTTCCGGGTCACAGGACAGCGCCATCGCAATGATGGCCCGCTGTTGCATCCCGCCGGAGAACTCGTGGGGGTAGTCGTCGTAGCGGGCCTCCGGTTCCGGGATACCAACGTCATCGAGCAGCCGAATCGTGCGGTCCCGGGCGGCCGCGTCGCCGTAGTCGAGGTGGTGACGGATGGCCTCGGAGATCTGCTCGCCGACGGTGTACACTGGGTTCAGTGCGGTCTGGGCGTCCTGGAATATCATCGCGATGTCGTTGCCCCGCACGTCCCGCACCGCTGAATCGGACAGTTCCATCAGGTCCTGGCCGTCGAAGCGGATGGTCCCGCTCTCGATGCGGCCCGGTTCCTCGATGAGGCGCATCACCGACAGCGCGGTGACGCTTTTGCCCGCGCCGCTCTCGCCGACGACGCCGAACTTCTCGCCGCGGTCGATGTGAAAGGAGAGGTCGTCGACGGCGGTGACGACGCCCTCCTCAGTGTAGAAGTTCACCGTGAGGTCTTCGACTTCCAGCAGTGACATCAGACCTCGCCTCCAGTGGCTACGTCAGTGCCTTCCTGCGCGTTGAGCGCGTCGTTGATGCCGTCACCGATGAGGTTCATCGACATTACGAACAGGAAGATCGCGCCGCCGGGGAATACGGTGACCCACCAGGGAATCGTCCCGCCGGGACCCTGGACGATGGTCTCGCGCGTCGCGTCCAGCATCGTCCCCCACTCGGCGGACCCGGGCGGGAGCCCGAGGCCAAGGAAGCCAAGCGCCGCCACGCCGATGACGACCGTCCCGATGGAGAGGGAGGCCTGGACGACCAGCGGTGCGATAGCGTTGGGGACGACGTGTCTGAAGATGACGCGACGGTCACGCGCGCCCAGCGCCTTCGCGGCCATGACGTACTCGTTTTCCTTGACCTTCAGTATCTCACCGCGTATCAGTCGGGCGTAGCCGGCCCAGCCGAACGCGGTGAACGCGAGCACCAGCTCCCAGTACCCCTTGCCGAGCACGGCGACGATAATCAACGCCAGCAGGAGGCCGGGGAACGCGAAGATAAGGTCGAGCAGCCGCATCATCACTTCGTCGATCCGGCCGCCGTAGTAGCCCGCAATGGCACCGTACACCAGCCCGATGACGGCGGTAATCGAGACCACGATGAAGCCAATCGAGAGGCTGAACCGGCCGCCGTACAGCACGCGGGAGAACACGTCCCGGGCGGAGCCGTCGGTGCCGAACGGATGGGCCAGCGACGGGGCCTCGTACGCGCTCACGTCGAGACCCTGCACGTACAGAATCGCGCTCGGGTCGTAGGGGGCCAGCGAGAAGGGCTGGACCGTCACGCCCGCGATTGTCACTGGGCGTGCGAATACAGCCAGGATTCCCATCAGGGCAACAATATAGAGCCCGAGCATCGCGCTCCGGTTGTCACGGAACTCGCCCCAGGCGCGCTCCCAGCGACTCTCGGTTTCGGTGTCTCGTTCCTCTGTCCAGTCGGATAGCGGTTCGCGGGACTCGACGCGGTCGGCGTCGAACCCCGTTATGCGTATGCGTCCTCGTTCAGTACTCATTGGTCAGTCGTAGCGGATTCGTGGGTCTAACAGCGCGTACACAATGTCTGCGAGCAGGTTCGCCAGGATGATCGTCACACCGGTAAACAGCGTGATCGCCATGATGAGGTCGACTTCGCGGCCGGAGATCGCCTTGACGAAGGCTCTTCCCAGCCCGGGCCAGGCGAACACCGATTCGACGACGACAGCGCCGGCGAAGATACTCGCCGTCAGGAACGCGGCGATAGTGGTCACCGAGATGAGCGAGTTCCGCAGGACGTGTTTCAACACGACCGTCCGCTCGGGCAGCCCCTTCGCCCGGGCCGCCGTGACGTACTCCTTGTTCATCTCCTCGGCCATCGACGACCGCATCACCCGCATCAGCGTGGCCGACGACGCCGTCCCGATGGTGACGCCCGGGAGGACGAGATACTTCAGCATTGCCGGCGAGAACAGCGGTTTGTTCGGGGCCAGCACCGGCCAGAGGTCGAGCCAGAGCGCGAACACGAGGATGAGCATCAGGCCGAGCCAGAAGTTCGGCAGCGAGATGCCTGATAGCGCGAACACCCGCGAGAGGTCGTCGCCCAGCGTGTCCTTGTTCACGGCGGCGTAGATGCCGGTCGGAATCGCGATGAGCAGGGCAATAACCCAGCCGAACAGGCCCAGTGCGATAGTCTGTGGTAACCGGTCCATAATGTACGGACCGACCGGCTGGTCGACGTTGATGACCGTCCCGAAATCGCCCTGGAGGACGTTGGTTATCCAGGTGAGGTACTGCTGCCACACCGGGCCGTCGAGCCCGTATCTGGCACGTATCGCCGCCTCCTCGGCGGCCGAAATCTGGGGGTTTAGCGCCACTAACTGGTCGATTGGGTCTCCTGGCGTCAGGTGGACCATCGCGAAGGTGAACATCGAGACTCCGAACAGTATCGGGATGGTCGTGAGCACCCGGACTGCGATGAAGCGTCTGAGACCCATGGGTTACTCCCGGTTCAGATAGGCGACCTGCTGGTCTTCTGGGGCGTGCAGGCCGTAGGGCAGGATGCTGCTGGAGAACGTGTACGTGTTGTAGCCGACGTACTCCGCCGACAGCGCCGTCACGTTTGTCCCGAAGACAGTGTAGCTGTTCGGGGCCTGCTCGATAAGTCCCTGCCACACCTTGTCGTACTGCTCGCCCCGGAACTGTGAGTCTTCGACGGCTTCGACGGAGAACCGCGCCTCCGTCGCGATTTCGTCCAGCTCCGGCGTGTCAATCCGGTTGAAGTTACAGCACTGGCCGAAGTTGTCGATGGAGTTGACGGCGTCGTAGAAACTGCCGGGGTTGAACGTCCCCGAGAGGCCGATGAGGACGATGTTGCCCTGCTGGTAGTACTCGGAGCCGAGGATGCGCTGGATGAATGTTGTGAACTCGAAGTCCTCGACGCTGATGTCGAAAAACTCCGTGTTGCTCAGCACCTGCGCGATGAGTTCGGCCTCGCGCAGGCGGTCGTCCGTCGCGTTCGTCTCGATTGTGGCCTCGATTGGCGTCTCGACGCCGCGGTCGTCGACGGCCTCCTGCAGCAGTTCGGTCGCCGCCTCGGTGTTCTGCTCGGTCTGTGGGCGCAGTTCCTCGGTGAGTGCCTCGTAGTCCACCGTCCCCGCTTTGGCGGCCATTTCAGGCAGCGGCGTGTAGGCCGGATTCCGATACCCGTTGTAGATGTTCTCGGCGATCTGGGCACGGGGAATCAGCTGATTGACGCCCCGGCGGATGCGCGGGTCGTCCCACGGCGACTGGGTGACGGGGTACTGGAGGAAGTTGTACGCGCCGGCATTAGTCACGCTGAGCCGGAAGTCCTCGGCACTCCGGTACTCGCCGTACGTGCCGGTGTTGAGCCCGTACGTGAGGTCGATCTCGCCGTTGTTGAGCGCCGCGGCACGGGTCGCGTTGTCCTGCACGATAGCGACCACGACTTCGTCGACGACCGGACTCGTCGGGAAGCCGTCCGGGCCGTCCCACCACTCCAGCGCGTCGAGGCCGAGGTCGTCGAGCCAGTAGTCGTCGAAGGAACTGAACTCGGCACGTTCCTCGGTCTCGTAGGATTCGAACTGGTACGGTCCCGTCCCGATGGGGGTGTGGTCGTTGCGCGGGTCCGCGCCCGTGTCTGGGTACTCCTCGATGTGCTCCATCGGGTACACGTCGACCGGGAGCTGGTTGTCGGCTTCCGCATCGGGCTCTTGCCCGTAGATGTTGACCGTGTAGTCATCAACAACTTCGGCGTAGAGGAACGAGTCGAACGTCTGGGCCGAAATCGAGGAGTTCTCGACGACCTCGTAGGACCGGGCGACGTTCTCGGCGGTCATCTCCTCGCCGTTGTGGAATGTGACGCCCTCGTGGAGTTTGGCCTGGTACTTGATGCCGTAGGTACCGTCTTCGACGGCGTCGGGGGCCTCGTTGACAGTCAGAACTTCACCGGCCTCCTGATTCCGGATGAGTATCTGGTCGTCGGCGACGAGGTTCCCGTCGTCGTCCGTATCCGCCGACACCATGTACGGTTCGTAGGCTCCGTCTTCGATTTCCTGTACGTCCAACCGTTCCCAGGACTTCGCTAGCCAGGGATAGACGGTGCCTGCGGCGTCCTGTGTGATGATACTCTCGTAGACGAGGCCGTGGACGTTCCCGGACGGCGCACTGGTGCTGTAGGACGGGTCAAAGGAGTCGATTCCGGCACCGAGGCCGAACCGGAGGGTCCCCCCGTCCTGAATCTCGTCGACATCGACGTCGACGCGCTCACGGACCGGGTCGGGGGCCCCACCGCCGCCTCCGCTACTGGCTCCGTCGTTGGTACCGGTGTTACAGCCGGCGAGTGCGGCCAGTGTGGCGGCACCCGTAGTCTGAAGCATCCGTCGTCGCGATACTGTCGACGTTCCGCTGGCATCTGCATCTTGAGACATGAACACATCCCTCGGAGGGTAAGATATGTGTTATTGTTGATCATACTTATAGTGTAAACATGATTTCATGAACTGCGACCGAAACCACGGTAAAACGCCATTACACCGACTATGGGTTTTATTGCTTCCTGATGGAGGTAGGAACGGCTTCAGTTGAACAGTCGCCCATGGCACAATCGATAAGATCATCGCTAGTCAAGGAACAATCATGATACATTCAACGGGGCCGCTACTGACAGTCGACCTGTCAGCGGGTGAGACAAACACGGAGGAGATAGACGGCATCCTCGAACAGTACCTCGGTGGTCGCGGTGTCGGGACGCGGCTCGCCCACGAGCGGATCCCGTTCGACGTTGACCCGCTCGGATCGGAGAACCGACTGGTGTTCTCGACGGGGCCGATGCAGGCCGCCCAGATGAGCTTCACCGGCCGGATGAACTGCACCGGCGTCTCGCCGCTGACTGACGGGCTGCTCTCCTCGAACGCCGGCGGGTTCATGTCCAGGAACTTCGCCGATACCGGGTACAGCGCTGTCGAACTCACCGGCGAGAGCGACGAACTCGTCATCCTCCACGTTCGGGACGACGGCGTCGAGTTCGAGGCCGTCCCCGACCTCGCCGGCGCGACTGTTCCCGAGACGCTGGAGTACCTCGACGCCGAACACGGTATCGAGGCCGACCAGACGGCCGTTATCGGCCCGGCCGGCGAGAACCGGGTTCGGTTCGCGTCCATCATGACGAGCGGGGAACGAGCGTTCGGCCGCGGCGGCCTCGGCGCGGTCATGGGTGCGAAAAACGTCAAGGGACTCACGTTCGCGGGCGACTCCCCGCCGGACATCGAGATTCCACCGATACAGACGGATATTCACCGGGAAGCCGCCACAGCGGACCACATCATGAAACGGCAGGGAACCGTCTCGGTGATGGACCTCGCCAACGAGGTCAACGGGCTCCCGTCCTACTACTTCTCCGAGCAGTCGTTCCCGGGTGTAGAGGGCATCAACGGCGACGCAGTCGAATCGAAGAAGTACAAGAAGGGGACCTGCTCGGCGTGTGCGTTCGCTTGCAAGCTCCCGACACGGGACGAGGAGCGCGGCGTCGAAACCGAAGGCCCCGAGTTCGAGGTGGCGATGGCGTTCGGGTCGAACTCCGGCGTCGACGACATCGTGGACGTGATGCAGTCCAACGAACTCTGTGACCGCCTCGGGATGGACGCCATCTCCGCCGGCAACACCGTCGCCGCGTATCTCGACAGCGAGGACGCGTTTGGCGATACCGAGTTGATTCACGAGACCGTCGAGAAAATCGCCCACCGCGACGGTATCGGCGACACGCTGGCGGAGGGTATCGACCGCTGCCACGACGACCTCGGCGTCGAGAACTGGACGGTCAAGGGGATGGACTTCGCGGCTCACGAGGGCCGTGTCCTCCACGGCCAGGGGCTCTCCTACGCCGTCGCCAACCGCGGCGCGGACCACATGTACGCGACGTTCTACTCCGTCGAGTACCCGCTCGTCCCCGACGAACAGGCGGTGGCTCCGGAGGGGACGCTCGGGAAAGCCGGCGTGCTGGTCGAGCGGGAGAACCTGATGGCGCTGAACGACAGCGGCGTCGTCTGCAAGTTCTCGCGGGACTTCATGACCCCCGAGCGCTACGAACAGCTCTTCGATGCCGATTTCGAGGACCTGCTGGCCGTTGGCGCTCGCACCGTGACCCTCGAACGCCACTTCAACAACCAGCGCGGCTTCGACCGGACGGACGACGCGCTCCCCTACGAACTCCCGTCGTTCGAGGCAGCGCTCGACGAGTACTACGACGCGCGCGGCTGGTCCGACGACGGCACGGTCCCCGAGAATACATTGCCGGTCTAGTTCCCGCCCTGGAATCCTCGCAGATAGCTACCTGGCTCCGTCCACACACTGACTCAGTCCGGCCGATCCACCGCCTTCTCCTCGACGGCGAACGCTGTCCGGTGTGAATAAAACCGAGTCCCGGCCAGTATCGAGAAAATGCCGACAGTTGCGATCCAGATACGAGCGGACGCTCAGAACGCCGGCTGTAATCCTCGCACCTTGACCGATACGCTCTCACGCAGTGTCCCCATCGGAGGTCGTCGAGTCTGAATCGGCAACCCCCCGTGTACCTTCTGCCCCGGCGTCACAGGGCAGTGTGGCCGCCAACCGCTCGGCGACCATCGGACTGACCAGACCGGCCAGTTCCATCGCTTCCGTCTCGTGGTCGTCGAGATCGAGCACGCCTCGGAAGAACCACGAGACGGTCACGTACGTCTCGTGTAACTCTGCGGCTTCCTCGCGCCCCGATTCAGTTAGCGTCACGCCATCGTAGGGCTCGTACGAGACGAGACCGTCTTCGGCGAGTCGTTGGCACATCTCCGTCACCGCCGCCGGAGACCGATCGAGCATCTCCCCCAACTCTCCCGGTGCGACTGGCGGGTCGTTCCGGTGCTGTGCGATGTAGATCGCCAGCAAATACTCCGGCGCCGTTCTCATCGCTCCGCCGAATCCGCCCCATCCCCGCCGCTTGCTGCGGGCGTACCAGCCGTCGATTCCCCCTTCGACTGCTCCCCGGTCCCGAAGACCACCGCGTAGGCCCAAGCCCACAGTCGAGCGCGCGACCGTTGCGGGCGTTTACCCATCGTCCGGTTCCCCCGATATCCCGCTATCGCTGTCGCCACTCATCAGGCAGACGCCCCCCAATAGTGTCGGCAGAGCACGGGCGGTCGAGCAACTGCTCGCCACTGGGACCTCGGGATATGGCCCGCGGTGCACGCCGCTACCCCGCGAAGGGTGCCGACGTAGTCCTCGACGATACGAAACCGCTTGCCATCGAGCCCTCCGCGGGTCTCTCCCCGTTTGTGCCCCGCACGCAGTACCGTCGTCTGCCATATGTTTTAGGCCAACCTAATAATATAAAACGTCTGCGGTTTTTAGGACTGCCTAATCCAATCTGTGAAGCTCGGTAAGGAACAGTTGAACCCGCTGTTCGGCGAAGCGAGTCTGTCGCGTGGCACTCGGCCTCGCTACCGGGAACACACCGCTACTCTCACCGCTGTCTCGAATCGACCCGTTCAGTACGGTTTGACCGATTTGATATCGCACTATATGGTTTATTTCGACCGCGATCGGTCAAGCTCCGACTCGGCCGTGAACAGCCAACAGAAGGTGAGTAGCGGCTAAAACGTCGCTACTCGGTAAACTCGGTAATAGACTCGAACGCGTCGGTCGCCAGCCGTTCGGCGACTGCGTCCCTGTCCACGTCGCTGATTTCCTGCGGGTACTTTCGTTCGAAGTAGCTCACGATGTTCTCCACATCGCGGGTTAGCAGTTCCCTGGCGTTTTCGTGGTCGGTCGGGACGGCCTGGGGCCAGTCGAAGACGACGACGCCCTCGTTCGTGACGAAGACGTTGTACTCGCTCATGTCCGCGTGGACGTACCCCTCGCGGTAGGCCGTCTGCATCTCCTCAAGCACGAGATCCAGAATCGGCAGTACCTGTTCCGGTTCGAGTTTCGTTCGGGAGAGTTCGACGCCGTCTATCTTCTCCATGACAATCGCATGGCGGTTCGTGTCGATAGGCTGTGGGACTGATACGTCCGGATACAGCGTTTCGAGGGCATCGTACTCCCGTTCGGCGGCCTTCCGGGCGGTGTAGAGCCAGGAGACGTGGTCGCGGTCGGCGGTGTACTCCCGCTCTTTCATCACTTCACGGAAATTGGTGTACCCTTCGCGGTGGTATTTCAGCGCTACCGGTTTGTACGACTGGGCCTCGTACACGTCGCTTTCCTTGCCGACGCCCAGCGGCGACCCAACTCCTTCGATAGTGTCGCGCTCGGCAAAGGTGTGCAGCGCAAGCGTGTCGTACCCCTCGAACGTGAGTTTGAACCCCTCGTACTGGATGGTCTTGCGCTCGACCAGCCCCCGGTCCGCACACCGGTCGAGCCGGTAGTCGACGTCTTCCGTCGTCAGCCGGGAGAACTCGGTCAACTTCTCGCGGGCGACGTACTCCGAGAACCGCATCCCCTGTTCGACGCCGGAGAGCAGATGGAAGTCCTCGGGTTCCAGCTCCGCCATCACTGAAGCCACGTTCTGGACCATTAGGGTTCTCTACTGGGCCAACTGGTAAAAGGCCGACGCGTTCGGCGGAGGGCATTGATAAATTAGTATTCGCTATACAAAATCATGTCTCGGCCTCGTCGCTGTTCGGTTTGCAATCGGACTGTCGATGTGCCGATCAGTACCGCTGGTGGGCGAGCGGGCTGTTCTGCGGAGTATCCAGTGTTGGTCTTGTCAGTCGCTCCGTGCCGAGTAGACGTTTCAAACCCAGTCCAGCGTCCCCGTGCTGAGTCAGATCAAAGCACAGTGCGCTCGTAAGCGGGCCCAGGTTCCCTCGTGCTGGATATACTGCTTTAATATGGGTATCTAGCTACTCCGATACGGACTTGGTTTCGATGTTTCGCGCCCAACAGCGTCTGAGACAATGTCCTGCCGAGTAGGGAATACTTTAACCCACATGGTACAGGCTCATATAGTAGTATTATCGGTCGGGTATCACCGCTGTACTACCGTTTCTGTAGCTCAAATCACGACTGAGTACTCGTGAACACGGGCTCTGAACGGTTGCAGACTCCCTTTATATGAACGGTGTCTGAACGGAATCACGAGCGACACATCAATCTAAAAACACAATCCTAATCTCGGTAGCAGTATATGTAATGCGAACAGTAGCTGCCTTTGGCTACTGAATATGTTCTAAATTAGTCTATACTTTTGGTCACCTGAACACAAACAGCCCGTGTGAGCAGACGAAACAAAGATCAACTCAGAGATCTGCTTCGCTCGCTTGCCCTCCATCCCCACGATAGACGACTCGCGTTTCCGGTACTGTTTGCCGTCGGCACGCAACTGTACGTTTTCCTGACAATCACACTCGATTCCACTCGACCGCCCATGGCACCCGACGCCGGTATCTTCCAGCATCTCGGCTGGTATTTGACACGCGGAGGGCGGTTGTACGTCGACGCCTGGGAACCGAAGTTGCCGCTGTCCTACGAGACGACCGGGATACTGGCATTGCTGTCCGGTGGCGATATGTACCGACTCCACCTCCTCAGCGTGGTGCTGATGAGCGGTGCGGTGTGTGCAATCGTCGGACTCGTCGTGATACTGGTCTATGACATCACTGGCGATGATATCGCTGCGCTGCTGGCTGGCCTGTCGATGTTCCTGTTGCCGGGATTTGCCGTCCGGCCGGCGTATGGGTTCAAAGCGAAATACCTCCTCGTTCTCTGTGGATTACTGGCGATATATCTGTACACGCGTGGCTACCCGGCACTGAGTGGCGTGGCTGCGGCAGCCAGTGTTGGATACTGGCAGGCTGGGGCCATCTTCCCGCTGATCGTGGTCGGTCTAGCGATCCAACGGCGCGACACGCGGGCGCTTGAGCGTGTCGTCGCCGGCGGTCTCGGTTTTACCGTCGTCATGTTGATACCGGTGTTTCTCCTCTGGCATTCAGCCTCGGAGATGGTCGTTCAGGTTCTCCTCGTACCGTTACAAACGGAGGAACACGCGTCGTTGCTCGCTCGGTTCGTCGCCGGTGTCGTCCACTTCAAATGGGCGTCACCGTTCGTCTTGCTCGGTGGACTCGGCCTCGCTCACACCGCTCGATGCTGTTTCACTGACACTGACGGCGTTGCCGGGCGCACCGAATGGTGGATTCCGGTCGGCGCAGCGTGGTTCGCGTTTCTGGTACTGTTCGTCGATTTCGAAACTGGCGGCTACACCGACCTCATTCCGGGGCTCGCGTTCGTCGCAATCGGTATCGGCATGATTGCCACGGTGCTTCGCGACAGACAACAGGCGCAGAATCTCGGCGTCATCCTCGCGCTGGTCCTCGTCGTGAACGTCGCCTTCCTCGGTAGCGTCGGCGTCGTCTTCACACCCGTCGAGACGCCGGGACCGGTGCCGATGTCGGACCTCGAAACCCACGACCTCCCAGCGGCCTACGACGAGGCCGAACCAGTACCGGACGTCCGGTACATCTACTGGCAACAGATCGAGCCGTCGACGTGTCACTACCGGCTCTCGGTGATGGAACTGCGGTGGCTCGACCGAGTCGACTCGTCGGTCGACAGTCGCTGTCTCGACTTCGGGACCGCCAGCGCCCGACTCGGGAACGGATAGCCCGTTACGGTTACGACTCCGCGGAGTCGTAGTCGGAGAGCGACGTTTGCGTCGTTGCGACTGAGCCCGTGATGATGTAGGGAACGATAATCCGGAAGAACTGGGCGGCAAGGACCAGCAGGATCGGGCCCAGGAAGATGCCGTAGAAGCCGAACACGATCGGTCCGAGGATGTACGCGAACATCAACAGGCCGATGTGGGTCAGGTCGCCGCTGACGTACGGCCGAATCAGGAAATCCGGGATCGTGTCGACGACGACCAGCGTGACTGTGAGAAAGAGGACAACCCATGCCAGGGCCGCTGGCTGTCCCGTGACGACCGCGGAGACCGCAAGCAGTGCAGTGACGGGCAGGTAAACGATTTTCATTCCGACAACGGGAACGAGGCTCCCGATGCCGGTGAGTGCGCCGACGAGTGGTGCAAACGGAACCTGCACTGAGCCGGGAGCGACCAGATTGTACAGCGAGAACACGAAAATCCCGATGACACCAGTCACCAGTGCGTTCAGGATGTTCCCGAAGAGAATCGAGGACAGTTCTTCATCGACTGCTGCCGCGTACTCCCTGAGGACGCCCGATCCGTCGAAGGTATCGAGGAACCAGCCGACGAGGCGCGGTCCGTCGGTAAGCAGGTAGTACGTTCCGGCGAACATGATGAACACGCGCAGCAGTAGCGCCGTAAGCATACTTACGGAGTCGATGAGCGTATCGGATATTTGCCCCAGCCACGACTGGACTCTCGCGTTTCGCAACAGGTCGATCACCTCAGCCGGTCCCATTGCCAGCACATCGGTGAAGCCGAGGTCGGCGAGCGGCCCTGGCAGTGAACCACCCTGGAGATCCTGGAACTGCGCGAGGTACGCCGCGCCCAGGCCGCCCTCGCCGAAGAACGCCTGTAACTCGGGGACAATGAGGACGAGCGTGTAGCCGACCAGAACCACGAACGGCAGGAGAAAGAAGAAAATCGTGGCCGCCGCATGGACCTGCTTCTGGTAGGGGACAGCTCGATTCAGGAACGAATCGGGCATCGGGAGCCGCCCGAGCCGTCGATAAATCGGTCGGCTGGCGTAGTACAGGAAGACGGTAAACACGAGCGTCGGGAGGAACTGGGACAGGACGAACCCGACCACGAGGAGGAGTGCTACGCCTGCGAGGGCAAAGAGGGCGCGCCGTCCGAGGTCGGTACTATATTCCATATGTTTTCAATACAACATCTCGATGAAAAATAAAACCACCGGTCGGCTCGATGATTTCTAGCGTGGGCGGAACGAAATGGGCGGCGTCATGCTATCGGCTGTGGCTACAGCCCTTCGAACTGCGCAATCCGCTCCCGCCAGTCTTCGGGGATCGGACGCGAGGATTCCGTGTCGCGATCGTACGTGACGACAGTCGTTTCCCCGGTCGCAGCCACACCGTCTTCGGTCCGGACCTCGTACTCGAAGGGGAAGCTCTTCCCGCCCAGACGGGGCACCCGGACGGCAACGGCGACGGAGTCGCTGATCCGGACCGGTTGGATGTAATCGACTTCGAGGTTCGCGATGACCATGCCGGTGCCCGACTCGCTGCCCGAGAGCAGCGCTTCGCCGCAGTCGACCACGTCGTGCAGGTAGTCGATGCGAGCCTCCTCGAAGTAGGTCGCGTACGTCGCGTTGTTGACGTGGCCGTACGTGTCGATGTCCGTGTACCGGACCTCGACCTCCGTCGTGTACTCGAAGCTCATGCCAGCAGTTCCGCGTGTTTCTCTTTGAGCTTCTCGATTTTCGGCGGGATGGTCAACTGACAGTAACTCTGGTCCGGATTCTTCTCGAAGTAGTCTTGATGGTGCTCCTCGGCGGGATAGAACGTCTCCAGCGGCTCGACTTCGGTGACGATGTCGCTGTCGTAGCCCGGCTCTATCTCCTCGATGAGGGCTTCGACGGTTTCGCGCTGGGCCTCGTCGTGGTAGAACACGGCCGAGCGGTACTGCGTGCCGACGTCGTTGCCCTCCCGGTCTTTCGTCGTCGGGGTGTGCGTCGTGAAGTGGACTGCGAGCAGGTCCTCGTAGCTCACCTCG
This sequence comes from Haloarcula sp. CGMCC 1.2071, assembly GCF_037078445.1. Classification (NCBI taxonomy): domain Archaea; kingdom Methanobacteriati; phylum Methanobacteriota; class Halobacteria; order Halobacteriales; family Haloarculaceae; genus Haloarcula; species Haloarcula sp. CGMCC 1.2071. The sequence continues at coordinate 105,242 of NZ_JAYMGY010000001.1, forward strand.
TCCGGATCGAAAGTGAGCTGTACACACTCGGCGTGGCCCGTCTCCCCGCGGCAGACCGCCTCGTAGCTGGGGTCGGCGACGTGGCCGCCGGCGTAGCCCGAAATCACATCGGTCACGCCGTCGACCTGCTTGAACACCGATTCCGTACACCAGAAGCAACCGCCCGCGAATGTCGCTTGTTCAGTCATCACCGGACGTACGTGCCCGGCGTACAAAACTCACTGGCTGTGTTCGTCGCAGATGGGTGCCGGCCTACCGGTCGACCTCGCCCATGATGGTGTCAAGACTACCTATCGTCGCTACGAGGTCGGGGATGTACTCGCCACGCGCCATCTCGGACAGCGCCTGGACGTGCGAGAAGGAGGGGCCGCGGATCTTGAACCGGGCCGGCGTCTCCGTCCCGTCCGAGCGGATGTAGATGCCGAGTTCGCCCTTCGCGGCCTCGACGGCGCGGTAGATTTCGGTGTCGGGGTCGGGCCGGAGCGTGCGGGGGACGTTGGCCTGTATCTCGCGGTCGTCCTCGGGCCAGTCCTCCAGCAGGTCGACACACTGGCCGATGATTTTCGCGGACTCCTCCACCTCGCGCAGGCGCACGAGCAGGCGCGAGAAGTTGTCGCCGCCCTGCTCGGTGACGACCGACCAGTCGAGTTCGTCGTAGTAGCCGTATGGGTCGTCCCGTCGGAGGTCGTAGTCGACGCCGGATGCTCGCGCGACCGGCCCGGTACAGCCGTAGGCCTTCGCGGTTTCGGGCGGGAGGTGGCCCGTGTCAATCGTCCGCAACTGGAGGATCTCGTTGCTGGTGAGCATGTCGTGGTACTCTGTGAGCTTGTGGGGCAGGTCGTCGAGGAACGCGCGTATCTTCTCGAAGAACGCCTCGCGGGGCTCGGGCAGGTCCCAGGCGACGCCGCCCAGCCGCAGGTAGTTGAACATCAGCCGCTGGCCGGTGAGGTCTTCGAGGATGTCCTGGACGAGTTCGCGGTCCCGGACCCCCCACTGGAAGGTGGCGGTGAACTCGCCGACTACGTCCAGCGCGTAGGTCGCGACCGCGAGCATGTGCGAGAGGATGCGCGAGAGCTCCCCGCCCATCGTCCGGATGATCTGGGCGTAGGCCGGCACCTCGATGTCGGCGAGGTCCTCGGCCGCGCGGGCGTAGGCCCACTCGTTCAACAGCCCGGCCCCGCCCCAGTCCCAGCGGTCCGGGTACGGCATGATCTGGTGGCGGTAGGTGCCCTGCTGACACATCTGTTCCTCACAGCGGTGGATGTAGCCGATGTCTGGGTCGACGGCCGCCACCTGCTCGCCGTCGAGTTGGGCGTTCAGGTGCAGGACGCCGTGAGTCGAAGGGTGGTGTGGCCCCATGTTGAGGTGCATCGTCTCCGGCCCCTCGCGGCGGTCTTCGAGCAGGCGCTCGTGCTCGCGAAAGGAGACGATCTGTGGCTGGTCCTGATTGTAGTCCCGGCTCAGCGGGTGGCCCTGCCAGGTCTCGGGCAGGAGAATGCGCCGGAGGTCAGGGTGGTCCGCGTACTCGATGCCGACCAGGTCGTAGGCCTCCCGCTCGTGCCACGCCGCCGTCGGGTACACGGGTGCGGCTGACTCGCTGCTCGGCGACTCCCTGGGCGTCGGAACGACGACCGAGAGTTCCTGTGTCGGGTCGGCGTAGCGCCGCAGGTGATAGATCGTTTCGAACCGGTCGGCGTACTCCTGTGCCGTGACGCAGGCGCAGTGGTCCAAGCCGATATTCTCTTTCAGCGTCGAGAGGACGGTCTGTACTTCGTCAGCGCGGATGACGACAGCCGGAGCGTTCTCGTGGCGTTCGGTGGAGAGGACGTGGTCGGCAATCGGCTCGATAAGCGGATGGACGTCGTCGGTGCGGTGGACTGTCTGGGCCATCTCAGTGTCCGTGCGTTCGGCGGCCGAGTGCCTCGGACTATCCCCTCACGCCCGAGGTTATTTTAAATACTGCTCGGAACAGCCAGGTATGAAATACGTCACGCTCTCGCTGTGGATGGCCCCCGAGGTCCGCCACCCGATGCATCAGTTCGTCGTCGAGCACGACGGCTACGAGGGGAGCTATCTCCTCCGGGGCAACGACATAGGTGCCGACCTCCAGACGCTGCTGTTTCATGTCGACGGCTTCCCGCCGGAGCCCTACCGGGCGGCGCTGGAACAGGCTGACACCGTCCGGGAGTACGCCATTTCGACGTGCCCCGACGAGACGTTCTACCTCTACGTACAGGACTCGCCGTCGACGACCGGCCACGACCTCGTCGACGCGCTCACACGGGCCGGCCTGGTCATCGTCTCGCCGGTGGCCTACCGCGCCGACGGAACGGTCGGGCTCACGCTGGTCGGCCCGGGCGGGACGGTCCAGCAGGCAGTCGAGACGGTGCCCGACGGCGTCTCCGTCGACGTTCGGGAGGTCGGGGAGTACGACAGCCGGCGGCTCGATACCGGGGCGGCGCTCACCGACCGGCAGTTCGAAGCTGTCGCCGCTGCCGTCGACTGCGGGTACTACGCTGACCCCCGCGAGGGCGGTGTCGACGACGTCGCCGCCGAACTGGGCTGTGCTCCCGGAACCGCTGCCGAACACCTTCGGAAGGCCGAGGCCCATGTGATGGCTGACGTACTCGAACAGCGGCCCACATCAGCGGAATAGCCCGCTCTGTACGGTAACCGCCGGAGCGGCCGACTACTGTTTGCCTTCCCGAAAAACTATAAACTCTGGAACAGTGTCTCCTAATGCTGGGTTGCGAACACACCACAGGGGCCAGCGGTGGCCCGACTCAGGACGACACTGATCATGGACACAGTAACTATCGACGACGTACCGGTCGAACGGAACCCGATGCAGGTACACGACATCCGCAAGCCCGTCTCCCGGAAACTCGGGACCGAGCATTTCGCGGCGAACTACTTCGAACTCGAACCCGGTGACTCCTTCTCGGGGAGCCTCCACCGCCATCACGACCAGGAAGAAGTGTTCTACATCGAGCAGGGACAGACCACCTTCGAGGTGGGCCTCGACCGCGAGGAGGTCGACGTCTCGGGCGGCGAACTCATTCGCTTCGAACCCGGCGAGTTCCAGCAGGGATACAACGCCGGCGACGAGCGCGTCGTCGGCTGGGCCTTCGGCGCGCCCGGTGCAACTCACGACTGGGACGACCTGGAATCGAGAGCGCACTGCCCGGAGTGTGACGCGGAGACGACCCAGAGCGTCGCCCTCGCCGAGGGCCGGTTCGAACTCACCTGTACCGACTGCGGGAACGTTCAGGGCTAGGACCCACTTCTGTCGCTCTCGTGATTGGAAACAGGTGTTTGTACAGCCAGAAAGCCCCGGCCGGCTGAACTCGGGGGGCTCGCTGCGCTCCTTGTCACTCCCTCCGGTCGCTCCTGTGGTGCTTACATCGCCCGCCTTCGTCCAGCCGGCCACCGGGAGACCTGCGGTCTCCCGAGCAGTCGGCGCACAGCGCCGACAACGCCCCTTTCAGTCCCGCCCAGCATTCTTTGTCCAACCGGCTACGGGTGGGACTGAAAGGGGCCGCTCGCTCGACGTTCGAGGCGATGCAAGCACTGACGAGCGACGTTGAGGAGCGAGGAAGCGCGCAGCGAGTCGCAGGAGTCGAGCGAGCGGGGGCTTTCTGGCTCTTTGCATAAACAACGACCCCGTCAGTCATTCCACCCGCTGCTATAGTAACAATTGAAACGATTTACACACTGATCACACTGCCATCGTGCGATCAGGTGTGCATTGATTTTCAATGGCTACTATAGCCCGCAATTCATATCGCATCGCGTCACGAAGCCCGGGTATGTCACTGGCCGACCTGGAGTGGCGCGTCATCGGCGAGGAAACACGACCCGGACCGATGACGATGGCGCTGGAAGCGGCCGCTGCCGAAACCGTCGCCGCTGGCGGTCCGGCAACGGTTCGAGTGTACACCTGGCCCGATACGCTGTCGCTGGGCTACGGACAGGACCCCGACACGATCGACTGGGAGTTCTGCGAGCGCGAGGACGTTGGGGTGACGCGACGGCCCACCGGCGGTGGGGCGATCTACCACGACAGCGTGGCGGACATCTCGTACGGCATCATCGCGCCGGCCGAGGCCGTGCCGGGCGATCTGATGGCGTGTTACGAGCAGTTCTGCGAGCCGGTGCTCGAAGCGTTCGAACGCATGGGCGTCGACGCGTCGTTTGCCGACGACGAGCGGTCGGCGGTCCACCAGCCGGCCTGTTACCTGCGGCAACTCCATCCGGCCCACGATATCGTCGGCCCCGATGGCCGCAAACTCAGCGGGAACGCCCAGTACCGCCAGAAGGACGCCGTCATCCAGCACGGTTCCCTGTCCGTCTCGCTGCGCCCCGACCGCCACTGCGGCTGTTTCACCGCCGACCCCGACTCGGAGCGGTTCACCGAACGCGTCGGAGCGATAGACGAGTACGCCGATATCGACCGCGCCGAGGCTGTCGAGACGCTCCGCTCGACGCTGGCCGAGTGGGTCGACGCGACCGAGGGCTCGTGGACGGACGACGAACTGGCATGCGCACGCGAGCACGCGGAAGAGAAGTTCGACGCAGACGAGTGGATTCGACGGTCGCCCTGACGCTGGCGGTGCGGTCCGGCGATGACGGCCGTGCCGGGCCACCACGAGCCGCGTCCTATCCTGAAAGATCGCCCTTCAGAGTGTTTCTTCGACAAACTGCGAGATAAGGCGGTCCTCGGCAGTCCGGAGCTGGTACTGCACGGTCGACCGGGGCTCGTCTAGTATCGATGCGAGGTCCTTGACCGAGACTTCCCGCGGCCGCTCGTAGTAGCCGTGGGTCACGGCGGCCTTCAGCACCCGCCACTGTTGGGGCGAGAAGTTCGTCGCGACCCGTTCGGTGGCCTTCCAGTTTCCGGCACTGGTGATGTGAGACACCGAGAGCGTGACGCCGTCGCGGAGGCTCGATTCGATTCTGTCGTACACCTCGCCGATGGGGTTCGACCCCGGATAGAGGACGCGCCAGCGGTACTCGTCGCCAGTCCGCCGGGATTCGAAGATAGTCCCCTCACTGACGTGCCGGTGCAGGAAACTCGGCAGCGACTGACAGCCGCTGATTTCGCGACGTAACGTGTACACTGTCCGTGACGTTTCCCCGCGGTCCAGCATGTGGTACGTCCGCGTCGTCTCACAGCTCACGACGTCGAAACACTCGTTACAGCGGTCTTCGTCCAGGAAGACCTCGTCGAACGCGTTCAGGGCCTCGGGCGTCCCTTTCGCGTGGTCCAGCCGCCACATGTGGTCGTCACCGACGAAGATGGCTGAGGACCACACAGAGAGGCTTTCGTACTGCCGGAACACGTCCATCAGGCTATCGGCTCCCGCGTCGAACTGCAAGACGAACTCGAACTCGCGTGTTTCATCAACTGCGGCCTGTGATTCGGTCATTTGGCTATTACTAACTTATCGAGGCCGGTATAAGTCGGTTACCAGTCGACTGAAGACGCTCAAAACTAGATGGTTGGCTATTGCTAAGAATACGTGGTCGATTCATCGTGACCCTCACACCTGCAATGACGGGCTACGAGGGTGGACTGTCCAGCGTTACTGACAACAGAACTACGTTACCGTTTTGTGGCAACCCGGCCAAGCAGTGGCATGGTCTCGTCCCCCGCTGATGACGGCTCTGCCGACACCTCCGCCGACCCTCGGGCAGCCGACGGCAGCGCCGCAACGCTTTCCGAGGAAGAACTGTACGCGATTGTCCGGGTGGCTACCGAGGACGCAGTGCTCGGCGCGCTCGGCACGCTCATGTTGGTCGGTATCGGCATCGTACTGGCCTCCTGGGGCGCAGCGTTACTACTGTCAGCAACGCCGCTCCCGGCAGCTATCGGTGTAGTACTCGTCCTGTTCGGTGCATACCTCGCGCTATCGAGCCTCCGCATGATCCCACCCGTCCGCGAGTGGGTCTGAGGCGGTCGGGTATCTCTGTTCCCCGGTCTGTCGTCCCGCTCCGGCGAAATCCGGACACGAGCTATAACCGATCGTACCACTCCGGAACCTCTTTTGTCGGGCATCACCGACCGGTGTGCATGGTACGAGTCGGGGCACACACCTCTATCGCCGGCGGCGTCTACAACGCCGTCGAGGAACAGGTCGAGTACAGCGGCAACTGCGGGCAGATATTCTCCCATTCGCCGCAGGTCTGGCAGGACCCGAACATCGACGACGACGAGGCCGAGCAGTTCCGCGACCTCGCAGCCGACCACGGCGTCGGCCCGTGGGTCATCCACTCGTCGTATCTGGTGAACCTCTGTACGCCCAAGGACGACCTCCGCGAGAAGTCGCTGGACTCCATGCAGAAGGAGGTCGACGCCGCCGCGAAGCTGGGCATCGAGTACGTCAACGTCCACCTCGGCGCTCACACCGGCGCGGGCGTCGACGGCGGCTTGGACAACGCCGCGAGCGTACTGGACGACCTCGACATCCCCGAGGGGGTCACCGTGCTGGTCGAGTCCGACGCGGGCAGCGGGACGAAACTCGGCGGCCAGTTCGAGCACCTGGCGACGGTCCGGGAACGAACCGACCAGGACATCGAGTTCTGTCTCGACACGGCCCATATGTTCGCTGCGGGCTACGACCTCTCGACGCCCGAGGCCGTCGAGGAGACGCTGGCGGAGTTCGACGAGGTCGTCGGCTTCGATGATCTCGCCTGCGTCCACCTCAACGACTCCAAACACGAGTGCGGGACGAACAAGGACGAACACGCCCACATCGGCGAGGGCCACATCGGCGAGGACGGGATGCGCGCGTTCGTCAACCACGGCGCCATCCGCGACGTGCCGCTGGTGCTCGAGACGCCGACCGAGGACGGCAAGAGCTTCGCCTGGAACATCGAGCGCGTCACGGAACTCCGCGGCGAATAGACGCCGCTATCGAGCGCACGTATCCGATCTCCTCGATTCTGTGAGGGAGCGCGAGCGCGTTCGACCGCGGTACTTTTTAGGTCGACTCGACTCTGCGGAACTGTGCGCAGGTTCTCCGCCGACTACCTCGAAACCACCCGCCGGGGGATGTGGGCCGACTCCCGCGAGGCGCTCTCGGGCTTGCAGTTGGGCGAGTGCGAGCGCGTCCTCGACGTGGGGTGTGGGACCGGCGAGCTGACCCGCGTCCTCCGCGAGGAGACCGACGGAACGGTCGTCGGCCTCGACGCCGATACGGACCTGCTGGCCGCCGCCGGCGACCCGACCGTCTGCGGGGACGCGACGCGACTCCCTTTTGCCGACGACAGCTTCGACCTGGTGGTGTGTCAGGCGTTGCTCATCAACCTCCCAGACCCCGAGGTCGCGGTTCGGGAGTTCGCCCGCGTCGCCACCGACCGCGTGGCCGCCATCGAGCCGAACAACGCCGCCGTCACCGTCGAGTCGACCGTCGACGCGGAACCGATACTGGCCCGCCGCGCTCGTCGGCTCTTTCTCGATGGCGTGCGAACGGACGTCACCCTCGGTAGCGACGCCGCCGACGTGTTCCGCGACGCGGGGCTGTCCGTCGTCTCGACGACACAGTACGACCAAGAGCAGCGCATCGAGCCGCCCTACGACGACGCGGCGATGCAGGCGGCCCGGCGGAAGGCGACCGGGACCGGACTGGCCCACGACCGCGAGACGATTCTCAACGGCGAGGCGACGCCCGCCGAGTACGACGCGCTCCGGGAGCGCTGGCGGTCGATGGGCCGTGACGTAATCGAGCAGATGCAAGCGGAGGCCTACGAACGCCGCGAGACGGTCCCGTTCTTCGTCACTGTCGGCGAGGTTCCGTGACCTGCTCGTTCTCGGCTTCAGGGAGGAAATAGCCCGCCAGTCTGTAGACTGCGCCGTCCAGCAGGCTGGCGACCAGTCCGACGACGCCGCCGACGACAGCGGCGACACCGGCCCCGATGAGCAAGACAAGCAGCACCGCCTGCAGTCGGTCCCCGCCGCTCTGTATTGTCGGCACGAGCGCCACCGCGAACAGTCCCAGCAGGAACGCGACGCCGGTGGCACAGCCGGCCGCAACTCCGTGGAGGACGAGCGTGCTGACTCCGGCCGAGTCGAGCGCCACCCGGCCGTGAACCCATCGAACCGCCAGGACGAACAGCGCCCAGAGGTAGCAGAAGACGGCCACGCCGACGAGGGTGTTCAGCCCGGCGAGCAGGTCGGCGAGACCGGCGCTCGCGTGAGCGGCGAGGACGCCGAGCAGGACGAACAGGGCGGTGTCGAACGTGGCGAGCGTCCACGTCACGAGCGAGACCGGTCGCGCGTTGGCCCGTTCCGCGGTGTGTGCTGGCTCGGTCTCGGCCCCGGTCGTTATCTCGCTTTCAGCTCTCCGCTCACGGCGGTCCTCAGCCATGTGCGAGGACCTCCGCGAGGACGACGATACCGAGGAGGACCGCTGCCGTCACGCCGTACGCCCGCGAAAGCGTTCGCAGAAGGGTTGGGGACAGGTCACCGGATGTTGCCTCGCGGTCGCTGGCTTGAACGAGGAGGAGCGTCCGGACGACCGATCCCACGACGAGGGCGACGACGACGACGAGTTTCACCAGCAGGGTCCGTCCCCAGTCGGTTCCGGGACCCGGCGGTCCGAGCGTGCCGAGGTTGCCGACGCCGGTGAACACGAGCACGCCGACGCCGGCCCAGAACAGCCACTCGAACTGTCGCGCGGGCGCGAGCGAGGCGATAGCGCCGCTCCGATAGCTGTACCAGAGGAGGGTCGTACCGCCGACGAGGGCCGCCATCGCGAGGACGTGGAGGGTTCGAATCGGGAGGGCTGCCATAGCTGTCGCTTCACCGGCAGGTCGAAAAGAATCAGGGGGTCACTCCGACCGGTCGACTGTCACTACGTCCTCGCCCGTCGCCACGTTGTACCGTGTCGACGGGTCGACGGTCAGGCTGACGACGCCGCTGTCGAGCGCGTCCGGATGCTCGAATCTGGCGACCGTCGACCGGGCGGTGAAATCGCTGGTGTAGACACAGGGCTGTGTGTAACAGCCGAACGCGTGGATGCCGTCCGCCGTCTCCTCGATGCGTTTCAGGTGGGGGAGAATCGACCCGGAGCCCCAGCCGGTCTGAACGACGAGGACGGCGTGGCTCCCGAAGTCGGTGTCGGCGGCGAGGCTGTACGCGTCACCGCTGTTGTCTTCGAGTCGCTCGATGTCGTCGGCGTCTGTCAGCAGTGTCGCGTAGAGCTGGTCACCGTTGTCGTTTGAACCCGTCCGTAGCCCTTCGTCGGCAAACAGCGTCCCTCGCGTCGACGCCTGCTCGAACGACAGCGACGGCTCGGCCGGCATGTTCGCACAGAGATACAGCGGGTCGCGGTCGCCCTCGCCGGAGTTGTCGAAGTCGCACTCGATGTCCTCGATTTCGTATGGCGGTGTATCGACCCGGTCCAGGTCGCCGGGCAGCCCGTCCGGCGTGTCCGTCGGCGTTTCGTCGTCGGTGGCCGTCTCCGTGCCGCCGTCCTCCGTCTCGGTGTCGGTGGCTCCGTCGTCCGTCTCGGTGCCGGGAGCAGTTCCCGGCGACGGATGCGTGCGTGTTTCCGTGCCGCCGTCCCCACTGCCGTTCCCGCCCGGCGCGAGACAGCCGCTCAGGGCACCCATTGCCATGCCACCGACCAGTCCCAGGGTCGCTCGTCGCGTCCGTTGCATACGATTCCCTTCCCGTGGTGTGGGTGTATCCCTTCCGTTCGCTCAAAATCGCGTTGTAGTTGTCATGGACTGTGTTCGCGCCCGGCGGCCCCATGCGGGGCGATGTTGACCGCCGATAGACCCTTGCGGGGCGAGCAGCTACGGACGACACGTACCGATTCGCGTCTCTACATGATACCACCGCTCGTCCGCCGCTGTCCGGAGTGCCGACACGTTACCTGGAGCCGTCGGTTCGCTGCCGTCGACGACGGCGAGCGCGGCTCGGGGCTCGTCGAGTGTCCCGCCTGCGGACACCGATTCTCGACGGTCGACGCGCCATGGCTGCAGTAATCGGCCTACCAAAGCCGGCGGCGACCGCCTACACCACGTCGCCCCGAACCGTCGCTCCCTCCTGCTGTGCCCGGTACTCTTTGACCGCGTCGGCGGCATCGCCGGCCTCCGTCTCGTCCATCCCGAGCATCGACAGCGACTGGGTCAGCGTCGGGAAGACGAACTCGTTGTCACGGAGCTTCTGGAACGCGTCGGGCGACCGTTCGCCGTCGAGCCACAGGCAGGCCCCGCGCGGGTCCAGAATCTGTTCGTAGTCGTTTCGCATCTTCGCCCCCTTGAGCCGCTGGGTGACGTTGTCCTCGAAGGAGGCGTTACACACCTCCAGGTGGACCGGCTCGTCGTCGTTCAGGAGGTGGGCGGCGAGGCACTTTTCGGGCGCAGCGTGGCCGTTGGCGTTCGCGCGGATGTACTCGGGATGCTCGTCGGCCCACGCGGCGCGGACGGTCTTGCCGACGCCGTCGACGCCGTGACTGCGCTGGAACTCCTCGGCGCGCTCTGGCGCGTCCTTGAACAGGATGTCCTTGGTGACGTACACGTCCAGTCGCTCGACCGGGTCCAGCCCGAGCGCCACGTCGCCGTACACCCACACCTCCCGGACCGGGACCGGCATCGTCTCGTCCTCGACTGTGGCGACGATTTCCTCGACCCGCTCGACTGCCTCCGGACGGTCCAGACTCATTGTCTCCGCTACCAGTTGCGTGGCCTAAACGCTGACTCTCCGTGCCCGTCATGTCGCGTGTCGCCCGTACCATGTCGGGGTGGTCGATCTATGCCACGCCGTAGTGGTCAGCTCCGGACGTGGTCGGCCGCGATTTCGCTCCCTTTGACACAGGCGACGGTGCCAAGGCCTGGCCATGTGGTGTCACCGGCGAGGTAGAACCCCTCGACGCCCACGTCCTGTGGGACGGCCCCCTGGTTCGCGTTCGCCGGCGTCTGCCTGTATCCCCCGACAGCCCCGCGGGGTCTGTTCGTGAACTGTTCGTAGGTGACCGGCGTCGCCACCTCGGAGACGACCGGATCGGTCCCGAGGTCGGGATAGACGGTCCGGCCGCCTGCAAGTAGTTGCTCGCGAGCGGCCGCCTTCTGTTCCCCGTAGGCCGCCTCGTCAAGGCCTTGCCACGGCTCGACTGCACAGTGGGTGGACAGCATGACTGCCCGGTGTCCTGCCGGTGCGCTCACGTCGTCACCCGGCGCGGAGACGGAGACGAACATGTTGTTCCCGTTGCCCAGCGGTTCGTCGTAGGCCTGCAGAATTTGGTGGTGCGTCCGCTCGCGGCTGTCGACCTCGGCTGCCGGGACGCCGAGAAACAGCACGACTGCGCTCCCTTCGTGGGCTTGCAGCATCGAACAGTAGTCGTCGAGTCTGTCACCGACGACCGTCGGCGCGAGGCTTCTGGTAACGGGGACTGGGACAGTGCTGACGACCTGGTCTGCGTCGACCGGACCAGCCGCCGAGTCCACGCGAAAGCCGCCGTTGGAGTCGGTCACCGCAGTCACGGTTCGCCCGGTCTCGACTCGCCCGCCGATGTCCGTGTACTGGTCGACGAAGGACTCCCAGAAGCCGTACATCCCACCGGTCGCCCGGCCCAGCCCCGTCCGACGGATCGTCATCCCGAGGACGGCGTTCAACAGCGGCGCGTCGTCGAGCGTGGCATGGACCGTATCCTCGACGAGCATCGAGACGACTGCTCGGAGCGGTCGGTCGTCGTACACGCCGTGGTCGCGCATCGCGTCGGCCATCGTCCAGCGGAGATATCTGGCCAGCGGAAGGTCCCGAAGGCCGACCGCGCGGGCGTTCCGAACGAGGTCGCCGGCGCTCCGTATCGGCATCTTGACGTCTGTTCTGGTGAGCCGCCAGAGCCGCGCCGAGAGGTCGTCGATGAAGTCGTAGAACGCGAGATGTCGCTTGTCGTCGCCGAGTTTCGTACGCCGCTCGGCGTCCCAGTCGGCTTGGTCGCGGTACAGCGTCACTGTCCGGTCCGGCAGCCAGACATCGTAGGCGTCCTGTATCGCTATCGCTGGGGGATCGAAGCCGACGGCCGACAGTAGCTTGCCGCCGACACCCTCTGGCACGAAATCGACGAGTGTTGTCGCGCCGACGTCGAACCGGAACCCCGCCCGCTCGTAGTAGCCCGCACAGCCGCCGACGCTGTGGTGCTGTTCGAGAACGACCGTCGAGTAGCCGTCCGCCTGCAGTCGCGCGGCCGTGCTCATACCGGCGACACCGCCGCCGATGACGGCCACGTCCGCGGACTCAGTTCCCATGACTCCCCACCTGTGAGAGTATCCCGCACCCACTCGTCGCGGTGAGGACTGTGACTCGTCCGAGTTCGTTTTGCCGGCACAGACTCATTGGTCCAGCTACATGTGTGACGGTCTAAATAGTATCTACCGGGAGCCGAACACTCATCTGTCAGTGCGGTGTCTCCGCCGTTATGTCCTCCCTCCAGACGCAGTTCCGGGACCTGACTGAGTGGGCTGACGATTCCTCCCCCCTGTACGCCCACCTTTGCCACCACGCCGCGACGGACCGGCAAATACTGGACCTCGCGGCGACCGCACCGGCGGGCCGCCAGGCCCCGCACCTCCTGCTGGCCGCGGTCCAGTACCTGCTTCGGCGTCACCCGGACCACCGGCTGGCCGAGTACTATTCGAATGTCTCCCCGTCGGCGCGCGATCCCGACGAGGAGTGTTTCCCGGCCTTCCGCGCGTTCTGTCTCGACCATGCCGACGACATCCGGGCGCTCCTGCGGAGTCGGCGCACGCAGACGAACGCGGTGCGGCGCAGCGCGGTCCTCTATCCGGCCGTCGCACAGGTGGCCCGCGCCGCCGACGGGCCGCTCGCGCTGGTGGAACTCGGGCCGAGCGCCGGCCTGAACCTCCTGTTCGACCGCTACCGCTACGATTACGACGGTCGCGTAGTGGGTAACGGCGACTCACTAGTCACCATCGAGAGCAGCGTCCGGCGCGGCGATCCGCCGCTTCCAGAGACCCCTCCAGCTATCCGCTCCCGGGTTGGCATCGACCGCAATCCGCTCGACGTGACCGACGAGGCCGACAGGGACTGGCTCCGCGCGCTCGTCTGGCCCGAACACGAGGCGCGGCGCGCCGTTTTAGACGGTTCGCTGTCGGTTGCGCGGGACGACCCACCCGAGCTTATCGAGGGCGATATGCTCGATGACCTGCCAGCGGTACTCGACGAGATTCCGTCCGACGTACCGGTCTGTGTCGTGAACACGCTCGTGCTGTATCAGGTCTCGGCGGAACTGAGCGAGGCGCTGACGGCGTTTCTCGAAGAGTTGATGGCCGAGCGCCCGCTGCACTGGCTCACCGGTCAGCGGGACCTGTCGGGCGGCGAGTCGGTGGGGCTGGACTGGAGGCGCTGGACTGATGGCGACATCGAAACGACACGTCTCGCCGACTACGAGCCACACGGGGCGTGGCTATCGTGGCGGCCCTGAGCGCACCAACTGGCTACCCACGCCGGCAACACGACGGGCGGCTGTCAGGCGTTCACCCGGGCTTATGTCTCCGCCGCGGGAACGTCGCGTATGCAGATTCGCGTGTACGACGAGGGGGCTACCCAGGACTGCCTGCTCGTCCTCGGCTGGGGGAACCGGTGTCGACACCGGAACGTCCAGTGGCTCATCGACCAGCTTGCGGCAGCGTACCGCGTCCACGCCGTCGAACTGCCGACACACATCTCCGACTACCGGCGGGAGTGGGTCGGGCCGATTCAGGAGTACACTACCGACCTTGACAGGTTCGACCTGCTCGGGCACAGTGCGGGCGGGCTGACAGCGGCCCACCTCGACGCCGATGGCATCGGCAATCGGGTGTACCTGAGCCCATGGTGGGACAGTGACTTCCCGGTTCCGGGGCCGATGCTCGACGCTATCGCGTCCCTGCCAATCACGAGACCGTTCATCCCGATTGACACGCTGGACGCCGATTCTATCGGCGACTTGGCGACGGCCCGGCAGCTCGCGGACGCCCCGTCGTCGGTTTCACCCGCCTTCCTTCGGACGGTGCTGCGGGCACAGCGGTCGCTTCCCCCGGCCCGGGACGCCGCCGCGGCGTTTTGCTCGCTCACGGACACAGTCGTCGACCCGCGTGCCGTCGGCGAGCGCCTGCCGGCCGACCGCATCCGGCTGTACGACGGCGGCCACGAACTGTTCTCGTCCAGCGGCCGCGAGGACACCGTCGAGGTGGTCCTCGACGCGTTACAGCACGGCCCCGACATGCTGTGAGTGTGGCTGTGACCGATTCGGCACGACCTGGCCTGGCGGGGCCGAGACGAAACCCTCTCACCATTGCGGCCACGACTACTCGTCACGATGGAGTGCGACAAATGCGGCGAGAACGCGGTGTTACACGCGGCCTATTCCGGGCTTCACCTCTGTGAGTCTCATCTCTGCCGAGCGGTCACGAAACGGGTCCGCCGTCGCATCCGCGAGGACGGCCTCGTGTCCGACGACGCCACGGTCGAGGACCCAGAGACCTGGGTCATCGGCCTCTCGGGCGGCAAGGACAGCGTCGTCCTCACGCAGATTCTCCACGACACGTTCGCCGAGGACCCCCGCATCGAACTGGTCGCCCTTTCTATTCACGAGGGTATCGAGGGCTACCGCGACGCGAGTCTGGAGGCCTGCGAGGAGTTGACCGACGACCTCGGCATCGAACACGTCACCGTCTCCTACGCCGAGGAGTTCGGCGTCCAGATGGACGACGTCGTCGAGGACGACCCCGAGGGGATGGCCGCCTGTGCCTACTGCGGCGTGTTCCGTCGGGACCTCCTCTCGGAGTACGCCGAGGAACTCGACGCGGACAAACTGCTGACCGGCCACAACCTCGACGACGAGGCCGAGACGGCGCTGATGAACTTCCTCGAAGGCGACATCTCACAGATCGCCAAGCACTTCGAGGCGTCGCTCGGTCCGTTTGACTCGTCTGCGGACGCGCCTACAGAACAGACGCGCGAGGCGCAAGACCACCACATCCCCCGGGCGAAGCCGCTCCGTGACATCCCGGAGAAAGAGGTCGCGCTGTACGCTCGATTCAAAGACCTCCCAGCACACATCACCGAATGCCCCCACGCCGATGAGGCCTACCGCGGGGAGATTCAGGAGCTCATGCTCGGACTGGAGGAGAACCACCCCGGCACGCGTCACTCGATTATGGCTGGCTACGAGAAGCTCGCCGCGTTAGCCGCCGATACCTACGGCGGCGAGAACGGCGACACT
Source organism: Haloarcula sp. CGMCC 1.2071 (assembly GCF_037078445.1). NCBI lineage: Archaea > Methanobacteriati > Methanobacteriota > Halobacteria > Halobacteriales > Haloarculaceae > Haloarcula > Haloarcula sp. CGMCC 1.2071. The sequence goes on from NZ_JAYMGY010000001.1 coordinate 120,478, forward strand.
GACTACGGCGAATGCGACAACTGCGGCTCGCCGACGGCGCGGGACCTCTGCCGGAAGTGTAATCTGCTGGACGCGCTGGAAGCGGTCTGAGCGAAGTCTCGTTTGTCAGACACCGCTGAGCAAAAGCGTCGCTCACGACCGAAAAACCGAAAGAAGAATTGCGGACGTCGCTACTTGTTCGTCCGGATGACGTCGAGTCCGTTGTTCTTCTCGCGCTGGTCCTGTCCGCCGTCAGTCTCGCTGTAGCCGGTGGTTCGACCGCCGCTGTTCTGACTCCCGCTGTTCGGGGCGGGGCTGTCGAAGCTCTCGACGTTGTCGGACGCGTCGAATGACGTGTCGTCACCGACTTCCTGAATCGCCTCGCGGGACTTGTTGGCCTGCTTCTGGGTCGTCGGACCGAGCACCTGGGCGGACTGGACGCCGGTCATGATAGCCATGACCCGCACCTTGCCCTTGTACTCTTCCTGAATCCGTGCGCCCCAGATGACGTTGGCGTCGGCCTCGAGCCGCTCGGTGATGTTCTGTGCGATGCCCTCGGCCTCCTTCAGCGTGAGGTCCGGGCCGCCGGTGATGTGGACCAGGCCGCCGCTCGCGCCGCGGTAGTCCACGTCGAGCAGCGGATGGTTCATCGCGTCCTTGACGACCTCTTCGGTCTTGTTCTTGTCCTGGGTCTCGCCGACCAGCATCACCGCGACGCCGCCCTGGTTCATGATGGATGTCATGTCGGCGTAGTCGAGGTTGATGAGGCTCGGCTGGGTGATGGTCTCGGAGATGCCCTTGACGGTCTCGGCGATGATCTGGTCCATCACGGAGAACGCCTTGCCGATGGGCAGGTTCGGGACGTAATCGAGCAGACGGTTGTTGTCCAGCACGATGATGGAGTCCGCTTCGTTGCGGAGCTTCTCCAAGCCTTCTTCGGCCTTGACCGTCCGCGCTCGCTCGACGTTGAACGGCGTCGACACCATGCCGACGACGATTGCGCCCTGTTCCTTGGCGATCTTCGAGACGACCGGGGCTGCACCGGTCCCGGTTCCGCCACCCATGCCGGCGGTGACGAACACGAGGTCAGCGTCGCCCAGCACTTCCTTGATGGTGCCCTGTGCCATCTCCGTGGCGCGCTCGCCCATCGACGGGTCGCCACCGGCACCGAGGCCGTTGGTGAGGGACTTGCCGACCAGAATCTTCGTGTCGGCTTCGATCATCTTGAGGTGCTGTTTGTCCGTGTTGATGGCCACGGTGTCAGCGCCCTCGACGCCGATGTTGTACAGGCGGTTGACGGTGTTGTTGCCGGCGCCACCACAGCCGACGATGACGATGCGCGGGTCTCCGAACCCGTCGACGTCCTCGTCGGACATCTTCTTCTTTTCTTGCTCGTCGCGTTCGAGGGCCTCGTTGACGATATCCTGCATCGTTACACCTTGGCCCAGGACCGCTTCTTTTCGGAGGCCTGTTCGGAGCCTTCCTCGGCGAGCATCTCCCGCACCGCCGAGCGAATCGCTTCGCTCCGATTGGGGTACTCGCCCGTCTCGACCATTTGTTCGACCTCTTCAATCTGCTGCTTCGGAATCCGTAGTGTCACACGCTCCATGTTTGGTAGTTTCCCCTTGGGTAAGACGGCCCGGACGGGACCTGTTTACGCCCCGCACGAGTGTTTACACAGCGAAACCGCAGTACGAGGGCGGCATCCCCTCGCGTTCGCCGCTGTGTAAGACGACCGTCTTACGCAGAATAAACCACTGACCCTGATGTATTAAAACTTACGGGCAGTGTCATACACTTTCCCGTTTACGGCATCTGAGGGTGTCTATCGCGTGCAAACGCTGATTTAGGTCTGGTCGAGGACATCCGCCGCAGGCGTTCGTCTCCCACAACCTGGGCAGAATCCCCAGTCCGACCGGAGTTCATCGCCGCAGTCACAGAACACCCGGCGGGACGCCTTCTCACCGCAGTTCGGGCAGTAAACGTGGTCAGAACCCAGGTTTTCACCACATTGCGCGCACGTCTTACGTTCCTCCGTCTCGGCTCTGTCCCGTGTTTCCGCTTCTGTCTTACGCCCGCTCGTATCAGACGTTTGACTTTCGCCGTGGGACCGTCCGCCCTCGGTGCTTTCCCCTCGGCCGCCGGCGCGCTGTCGGTCGGTTTCGGCGCTCGCTGCCCCCGCGCTTACGCCGTCTAACGAGATGTTTACGTTGACATCCTGCGGTTGCGAGCGGGGTTGTCGCGTTTGCAGCCGGTCGGCGATGATACTGTCGACGCGGTCTTCGATGAGCTCGTCGATCGTCTCGGCGTCGGTCACGGACTCCGACGCCGCCGACGGTGGCTCCGACGCTGACGGTGACGCGTCTCCGAGGTACTCCCGGAGCGCTTCGCGCATGACCTCGCTCTTCGAGGCGTCGAACGCCTCGAGTTGGTCGATGAGGTCGTCGTCAGCACGGAACGTTATCTTACTCATCGGGCTCGATGAGGGTATTATACAGGCTGGTATTTTAATCTTCCCGCGCTGTCTGACGCCCGTCAGCTACCGGCATGACGGCGTAAATCTCCTCCCGGTCGGATTCCGCTCGTAGACCGCTTTGACTTGTCTCTCGGAGGATCGGGAAGCGGGGTCAGACGTGTCTGACACCGGCCGGTGTGTCACCCCGCGTCGTGTGACCGTTCGGCGCACCCTCCGCGAATAACAATCCTTAAGTCTGGACGGCGGGGTATTTTCGGGTGTCGACCGCCCTTAGCTCAGACTGGTAGAGCAGTCGACTGTAGATCGACTTGTCCCCCGTTCAAATCGGGGAGGGCGGATTTTGGTATCCGAATCCGCGAGCGTAGCGAGTGCGATGAGGGTCGAAAATTCAACCGACCCGATTTCGTGCTCGGAGGGCGCGCGCAGCGAAGTGAGCACGTCCTCCGGTGTTCAAATCGGGGAGGGCGGACTTGGTTTTCAGCCGAACGATAGCTGATAGCGTACGCCACGTTTTCGTGGTGTAGAACTCCTCTATCTCTAGAACACGTCCTGTGCAGTGCTACCGAGCAAGACCTTCGAGACGCCCGAGCGCTTGCGTCCGCCGACGACGATCTCATCACTGTCCAGCTCTGTCGCGGTACGGACGATCTGTTGGGCAACGCCGCCGTCGGCAACCATTCGAGTCACGGAGACGCCGGCTTCTTCCAGTTGATCGGCTGCCTGGACGGCGGCGTCTACGTCACCGAACGCCACCTCCTCGGCATCGGCGAATTCGTCGGGCGGCATCACGTAGAGCACTGTCGCCTCGGCGGTTGCAGTGGCATCCGGGAGTCGTGAGACATAGCTTGCTTGATTCGATGCGCGCGCTTCGTTCCTGTCGACGGGTACGAGTACACTGTACATCTCCCCTAGATATGTTAGCTCAAGTGAACTAAACTATGACACAAATTCCCGCGGGGTAAGAAAACCAGTGTGGCAGCCCACGTCGACCGACCAGAGGCGCGGAATGTCCCGCTGTAACGCGCTCGAAGCAGCAGATGCCACGGCTCTCGAACCAGAACAAAAGCGCGGGGATCACGAGGGCTGTTGGAGATGAACCCGACAGAATCTCGAATCGAACTGCGCGTGTCGGCTTGGCGTGGCGTTAGAAGCGCTCGCTCATCGCCGCCAGCCCGGCGTCCACGTTTACGGCCGCGCCCTGCTCACCGAGCGCGTTGCCCAGCGCCGCGAGCAGGTAGCTGACGTTCTGCCGGCGGGCCGAATGACCCATACAGCCGATACGCCAGATATCCCCCTCCAGTGCGCCTAAGCCGCTGGCGATTTCGAGGTCATATTCGTCCAGCAGGTGTTGGATTACCGCGCCGTCGTCAACGCCGTCGGGCACGCGGACGGTGTTCAGGCTCGGGAGCCAGAAGTCGTCGGGGGCGTTCATCTCCAGTCCCATGCCCTCGACGCCGGCTTTCAGCGCGCCAGCGACACGCAGGTGGCGGTCCCAGCGTTCTTCGATGCCTTCCTCGGCGACGAGCCGAAGCGCCTCACGGAGCGCATACACGTTCGTAATCGGGGCCGTGTGGTGGTAGGCGCGCTCCTCGCCCCAGTACCCTTCCAGCAGCGAGATGTCCAGGTACCACGAGCGGGCCTCGGACTCGCGGGAGAGGACCTTGTCCATCGCGTCGTCGTTGAGCGTGAGCGGGCTCGCGCCCGGCGGACAGGAGAGGCACTTCTGGGGGCCGGAGTAGGCCACGTCGATGCCCCACTCGTCGACGCGGAGTTCGACGCCGCCCAGCGAGGTCACGCTGTCGGCGATGACCAGCGCGTCGTTCGCGTGGGCGATGTCCGTCAGCTCAGGCACCGACGGCTGGAGGACGCCGGTGCTGGTCTCGGCGTGGACGAATCCGAACACGTCCGGGCTGTGTTCGTCGAATGCCGCTTCGACCGCCGACGGGTCGAGCGGCTGGCCCCAGGGAGCGTCGACAGTGACGACGTCGCCGCCGGCTCGCTCGGCCATGCTCGCCATCCGGCCGCCGAAGTAGCCGTTCGTCGGGACGAGCATCGTATCGCCCGGTTCGACGACGTTGCCGATGGCGGCCTCCATCGCCGCGGAGCCGGTCCCGGAGACCGGAATCGTCCATTTGTTGTCCGTTCGGAACGTGTACCGGAGGAGGTCCTGGACCTCGTCCATGATCTCGATGAACGAGGGATCGAGGTGGCCGACCAGCGGCGTGCTCATCGCCTTGAGTACGCGCGGGTGCACGTCGCTCGGGCCGGGACCCATCAGTGTTCGATCCGGCGGTGTCAACTCACCGACAGCAGGTACCTCATCCATACCGTGTGTTACCCGGTGACTGGGCATTAAAATCCGCGGTCACGACTCTCTGGTCAGGGCAGGGTCGGCTTCACAACTTCGCTGGGACGACAACTCTCCAACTCCAAAAATATCCTTCAAACATCACTTTTGTGTTGCCAGTCACCAGCGACTACCACCCTCTCCCATAATCGTAACCGCAAGACAGCGCCGATATGAAGCGCATGAACGATCTGCCCTGTTTTTAGTCTCGTACTGCCAAGGGAGCGTGTGGTCGTCGATGGGATTGTTCGATAACGCTGCGTCCCCTGGGGAGGAACCGAGACGCCGGTACACCTGTCTGGTCTGCCAGGCGTCGTTCGACGTTCAGTACCACGCGTGTCCGGACTGTGGTGCGTACGACATCCGCCGGACGAAGTGGCTCACGTAGCCCCCGGCGTCCACGTTGGCACGTCCACCGGACTGCCTGCTATCGGGCTACACTGCCCTTTTTTAGATTGGTGCCGCGTACCACAGCCACCAAGTGACCGCCGACGGTACGGCTGTACGTGAACCGACGACAGTTAGGGACGACAGGGTACGACGTGACAGCTGTCGGACTTGGGACTTGGAATATCGGTGGTGACTGGGGCGACGTCTCGGCGGCGGAAGGACGGGAAACGATCCGCACGGCGCTCGACGCCGGCGTCGACTTCATCGACACTGCCGACGTGTACGGCGACGGCTTCAGCGAACAGCGCATCGCCGACGTGCTCGACGAACGCGAGGTCCGCGACGAGGTGACCGTCGCGACGAAGGTCGGTCGCCGACTCGACCCCCATACGGCCGAGCGCTACAACTACGACACCCTCTCCGAGCACGTCGACCGCTCGCGGGAGTACCTCGGGGTCGACACGCTCGAACTCCTGCAACTGCACTGCCCGCCGACGGACGCCTACTACCAGCCGGAGACGTTCGACGCCCTCGCGCAGCTGAAAGACGAGGGGAAGGTCGAGCACTGCGGCGTCAGCGTCGAACGGGTCGAGGAAGCGCTGAAAGCCATCGAGTACCCGGAAGTCGAGACGGTCCAGATTATCTTCAACATGTTCCGCCAGCGGCCCGCGGAGCGGTTCTTCGAGGCGGCCAAGCGCCGCGACGTCGGCGTCATCGTCCGCGTCCCGCTGGCCTCCGGACTCCTGACCGGCAACCTCTCCCGGGACACGGAGTTCCCCGAGAACGACCACCGGAACTTCAACATCGAGGGTGAGGCGTTCGACCGCGGCGAGACCTTCGCCGGCCTCCCGGTCGACGCGGGCTTCGACGCCGTCGACGAACTCCGCGGGCACGTCCCCGAACGGATGACGATGGCCCAGATGGCGCTGCGCTGGATTTTGGACCACGACGCGGTGTCGACCGTCATCCCCGGCTCGACGAACCCGGACCACGTTCGGGCGAACGCAGCGGTCAGCGAGATGGACCAGCTCTCGAATCAGGTCCACGGCGCGGTGCGTGACATCTACGAGGAGTACGTCTTCGACGACGTCCACCACCGCTGGTAGCCGCAGCAGGCTGGATCACTATCCAGGTCGGGTTCTTCTACTACGCCGGAACCGCTGGCCGGTACGCAGCCTACGGCTACCTCGGCGCGCTGCTCCTGTTTGTCACGGCGCTGTATCTGGCCGCCATCGTGTTGCTGCTCGGTGTCGTCGTCAACGCGACGCTGGACTGGTAGCGTCGGTGGGCCGGCCCCGTCAACGGCGCGCCTTGTACTGCGCGGACGCGGGTCCGTCGCGGCGGTTGCGTATGCAAGCACATCGGTGATGCCCGTACCGCCGGTAGCAACGACTGCAATGTCTACGATCCAACTGACCGACGACGACGTTGGCAAGACAGTTGTCACGAGTACCGGCGACGAAGTCGGCATCGTCAGCGGGTACAGATACGGCACCGCTCACGTCGACCCCGACCCCGGGCTGAAGACGACGCTCATGACGAAGCTCGGCTGGGAAGACACCGACGAGGATGACGGCTATCCGTTACAGGCCGACGCCGTCGAGACGATTACCGAAGACGAAATCCATCTCAGCTCGGGCCTGTAAGGAATCCGGGACTGTTAGACGGACGTATCGAGGACCAATGCCGGGTGGGCAAACCCGGCGTGAAACCGTCCCGTACAGGGGAGCATGGGACGGTGGGCGTCGGGAGAGTACGAGCACGCACTGTGCTCGCATACAGTCTTCCGTGCGATCCGATGTTTGTTATACAGCTCTTTACGTGGTGACAGTGGACAGGCTGGGCGACAGGGGGACGCTACTGCACTTCGGTCACGTCAACTGGAAATACATCGCCGTTGCACACCGAAACTGGTGCTCCGGCAGGTGTTACAGCCGTGGGCTCCGATCATCATGACCGGTTCCGGCGAACTAGCCACCCGCTACCGGCCGGACTGTGGTGAATCACTCTTCGGTGGTGAGTTTCGGACCGGGCTTCCAGGTGTTGCCTTCGAGGACAACGAGGTCGTAGCGTTCGAGCACCTGCAGCGTATCGACGACCGCCTGGGCGTCGAAGGAGACCGTCATATCCTCGGGCAGCTGCTGGGCAATTGCACTGCGTGTCCCACCGTCCATCCGGACCACCGTGTCAAGCAACTGTTCGAGGTCGTCGAGTAGCGAGACGAGCGACGTCGACCCCTCGTCTTCTGTCGCCAGTTTCGACATGACTTCGTCGTAATTCCCCGATATCTCCATCGATACTGACACGGTCTCGTCTTCGATGTCTTCTTCGTCTCCCATAGGGGCAAATATATGCACACTTGTAGAAATACGTTTCCATATTTGTTACAACAGACGCATTTACCGGCTGTTTCACTGCAAAAGCGAGTTGTATGGATGTTATTAGGAGTCCAATATGTGTAGTTATAATTGCGTTCGAGAACGCTCTTTAGTCTAATATAGATCCAAAATCATCTATTCTGTAGTAGAATCTACCTATCTACTCTCCAAATATCGGAGTTATTGAATATACGTCGGATATTTATATCTATATTCTCAACCAAATCTGGTACCGTGGTCTCGGTAATATCACACCACCAAAGACGCACTGCCCTGTTGTGATCGTTCGGATAAGTCGAACGATATCAAAAGCGCCTGCGTCGTAGCGTAAGCACGGCCCAGTGGCAGCTAACTAGTCCACGTCAACTGGTACCCTGCTGCTGGGCCGGTGTATCCGCTCCCACCAGCGACACACGCTCGGGCAGTCTGTCCTCACTTGTCCTGTCGGATAACAAAAGTACGGTTATTATTCCTCTGTACTGAACAGTCTCCTGTCTCTCCCGCTGGCGGGGCTATCGGCGAGCCACGGTGCCGTGGAACACTGCCAGTTTCAGCATACGGAACAAACAGCGCCTCGATCGTGTTTACTCCCGGTGCGCTCTGTGTTTGCCGGCAATGGACTGTCATGATAGGAGACAGCGGCAAGCGCGTACAGCTACATATCGCCCATTTCGCGGGACGGTGTAGTCCGATGGATGGCCTTCCGTTGCGTTCACTGTATTCGGTATCTGTTCGAGAATACGAACCGTCGACAGCGGGCACTCAGTGGCCGTATGCTCCGCAACCGGGGCACGCAGAAGACACAGTCGACCAAATCTATATTTGGGTGGCCGTCACACATCGAATATGGCGTTTAGCTTGACGGCCGAGCAGACGGCAGTCCGAGAAGCGGTGCGTGAATTCGGCGAGAACGAGATCGAGCCGCTCGGAAAGGAATGCGACAGGGAGAAGCGCTACCCGGAGGAACTGATGGAGCAGGCGGCACAGTACGACCTCATCGCGCCGGAAGTCCCCGAGAAGTACGGCGGCTCGGGGATGGACAGCCTCACCGGCGTCGTCGTCACCGAGGAGCTGTGGCGGGCCGACCCGGGTATCGGGAGCGCCATCGGCTCCCGTGGCTTCGGTTCGAGCATGATCCAGAAGTACGGCGACGAGTGGATGAAAGAGGAGTGGCTGCCGAAAATCACTAGCGGGAAGTCGGCGTGTGCCAGCGCTATCAGCGAACCCGCCCACGGCTCGAACGTGGCCGGCATCGAGACCTACGCCGAACGCGACAGCGACGGCTGGGTGCTTAACGGTAACAAGATGTGGATTACGAACGGCACCGTCGCCGACGTGATGGTCGTGATTGCCAAGACCGACCCCGACGCCGGCCACGAGGGCATCAGCGCGTTCCTCGTGCCGACGGACACCGACGGCCTGGAGGCCGAGAAAATCGACAACAAGCTCGGCATCCGCGCGTCGGACCTGGCCGAAATCATCATCGACGACGTTCGCGTCCCCGAGGAGAACCTCGTCGGCGAGGAGGGCGCTGGCTTCTACCAGCTGATGGACTTCTTCGCGAGCGGGCGAGCGAATGTCGCCGCGCAAGCCGTCGGCACCGCTCAGGCCGCTCTCGACGACTCGGTGCAGTACGCGAACGAGCGTGAGCAGTTCGGCCAGCCAATCAGCGAGTTCCAGGCCATCGAACACAAAATCGCGGAGATGGCGACGAACGTCGAGGCCGCCCGGTCGCTCACCTACCGCGCCGCCAGCGCCATCGACGAGGACAATCTCGACGTTGCGACGAAGTGGGCCAGCATGGCGAAGTTGTTCGCCAGCGAGCACGCCGTCGACGTGGCCGACGAGGCGATTCAGGTCCACGGCGGCGCGGGCTACGTCACCGACCACAACGTCGAGCGCTACTACCGCGACGCCCGTATCACCAAAATCTACGAGGGGACCAGCGAGATTCAGAAGAACATCATCGCCGACCGCGTGCTGTGAGACTGCACTGCGGCTGAGAGACCGCGCAGCCTACCGCCGGAGCGTCAGGAACTCGGCCGAAAAGACGGCTTCGTCGGCCTGATTCAGCGCGGTGACCTCAGTCCGGACGACGCCCGTCGCAACCGGGTGGTCTCGCCGCTCCTTGTCGACAATCTCGGCCTCGACGTGAATCGTGTCCCCCAGAAACACCGGCTTGACGAACCGGAGGCGGTCGAGCCCGTAGAACGCGACCATGTGCCGCTTTTCCGCCTCGTCGCGGGCCTGCCACAGCAGGCCAGTGACGACCGAGAACACCAGTGCGCCGTGGGCGATGCGCTCGCCGTACCCCGAGTCGGCCATCCGCTCTGCGTTCGTGTGGAGGTGATTGAAGTCCCCGCTGACGCCCGCGAAGTTGACCACGTCGGCCTCGGTGATGGTTCGCCCCGACGTGGTGAAGCCGTCGCCGACTTCGACCGCGTCGAACTCACCGGCCATTGTACCGTCCCTCGCAAGCGACTGCGGAACGACGCTTCGGTTTCTGGTCGAGTTGCCACTGCCGCGTCCGCACCCGCCGGTTCCGGAGCGGTCTGCTACTGTTGCTGGACATGCACGTCGTCACCGTGTCCCGCGCCGGTGATAACGTTACCGGGGCTCCCCGGTCGTTCTCCCACTACCACGGAGTTGCGCAACAGCCACAGCCGACGCTAGCTGTTCAACTATATTCAACGGAACCCGGCAGAGAGCACTCAGGACGTAGCTTTATTGGGGATGCCCGAGATGTCCGAAGCGATGTCAAAGCCACACACGGAGCGGTTTAGTCTGGAGGGCCAGCGGGCGATTATCACGGGCGCATCGAGCGGCATCGGCCGGGCAATCGCAGAGGAGTTCGCGGCCGACGGGGCGGACGTGGTTGTCTGCTCGCGCGAGCAGGACAACGTCGGCCCCGTCGCCGACGAGATCAACGACAGCGACCGGCCCGGCGAGGCGGTCGCTATCGAATGCGACGTGACAGACCGCGAGGCCGTCGAGGCGCTGGTGGAGGCGACCGTCGACGAGTTCGGCGGGCTGGACGTGCTCGTGAACAACGCCGGCGCGAGTTTCATGGCCGGGTTCGACGACATCAGCGAGAACGGCTGGAAAACCATCGTCGACATCAACCTCCACGGGACCTACCACTGCACGCAGGCGGCCGGCGACGCACTGGCCGACGGCGACGGCGGGACGGTCATCAACCTCTCCAGCGTCGCCGGCGAACAGGGCGCGCCGTACATGAGCCACTACGGGGCCGCCAAGGCCGGCGTCAGCAACCTCACGTCGACGCTGTCGGCGGAGTGGGCTGACCGCGACATCCGCATCAACTGCATCGCGCCGGGCTTCGTCGCCACGCCGGGCGTCGAGTCACAGATGGGCGTCAGCGCCGACAACATCGACCGCGAGGCCGTCGAGCGCCGCATCGGCCTCTCGGAGGAAATCGCCGACATCGCACTGTTTCTCGCCAGCCCGGCGTCGTCGTATATCGTCGGCCAGACCATCACGGCCGCCGGCGTCCCGCGGCTCGAAGAGACGCCCGACATCTGAGCGCCGGGAGTTCCAGCAACGACGGCCGGAGGCCGCGGCGTCACTCCCGCTCCGAGATTCCGAGCCAGTCCGGCAACTCTCGCAGGTCGTCGAGCGCGATGTCCACGGCGGGTCCGTCCTCAGCCCCGTAGGCGACCGTCCACAGTCCCGCCTCCGTCCCGCCGTCCATGTCGTGCTCGTAGCGATCACCGATCATCACGGCCTGTGCCGGTGCGACCTCGGCCTTTTCCAGCGCCGTTTCGAACATCGCCGGGTCCGGCTTGGTCCGACCGACGGCCTCCGAGGCGGTGTACGAATCCATCGCGTCCCAGACGCCGAAAGCCCGAAGCAATTGCTCGCCCTCGTCGTCGTCCACGTCACTGATGACACCCTGATGGAGCGGCGCGTCTGCCACGGCCTCGATGGCAGCGATGGCGTCGGGATTGGGTTCGGCCCGTTCGTCGCGGATTCTCCGGAACAGCGATTCCCACTCGGTTTCCTCAGGGTCGACTGTCAGAATTTCGTCGACTGCCAGCCGGTAGCCCTCGCGGGCCGGCCGGAACGCCGTCCCGTCGCGCTCGCGGAAGTACGTTCCGAGGACCGACCGCCACTGTTCGAGGGCCGCGTCGGAATCCACGGCCCCTGGATACTCCGCACACAACTGCTCGACAAACTCGCGGTGGGCCGCCCGGACTGACTCCATCCGAAGGATGACGCCCCCGATGTCCCAGAAGACGGCCTCGACGTCTGGACTCTCGCTCACGGCAGCGGCTTGGACTGGCCCGGGTATGAAACTACCGCCGACGCTCGGTGTCGTGGTGGGGACGCCGTGATGACGTACCGGAACACGATTCCGGAAAATAAACGAGCGACCACGCGTTCGCTGTGCTCCAACACTTATGATGTCGACGTGCGAGAACGAGACTGTGCCATGATATCGTTCACCGATTCCGAGGCCGCGACTGAACTCGCCGAGCGCGCCAGAGCGTTGATGGACGAGGTCGTCATTCCGCGGGAGCGCGAACTCGCAGGCGGGACGACTATCTCCGACGCAACAGTTCGTGACCTCCGCGCGGCCGCGCGAGAGTACGACGTGTACGCCCCCCAGATAGCCGAGGAACACGGCGGCATGGGCTATGACTTCCGGGACGTGTTGCCGACGTTCGAGGAAGCGGGTCGAAGCCTCCTCGGCCCGATTGCGATGCGAGTGGACGCGCCCGACGAGGGGAACATGCACCTGCTGGAGATGCAAGGGACGGACCTCCAGAAATCGGAGTACCTCGACCCGCTCGTCGAGGGCGAGATACAGTCGGGCTTCGCGATGACGGAGCCGATGCAGGGCGCGGGCTCGGACCCGAAGATGATACGCACCACGGCGCAGAAGGACGGCGACGAGTGGGTCATCGACGGCCACAAGTGGTGGACTACCGGCGGCGTCGATGCCGACATCCTGCTCGTCTTCGCTTGGACGGACGAGGACGTGCATCCGTATCAGGGGTGTTCAGTGTTCATCGTCCCGGCCGACGCCGACGGCGTGGACATCGTTCGGAACGTCCCGCACATGGGCAGCCAGGGCGACCCGAAGGGCCACGCCGAAATCGAGTTCAACGGCGTTCGCGTCCCCGAGGAGCACCTGCTGGGCGAGGAGGGCAACGGTTTCCAGCACGTCCAGCAGCGCCTCGGCCCGGCGCGGCTCACCCACTGCATGCGTTTCTCGGGGATGGCCGAGCGGGCGCTGTCCATCGCCAAGGCCTACACCACCGAGCGCCAGGCCTTCGGCGACTCCGTGGCCGACAAACAGCACGTCCGCTTTGAAATCGCCGAACAGGAGACACAGATTCAGGCCGCGCGAGCGCTGGTCCGGGCCGCCGCAGACGCCATCTCGGCCGGGCAGGAGGCCCGCGTCGAGGTGTCGATGAGCAAGGTGTTCGCCGCCCGGGCGACCCAGGACGCCATCGACACCGCGGTCCAGTTCTGCGGCGGCAACGGCATCGGACGGGACCTCCCGCTGGCGGACTTCTACGAACTGGTCAGGACGTTCCGCATCGTCGACGGCGCCGACGAGGTCCACCTGCGTACCATCGCCCGTGAGGCGTTCGAGGACGTGGACAGCGACGAGCTGGAGCCAGTCCGTCGCTACCGGGAGTAGAACGCGGGCCGCCAGCGGAACGGGTCGCTATTGCCCCTCGAACTCCGGTTCGCGGTCGGCCGCGAAGGCCGCCGTTCCTTCTTCGACGTCGTCGGTCGTCAGCAGGAGCGCGAAGGCCTGGCTCTCCATTTCGAGGCCGGCGTCGAGGCTCTCGTCAGCGCCCTCGTTCATCACGCGCTTGGCCTTCCGCAGGGCAATCGGCGGCCCGGAGACGAGGTCCTCGACGAACGCCCCGACTACGCTGTCGAATTCGTCGGCGTCGACGGCCCGGTTGATGAGTCCCCAGTCGGCCGCCCGCTCGGCGGAGATGTGCTCGCCGCGGAAGACGAGTTCCTTCGCTCGGGCGTCGGTCAACATCCGAATCGCGCGCTGTGTCCCGCCGCCCCCGGGCAGCAGGCCGAGCGTGATTTCGGGGAAGCCGAACTCCGAGTCGGTCGTCGCCACCCGGAGGTCACAGGCCAGGGCGAGTTCCAGCCCCGCGCCGAGACAGTAGCCGTCGATGCGCGCCAGCGTCGGCCGGGGGTACTCCGCGACGGTCGTGAACACTTCTGTCGGCTCCGAAGTCTGTGCGGGGTCACGGTCCGCGAAGCCGGAGATGTCGGCCCCGGCGGAGAAGGCGCGGTCGCCGGCCCCTTCGAACACGACGGCCCGAACTTCGTCGTCGTCGACAGATGAGAGCAGATCCACGACCTCGTCGGCGAGCGTTTCGCTGATGGCGTTCATCCGCGACGGGCGGTCGAGTTCCACCTCCAGCAGCCCGTCGTCGTCGAGCGCCCAGTTGATGGTGTGGTAGTCGCTCGGCCCGTCGCCGGTGCTGTATTCGTGGAAGCCCCGGCCTGCTTCCTTGCCGGTGTGGCCGGCCTCGACGAGTTCGACGAGGTAATCAGCCGGCTCGTAGCGGTCGTCGCCGTGTTCGTCGTGGAGCGTCCGGAGCTTTTCGAGGATTGTATCGAGGCCGATGTCGTCGGCCCGCCGGCAGGTTCCCTCGGGGAAGCCCGCACCGAGCTGCATCCCCGTGTCGATGGCCTCCGGGGTCGCCACACCGTCGCCGACGAGCTTCGCCGCCTCGTTTGCCATCACTGCTTCGACGCGGAGATGGTCGAAGCCGTCGGCGTCCTCCGGGACGTAATCCGGGCCGTCGCCGTCGTCGTAGTCGTAGTACCCCTCGCCGGTCTTGCGGCCGAGCTTCTCGTTTGCAACTTTCTCTTCCATGATGGGCGGAATCGGCGTCTCGGCCTCCTTGCGGACGTGGTAGCCGATGTCGATGCCGGTCAGGTCGCCGAGTTCGAACGGCCCCATCGGATAGCCCCGCTCGTGGACCATCGCGGCGTCGGCCTGGCGGATGGTCGCCTCGCCCGTCGAGACCATCCAGGCCGGCTCGCTCATGAACGGTCCGAGGACGGAGTTGACGACGAACCCGCGCACGTCCTTGCGGACGTAAATCGGCGTCTTGCCGATGGACTCGACGAACTCGTAGCCGGCCTCGGCCGTCTCGTCGGTCGTCGCCTCGCCGTAGATGACCTCGACGAGGTCCATCTTCACCGGCGGATTGAAGAAGTGCAGGCCCAGCACCGATTCCGGCCGCTCCGTCGCCGCGGCGATTTCTGTGATGGACAGCGAGGAGCTGTTCGTCGCCAGCAGCGCATCCTCGGGCGCTGCGGCGTCGACGGACTCGAAGATGTCCTGTTTCACCGAGAGCTGTTCCGGGCCGGCCTCGATGACGAGGTCCGCGTCGCTGACCGCCGCCTCCAGGTCCGTCGTCGTCCCGATGCGCGCCGCCACGTCGTCGGGGTCCTCGTCGAGTCGCCCCTTCTCAGCGAGCTTTTCGAGCGACCACTCGATTGAGTCGTAGCCGTCCTCGACGAGGTCTTCATCGATGTCACGCAGCACTACGTCGTAGCCAGCGATGGCCGTGACCTCGGCGATGCCGTGACCCATCGTTCCCGCACCGAGCACTGCCACTGTCGCTATCTCTGTCTGGTCCGCTATCATACGCGTAGTGTCTACTGCAACACATATCAATCATCCCCCTAGCAGCAATCGTGGCTGGTGGTGTTGGTCACGGTGTCATCAGCCAGTCGGGGCTTTCTGGCTGTTTCAATCCACTTCAGGAAACCCGTCCACTCGCCCGGCAGATAATCTCAATCGTCTCTCTTCGTTTTCAGAGCGGTTCGTCGCCCTCGATAATCCGGATCGCGCGGTCGGCCAGCGCCGGGACGCGGTTCTCCATCAGGGGATAGAACGGGTCGTCGGCGTTCCCCTCCAGATAGCGGCGGTAGAACATCTCGCCGAGGGCGGCGAGCTTGTACACGGCGAGCGTGCGGTAGAACCGCTCGTGTTCGAAAGTAAGGCCCGTCTGGGCTTCCCAGCGGTCGACCAGGTCTTGCCGGGTCAGATACCCCGGCGCTTCGATAAACTCCATTGCGAGGTCGGGAATCTCCGGCTTCGGGTCCTTGGCGTCGCGCCAGTACGAGAGCAGCCAGCCGAGGTCGGCCCGTGGGTCGCCCAGTGTCGCCATCTCCCAGTCGAAGACAGCGGCGAGTTCGGGGTCAGCACCGGGGCCGAACATCACGTTGTCGAGTTTGTAATCGCCGTGAACCAGTGTCTCCGGGTGGTCGTCGGGGCACTCGTCCTGTAGCCACGAGCCGACCCGCTCCAGTTCGGGGATGGTACGGGACTCGGCCGTCCGCTCGAACGCCCACGCCAGTTGTTTCCCCCAGCGCGTGACCTGCCGCTTCGCATACCCTCTCGCATGGCCGAGGTCGGACAGGCCGACGGATTCGGGGTCCACTTCGTGGATGGCCGCGAGGGTGTCCACCAGTTCGGTGCCGACGGCCTCCCGAGCGTCGTCGTTTGCGAAGCGTTCCGGCTCTTCGTCTCGGATGACGGTCCCCTCGACGCGGGCCATGACGTAGAAATCGCTCCCGATGACCTCGTGGTCATCGCAGGCTGTCACCGTCGGCGGGACCGGCACGGCTGTGTCCTGTAGCGCGTCGATGACGCGATACTCCCGCAACACGTCGTGGGCCGTCTCGGCGGTCTGGCCCGGCGGGGGCCGCCTGACGACCAGTTCCCGGTCGCCCCAGGTAACAAACAGCGTTTCGTTGGAGTGGCCTTGCTCGTGGCGCGCAACGTCGAACGTCTCGACCGGTCCTATTTCCCTCGTGAAAAACGATTCGAGGGCGTCCTCGTCGACCAGCCGTTGGTAGTAGTCGCTGCTGCGTTCCGTCATGGCACCTGCTTCACCCCCCTGTTATGAAAAACTGCGGGTCGTGTCACCGTCCGACGAACTCCGGTCGGCGGTCGGTCAGGAACGCCTCGACCCCTTCCTCGTGGTCGGCCGTCTCGAAGACGATACCTTGCGCCGTCGCCTCGTCACGCTGGGCGCGGTCGAAGGACTTCTCCAGCCCGTCCTGAAGCAGTCGTTTCGAGTGCCGGAGGGCAACGGTCGGCCCATTGGCGATACGGCCGACGGTCGCCTCGACTTCGGACTCGAACGCCGCGGCATCGTAGACGTGGTTGAACAGGCCCAGTTCTTGGGCGCGCTCGGCGTCCAGAATCTCGCCGGTGAACACCAGCTCCTTTGCGACGTTCGTCCCAACGACTCGCGGGAGCAGGTACGACGTGCCGGCGTCGACGCTGAGGCCGACCTGCCGGAACACGAAACCGATGCTGGCCGACTCGCTCGCCAGTTGGATGTCACAGGCGATAGCGAGGTTCGCGCCGGCCCCCACGGCCGACCCGTCGACCTTCGCGACGGTCGGGACCGGCAGCGCGACGACTCTGGCGATGGTGTCACGGGTCCGGCGGGCCAGTTCGCTGACGGCGTCGTCGGTCGGGTCGTCGTTCGTGAGCCGCTCGCTCATCCCCTCGATGTCCCCGCCGGCCGAGAACGACTCGCCAGTGCCCTCGATGACGACACATCGAACATCGGACGCTGTCTCGATAGTGTCGAGGTGGCGCTCCAGCGCGTCGTACACGGGCTGTGTGAGCGCGTTCCGCGTCTCCGGCTCGTTCAGTGTCAGCGTGGCGATACCGTCGTCGATGGAGAGCAGTACGGACTCGCTCATCGGATATCCCTCTGTCGTAGCTGCATGGGGTCGCTTCACAGGGTTCCGGTATAAATTTACCGCTGGTTTACAGTTTCAGCCATCGTCGGCGACGCGCTGGGAGCGCCAGGCCACCGCACCTGGCGGGGCTAGTTTTAACATATCGGTGTGTGTTGACACGGAGTATGCCAGGTGGTGCACCACTCAACCTCCGGTCGTTCCTGTGGCGTGGCGAGAACGTGTTCCCTGACAGCGAGATCGTCTCGCGGACACATCAGGGGATTCACCGGTATACGATAGCGGAGTACGCCGAGCGCGTGCGGAAACTGGCCTCGGCCCTCGAACAGGCGGGCATCGAACGCGGCGACAGAGTCGGGACCTTCGCCTGGAACAACCACTGGCACCAGGAGGCCTACTACGGCGTCGCCTGCATGGGCGCACAGGTCCACATGATTAACCTTCTCCTGCCCGACGAGCACATCCAGCACATCGTGGCCGACGCCGAGGACGAGATCCTCATCGTCGACCCCGTCATGCTGGAGAAACTCGAAGCGGCGTACGACGAGGAGGCGTTCGCCTCCATCGAGCAGTACATCGTGATGGGCGATCAGGTACCGGAGACGTCGCTGGAGCCAGTCGTCGACTACGAATCGTTCATCGCCGACGGCGACCCCGACTACTCCTTCCCGCAACTGCCCGAGGACCAGCCGGCGGGGATGTGTTACACGTCCGGGACAACAGGCAAGCCCAAAGGCGTCGAGTACACCCAGAAGATGTACTGGACACAGGTCATGTCGCTGATGACCAGCGAGGCCGGTATCAAGACCGACGACGTGGAACTGACGTACGTCCCGATGTTCCACGTCAGCGGCTGGTGTCGCCCGTTCACGACTATCGCCGCCGGAGCCAAGACCGTCCTCCCCGGGCCGAACCCGTCGGCCGAGGACCTGGCGAGGCTTATCGAGGAAGAGGACGTGACCGTCTCCGCAGCGGTCCCGACCGTCTTCATGGACCTGCTCGAGTACGCCCGCGAGACCGACGTGGACTTCTCGTCGGTTCGGTACTTCACCAGCGGCGGGTCCGCGACGCCGCGGTCACTGATGGAGGATTACAAGCAGGAGTTCGATGTGGACCTCATCTCCGGCTACGGCATGACCGAAACGTCGCCGGTCACCCACGCCTACGAGCCCAAGCCCGGCATGGCGGACCTTCCGGAGGAGGAGCTGTTCGACCTGCGGAGCCACTCCGCGGGGCTCCCGATCGCCGGCCTGGAGTTCAAAGTCGTCGACACCGACGGCGAGGAAGTGCCCTGGGACGGCGAGTCGCTGGGGGAACTCTGGATGCGCGGCCCGTGGGTCACACAGGAGTACTACAACGCCCCCGACGCGACCGAACAGGCTGTCACCGACGACGGCTGGTTCAAGACCGGTGACATCGTCCGGGTGAGTCCGGAGGGGTACGTCGACGTGGTCGACCGGATGGACGACCTCGTCAAGAGCGGCGGCGAGTGGATAGCGAGCGTCGAGGTCGAAAACGCTGTCATGGGTCACGACGAGGTCGTCGAAGCCGCCGTCGTCCCGGTCCCCCACGAGCGGTGGGACGAGCGCCCCGCCGCGTTCGTCGTCACACGCGATGCTGTGTCCGACGAAGCCGCGTTGCGCCAGGAAATCAAGGACCTCGTCGCCGAATCGTACCCGTCGTGGTGGGTCCCCGACGCCATCCGTCTGGTCGACGGGATTCCCAAGGGCGCGACCGGGAAGTTCTCGAAGCAGACGCTCCGTGACGAGTACGTCGACGAGTCGATCATCGAAACTGTCGCCGAGAACGCCCCGGCGACGTAACCCGACTGAAGCGCGGCGGGGCATTCCGGCTGTCAAAATAGTATCGGCGGCGGCCTCGGTCGCGAGCAGCTATCGCTGCCGGATCAGCCACACCAAGTCCAATCGCGGATAGGTATTTATGCTAGCCCCGCGCACCTTGCGGTATGCGAGCAGCTGTCATCGAGGAGCACGGCGAACCGCTCACGATTCAGGACGTGCCCTATCCGGAGCCCCAGCCGGATCAGGTCGTCATCGAGACAGAAGCCTGCGGAGTCTGCCGGAGCGACTGGCACGCCTGGCAGGGGGACTGGGAGTGGTTCGGCATCCAGACCGGGCCCGGTCAGATTCTGGGCCACGAGCCGGCCGGGGTCGTCGCCGACGTGGGCGCGGACGTCGAACAGTTCTCCGAGGGGGACCGCATTACGGTCCCGTTCCACCTCGGCGACGGGTCGTGTCAGTACTGCCAGCGCGGGCACGCGAACATCTGTGAGACGTCGATGCCGCTCGGATTCCTCGACGCCGCACCGGGAGCGTTCGCCGAGGCGTTCCCCGTCCGCGAAGCCGATTTCAACTGCGTCACGCTGCCGGACGCCGTCGACTTCACCGAGATGGCCGGCTTGGGCTGTCGGTTCATGACGGCGTACCACGCACTGACCGACCGGGCGGACCTCAGGCCGGGCGACGCCGTCGCGATTCACGGCTGTGGCGGCGTCGGGCTTTCGGCGGTCCACATCGCCGACGCGCTGGGGGCCGAACCGATTGCGGTCGACGTACAGGAGGGCAAACTCGACCGAGCGCGGGACCTCGGCGCGGCGGCGACAATCAACGCCGACGAGGCGGACAACGTCCCCGGCGAGGTCCATGCGGTCACGGACGGCGGGGCCGACGTGGCAATCGACGCGCTGGGCATCGCCGAGACGTGCCGCAACGCTGTCGGCTCGCTGGACAAGCAGGGAACCCACGTCCAGGTCGGCCTCACGACTGACGAGGAGGCCGGCGAGATCTCCCTGCCGGTGGACACGATGACTCTGCAGGAGATCGACTTCCACGGCTCCTACGGGATGCCGCCAGTTCGCTACGACGAGCTGTTCAGACTCATCGACGCTGGGACGCTCGCCCCCTCGAAGATTGTCGGGGAGACGCTCGCGCTCGAAGACGTGCCGGCCACCCTCTCGTCGATGGGCGCGTACGAGACGGTCGGCATCCCCGTCATCGACGAGTTCTGAGTTACGCCGGCACTGCGCTGCGGTTCGCCGGTCCCTACGAACGGTTCGCTGCCAGCCACTCGACGGCGAAGTCTACCATCGGCTGTTGGGCGAGGAGTTTCGACTCGCCGACGCCGACAGTGCCTGTCTCGACGGCGCTGGGGTGTGCACGCTCGAACGCATCGCCACAGGCTTGGAAGTCCTCATCGTCGAGTTCGATATCCTCCCAGTAGCGCCATTCGCGCTCACCGTCGGCGAGGACGGCACTGGCGTGGTCAGTCGTGTCGGCCTCGATATCGGCGCGGTACTCGGCGAGGTGCAGCGAGGTGTTGGTCGCATGTGACGTTCCGAGAAACAGGACTGTCCCATCACGGTCATAGACCCCGGACAGCGGTGATGCCTCCCCGAGCGAGTAATCGTAGGCGTGACCGCCGACAATGGCCTCGGCATCGGCACCCCATGCGGCGAACGAATGCTGTGGGTGGGCACTCCGGTGGACATCTGGATACGTGCGAAAACACTCGGCGATTGCACCCATTCTTTGCGTTGGCGTCACTGCCGGTCGGTACGGGGGGAACTGCTCGCGAATCGTGTCACCCCACGAGTCCGGGACTGGTGGATGCTCCATATTGTCGGGGTCTCTGTTGTCGGGCGAGTGCGTTGGCATCACCACATTCCCGCTCTCAGAGACGACACGCTGCAGGGCGTCTACCACCGCTGGTGCGCCACCACAGACCCATCCCAGTTCGGACAGCGACCCGTGGACCAGTACCGTTTCCCCGCTTTTGAGACCCAGCGTACGGAGGTCGCGTGCTATCGAATCCACGGTGACCGGTTCCGCTGAACGGTCGCTTGGGCGCGGCGTGTCCATGAGGGATGATAGCCGAAAGCGGGCATAAGTTTCGTGTTCGCCGGGCCCACAGAGTCGTTATCGTGGGCTACCTGCTGTGGCCCTATAGTTGACAGCTCAGAGCAGTTGGTAGTCGCGCTCTTCGTGCTGGACGGAGATCCACTTGGTCTCGGTCAGTTCGTCCATGATCCACTCGCCGTTGTACCGGCCGAGGCCGGAGTCCTTCATCCCGCCGAACGGGGCGTTGGGTTCGTCCTGAATCGGGTGGTCGTTGACGTGGACCATCCCGGCGTCGATCTGGTCGGCGATGGACCGGCCGTGTTCGACATCACCGCTGTAGACGCCCGCGGCGAGGCCGTACTCGGTGTCGTTGGCGAGTTCGACAGCCTCTTCGTCGGACCCGAACGGGATGACCGGAGCGACAGGGCCGAAGTGCTCGTTACAGGCCGCGGACATATCGTTGGTACACTCCGAGAGGACGGTCGGTTCGAGGAACAGGTCCTCGACTTCGCCGCCCGTTTCCAGCGTCGCGCCGGCGTCGACGGTCTGCTCGATGAACGAGGTGAGCTGTTCGACCTGGCTCTCGTTGATGATCGGGCCGAACTCCACGTCCTCGTCGAGCGGGTTCCCGATGGTCAGCGACTCCGCGTGCTCGACGAGCTTCTCGACGTACTCGTCGTAGACGTCCTCGTGGACGAGGTGGCGATTAATCGAGATACACACCTGTCCCTGATGGCCGAACGCGCCGACGGAGCCGGCCTTTGCGGCTGCCTCGATGTCGGCGTCCTCGGTGACGACGAACGGTCCGTTCCCGCCGAGTTCAAGCGCCGGAAGGGCGAGCGCGTTCCCGGCCTGACTGGCCACGGACCGGCCGACCGCCGTCGATCCGGTGAACGACATCACGCGGGCGGCCGGGTGGCCGGCCATCCGGTCGCCGATGTCGGAGCCGTGGCCCGTGACGACGTTGACGACGCCGTCCGGGAGGCCGGCCTCCTCGGCGATGTCGGCCAGCAGGAGCCCGCCGGTAATCGGCGTGTCCGTCGCGGGCTTGATGACGACGGTGTTCCCCAGTGCGAGCGCGGGGCCGAGCGCCCGCGTCGTGAGGTGTAGCGGGAAGTTCCACGGGGAGATAATCCCGACGACGCCAGCGGGTTCGCGGACGATGTGATGGTCTTTGTCATCGTGGTACATCGAATCGCGGACCTCTTCTTCCGGCGGGACCATCTCCAGCGCGCTCTGGAAGTCCGCCATGGCGAAGTTGGCCTCGGCAGTCGCTTTGGCCTGTACACTGCCAGACTCCGTCCCGAGCAGTTCGACGATCTCGTCGAGTCGATCCTGCATCACCGCAATCATCGACTGGACGTACTCGTTGCGCTCCTCGCGCGACAGCGCCGCCCAGTCGGACTGGGCCGCTTCGGCGGCCTGGTAGGCGTCGTTGACATCCCCCTCTGTCCCGGCGGGCACCGCCGTGATTTCCTCGCCCGTTGCGGGGTTAGTCACCGGAATCGTAGCAGACGCTCCGGCGTCGCGCCATTCACCGTCAATGTACAGTTGGCTCCACGCCGTCTGACTATCAGGTTGTGACATTCCATACTATCGACAGCGCTACGGACTTTTAGCCCTTTGGCACCGGGCAAACGCTTAATTGAACCCCGGCCACAGATCCTATATGATCGATTACCTCGGTCTCGAAGACGACCTCGGCGAGGAAGAGCGGATGGTCCGTGATACGGCCCGGGAGTTCGTCGAGAACGAAGTCAAGCCGGACGTCGGCCAGCACTGGATCGACGGGACGTTCCCGACGGACCTCATCACCGAGATGGGTGAACTCGGGTTCTATGCGCCGAACCTCGACGGGTACGGGCTGCCGGGACTCAGCGAGACAGCCTACGGCCTCCTGTTGCAGGAACTGGAGGCCGGCGACAGCGGCCTGCGCTCGATGGCCAGCGTCCAGGGTGCGCTCGTCATGTACCCGATTCACGCCTACGGCAGCGACGCCCAGAAAGAGGAGTGGCTGCCTGCGCTGGGCAGCGGCGAGCAGGTGGGCTGTTTCGGCCTGACCGAGCCCGAACACGGGTCGAACCCGTCGGCGATGGAGACGACGGCCGAGCGCGACGCCGACGGCTACGTCCTGAACGGCTCGAAGACGTGGATCACGAACGCGCCCATCAGCGACCTCGCAGTGGTCTGGGCAAAGGTCACGTCCGCTGACGGCGACCCCGTGCGGGGCTTCCTCGTCGAGACTGACCGCGACGGCGTGACGACGAACAAGATCGACGAGAAGCTCTCGCTGCGCGCGTCAATTACGGGCGAGATCGGCCTGCAGAACGCCCGCGTCCCCGAGGAGAACGTTTTGCCGGGCGTCGAGGGCATGAAGGGGCCGCTGTCCTGTCTCACACAGGCCCGCTACGGCATCGCCTGGGGGACGGTGGGGGCCGCGATGGACTGTTTCGAGACCGCCCACGAGTACGCCACCGACCGCGAGCAGTTCGGGAAGCCAATCGCCGGCTATCAGCTCCAGCAGGAGAAGCTCGCGGAGATGGCGACCCAGATATCGCTGGGCCAGTTGCTCGCCCACCGGCTCGCCGACCTGAAGGAACGCGGTGACCTCCGCCCGGAACAGGTGTCGATGGCCAAGCGCAACAACGCGCGGATGGCCCGCGAGCAGTCACGGGTGGCCCGCGAGATGCTCGGCGGCAACGGCATCACTGCTGATTACTCCCCGATGCGGCACCTGACGAACCTCGAAACCGTCTACACCTACGAGGGGACCCACGACATCCACTCGCTCATCATCGGGCACGACCTGACTGGCATTCCGGCGTTCGAGTAGGGCGGCTGTGGAATCTCTTCCGGGATACGGAACGGCCCCGCTGACGCGAAACAGTACTTCTCAATCGTACGTGAGGTCGATCTTCAGCTCGCTGGCTTTCCGTTCCAGCAGATCGGGGTACGTCGATTCGATGTCGTCCTGGCTCACCCGGCCATTCGGCCCGAAGACGCTCAACGCGCCGATGAGGTCGTCCTCGTGGTTGTACACCGGCACGCCAGCCGCTCGCAGGCCGTCCATGTGTTCGGACATATTGGTCGCGTAGCCCCGCTCACGGACCTGTTCGAGTTCCTCGAACAGCGCGTCCCGGTCGGTAATCGTGTTCGCCGTCAACTCTTCGAGGGCGGTGGCTTCGACGAACGCCTCGATGCGCTCGTCAGGCCACTCCGCGAGGATGGCTTTCCCCGAAGCGAGCGCGTGCAGCGGCCGGCGTTTGCCGATCATCGTGTCGCTCTGCAGGGGATTCCGGCCGCCGGCCCGATGGAGATACACGCCCTCGAAGCCCTCTTCGACCAGAAACAGCGCCCGCTCGTCGGTCTCTATCGCCAGTTCGATGACTTTCTGCTTGGCGACGATATAGCCCGGTCGCCGTATCCGCGGCGGTTCGCTGAGTTGCAGAAACCGCAGCGAGAGCCGGTACTCCCCGTCCTCCTCGACGAGATAGTCCATGTCGTGCAGCGTCTTGAGGTGCCGATACACCGTGCTCTTGGCCAGGTCCGTCTCCGCCCGAATCTCCGCAATTGTCGCGCCTCCCGCGTCCCGAATCAGCCCCAGAATCTCGAACGACGTCCGGGTCGTCGATACCTCCGACGTTCCGTTCTTGTTTTCGAGCATACGGAGTTGTGACCGCTTAGTGACATCAACGTTTCGCATAATCGACCATGATGGTCTGACAGCTCGAACGCAATCAGTAGCCGTCTGCCGCTTGATTCCGCGACCGAACAGAACCTAACTTCTATTATCTCGCCGGAGCCAAGACAAGGTATGCCACAACTCAGCGCAGACGCCATCGAACAGCTCCGGGCTCAGTTCGACCGACAACTCGAGGTCGGACTGCACCACGGCGCACAGTTGGCGGTGTACGTCGACGGCGACCTCGTCGTCGACTTCGCCGGCGGTTCCACGGGTCCCGACGGTGACGAAACGACGCCCGAGACGCGCCACGTACTGTTCTCCTGTACGAAGCCGTTCGCCGGCGTCGGCCTGCACCAGCTCGTCGAGCAGGGCGAACTCGACTACGACGACCGGGTGGTCGAGCACTGGCCGGAGTTTGCCGACGACGGCACGCAGAAAGCATCGATTACAGTCCGACAGGTGCTCAGCCACACCGCCGGTATCCCCTTCGGAGAATTCGACGAACAGTACGAAAGCTGGGGCGACTGGGACGCCGTCGTCGCGGCGATGGAAGACATCGAACCCGTGTTCGAGCCCGGAACGACGCCGGCGTATCACGCCATCAACTACGGCTGGCTGGTCGGTGAACTCATCCGCCGCTGTAGCGGCCAGCCGGTCGAAGAATACGTCGCCGAGAACGTGTTCGAGCCGCTGGGGATGGACAACACCGGTATCGGTCTGCGGGACGACGAACCCAACGACGTGGCGACCCTGGCCGGCTATGAGGCGTTCGAGCGGTGTCACGATGTCGAAGAAGGACTCGAAGATCCTGCCGCATACGCCGGAGCGTTTAATCAGGAAGCGATGCGCCGGGCAGTGATCCCCGCGGCCAACGGCATCGGCACTGCCCGGGACATGGCCCGGTTCTACGCCTGTCTCGCCAACGGCGGGTCGCTAGATGGGACGCAACTGCTGACCGAAGCGACCGTCGACGAGGCGACCACGACTCACGCCGAAACCGAGTCCGACGGCACGCTGTCACGACCGGCCCGCTACGGCCTTGGCGTCTGGACCGGCGGGCTGGCCGCCGATATGTTCGGGGCCGCCAGCAAAGAGCGCATGTTCGGCCACGCCGGCCTCGGGAGTTCGTTCGGCTGGGCCGACCCCGAACTGAACGTCGGGTTCGCGCTCGTCACGAACGGCATCCGCGACGAGTCCTTCGAACACGCCGCTCGCGTCGGCCAGCTTTCCGACGCCGTCCGACTGCTGTTACAGGACTGACCGCGCCGATCTGGGGACTGCCGTCGTAGGCATTTCCTGATCGTTCGGGTCGATGTCCGTATCCCCGGTCACCATAGAGCTGGGCGACCCCGGTTTTTGTATGGCTCGGCTCTAATCCCCCGATATGAACTTCCCCGACCGAGGCGACGTGGACCACCTCATCGACCCACAGCCGCTGCCGGGCTTCGCTCGCGTCCGGTACGAGCCGGAAACCGGGGCTATAGACGACCCGTCGGCCGCGGCGCGGACCGAACTCGACCGGCTCGACTTCGATGGGCTGGAACCGGGTGCGACTGTCGCCGTCGCCGTCGGTAGCCGCGGTATCCACCGCATCGACGACATCGCCGAGGCCGTCGTCGAGGCGATTCGCGACCGGGGCTTCGAGCCGGTCGTCGTCCCAGCGATGGGGAGCCACGGCGGGGCGACGCCCGAGGGTCAGCGCGAGGTGCTGGAGAGCCTGGGCATCACCGAATCGCGCCTCGATGCCCCTATCGACGCCCGGATGGAGACCGACCAGGTCGACACCGTCACCGTCGGTGACACCGAGTTTCCGGTCCACGTCTCGGCGGCGGCACGGGAAGCGGATGCCGTGGTCGTCGTGAATCGGGTGAAGCCCCACACCAACTACAGCGGCCGCATCGAGAGCGGCCTGACGAAGATGACCGTCGTCGGGCTGGGCAAGCAACGCGGCGCGAACGCGTTCCACTCGACCGCTATCAAGGAGGGGTACGTCGAGACGCTGGAAACCGCGCTCCCAGTCGTCGAAGCGGCGCTACCGCTTGTCGGCGGTGTGGCGCTGGTCGAGAACTTCCACGAGGAGACGGCCCACGTCGAAGCGATTCCGGCGGACTCGTTCACCGACCGCGAGCCCGCGTTGCTGGAGCAGGCCTACGACGAGATGGCGACGCTTCCCGTGGATGACATCGACCTGCTCGTCATCGACGAACTCGGTAAGGATGTCTCCGGCGCGGGAATGGACACCAACGTCATCGGCCGCTATCGCGTCCTCAACGCGCTGGACCCCGACGAGCCGGCCATCAAACTGCTGTACGCCCGCGGGCTCACCGAGGCGACGAAGGGCAACGGCAACGGCATCGGCCTGGCCGATATCACCCGCCAGGCTGCGGTCGACCAGTTGGACCTGCAGAAGACGTACGCGAACGCGCTCACCAGTGGCTCGACGGCGAAGGCCAAGCTCCCGCTCGTCGCGCCGGACGACGAGTTCGCCATCCGGACGGCGCTGTCCGCGCTCGGTGGCTACGACCCCGACACCGCCCGGATCGTCTGGATACAGACCACGCAGGACCTGTCCGAACTACACGTCTCCGAGCCGCTCGTCGAGGACCTGCCGACCGCCGCCGAGGTTACCGGCCGTGAGTCGCTCACGTTCACCGACGGCACCGCGTCGTTTACCCGGGACTGACAGTCGGGTGACGACGGTCCCCGTCATGCATCTGGAACAATTTCTAACAACTGTACATCCGTTTCTCTGGATGTAAAAGTCATGTGTATGAAACTATCGGAATAGGATTCAGTCCGAACTGGCAGAGGAACTGGATGCGAGCAGAAGCGCGAGTATTACATCTACTTTGGGAGAATTTCGTCCTATTGATAGACTATATACAGCTATATCGCGTTTACAATTCTTAGAGTGCAAAGATACGAGTGGTTTAACGCATATATGAAAGTAAAAAGACAGAAGTAGTATAGTATATCAGAATCTAACTACAAAGACCGATACAAACGCAATATATGGCGATATACACGGCTCAATTATCCCCAGACAGAGGTGTGTCCGGACACTACCGGGCTCGGTCCACCAGGACTGCCCGCTGAGTTGCGTGAACAGTCGCCGAACCTGTCATACCGACTGTTCCACTGCCGTGTCTGGTAGTCGCTCGGCGACAACCTCGATAGGATGCGGTGGAATCTCGTCGACGCCGTCCCGGTCGCCCAGTTGGGAGCGACAGGACCCGCCGGGCGCGACGACGCGGTCGCCGTCGCTTTCCTCGACCTTGTCGAACAGCAGTCGCCCGATAGTCTTCGAGAGGTCGTAGTGCTCGTCGTGGTAGCCGAAACTTCCGGCCATGCCACAGCACGTCGAGTCCAGCGGGTCGACCTCGTAGCCGACGCGGCGCATGACGCCGACGGCGTGGTGGTCCTTGTTGGTCCCCTTCTGGTTGCAGTGGCCGTGATAGCTGACCGCGCCAGCGGCCCCGAGCGAGCGGTCCTCGACCGGCAGCGCGTCGTCAATACGGAAGGTATCGAGATATTCCAGCACGCCATAGGCGCTGTCTGCCACCCGCGAAACCGCAGGGCCGTCGAGCAGGTCGCGGTACTCGTCTTGGAACATCACGGCATCGGACGGCTCGACGAACACGACGTCCCAGCCCTCCGCGACGCGGTCGGCAAGTCGGGTGGTGTTCGTCTCGGCCCGCTCGCGGGCCTGGTCCAGCATGCCAGTGGAGTAGGCCGCCCGCCCGGACGGCGCGGTGTCGTCCGGCATGGTGACGTGGACGCCCGCGGCTTCCAGCGTCTCGACGGCAGCCTTGCCGGCGGCCGGGTAGGAGTAGTTCGTGTACGTGTCGGGGAACAGCAGGACCTTCCGGTCGGCCTCGGCCCGCGAGACGGTCGAGCCGCCGCGGTCGTCGAACCAGTCCTGCAGCGTCTCCCGGCGGAAGGTCGGGAGCTCGCGCTCCGGCGCGATACCGAACAGTTTCTGCATGACGAGCCGAGCACCGGGGATGTCCGTCGCCCAGTTCGAGACCGGGGCCAGCGCCGACCCGACCTTCGAGGCCGTGTCGATGTTCGCGAATAGGCGCTCCCGGAGGCTCGCGCCTTCCTCTTGGTGGTGCTGGTGTTTCAGCTCGGTCTTGAGCTTCGCCATGTCGACGCCGGTCGGGCAGTCGCTCTTGCAGCCCTTGCAGCCGACACAGAGGTCGAGCACTTCCTCCTGGAAACGGTCGGAGTGGATCTCGTCCTCGTCCAGATCGCCGCTGATGGCCGACCGGAGGAGGTTCGCTCGGCCGCGCGTCGTCTGCACCTCCTCTTCAGAGGCCCGGTACGTGGGGCACATCACGTCACCGTCGGTCTGTCGGCAGGTCCCACAGCCGTTACACAGTTCGACCAGCTCGGAGAAGCCGCCCTCGTCCTCGAAGTCGAGCGCCGTCTGTGGCTCCAGGGACTGGTAGTCCGGGCCGTACCGGAGGTTCTCGCGCATATCCGCGCCGACGCCCCGGTCGGCATCGGGGCCGATGTCCTCCGGCCCCTCTCGGTAGACGACGTTGCCGGGGTGCATCCACCACTGCGGGTCGAAGGCCGTCTTGACCTGCTTGAACGCGTCCCAGAGCTCCTCGCCGTACATTTTGGGCGTGAACTCTGTCCGAGCCATCCCGTCGCCGTGCTCGCCGGAGAACGACCCGTTGTGTTCGAGCACGAGGTCGGTCACGTCGTCGGTGATGGAGTGCATATCCTCGATACCCGACATCTCTTTCAGATTGAGGATGGGCCGGATGTGGAGCGTGCCGGACCCGGCGTGGGCGAAGTAGGCGGCCGACGTGTCGTGGTCGGCCAGTATCTCCTCGAACTTCTCGACGTACTCGGCGAGTTCGGCCGGCGGGACCGTCGCGTCCTCGATGAACGGGTACGGCTTGGGGTCGCCGTCCAGCGACATCAGGAGCGGAATCGCCGCCTTCCGGAGTTTCCAGAGGTCGGCCTGGTCCGCGTCGGTGTAGGCTTCGACTACGTCGAAGGCCGTCCCGTTGTCCAGGAACCGCTCGTTGGTCCGGGCGATGGCCGCCTCGAAGTCGTCGTGGAGCTCCGAGTCGTATTCGAGCATCAGCGCCGCGGCCGCCCGCTCCGGAATCGGCTCGACGTACTCGGCGTAGCCGTCTGACTCGGCCGCGAGCCGGAACACCTCGTCGTCCATCAACTCCACGGCGCTGACGTCGTAGTCAAGCGCGACCGGGACGGCCCGCATCGCGTCCGCGAGCGTATCGAAGCAGTACAGCGCCAGGGCAGTCTCCTCGGGAACTGTCACCAGCGAGAGTTCGGCTTCGACGATGACACCCAGTGTTCCCTCGCTCCCGACGAACAACTTCGCGAGGTTCAGCACCTGCTCGCCGTCGTCGTTCTCGTAGATGACGCGGTCGAGGTTGTAGCCTGAGACCCGACGCTTGAGGTCGGGATAACGGGCCTCGATTTCGTCGGCGTTCTCCTCGACGATTTCGCGGACTGTTCGATAGATTTCGGCCTCGCGGTCGTCCTTGCTCACGATGTCGTCCCACTCCGGCGAGTCGATGACGACCTCGCGGGCGTGGATGAGCGACCCGTCCGAGAGGACGGCTTTCACCGCGTCCGTGTAGGCGTCGGTGATACCGTACCTGACGGAGTGTGCGCCGGTGGAGTTGTTCCCGATGCCGCCGCCGACCGAGGCGCGGTTCGACGACGCCGGGTCCGGGGCGAACTTCAGGCCGTACTCGGCCAGCGTATCGTCCAGGTCGTCCTGCACCACGCCGGGCTGGATGTGCGCCGTCTGCTCGTCCGGCCGGATATCGAGAACCCCGTCCATGTGCCGGGACATGTCCAGAACGACACAGCCCGGCCCGACGGCCTGTCCAGCGAGCGACGACCCGGTCCCGCGGGGCATGATCGGGACGCCGCGGCTCGTCGCCACCTCCACGGCCGCCTGCACGTCGTCGATGTCAGTCGGGTACACGACCCCTGCCGGTTCGGCGCGGTAGATGCTTCCGTCTGTCGCGTACAGAACACGGGCGTATTCGTCGAACTCCACCCCACCCGAGACCCGCGACCGAAGCTCGGCCGCCAGGTCCCGATACGCGTCGACATCCGGTCGATTCAGGTCCAGTTCCTGTGCCGACCAGGTGTCCTCGACGTTTTCGATCGCCATACACGTATTCAGGAGTAATAATCATTAAAATCTGTGGCATGCGGTCACAATTCACTTTGGGTAGCCCACCAGCTATTTGCCCCGGGGCGTCGGAAGCGTTGTATGGGCAATGCAAGCGTACTCCACATGTGCCTGAACGTGGCCGACGCCGACGAATCGATCGCGTTCTACGCACAGTTCGGCTTCGAGGAGTCCTGGCAGTTCACCACGCCGGATGGCCAGACGACCAACTACTACGTGGCCGACGACAACGGCGTCGAACTGCAACTCTCGGAGACAGCGGGGGAGACGAGCTTCGAGATGGGCAGCGGCTGGGACCACCTCGCGCTCGGCGTGGACGACGTCGACGCGACGGTCGAGCGTATCGACCACCACGGCGTCATCAAAGAGCCCGGCCCACAGCCGGAGGCCGGCGCGTACACGGCCTTCGTCGCGGACCCCGACGGCCATCATGTCGAGCTCATCGAACCGCTCGAAGACTGAACCGAACCCACGGCGTTTCGAATGATGAAATGCCGAGCCCGACCGTCAGTTCCCAACGGCTGCGGCGCGCTCGACGATGTCAGCGCCGTACATCTCCGCCAGTTCCTCGTGCTGGTCCGGGCGGTGCTCGTACACGTCCTGGAACAGTGTGATGGGCGTCTGGGCGGCCTGGTAGGTGGCCTCGTCCCACATCCGGTCCTTGCTGATGTCGACTTCGACGCCGTCGATGACCAGCGTCGCGGCCTGGGTCATTGCGATGGCCCCCTTGCCGGCCTCCTTCGCGGCCTCGAACTCCTCCATGGAGTCCACGATGTCGTTCATGCTGGGGATGTATGCGGTGCGGTCGAGCAGTTCTTCAGTGAGTTCGTCCTTGTCCAGTTCCAGTCGGTCACCACCTGCTTGCAGGACGTAGCTGCCGTCGCCGTCAGCCTCAAGCGAGAGGTCGTCGCCGTCGTACACCTGCCTGCCGTCCTGCTCCTCGAGTTCGACCTCCTGGCCGCCGGCTTCGAGGAGCCAGCTCCCGGTCTTGGGCGGGAGCGGGGCCGTGTTCGCCTCCACGACCTGGCCTGGCGTCAGCGACCAGATGCCGGTCATCCCCTTCGCGCGGTTCTCCTTCATCCGCTCGCGGTACCCCTCGACGTCGCGGATGTCGTCGTAGGGGCCGTCGACGGCGATGAGGCCCGCGGCGCTGGCACCGCGGGAAGTGTTGTGGCGCAGTTCGGGCCACGGCGGGAGTTCGCCGGTGGGCGTCATCGCGCGCATGTCCTTCGTGTAGTCGACCTCGCCGTCGACCAGCAGGAACATGCGTTCGAGGTTGTTCGAGGGCTTGCCCATCTCCTCGCGCAGGTCACCCATCGCCAGTTCGGCCTCGCCGCTCTCGACGATGACCGACATGGAGAGGCTACCCTCTTCGAGCCCGTGCTCGTGCTCGATGATGGTGAAGAACTCGTCGGCCTTCTTCCAGTCGTCGATGTCGCCGACCTCCGGAATGACGAAGCCGTCGATGTGTTCGACCGCGCCGTTGTCGGGGTCGGCGATCTCCAGCATCTGCTGGAACCCCTGATAGCGGGTCGCCGGAGACTCGCGGTGCCAGACGACGCGCGGGTGGATCTCGCCGGGGAACTCCGCGCCCTGTTCGGCGACGACCTCGATGATGTTCTGGACGCCCTCATCGCGCATGTTCGGTGCCGTCGCGTCCTCGTTGTCCGGGACCCAGACGTCCGGGGCCTGCAGGCCGCGGAGCTGGCCCGCGCTCCGGAGCATCTTCGCGGAATCGTCCTCCCCGTCGACCGCTGTCGGAGAGGTAAAGAACGTTCTGACGAACTCGCGTTCGTAGTGTCGCGTCACACTCATAACTCGTCTCAAAGAGAGCCGACGGAACCGCTTAAATCTACCGTCCGCCATCGAACGAAACACCAGCGAGAGCCGCTGTCTCACTCGCTCCCACGCCGTTCGGAAATGAGAAATATTCACACTTCCTTACCATTAGTGCCTGTTCGCTCGGACGACACAGCGGTCGACGGTGCGCACTGTTCTGTCGGGATCTCGCGACCCTTCGGTCGCCACGCCGCGGCGGTACCGGCGACACCGGTTGCTGGATTCTTGCCGCTGGCTCCGGTTCTCCGTTTCGTATTTTCGAACGCCGTCGTCGGTTCATGGGCCGTGAGACGCTGGTCCGGTGTCACGTACACTCCCGGTAGCTATCGCAGCGACGCTGATACAGTCGATACGGCAATTTTATTCGAGCGGCACCAGAACTGGTGTCTAATGACACGGGCGAAAACGGACTCGGTCCGGGCGACGCAGACTTCGCTGGCGGTACTCTCGGGTATCAAGGCACTCGGCGGGAGCGCCACGCTGGTCGAACTCGCCGACTCACTGGAGCCGGCCAAGAGCACGATATACAAGCACCTGGTGACGCTTGAAGACGAGGGGCTGGTGGTGGAACGGGACGGCGAGTACCGCATCGGGCTCCGGTGGCTGGAGTTTGGCGGCATGGCACAGCGCTACGACGGCATCTACGAGGTGGCCAAGCCTGAAGTTCGACGGATGGCCGTCGAGACCGGCGAACTGGCGAACCTGATGATCGAGGAGCAGGGCTACGGCATCTACATCCACACCACCAGCGGCGACCAGGCGGTCGCGCTCGATACGCGCCTCGGGAAGCGCATCCACCTCCACAAGACCGCTATCGGCAAAGCCCTCCTGTCGAGTTTCGACGACGACCGGGTCGCGGAAATCATCGAGACCCGGGGACTGCCGGCCGAGACGGAAAACACCATCACGGACCGCGAGACGCTGTTCACGGAGCTGGAGACGATCCGAGAGCGGGGGGTCGCCGACGACACCGAGGAACGGGTCGACGGAACCGGTTGCGTCGGGGTCCCTATCGACACCGGCGACCGCCGCGAGGCCGCCATCAGCATCACCGCGCCCATCAACCGGTTGCAGTCGCCGGGCCGCAAAGCACAACTCATCGACACGGTGCAGCAGGCCGCTAACGTCATCGAGGTGAATCTGGCTCACGAATAACCGCTCTGTCTGTTGTCTCGACAGATACACCGAGTTCCGTCGCCGACGGTTGGCCGGTACTGGAAGAGTCTAATACCAGTACAGTTGTTATTCGACGGCCGAATACCCGCTGTCCGTGGTGGACAAGTCTGGCTACTGTAGAGAAATACTCCGCCCTCGATATCCTCATTTAGTTCCATAATCGGGCTACCTCAACTCTTTTCAAATATAGTATCTTCTATTTGGGTTCGAAACCTCAAAAACAACTCCGAGTAGCGCAAGCGGTAGTTATATAATTCTATTATAGAACTAGCTTGGAGCGTATAGTTGTAGGTGGTTACTACGGTCATCGACCGGTGTCGTCCCCGCGAGGGGTGAACGCTCACCGGTAACACAGGCACACAGCGAGGATGCCGAAGTACGTTACGAGCCCCCAGCACGTCGCGGCGACGACGACCGGGCCCAGAAAGACGGCGAGTCCGCCGGCAACACCCAGGAGTGCGACTGCCGACGTCGTCCGGACGCCGCGGCGCTCCCACAGCGCCGCGACGGGCGTGTCGAGAACGAACAGCGCCTCGACACCCAGTGCGACGGCCACGCCGACGGCGATGGCGGACTCGGACCAGAGCGTCTCAACTGCGCCCGTCTGTCGGAGATACGCGACGAGCACCAGTCCGCAGAGCAGCGCAAACCCGGCATCGCGTCGGTAGTCGGGCACAGCGGGGGTACACGCCGTAGCCCGAAAGCGATGCTGCCGGCGGCGGCACGCTCGCGGCTACCCCAAGTACAAAGACACTGTCAACCGCAGTGAACCTATGCACCATCCTGGACCGCCGCGGTTCGTGGCGACGGGTGACGAGATCGAACTCGCACCCCGGGACCCGGACCCGACAGCGACGTACAGTTGGCACGTCGCGCGCGCACCAGTACAGTCCACTGCCACACTCGGAGACGACCCGGTCGAACACTTCGTCCCCGACACGCCGGGCCGATACATTATCCGCCTTAGCGCACCGGACGGCAAGCACGACCTCACCGTCCGCGCGTTCCCGGGGACCCTCGAATCGAGCGAGACACACACCTCTGGAATTTCCGGTAGCTCAGGCGGTCGAAGCGGTGGCGTCTCTGGCGGGCAAAGCGGCTCCGGTCTCAGCGGGAGCGGCGAGTACACCGAGGCAGGGGACGGCCGCGATGGGGACGGTGGCGGCCGGCCGCGCCTGACTTTGCGGCCGGACATCGAGGGCGACGAGGCTGTCGTCCGCGCGGACTGCAGTCCCCATCCCGAGGGGGCCGAGACGGCCGCCGACCTCGCCGTCGAGTTCCTGCTGGACGACCGCGACGACATCGATGCCGACGCGGTGACCCGGGACGGGACGGACCTCCGGATTCCGCTGGACGCGCTCCCGGAGCGCGCTCGCATCCACGCCGTCGCGGTCGGAGACCACGGCTACAGCGTGCCCGACGCCGTCGAGTTCACCCGCGACGGGGACGGCGTCGAGACGGTGACGAGCGGCGCGGGGGTCGCCGCCCGACGGCCGTACGACGCGCCGGCCTGGGCCGAGGACTCGGCCATCTACGAGATTTACGTCCGTACCTTCGCCGGCGATAGCGACGAATCGCCCTTCGATGCGATCATCGACCGCCTGGACTACCTCGATTCGCTTGGCGTCGACGTCATCTGGCTCACGCCGGTGTTACAGAACGACCACGCGCCCCACGGCTACAACATCACCGACTTCTTCGAAATCGCGTCGGACCTCGGCACCCGCGCGGACTACGAGCGGTTCATCGAGGCGGCCCACGACCGCGGGTTCAAGGTGCTGTTCGACTTGGTGTGCAACCACTCGGCGCGGACCCACCCCTACTTCGAGTCCGCCCGCAACGACCCGGACAGCGAGTACCGCGACTGGTACGAGTGGCGAAGCGACACCGAACCGGAGACGTACTTCGACTGGGAGCACATCGCGAACTTCGATTTCGATCACCTGCCGGTCCGCCGGCACCTGCTCGACGCGGTCGCCCAGTGGGCCGAACTGGTCGACGGGTTCCGGTGTGATATGGCCTGGGCCGTCCCCAACAGTTTCTGGCGCGAGATCCACGACTACTGCAAGAACCGCGACAGCGAGTTCCTGCTACTCGACGAGACGATCCCGTACATCCCCGACTTTCAGGCCGGGCTGTTCGATATGCACTTCGACTCGACGACCTACGCCGCGCTCCGGCAGGTCGGTGACGGCGGTGATGCCGAGGCCGTCCTCGGTGCTATCGAGGGGCGGGCGGAGATCGGCTTCCCGGAGCACGCGTCGTTCATGCTGTACGCGGAGAACCACGACGAGACGCGGTATATCGTCGACTACGGGCGCGAGGCCGCCGAGGCCGCCGCGGGTGCGCTGTTCACGCTCCCGGGCGCGCCGTTGCTGTACGCCGGCCAGGAGTTCGGCCAGCGCGGCCGGCGCGACGACCTGGCGTGGGACCACGCCGACGAGGCGCTCCAGTCGTTCGTCAGTGACCTCTCCGCGGTCAGACACGACCAGCCGGCGCTGTCAGCCGACGCGGACCTCCTCCGAATCCCGTACGAGGTCCGGGACGGCCCGTCCGACCGCGTCGTCGCGTACGCACGGACAACTACGGAAGATGCGGCTGTCGTCGTGCTCAACTTCAGTAGTGAACCGTCGACGGTCGGGCTACCAGCCGGGACCGATGATACCGACCTCGTTTCTGGGGAGCATCGTGGGGCCGCTGATAGTGGGGGCGCGACCGTTACGGTCGACAGCGTGGGCGTGTTCCCGGCTGACGAGAGTGCTCTGAACCAGTAGACCGCGCGGGCGGATCTGTTCGGCATCAGCGGCCCCGCTCTCCCGGGATATGCAGCCACTCCCTCGAAGTATCACTAATTTGTCCGAACCACAGGAGTTTATAGAGATTGGTCTGCTTTGATGTGTATGCGGCTTTCGACAGCGCTCAACGAATACAAGCGGACTCGTCACGAGCGCTTTCCAGAAGAACGCAGGACTGTTTCAGGCTCTTTCTCCGGGCACGGTGATCGGCTCGTACACGTCGGCGAAGACGGCACGCTGAAGGACTATTCCGATTCGCTCTCCGGGCTCTCCGGTATTGACCGCTCCAGGCTCGGGGTTATGCTTGGGGACGAAACACGGTGGTTCAGTGACCTGGAAACGATCAGACAGCACTACTACCGCGAGACGCGGCTCGTCGAGACCGAATACGACGCGGGGTCGTTCACGGTCCACCAGTACGATCTGACGCTGGGCCGGGCCCACGTCACGCACGTCGCGATGCGCGGGGCGGTTCCACAGGACGCCAAGCTCGTGGCGTTCGTCACGCTGGCCCCCGACAGCAGCGACAGCGGCGTCGGCTCGCTGATTCACGAAGACGCCGGGCCAGACGACTCGCGCGTACTGGAGGTGTACCATCGGCGAGAGCACGATTACCTCGCCTCGTCGACCGGGCTGGACGCCGTCGCCGGACAGCGGCCGGAACGCCTCGCAGAGATACTCGACGGCAGCCCGATTGCGTTCCCGCGGTCGGAGCCAGTCGAGCGACGCGACCAGACCCGCCTCACCGGTGACTTCCTCGTGACCGCGCCGCTCGACCGGTCCGGTCGCAGCAAGGACACGACGCTCGTCAGCCAGCTTTCGAACCACGACGAGGTCGACCGGGAGACGGCACTCCTCGACCTCGCCGACTGTGTGAGAGAGCACACGACGTCTGACGATCTCCGGCAGGCCGGGCGGGAGCGAACGCGCATCGACGTGGCCGAATCGACACCGCGGTCAGATTCGATACGGATGGACCTGCGGGTGCTTGACCTGCTGTCCTCGCCGACCGGCGGTCGCATCGCCGCCCCGGAGTTCGACCCGTTCTACTCGAACTCCGGCGGCTACGGCTACGTCTGGTTCCGCGACGACGCCTCGGTCTCCCGGCATCTGCTCGAAGCCGGGTCCCGACTCGATATCGACACCGTCGAAATGTTGACCGAGAGCGCGGAGTTCCTCTGTGACAGCCAGCTTTCCGACGGGCGGTGGCCCCACCGAGTCTGGGCCGATACCGGGGCTATCGCGCCGGGCTGGGCCAACGCCAGAGTCGAGCACAACGCCGAATCACCGGAGTATCAGGCCGACCAGACTGCGACCGTCACCGCCTTCCTCGCGACACTGTTGCGAACACACCGCAGCAAGATGGACGCCGAACTGACGGCGATGGTTCGGGAGACAATCGATGCGGCCGTCGACACGCTCATCGAAGACATCGCGGCCAACGACCTGCCCGAGCCGTGTCAGAACGTCTGGGAGGACTCGGTCGGCCAGTTCACGCACACCACTGCGACGTTCATCGAGGCCTTCGCTGCGGTGACCCGCGCCCCCATGCCAGAGTCGGTTTGCGAGCGGAGCCTGGCGGCAGCCGACCGACTGCTTGACGGGCTGAATACCCTCTGGGACGATGACCTGGGCGTGTACGTGATGGGACTGACCAACGGGACGCCGGACCACCGCATCGACGCCGCGGGGCTCCACCTCGCGGACGCGCTACAGGAGTACGACAGCGTCGAGTCGACCTCGCTTGCTGACCAGCACATCATCCGCCTGGCCGACCACGTAAGTACGACGCTCGATACGCTCTTTCGGAACCCCACCGAGAGCCGGGTCGCGGGACTGGCCCGCTACGAGGGCGACCGCTGGCGGACCGGTCATCAGGACAGCGAGAAGGTCTGGACGGTTACGACGGCGATGGGGGCCCTCGCCGCCGCCCGCGTCGGCGACATGCTGAACGACCGCGACGGGAGCGGCGACGCCTACCTCGACCGCGCGAGCGACCTCTACGAACTACTCGACGACGACGGCCCGCTCACGTCCGATGCCGGCTACCTCGCCGAACAGGCCTTCGACGACGGTGACCTCGACAGCGCGACACCGCTTGGCTGGTCGCATGCGTTGCGGCTCCACGCGACTGCCCGGCTCGGCGAGCTGAACGCGCTCCCCACGACATCGGCCGGGACTGAGGGCCCGAGCGAGCGCCCGACCTGGACGACCGGGGAGAAGTACGGCGTCGGCACCGTCGCTGACCACGACGAGCAGGACCCGTCCCGCGTCTGGTTCACGCTCACCGAGGGCGCGCTGACAGAGGCCCGCTACCCGCAGGTCGACCTGATGAACCTGCGGACGCTGGATTTCCTGGTCCGGTGTACGGACGAGACGGACTACGCCGTCCGAACCCATCGGGAGAACCGACGGACCGACGATACTGTCCGGCGTCGCGTCGAACCGGTCGACGACGAGGCGCTGCTCTACCGCCACGTCTTCACCGAGACCGGCGACGGCCGGGGCCACCAGTGGACGCTGACCGTCGACTACGCGACCGACCCTGAGCACGACGCCATCGTCGCTGACGTGTCCTTCAGCGCCGAGGACGGCAAATCATACGACGTGTTCTCCGTCGCCGACATCGCACTCACCAGCACGGTCACCGAGGACCGAGCCATCAGATACGGCCAGCCCGGGAGCTACCACCTCGTCGGTCGGAACCCCCGCGCCTACACCGATCAGACGGACAACGACATGCTCGTCGACGAGAACGGCGACGCCTACTCTATCGCCGTGGCGATGGCCGCAGCCGGACGCTTCGACTGGGCCACTGTCGGCGCGGCCGGCAGCGACCGCCTCGACGGGCTGTACTCCGATGGTGACCTCCCGGACCCGGTCGAGTCCATCGACGGGACGAACCTCGTCCTCATCGGCCGGCTGGACTCGGGAACCAGAGTCAGCGACACGATCGCGCTCGGCTTCGCGCGGCAGGCTGACACCGCCGCCGCGCTGGGCGAAGCCGACGGTGCGCTCGACCGCGGCTACGAGACGGTCAGCGCGGAGTACGCCGACAGCTGGGGCGACTTCCTCTCGGACAAGCCGCTCCCGGAGTCGGTCGCCGGCGACGAGGAACTGGCCAATCAGTACCGAACCGCGCTCATGACGCTGTTAGCGGTCGAGGACAAGACCTACCGCGGCGCGTCCATCGCCTCGCCGTCCGTGCCGTGGGGCGAGGCCGTCCACGCCGAGGAGCCCAAGGGCTACGGCTACAACTTCGTCTGGTCCCGGGACCTGTATCAGGTGTTCAGCGTGTTCGACGCCATCGGGTCGCTGGACATCGCCACGGAGCAACTGGAGTACATCTACGAGTACCAGCAGGACGAGGCCGGCTTCATCCCGCAGAACACCTACGTCAACGGGACGACCCGCTGGGGCGGCGAACAGATGGACAACATCTCGTTCCCGCAGGTGATGGCGTACCGCCTCGCCGAGGGCGGCGTCGACTTCGAGGACGTCGAGTACAGCTACGAGAACGTCCGGCGGTCGGCCGAGTACGTCGTCCGCCACGGCCCCGAAACGGCACAGGAGCGCTGGGAGGAGGAGGCCGGCTTCTCGCCGTCCTCGATTGCGGCCGAGATCGCCGGGCTCGCGTGTGCGGCGAAGCTCGCGCTCGACACTGGCCACGAGGCCGACGCGCTCGTCTGGCTGTCGCTGGCCGACCAGTGGGCGAACAACGTCGAGGCCTGGACCGCGACCGAGACCGGGACCGAACGCCACACCACCACGCCCTACTACACGCGGGTCACGCTCGATGGGAACCCCGAGATGGGCCACCTCCGCACGCTCGCCAACGACGGCCCGACGCTGGACGAACGCAACATCATCGACGGCGGCTTCCTCGAACTCGTCCGGCTGGGTGTCAAGCCCGATGACGACGAGACCATCCGGAACTCGCTCGTCGAGGTCGACGACACAATCAGCGTCGACACGGAGCACGCGCCCGGGTTCTACCGGTACAACGGCGACGGCTACGGCGAACGCGGCCGGGACGATCAGGGTGCGCCGTGGACGGTCGAACACAAGGGGAAGGGTCGCCTCTGGCCGCTGCTCACCGGCGAGCGCGCCGAGTACGAACTCCACCGTGACGACCCGGACATCCCGCCCGAGAACTGCCTCCGGATGATGCAGGACGTGGCGAACTCCGGCCGGATGATCGCCGAACAGATATGGGACCGGGGCCACGCGACCGACTACGACTGGGAGTTCGCCGAAGGGACCGGCTCGGCGACGCCGCTGGCGTGGTCGATGGCCCAGTACGTCCGGCTGGCGCATGGCATCAGCGCCGGCGAACCGGTCGAGACGCCCGCGTTCGTCGACGAGCGCTACCGCGAGCGACGCGCCCACACGCCCGACCGCAGCCCCGCGCTCCGCGTCGACACGCAGTTCCGCGGGAACGAACTGGTCGTCTCCGGCGAGACGACCGGTGTCTGTGTCGTCGTCAAGACCCCTGCCGACATCACGTACATCCCCGTCGAAGACCGGGAGTTCGAAGTCGCGGTCGACGTCGACCCCGGTGAGAACCAGGTGATCGTTGCCGCCGCGGACGACGAGGACCTGGTCACCGCCGGGACAACCGTCTGGCAGCTCAACCTCTAGCCACTCCAACAAGTAGTTACCACTTTATAACTCGGGTCTGACTGTGGGATATGGACGCGATAGTTCTAGCTGGCGGCTACGCGACACGGCTGTGGCCGATCACCCGTCGTCGACCGAAGATGCTGCTCCCGGTCGGCGAGACGACGGTTATCGATGGAGTTCTGCAATCACTCGAAGCCGACGACCGAATCGAGACGACGTACCTGAGCACGAACGAGGCCTTCGCCGACGAGTTCGAGGCTCACATCGACGAGATGGGCTACGAGAAGGTCCAGCTCTCCGTCGAGAGCACAGCGGACGAAGACGAGAAGTTCGGCGTCGTCGGCGCGCTCGCGCAACTGATCGACCGCGAGGGTATCGACGACGACCTGTTTGTCATCGGTGGCGACAACCTCATCGGCTTCGACCCATCGGAGTTTCTGGATTTCTTCGAGGAGCGCGACGGG
Source organism: Haloarcula sp. CGMCC 1.2071 (assembly GCF_037078445.1). Taxonomy (NCBI): domain Archaea; kingdom Methanobacteriati; phylum Methanobacteriota; class Halobacteria; order Halobacteriales; family Haloarculaceae; genus Haloarcula; species Haloarcula sp. CGMCC 1.2071. Next base: position 162,415 of record NZ_JAYMGY010000001.1, read on the forward strand.
CCGGCACTCGCCGCCTACGACGTGGGCTCACGGGAGAAAGCCAAGTCCTACGGGCTCGTCGAACTCGACGGCGAGCGCGTCGTCGACTTCCAGGAGAAGCCTGACAACCCCAAGAGCACGCTCGTCTCGATTGCCTGCTACGCCTTCCCGGCCGATTCGCTCCGCTTCGAGGAGTACCTCTCGGGCGACAACAACCCCGACGAACCGGGCTGGTACATCGACTGGCTGCAACAGCAGGAGCCGGTGTCCGCGTTCACCTTCGACGACGTCTGGTTCGACATCGGGACGCCGGAGTCGTACTTCGAAACGGTCGAGTGGAAACTCGATGGCGGGTCGCTCATCCACCCCGACGCGACCGTCGAGAACTCCGAGATCGGTGACACCGTCCATGTGATGGCCGGGGCGGAAGTGACCGACAGCAGCCTCGACCGGGCCATCGTCTTCCCGGACGCCGAGGTCCACGACTGCGATATCGACGAAACGATTCTCGGTGAGGACGTCCACGTCGAGGGGTACAACATGTCCGGGTCGCTCATCATCAACCGCTGATGGCTCGCGGCGATGGGGCCACCGTTCGAGTACAGGACGCGACACGATTCGCCGCCAGCCACCACACCGCTGGCGAAGGACTAAGTGACACAGCGCCGTTTACTCGCCGTACGCAAGCTACTTGACAACATGGCACAATCAGAAACGGAGCCAGTCACGTTCGAGATGACAATCGACGACGGCCGGACCAGAATCGACGTCTCGGGCGACCGCGACACGGCCGTCGTGGTCCGCTCGAAATCGGGCGAGAAGATATACCTGCCGCCGGAGGACTTCGACCGCCCCCCAGAGGACAGGCAGACACCGTACGACAGCCCCTACCAGTCGGCTGACGGGACCGCCGACAGCCCCTATCGGACCCAAACCGATACGACATCCGTAACGGGGCTGGAGCCGACCGCCGACGGCTATCTGATCGTTCATCCGGAACCGGTCACGGACGTTCGCTTCCTCCGGTGAACGCCCGGCCACCGTCAGGCGTCGTTCAGAACCTCGTGGTAGAACTCGACGTGTTCGTCGGCTACTTCCTCCCAGGTTCGAACATCGTACTCGATCGGCGTCGACAGCGATAGCGCGTGCTCGATCCCCTCGGCGATGGAGTCCGAATCGGGTTCGACTTCGATGACGCAGTCCTCGTTGAGGAGTTCGGCGGCCCCGCTCTCGCAGGCGACGACGCGCGTTCCAACCGAGAGCGCTTCGACGATTGTGATGCCGAACGGCTCCGCCAGCGAGGGCGAGACGAACAGGTCCGCGCTGTTGTAGTGGTCCCCGAGTTCCGACTGGGGGAGATACCCCGGGAAGTAGACTCGGTCCTCGACGCCCAGCAGCTCCGCGAACCGTTCGAGCTGTTCAGTGAGATGCCCCGAGCCACCGAGTACCAGGCTCACGTCGTCCCGACCGAGCTTCGAGAGCGCGTACAGCAGGTACGACAGCCCTTTCTGGTCGGTGTGTCGGCCGACGAAAAACAGCATCTTCCCGTCGATACCGAGTTCCGCTTTGATGTCCCGGCCCGTCGGCTCCACCGACGAGAACCCGTTGTAGATGACCGTCGAGTCGGCGTCGTACTGCTCGCGTATCCGTCGCTGGGTGAACTCGCTCACCGCGACGAGGTGGTCGGAGCGGTTGGCGACCCGCTGTTCCGTCTCGACTTCCCGCTGTGGCGGGGTCACGTTCCGGTCCGCCGACAGCGAGTGGAAGGTCGAGATCCATTCGACGTCGTGGGCCGATTTGGCTCGCGAACCGGGGTTGTAGCCGAACCAGTCGTTCGTGTGGATAATGTCGGCGTCGGCCGCCTCGTCGGCGAACTCCCCGGCCAGCCGGCCGATGCGGGTGATGATGTCGCCGCTTCCCGTCGAGACGCCGTGGATGCCGTCGCGGTCCGGCGGCGCGTACTCCGCGGGCAACACCAGTTCGAACTCGACGTCGTCTCTCGGTTCGAGCTGTTCGAACAGCTCCCCGATAGCGGTATCAAGCCCGCCGGTGATGTTGGGTGGGAACCCCCAGCCCAGCATCAGAACGTTCGGTGGCATCTCTGTAACTGGCTCTCTCACCATAGCATCAAATGGATACAATATATATGTTTGCGTGCGCCCTTCTCCGGCCCCGCAAGCAGACACGATGGCAGTCACCGACCCCGCCCATTGAAATGCCTGTCAGAGCAACAGGTGCGTATGCAATTTGAACGGCAGAGTGGCGTGTTTCTCCACCAAACGTCGCTCCCGGGACCGCACGGCATCGGCGACCTCGGTGCTGGTGCACGGGCGTTCGTCGACTTCCTCGACCGGGCCGACCAGTCGCTGTGGCAGTTCTGTCCCCTCGGTCCCACGGCGAGCATCCACGGAAACTCTCCGTACCAGTCGTCGTCCGCCTTCGCCGGAAACCCGCTGCTCATCGACCTCCGCGACCTCGTCGACCGCGGTTATCTCACAGCGGACGAGATCGAACCGCCGGATGACCTCTCGCAACACCAGGTCAAGTACGACCGCGTGACCGAGTTCAAGGAGGCCCGGCTCCGGGACGCGTACGAGAGCTTCGACGAGAGCGCAAGCGACGCGGACCAGCAGTCGTTCGCCGAGTTCTGCGAGCGCGAGGCCGGCTGGCTGGACGACTACGCGCTGTTCACGGCGCTGAAAGCCGAGTTCGACGATGCCGGCTGGATGGACTGGCCGGACGATATCAGAACGCGAGAGCCGGCGGCCGTGGAGCGATACCGGGACGAACTGGCCGACGACGTGCGCTACCACAAGTTCGTCCAGTGGTGCTTCGACAGCCAGTGGCAGGCGCTGGCCGAGTACGCGGCCGAGCGGGACATTGGCCTCGTCGGTGACCTTCCCATCTACGTCGGCCTCGACTCGGCGGATGTCTGGGCGTATCCAGAGGTGTTCCGACTCGACGACGACCACCACCCTGCAGCGGTGGCGGGCGTCCCGCCCAATCCCGGCGACGACGGCCAGCGGTGGGGGAACCCCGTCTACGACTGGGACGCCCTCCGTGCGAACGACTACGGCTGGTGGGTCGACCGCTTCGAACGGCTGTTCGACCTCGTCGACATCGCCCGCATCGACCACTTCAAGGGCTTCGACGAGTTCTGGTCGATTCCGGCCGAGGCCGAGGACCCGGCCGCCGGGCAGTGGCGCGACGGCCCCGGCGCGCACTTCTTCGAGACGGTCAGGGACAGGCTCGGCGACCTGCCCTTTTTCGTCGAGGACCTGGGCTTTCTCGACGAGAGCATCGTCGCGCTCCGGGACCAGTTCGGCTTCCCCGGCATGCGCGTGCCGCAGTACGCCGACTGGTGCGAGGAGGGGCACATGTACCAGCCGATGCACTACCCGGAGTCTGCCGTCGGCTACACCTCGACCCACGATACCGACACCATCGTCGGCTACTATCGCGACCTTTCGGACCGCCAGCGCGACTGTCTCCACTACAACCTCGGCACCGACGGCGACGAAATCAACTGGGACCTCATCGAGGCGGTGTGGAACTCGAACGCCGTCGTCGCGATGACGACCATGCAGGACCTGCTCGGCCTCGACAGCGACGCCCGGTTCAACGTCCCCGGCACGGCGACCGGGAACTGGCAGTGGCGGGTGAGCGAAGCGGCCCTCGACGCCGATGTTGCCGAGCGGCTCCGCCAAGTCACCGACAGAACGATCCGCTAAATACCTTCAGAACTGGAGGATGCCGTCTTCCGTGACGACCGTATCGAGCAGCCGGGTCGGCGTCGCGTCGTAGCCCGGGTTCCCGATGTCGAACCCCTCCGGCGGTTCGAGCATCACGTCGGCCCCTTGCCGGAACGTGTTCCTGAAGGTGAAGCCGCTCCCGATGAACTTCGACGAGGTCCCGACGACGGTCACGGGGACGTCCATCTCGTTGGCCGTCGCGGCCAGCGGCAACGTTCCGATGCGGTTGTACACCACGTCGTCGATGAGGCAGTTCATCCCGACGAAGACGCGGTCGGCCTCCGAGAGGTAGTGGCCCGCCGCGCCGTCGACGATGAGCGTCACGTCGGCCCCGTCCCGGTCGGCCAACTGGCGGGCAGTCCGACGGCCCAGGAAATGCGGCCGCGACTCTCTGGCGTACAGGTGGAACTCCTTGCCGTCGTCAAGCGCCGCCATGAGCGTCGCCATCACCGTCGAGGAGTTCTCGTGAGTCACCAGCACGTCGCCGTCGTCGATGAGCGTCGCCGCCCGCTCCGCCGCGCGGTCCTTGCTGGTCTCGATTTCCGTGACGACCTCGTCGATTGTGTCGAGCAATCGCTCCTTGGCCTCTGAGACGGAGTCGGGGTCGGCGTCTTTCAGGTCCGTGACGATACGCTGCTGTGTGGTGTACAGCGGCGCGTGCGAGCGGTTCGCCCGCTGGAGCGCGCTGCTGTTGCGCTCGACCACGCGGAGGAAGTCCTCGACCGTGTGGCACTCGCGGTCTGTTAGCTCGCGGAGCGCCTTCGCAGCTTTCACGGCGGCAATCGAGGAACTCTGTGTCTCCATCTCCTCGATCTGCCGCACGGTCTCGTTTATCATGAGTGTACGTGCGGTTGCCTCCCTTATAACGCTACAGCCGGCTGACAGCCCGTTCCCGCGGCTTGCAACGGGCCACGACGGGCGTGGTCACACCGACCCGACCACGTCCTCGTCGGTCGGTCCCTGACCGTCGAACTCGGCCACGAGCGCATCCAACCGCTCCGGGTCGTCGACGCCCGGGAGCCTCCGGTCCGCAGTCCGGCAGTCTGCATCGACGCCGAGGCCGTCACAGACGAGGTCGGCCGTCGCCTCGGCCATCTGCCGGTAGGTGGTCAGTTTACCGCCGACGATGCTCGCCATGTTGTCGACGCCGTCGTCGGCGTGGTCGAGCAGGAAGAAGCCACGCGAGATGCCGCGGCCGCCGCGCTCGTCCTCGTCTGGGGCGTACAACGGTCGGATGCCCCACCAGGTTCGGACCTCGGGGGCGTCTGCAACTGGCGGCAGCATCGCCGCACACTCTTCGATGCTCTCCTCGATTTCCCACTGCTCCGTCTCGTACTCGTCCGGGTCGCGGACGGGGACGCTCGTCGTTCCGAGGACAGCCTCGCGCTCGTGTGGGACGACGATGTCGCCGTCGTCGGGGTCCCGGCAGCGGTTGAGTACCGGCCCGAGGTCGTCGTACTCGACGGAGACCATCACGCCCCGCGTCGGTTGCATCTCGACGTCGAGGCCGGCCATCGCGGCGAACCGGCCCGCCCAGGCACCGGTCGCGTTGACGACGTAGTCGGCCTCGATGGTATCGCCGACCGCCCCGCCGACCCGCACGCCGGTTACCTGCCCGTCCGCCACGAGCACGTCTTCAACGGGCGCGTGTGGGTGAATGTCCGCGCCGTGTTCGCGGGCGTCTGCGGCGTTCGCGGCGACGAGCCGGGACGGGTAGATGACGGCGTCCGGGACTTCGAACGCGCGCTCGACCTCCGCGGCGAGGTCGGGCACCCGCTCTTGGGCTGCATCGCTGTCCAGCGTCTCTACGGGGATGCCGATATCCTCACAGGCTGCCCGCTTGGCCTCGAAGTAGTCGGGGTCGTCCTCGGCGAGCTGGACGAACAGGCCCCCGGTGTCACGGATGCAGGCCCCGGCGATGTCCTTGAGTATCCGGTTTTCGGTGATGCACTCCTCGGCACCGACCCGGTCTGCCTCGGCGTAGCGGGCACCGCTGTGCAGCAATCCGTGCGAGCGTCCGGAGGTACCGCTTGTCAGCCCGTCACGCTCGACAAGCGTCACGTCGATGCCACGGAGTGCGAGGTCACGAGCGACGCCAGCGCCGGTCGCGCCACCACCGACGACGAGGACATCCGTCTCAATTGCCATGTGTCTGGTTAGGGTAGACGACGTAAGATTCCTCCGATACCGGGGGTTTCGACAACTGTGCGTCCAGTTTCATCGCCGGGAAACTGACCGCGGCCGGTGGACACGAACCCGGTAAAGTGCTACCGATCGAACGGGTGAGACACGGTTCCAGTAGCCGTCGTCGTCGGCTGTGTGACCGCGTAAATGGTGGCCGCTCCGTCTCTGCGTTGCTTACTGCACTTCTCTCCTCAGCAAGAACGCGACTCTCGATCAGATATCCTGTCCGGTCGGTCTAATCAGGAGTTCGTTCACGTCCACGCGGGCGGGCTGGCTCGTCGCGTACACGATGCCGCGAGCGATATCGTCGGGATGGAGCATCGGGAGGTCCATCTCCGCGAACCGCTCAAGCACCTGCTCGTCCGGAACGTGTGTCGCGAGTTCCGTATCGACCGCACCCGGTTCGATAACCGTCGTCCGGATGCCCTGTGTCGTCACTTCCTGCCGGACTGCCTCGGTGAACGCGTTCACCCCGAACTTTGTCGCGTTGTAGCCGCTCGAATCGGCCGAGGCTCGGCGTCCCGCGACGGAGGAGACGTTGACGACGTGGCCGCTCTCCTGCTCTTGCATGACCGGAAGCACTGCGTGGGTGAGGTTCATCAGTCCGAGCAGGTTCACCTCGACCATCTGCCGGAGGTTCGAGCGATCTGCCCGCTCCAGCGGTTCGAGGAGCATCACGCCGGCGTTGTTGACGAGGATGTCGATACGACCGTACTCGTCGGTCGTCGCGTCGACCAGCGACTCGATGTCGTCCTCGTCGGTCACGTCGGTCGGCACAACCAGTGCATCCCCGCCAGCCGATTCGATCCGGTCCGCCAGAGCCTCCAGCTCGTCAGCGCGGCGGGCCGCCAGCGCTACGCTCGCGCCCGCGTCGGCCAGTGCCTCCGCAGTCGCCTCACCGATTCCCGATGACGCGCCGGTTACAATCGCCACGTCGCCTGCAAGCCGCTGTGCGTCCTGGTCGTCTGCCGCAGATTCGTCTGACATCGCTGTGCAGTAGGTGCGACAGCCACGAGCGTCCTTTGCTTACTGATAAGCCCATTTATATACTTGCCGCGATAGCGCAGTCGAACAAGCTGGCGGCTACTGTGCGAGCGCGTTCCGGAACTGGTCGGGGCCGACTGTCGAACTGATGAGTTGTTTTTCGGCTCGACGCAAGAGGTCAGAGGCCGCGGCGGCCGACACGTCGAGTTTGTCGGCGAGTTCCGCTGTCGAGCACCGACGCGGTGAGTCGTAGTACCCCGAGGAGAGGGCGACGGACATCGCCCGATACTGCCTGTCCGTGAGGCCGAACTGGTCGCGTTCCCCGGGGTTCTCGGGGTCCGAAGCGATGTGCAGTAGTTCGAGCGGGATGTCGTTGACCGCACAGCGGTCCCGTAGCGCACTGAACGCGTCGTAATCGGAGAACACCTTCTGTTCCCGTATCCCGTCGCCGGTCACCGTCGCATCCATCGCAACGCCCTCGAACTCCTCCGGGTCGTGTGACGCGATGAGATCCGGTGCGTTGTCGACGACCACCTTGTAGAACCAACCATCGGCCGTCTGCCCGATATCCGCCGCGTCGGTGATCTGTGGCCGCGCGTCGAGTTCTCGCTCGAAGGCGTCGCTGGAGCCAGCGTCGACGCTAACTGTAAGCAGCAGTCGTCCGTCTTCGAGGCCGACGGCGTTCGAAATCGAGAGTTCGCCGCTCGGAATCGAGTCTGCCACACCGACCAGCGGAAGCGTCTCGTCTGCGAGGAGGATTTCAGCAACGATGGCCATAGCGTGCCATCGGAGTCGACGTATATAGTCGCCAGCATCACGATTACAGGCGCACTGACAGCCCCGCTCCGGTTCGCAGCCGCTCAGTCAGAACTGGACGCTGTCTCACCACTCAGCAATCGCTGTAGCTGTTCGATTAACGAGCGGCTTGCGGGCTGCCCACGATACACCCGCACGGAATCGAAGCCCGCGTACCCGTGGTTCCCGGATTCGTCCCGCTCCCAGTACAGCCATGCTGTCTCCTCCCCACCATCGAAGCCCATCTCATCGACTGGGAACGTAAGAACGAGCGACGCCTGGCCGTCCTCAGCATCTTCGTCCGGTTCCCTGATCTCGCCATCCTCGACGGGGCGCGCCCCCTCGCCGTCTTCCAGCGCGAGACGCGAGCCGAACCGATAGCGGACGGCCCGCTCCGTGGGGTCGAAGGTCTCGCTGTCCCCGTCGCTGTTGACGAACTCTGACTGCTCGACTGCGACGGTGATGGTGTCGTGTTCCGACAGGTCGATGAAGTTCTCCGCGTTCTCGGGCTGGACGTCGACCGTGATCTCGACCGGGAAGTGGGCCGCCGCGACGCCGCTCAGGCGCGGAACCGCGGCCGCGGTCACTGCTGTGCCAAGTGTTCCTTTGAGGAGCCGTCGTCGTGTGGTAGTTGCCGATTTTGTGCTATCGTTGCTCGTCGCTGACTGCTTTCCTTTCATCCAAGTGAACTGAGCCGCTGGCACAGTTATGATAATTCTGGTGCATATCTCGAAACACCGAGTTATGGGAGAGAGCGGACCCGGAAGCGGGATCATATCTCCTAATTAGTGGTTTTTGATGTTATCAGACACCCCCTATTGTGCTCGTATGCCTCTATGCTGACAGAGTGTTTTCATGGTCTGTACTCCAACTCACATTCTCCATATAGAGAGATTATATTTTAATTAAATTCCGCAAAACTAAGTCTACAACTTTAAGTACAATAGCTAGTTTAAAACTGCGTATGACCGCACAGGCTGGCACGGAGACCGCACCGGTGGTTCCCGCACCGACGCCACCGGACGCCGCCGACGCCTGGTACGCGCCGGACGTTCGTGAGCAAGACGAGGTGTATCCGGGCGTCGTCGTGACCGTCCGACGGGAACGCAGCGGGTTCCGGTACGATGTCCGTGATCCGGTACTTTCAGCGGCAGAGGCTGACGCACTGTCGACTGTCGAATCACACTTCGCAGGTGCGAACATCGAGCGACCACGGACGCGTGAGGGGGCCGTCGAGCGGATGAACGGGGGGTTCGACGCGAAACACCGACGGGTCATCGACCGACTGATCGACGCGTCGCCGGCGAGCCGTCGTCGAATCGAGTACCACGCGCTCTCGTCGCTGGCGTGCTTCGACGACCTGACCCCGTACGCACTGGACTCCCGAATCGACGTTGCTGACGTGACCAACGACGGCGTCGTCGTCCATACCGACGATTACGCCCCGGCCGAGACCGACCTTGGCCCGGACCCGGCGTATCTGAACCGCTTCGCGAGCGAGCGTGTCGAGCGCCACACCGTCCGGTTCCAGGGCTTCGAGATTCCGGTCGTCGTCTACCGCGAGCATCTCCTCGGTGCCGACCCGTTCACGACGAAGTACGCGGTCCGAGAGCCGGACCTGCTCCCCGGCGACGAGCAGCTCATCGAGGTGTGCAAGGAGCGCGTCTGGGAGACCGGCGTCGACGGCGTCGTCCAGGACCGTGTCGAGTTCGTACGGGAGCGTGCTCGCTCGCTCCTGGCCCGGCAGTTGACCGTCCGCAACACGACCGAATGGGTCGACGCCGTCCGCTACCGGCTCCGGTCGGCGCTGGCCGAACTCGACCTGGCCGTGCCACCGGTCGACCATCGGTTCGCCGACGACCGCCTCGACGACCTGCTGTACTACGTGCTTCGTGATCTCGTCGGCTACGGTAAGCTCACTGTCCCGATCCGGGACCACACGCTGGAAGACATCGAGGCGAACCGCGTCGACGAGCGCGTGAAGGTCCTCCCACGCGCCGATCTCGGCCACGACGGCCGGGTACCGACCAATCTCGCTTTCGACTCCGAGGCGGCCTTCGTCAACGTCGTCACGCAACTGGCCGCCGACGACGGCGTCGAACTCAACGCCTCGAACCCGAGCGCGAAGGTCAACATCGACCCGGACGGGGACGCCCTCCACGACGCCGACGACACCATCCGCTGTGCAGTTGCCTTACCGACTATCAGCGAAGGCGGTCCACACATCTCCATCCGCAAACAGTCGAGCGACGCGATGACGCCGGTCGACTTAGTCCAGCGGGACTCACTGCCGACGGAACTCGTCGCGCTACTGTGGCTCCTGTACGAGTCTCATGGCGTGGTCCTCTTTTCGGGACCCACGGGAGCCGGCAAAACGACCCTTATGAACGCGCATATGCCGTTTATCCCGTATCGGGACCGTCCCATCAGTATCGACGAAGGGTCGCGTGAGGTTCGGATTCCACACGAGACCGGCGTCTCGCTCACCACGAGAGACCACGAGCGGGACCACCGCCGCGTGACGATGGCCGACCTGATGACACAGTGCAATTACCTGAACCCCGATGTCGAGGTCATCGCGGAGATCAACACGGCCGCGTCGTTCGAAACCTTCGCTGAAACGCTCAACACCGGCCACGGCGTCATCGGGACGACCCACGCCGACGATATCGAGTCGCTGGTCAACCGCGTCATCGAGAAGGGCTTGCCGACCTACCTGCTCGAAGAGATCGACCTGGTCGTGTTCCCCCGCCACGTCGGCGGAGAGCGCTACGTCGGCGAAGTGGTCGAGTTCGTCGACGACCCATCGATGGTCGAGACCGAGGGCGACCGGAGCGGGACGATACACAAGGACGGGACGACCATCCACTGGAACAGCGTCTGCTGGCGGCGACCGGACGGAAGCTTCGAACTCGCCTACGACCACCCGCAGTTCGGCGACGAGCAGCGGCGGGTCGACACCGGCATTCTCGACCGACTTTCGGACCTCCGGGACGAACCAGTGTCGGCCGTCGAGGACGCGTTCCACCGCCGCCATCGCTACGTGCAGTATCTCGTCCAGGAGGGGCTGACCGACTTCGACGACCTGTTCGGCGTCCTGGCCGACTTAGAGACGAACGAGGCAGCGACCGTCGAGCGACTGCGGCGACAGGCCGGGACGCCCGACGACCCGCAACTGGAGGTCAGTACGGGTGACGACTGAGGGCGGCGGGACACTTGGCTTGCTCGACCGGGGCCTGTACGCTCTGTTCGCCCACCACGCCGAGGACGACCGGCACGCGAGCACCCGCGACCGCTACCGGGCCGCCTATCCGAGCGCCGGCTTCGGCGTCTACGTCGCCAGAGTGTACGGGCTGTCGTGGCTGGCGCTCGTTGTGGGTGTCGTCGGAACCGCGACGACAGCGATGCTCGTGCCGCCGGGGACCTTCGACTCGTTCGTCGCGGTGCTCCAGCAGAGCCTCCCGGTCATCAATCGGCTGGCGCTGCCGGAAGTCCCTCGACTTCTCGTGGCCACCGGCATCGGAACCGTCGCTGGACTCGCGCTCAAGCGGGGCGTGTTCGTCGCCGGGAACCGATATCTCTCGTGGGTCGCGAGCGCCCGGAGCGCCGACATCGCGGCCACGCTCCCCGGCGCAGTCCGATACCTCAGAGTGCTCGCCTCCGGAACCCACGACCGGCGCGAGATGCTCCGCGCCGTTGCCGAACAGGACGCATACGGCGAGACGGCGGTCGCCTTCCGGCGCGCGCTCAATCAGGGCATTCTCACCGGCAGTCTCGACACCGGTATCGAGCGGGTCGCAAGCGAAACCCCTTCACGGGACCTGCTTGCACCGTTTCTGCTGAAGTTCCGCGAACACGCGAACCAGAGCGCCGAGGCGCTTGAGGGGTACCTGGAGATGGAGGGCCGCTTACTCTCCCACGAGCAGAGCCGGCAGCACGAACGGGCGACCGGCTATCTCGAACTGCTTGCGGAGCTATTCGTCGTGTTGCTGGTGTTGCCGGCGCTCGTGGTTCTCATCGTCACTGTGATGGGCATTCTTGCGCCCGGCCTCTCCGAACCAGTTCCCACGCCGCTCGGCGAGACGACTGTCCGTGCCATCGTCGTCTACGGCAGTGCGGCGTTCGTGCTGGCCGCCGGCTTGCTGGCGGCCTTCGTCGTGGCTACGCTCCGGCCACGCAACACGGCCGCCCCGAGTTACAGCCTGCCGGACGGCCCCGTTGCGATACTCACAACCATCCCCTCGAATCCCGCGAGCGCACTCCTCGCCTGCGTGCCGCTAGGCGCCGTCGTCGCGGCCGGCCTCTGGTCGCTGGGCTACCGTCCGGTCAACGTCGCGCTCCTCTCGTATGCCACCGTTGGCGTCCCCGTCGGCGTGGTGACGGTCCGCCGGGCCAGAGCGGACGACGCGAAAGACCGAGAGATTCAGGACTTCGTTCACGCCGTCGCCGGCCACGTCGCGCTGGGCCGTCCGTTTCCCGAGGCAGTCCGGCGTGTCGCCGACGACGTGGAGCTCGGTGCGCTCGCCAGTGACGTCCAGTCGCTCGCGTTCACGCTCTCACTCGGTGACAGTCCCGGCGACTCCGCGGCCGACCGCCGGGCCGCGGCGCTTGACCAGTTCGTCGACCGTGTCGGCACGCCGATGGCCGAACAGACCATCGGGCTGGTCGTCGGCGCGCTGGATACGGGGAGCGATGCGGAGGACGTCTTCGAGACGCTCCAGACAGAGATAGGACAACTCTACCATCTGCGGAAATCCATCCGTTCGGCCCTGCTGGTCTACGTTGCGGTCGGCTGGACGACAGCACTGCTCGTTATCGGTATCACCGTCGCCGTCAACGTCTACGTCCTCGATAGCTTCGCACAACTGTCGGCAGTTTCGGGCGGCGCGAACATCGCGTTCGACCCGACTGCAATCAAACCCGCACGGGAGCAACATCGGTTCTACGTCGTCACGCAAGCGACGATGCTGGCCTGTGGCTGGTTCGCCGGCACGGCGAGTCGCGGGGCCTACGAAGCGCTGTTGCACTCTTCTGGACTGGTACTCATCGCCTACGTCGTCTTCGCGGGGGCTGGTCTGATTTGAGGTTCGACACTGACGCCCAGTCACACGTCGTCGGCGTGGTGTTGCTGCTGGGGCTGACCGTCGTCGCGCTCGGTGGACTGACGGCTGTCGTCGGAACCGTCGTCGACGGCCACACTGCGACTGCCGACGAGACCCGCGTCGCCAACACGTTCGAGACGGCGTTCCGGCCGGTCGAGCAGACGGGCCAGCAGACCGCTCGCGTCCGGTTCACGGAGGGGCGGCTGACGACGGTAGAGCGAGAACTCCGAGTCCTCAATGATTCCGGAGTTCAGCGGACGGTCCCCATCGACGCGATAGTGTACGACTCCGGCGACAACCGCGTTCGCTTTCTCGGCGGAAGCGTCGTGCGCGGCACGCAGGGTAACGCCTGGCTCGAATCGGACCCGCCGGTGACGGCGACGCGGGACGACACGGCGGTCATCGTCGGCGCACCGCTCGTCAACGCCAGCGGCGGCACGGTGTCCGGGGCCGGCGGTGTGTCTGCGGGCATTCGCCAGAACGTCAGCCACGAACGCGAACGGCTCCCGGCCGACAACTATAGCGTGGCTATCGAGACGGAGACGCCCCGTCCGTTCACCGAGTACTTCCAGCGTGTCGGTGCAACCACGCGAGTCAGGGATATCGACGGCGACGGCGTTCAGAGCGTCGTGGCGACGTTCCCGGGCCGCCGGACGCTGTATCTAGTTCGCCACGATATGCGGACGGAGGTGGGGCATGGATAACCGTGCGCTCAGCACCGTCGTCGAGAAACTGCTGAGCATGGGGCTCGTGCTGTTGTACATCGGACTAGTGACGACCACGCTGTACGGCGGCACTGTCCCAGCGTACCAATCCGCCGTCGGGGCGGAACTCGGCGACCGGACGCTCGCCGAAGCGACGGCCCGCGTCGAGCAGGCTATCCCGCCGGATGCTCGGACTGCCTCGGCAACTGTTCGGGTATCGCTGCCGGAGACCATCGACGGAGCAGGATACAGCATCCGGACTGACGGGGATGCTCTCGTCCTCGACCACCCTGATCCCGAAATCGGTGGCCGAACACAGCCATTGTTGCCCGACAGAGTCGATACCTTCGAAGGCGAGTGGCAGAGCGGCAGTCCGACCGTCGTCGCTGTCTCCGGAACGCGGGGGAGCGTGACGGTGACACTGGAGGCTGAGCGATGACCGCGCCGAACCGTCGCTGTGCCCATTCTACTCGCGCACAGACGTCGCTACCAGCGCTGGGCATCGCGCTCGTGCTGTTGACTGTCGTCACCGGACTGGGGGTCGCGATGGCTGACACCGCGATTGCCGGCGCGGACCGGACTCCTGACGAGCGACGGGTCGCCGCCGCGATTGCCGACCGACTCGTCGCGACGGACGGGCCGCTGGCCGCCCGGAGCAACGTCCTCAACAAATCTCGGGTGGACGACTTCGACCAGTCGGCGTTGGAGGAGAGCGCACCGCCGGCCGGTGAGTACGCGGTCAGCGTCGAGTTGGCTGACGAGGAGATCGCACGTAGCGGCACGGTTCACAGCGGGACACGAATCAGCCGACTCGTCGTAGTCGAGTCTCGGGAGCAACGCACCCTCACGCCCGACCTCACGACGACCGACGCAGTGATGCTCCCCCGTCGGAGCGCGCAGGCCACTGTAACCATCGACCCGCCGGCCGGCACGACCGTCTGGACGGTCCGCACTAACGACCGGGTCGTCCTGCATAACCGAAGCGGGCTGGACGGCAGCTATGAGGTCCCACTGGTCCCTTACGAGACGACGGAACTGCGCTTCCAGCGCGCCGGCCGACTCGAACCCGGGAACGTGACCGTAGCGTACGACGCCCCGCAGTCGACGAAGGAAACCCTGGTGGTGACCGTCGATGCGTAGAGCCCAGCTGCCGCTGTCGCTCGTGGAAGTTGCCCTCGGGACAGTACTGATTCTCGGCGTCGCGCTCGGGTTTGCCCTGGGAACACCAGCGCCGGACCGGCAGGGGCCACAGCTCGACGCCTACGCCTCCGATACGGCGGCGCTGCTGGCTAACGACCCGCCGCGACACAGCGGAGCGACGCGACTGCAGGAGATCGTGTCGAGTCCGACGGCGTTCGACCGCGAACGGGACGCGCTTTCGAACCGGGTCGCCCGTATCCTGCCCGACAACGTCCTCTTCCGGGTCGAAACACCGCACGGAGCGGTCGGAACACCGACGCCACAGGGCGTCAGCACTGGGACCGCAACTGTACCGACAGGACACGGGAGTGTCCAAATCATCGTGTGGTACGCATGACCCGGCGCGGACAGCTAGTCCTCGTTGCGGCCACCGTTGTGGCTGTGGCACTTGTCCCGATTCTCTTTGCGTCCCTGCAACTGGGCTATCACGACGACGTTCGGGCGACGGCCGACTACGACGACGATCCCTCGGCTGACGCGCTTCGGGTCCTTGAGCGAGCCGTCGCGACAGAGAGCACGTCCATCCCGAGCCAGTACGCTTGGGCCGCGAACGATTCGGCAGTGACGGCCGTTCGGACGGGGTTGCAGCCTCGGCTCGACCGACTCCAGACCTCCCGAATCGAAGACGGTGTCCACTACAATATAACCTACAACGGTACTGCAACACGGCAGTGGAAAGACGTGAACTGTCTGTCCGGGCCGGACCGCCAGTTCGGGGACTGCGTCGCCGATCGCGGCGTCGTTGCTCAGGACCGGGTAGGCCGCACGCACGTTCTCGCCGTCGGCTTCGACGTGACGACGACAACCGAACGCGGCGAAACCACCGTCACCGTGGTTCTAGCGACCAGCGGTCAGTCCTCGCGGTGAGCGTCCGAACAAAAACGGCACTACTCGCGGAAAATCAGTAGACAGTCCGTAGTGCCCGTTACTCGGATGCTCCCGGCGTCTCGGTTCGAGCCTGGGATCGGATCTGTTCGAACGTCGCCTGTGAGAGGATCCCGGTGACACTCTCGATTGAAAGGGTATCGATGAGGCCGGCTGGTGGACCGGTGACCAGCAGCGCACCTGCTTCGGAAATAGAATCGTCGACAGTGAGACCGAGGTCAGACGTCGCGCGCTCCTCGAACGAGGTGATTGCGTCTTCGGCAAGGTTCTCCTGTGCGGTACGGTATTCGGCCTGTGCCTCGCTCTGTGTGAGATTCCCTGCCTGGAGTTCGGATTGGATCTCCTGCTGTCGTTCCCGCAACTGTGTCTGGTCCGGTTCGACCACGACCGTCACGGTCGCGGAGTCCGCGTCCGCGCTCTGGCTCTGTGGCCCTGTACCCGTGTTCGCTCCGTCTCCGTCGCCACCCTGGAGGGCGTTACAGCCGGCGAGCGACACTGTCGCGCTTGCTCCGGCGAGTTCCATGAATCGTCGGCGTGTGGACTCGAATTCCATTATCGACTAGCGCGGGTCCCGCGGTGTAACCCTTCTGGTAGCCGGTCGTGGTTCTCCAGTCCCCCCTCTCGAACACTGTGGCTTCGAGAGACGAAAGACAGTGGTACCTGTGGTCCAATGCTGAACCAATAGCGCGTATGGCGGGACTAGAGTCGGACGAGACGCTGGACACGCCGCGGCAAGACGCGATTCCGACGCTTGAGAGCGATGCATCCGGCACAGTCGTCTGGCATCGTGAACACCTTCGGATTCGCGATCAGGCCGCGGTATCGAGGGCCGCAGCGTCCGAGTACGTGCTTCCGCTGTTCGTGTTCGACCCGGCGTTCTACGGTGCGGACGGCCTCGCCTGTGACAGCCGTATCCGGTTCCTGCACGACTGTCTGGCCGACCTCTCAGACCAGTACCACACCGCGACTGGTCGCGGGCTCACTTACGCCCACGGGGACCCGGTGGACGTGCTGGGGCGGTTCCGCGAGGCCGGCTGGGAGATCGTGACGATGGCCGTTCCCACGGGACGCTACGGCCGCGAGCGGGACCGCCGCGTTCGGGACCAGTGTGACGTGACATTCGTCGACGGCGACGGGCTGGTTCGGGACCGAGCGGAGACCCGCGACAGGTGGCAGGACGACGTGTCGGCGTGGTTCTCCGCCGACCAGTACGATTGGGACCCGAGCACGGTCACCTCACGGAGCTTCGATACCGGCATCGACATCAGCACAATCGAGGACCACTACGGCGTCACGCCGTCGAAATCCGACGTGCCCCGCGGCGGGACCGGGCCAGCGCGCGAACGGCTGTCGGCGTTCGTCGAGCGGATCGACGACTATCCGGGGAACATCTCCGCGCCGACGGACGCGCGAGACGGGACCAGCGGGCTCTCGCCGTATCTCGCGTTCGGTTGTCTCTCCGTGCGGCAAGTCATCCAGTACATCGAGGCCCACGCCCCCGACAGCCGCGGGAAAGAGATGTTCGTCTCGCGGCTGTTCTGGAACAAGCACTACGAACAGAAACTCGAAGACTGGCCCGGCTGGCTCGATGCGGCGGTGAACCCGGTGTTCGAGGGGTTCAACGCGGCGCAGTACGACCCCGAGCTGGTGGAAGCATGGAAGTACGGACGGACCGGGTTTCCGATGGTCGACGCGTCGATGCGGTGTCTCAAAGAGACCGGCTGGCTCAACTTCCGGATGCGGGCGATGTGTGCCTCGGTCTACTATCACCTGCTCCAGCAGCCCTGGCGGATCGGCGCGGACTGGTTCTCCCATCACCTCATTGACGCCTCGGCGGCGATCAACTACACACAGTGGCAGTCCCAGTGCGGCCTGATCGGCAAGCCGACGCTCCGGCTGTACAACCCCCGAAAGCAGGTCCGCGATCAGGACCCGGACGGCGAGTTCATCCGTCGGTGGGTGCCCGAACTCGATTCGCTCCCCGACGAGTACCTCGACCGGCCCGAGGGGACGCCGGTCCACGTACAGGCATCCTGTGGCGTCAGCATTGGCGAAGACTACCCGCACCCGGTCGTCGACTACGACGCGGCTAGACAGGCGTTTCGCAGGCGTTACGAGGAAGTCAGCGCCGACGCGGCCGACACCCTGCGGGACCCCGCCATCGCGCGCCACGCCTCCTTCTCCGGCGGCCGCGAAGCGGCTGCACGTATCGCCGCGGAACACGGGACGGATGCGTCGAACGGCGCGGAAGACGGCGGGACCCAAAGCACCCTCGGCTCGTTCGGTGACGAGTAGCTCCACAATTCGTTCAGTGTTGCCAAACGCCAAAGAGGCTAAGACGGTCGCGCACACAGACGTATCCAATGGCGGAGGGTCCGGACGACACCGTTTTCGAGGACTGCCAGTTCCTTACTGGGTCACCACAGCGGTTCGCGGTGCTGGCCCAGCTCCGGGAGCGTCCGGCGCGGCCGACCGATCTGTGCGATGCGGTGGACGCGACTCGCACCACGATCCAGCGGATACTCGCGGGCTTCTCCGAGCGGCAGTGGGTCGTCAAACGGGACGGCGAGTACCGGCTCACGGTGACTGGACATCGGGTGTTGGACCAGTACTCGGCACTCATGAGCGAGGTCGAACGGGCTCGGGTGGTCGGTCCGCTGGCCGCCCACCTGGGTTCCATCGCAGCGGACCTCCCGGCGGAGCTGTTAGACCCCGATTGTCTCACGACGAGTTCCGAACAGAACCCGCTGGCCGCGATTGATCGGTTCACGGACTGGCTGCACGAGGTCGACGGCGACGTTCGGGCCATCTCGCCGATCGTTACATCGGTGTTCAACGATGTCGCGGTGGACCTGCTCGAAATGGGGACGCATATCGAGTTCATCATCGACCACAGCGTCCTCGAACGGTCAGCGTCGGACTTCGCAGACGCGCTGGATCGAGGCGTCGAACACGAGAACATCGATACGTACGTCCACGATACTCCGCTTGATATTGGCCTCGCGCTGGACCGCTCGCGGGTCTGTCTGGCGGCCTACGACGACCGGAACAACGTCCGGGCGATAGCCGAATCCGACGCCACAGCGGTGTATAGCTGGGCTGAGACGGTGTTCGACCGATACAGAGCGCGGTCACAGCCGCTTGAATCGGTCCTGTCGGTGCAAGAAAACAAGCAATAATCCAGTCGCTCACGGATGGAATCCGGTGTGGAAGGGCCGAAGGGAGCACTGGTCGGCGCGCCAGCACTCACTGGAGGGCGGGATGGCGTATCCCCGGAGCATGGTATAGCCGGTGGGGGCCTATACTTATTCGCTGTAACTGTTTCGGGACACAAAACATGTTACAGGGGCTGTAACAGCTTAGAACGTTCATGCTATTCTGATCCGACGTCCGGATCGTTTTGCGACAACAACGGGCTGTGTTTCTATACTTTCACCCAGAATGAAATAATAGCCGACAGTATAAGTATGTGGCAATCGTTGACAGAAGTATGTCTCCGCCTGGACGGGAGATTCAGTACACTGAATCGGACGTTATCGAGGTGTTCAGACACCGAAACGATTACGCGGAGCCACTCACGGCGTCGGAGGTGGCGGACAGACTCGGCTGTTCGCGACGGACTGCACTGAACAAACTCCACGACCTCGAATCAGAGACAGATATCACGAGCAAGAAAGTCGGGGGCCGGTCGCGGGTGTGGTGGATCCCCGTGCGAGCGGATTGATGCGGATGTGCCGTCACGACGATTCGTTTTCGGAGTGAAACCGAGGGCGTGTCGCGACGTACACACTGAGGGCTCCGAGCAGGACTCCAAAGACTACGTCGGTCGCCCAGTGGATACCAAGCACCATCGTCGAGAGGACGACGCTGCCGGCCAGGCACGTTGCGACCGGGAGCCAGCGCGGATATTCGGCCCGGAGGCGGTAGGCCATGAGTGCGACTGTCACCGACAGCGACGTGTGCAGCGACGGGAAGACGTTCGTGTTGGCGTTGATCTGGCTCGTCACTAGCTGAAAGCGGGGTATCGTGTCGTACAGGAGCGGTTCGACCGTATCCGGCGCGAAGTTCCGCGGGCCGTACGCGACGAACAGCACGTAGCAGAGCAGGCCGATGACGTAGTTGACCGTATAGGCGAACGCGGTCTCTCTGAGATAGCGGGTGTTTGTCAACAGCAGCGTCAGCACCAGCGGAAACACCAGCAGGAACGCGTAGCCGTACACGTACACGAACCCCAGATACAGCGTGAACCACGCCGGTGCGAGCGACTGGAGCGAGGCGACGAACGACCCTTCGATGGCGTAGATCGTCTTCGTGATGTTGCTGCCGATGAGCCAGGACAGCCCGACGCCGAAATCACGGACGACGCTGTTGGCGGCCAGCACAGCCCCGAGTAAGAGCAGTGGACGGGCCGCCTGACGGAGCCGCGTCCGTAGCGCCGGCAGTTCCGACCGAATGCGGTCCGGGCCGACGATACCGGCGACACCGACGGCAAGCAACAGCGAGACGACGACGGCGACCTCGGAGAAGACAGAGACGACGTTCATACGCTACGATTGGAGGAGCGTACCCGTGTCGTACCGATAGCCGGCCTCCCGGAACGCCGACCGGACCTGCTCCGTGTCCAGTTCGCCGTCGGACCCGAGAAACGGAGTGACTGTGCCACCTGGCTCCCACTGCAACGTCTCCGGCACCTGTCCTGTCCCTGCGAGCGGACTGACAGCCGGTGTCGCGTAGCCGTCGAACACGGTGTCGACGAGATACTGGCGGTCGACGAGGTGGGACAGGAGGTTCCGGAACCGCGAGTTCGACAGCGGCGCGGACCGGACGTTGAACCCCAGAAAGTAAAACGAGTCGCCTTGGTCCAGCAACAGCGTGAGGTCGTCGGCCCGCCCGATAGTCCGAACGAGGTCCGAACCGACGCCGACGGCGGTCGCATCGGCGTCGCCGCTCTCGACGAGTTCGACGGCAGTGGAATCCGAGCCGACGAACCCGACCTCGACCGCGTCAAAGGGCGGGTCGAGCGCGCTCGCTGCGACGCTGTCCGCGGGATCAATCGTCGTTCTGAAGTGGTCCTCGAACAGGGTCAGCCGCAGCGACTCGCGGTCGCTCGCGGTGTCGAACTGGAGCGGGCCGCTCCCGACCGGAGGGATGGCATCAGTCACGAGCGCTTCCGTCGTCGCGGCACCGATGCCGACCCCGCCGATGTCGGCCTCGCTCGCCCGCTCGCGCCAGACGTGTTCGGCCAACAGCGGCGCGGTGAGTGCCCGCTCCGCGACTGCACGACTGCAGTCCGTACAGGTGAGTTCGACCGTCCGCTCGTCGATGGCGGTAGCCGCGGTCACCACTGTGGCGCGGCCGCGGTACCGCGTCGGCGGCACCGCCTGCTCGAAGGTCCCGAGCGAGGTGTCGGCCACCATCCGGTAGGTGAACGCCACGTCCGCCGCGGTCAGTGCCTCGCCGTCGTGCCACTGGAGGTCGTCACGCAGTGTGACTCGCAGTACTGGCCCGTCGGGCCGGGACGTGTCCCACTCCCAGTCGACCCCCGTCCAGGGAACCAATCCACCCTGATACTGCCGAGCGAGCGAGTCGTACACGAGGCTCGTAATCCGGCCACGCCGACGGAACGGGGCCATCAACGGATTGAGGTTCCGCATGACGCGGCTATCCGTCGTCACGAGTCTGAGCGTCGTCGCCTCCGGGTCAGCCCGGTCGAGGGTTAACAGCCGTAACGGTGACTTCCCGAACGCGCCGGTCCACCCGCTGAAGCGTGTCGTGTTCGCCGCGCGGATGCTGTCCGGCGTGCCGATGACGAGAAACGGGCAGGCGTTCGCCAGTTGCTTCTGGAGCGACGCCAGCGTCTCGGCTCGGCGGTCGTCGGACTGGCGGCGCTGTGCCGTCAGCAGTTCGTCGACTTCGAGATCGGCGAACCCGAAGGGGTTCTGCCAGCCGCGCTCGGCGGCAAACGACGAGTGGACAAACGAGTACAGCGAATCCGCGGTAAACCGTCGGTATGGATACCGGGCGACGAACGCGTCGAACTCGTGGTTGAGGAGGGTCTGGCGGTACAGTTCCGTCGCAGTCACCGGCTGAACGGTGGTGTCGACACCGGCGGTATCGAACCACGTCTCCAGCTGGCGTGCGATGTGCATCGCACCGGGGTCCTCGTCCGCCGGGCGCGTCTTGATCGAGAGCGAGACGGCGGGGGATTCTTTGTTTCCTGCGAGCGTCCGCAGCCGCTGCATACAGCCGCTCGTCGCCGCCAGCCCGGCCGCTGCGCTCCCCAGCACCGCTCGTCTGGAAACATCCTGAGGTGACTGGCCGGCTCCGTACATATGTTCAGGTGTCAACACGTCCTCCTATATAACACTCTGTACTTCCGACGACTTCCGGGTGCTGCTGTCACGGATAGAACCCCACGCAAGCGGTGCCGTCAATCCACTCAGAACTCCCACTGCTGAGCGCGTTCGCGGGCCTCCGAACGTGCTTGGTCCTTGATGGCCTCGATCTTCTCCGTGTCGTCTAAGAACGCCTCGACGGCGCTTTGCTCCGCGGCCCCGTCTTCGGCCGTCGCCGCGTCGCCGTCGCCCATCGCTGACAGCCGCTCGTCGGGGGCCGCCCGTCGCGTACTGTCGGCCAGTGCCGGGTCGCCGCCCAGCCGTTCGGCGGGCATCCCGGGCGGGACTCGGAGGTCGGCTGCTTCGTGTGCCGATTCGAGGTCGGCGTTGTCGAGTGCGTACAGCGAGACGTGGTACGGCCCGGGGACGGCGAGGTCCGCGAGCGCCGGCGGCCCGCCGCGGTCCGTGCCGGTGTGATAGACCAGCACGGGGACGCCGTCAGTGAACGTGATGACGCCCCGCCCCTCGCCGTCGAGCAGGAGCGTCTCCTGGGACTCGAAGACGGCGTAGCCGGTCAGTTCGCGGTCGAGCACGTCGGCGAGCGTGTCCCGCGGGTCCGTGACGACGCGGGACTTGTCGAGTCGGCCGCGGGGCAACTTCATAGTGACTCGGGGATGACGGCGCTCTGGAACCGGTCGGCGGCGTCGGCGGCCGCCCCATCCCGCACGGTGAGCGATTCGGCGGCCGCTCGGTAGGCCGTCGCCGCCTCGCATTCGGGAGCGTGGGCAAGCAGCGGCCGGCCAGCACGCCGTGCCTCACGGGCCCGCTCGCTTTCGGGGACCGCGGCCAGCGTCGGCCCGTCGAAGTACCGCTCGGTCTTCTCCGAGACCTGTTCGATGGACTCGGACTCGCGGACTTTGTTGAACAGGAGGCCCGCTACGTCCGTGTCGTAGGTCGTCGCGTACTCCTGGACCTTCAGCCCGTCCGAGATGGCTGGAATCGTCGGCTGGAGGACGACGACGATGCGGTCTGCCAGCACGATCGGAAGGACGGCGGTCCGGCTGTCGAGCGCCGGCGGCGAGTCCAGCAGGATGACATCCGTGTCTTCTGCGAGCGTCGCAACCACGTCCCGGAGCCGGTCCGGGTCGGCGTCCCTGAACCCGTCGAGGCTCGTGCCACAGGGAACGACAGTCAGCCCGAACCGGTCGTACGCCGCCGCCTCGACGGGCGCGTCGTCGGCCAGCACGTCGTGCAGCGTCGTCTCGGCGTCGGAGAGGCCGGCGTGAAAGAGGAGGTTCGCCATGCCCGTGTCGGCGTCGACCACCGTCACGTCGTAGCGGTCGGCCAGCGCCATCCCGAGGGCGACGGTGCTCGTCGTCTTGCCAGTCCCGCCCTTCCCACTGGCGACCGCGAACACTTCGACCATTGGAGAATATTGCGAGCTAGATGTATATAAATTTCCGGAATTTGAAGGAGTATCAAACGGTCACCAATCGGCCAGTCCGAGCGGGCCGAGGTCGACGTGGTCGGCGACGAGGCCGGCGGCTCGCTCGTACGGGTCGCCGCTCTCTCGCTCGTTTGCCGCTGGGGAGTCAATACCAGCACTCTCGAACGCATTTCGTACGAAGGCACCTCTGGCAATCTCGTTGACGAAGAGGTCGTGGAGGTATGTGCCGAGAACGCTGTCGGTCGCCGCCCCGTCGCCGTCGAACGGCCGGGCCGCCTCGTCGGTCAGCGTCGAGTCGCCCATGTGGATCTCGTAGCCCTCGACGGTCCCGCTCGCGCCCGAGAGCGGCCCGACGCCGTCGAGGTCCCGCTGGACGTGCTCGACCGTTTTCGATTCGCTGAACTCGGTCGTCACGGGGAGCAAGCCCAGCCCCTCGACCCGGTCCGTGTCGCCGGTCCCCTCGATGGCGGCGTTCGTAATTGCCTCGCCGAGCATCTGGTAGCCGCCACAGAGGCCGACGACGGGGCCGTCGAACGACTGGAGGCGGTCGCCAAAGCCCGCGTTGGTGAGCGCCAGCAGGTCGTCGACCGTGTTCTTGCTCCCCGGCAGGACCACCGCGTCGAACTCGTCGAGCGTGGCGTCGGGCGGAACGTAGGCCACCCTGACGCCGGGTTCGCGGGCGAGTGGCTCCAGATCGGTGAAGTTCGAGATGCGCGGGAGCCGCGGGACGGCGACGGTAATGCTCTCGTCGCCGGGGACGCCGTCGTCAGCGCCGACGACGGATCGCTCGCCGACCGGCGGCAGCGCGACGCTGTCCTCCTCTGGGAGCCCCGGGTCGTCGTACGGGAGGACGCCGAGAACGGGGACGCCGGTCCGGTCCTCGAACTCGTCGATGCCGGGGGCAAGCAGTGACCGGTCCCCGCGGAACTTCGTGATGACCGCGCCGGCCACTTGGTCCCGGATGTCGTCGGGGACCAGTTCCAGCGTCCCGACGAGCGAGGCAAAGACGCCGCCGCGCTCGATGTCGGCGACGAGCAACACGTCGGCGTCGGCGAAGCGCGCCGTTTCGACGTTCGCCAGGTCGCGGTCGTGGAGATTGATTTCTGCGATAGAGCCCGCGCCCTCGGCGACGATCACGTCGTGAGACTCGGTGAGTCGGCCGTGGGCCGCGCGAGCAACATCGAGGGCGTCCCCCCAGTGTTCGTCGTAGTACCCCCGGGCCTCAAAATGCCCGACCGCCTCACCGTCCAGAATCAGTTGCGACTCGCCGTCGCCCCGCGGCTTCAGCAGAACTGGATTGTGGTCGGTCGACGGCGCGACGCCGGCCGCGCGGGCCTGGACGTACTGCGAGACGCCGACTTCGCCGCCGGGTGTCGCCCGGGCGTTGTTGCTCATGTTCTGGGCCTTGAACGGCGCGACCGAGACGCCACAGTCGGCCAGATAGCGACAGAGCCCGGCCGCGACGGTCGACTTGCCGACGTGGCTCGCCGTCCCGGCGACCAGCAGCGTGTGGGCCATCAGGCTGTGTTGGGAGACGAACGCACTGGTGTCTTTCGCTCAGATCACTAAACCCATATCGATTTAATACTGCCCAATCAACTGAATCCGGATTAGCCGTTCACACGGTACTCAACGTGAAATGGTTTAACCAAAACAAGTAAACGATATCGGGTTGAGTCGATGACTATGTCGGAGCGATGGTGCGTCATCATCGGTGATGTCATCGAGTCACGGTCGGTCACAGATAGAGAGGCGTTGCGGGCGTCGCTCAATCAGGGCGTGTCACGAGCGACCGACGCACTCGCCGACCAGACGGTTGCGCCGTTCTCGGTGTTGAAGGGGGTTGACGAGGTCGGAGGAGTCATCAGAAACCCTGGACATGCTTACCGCGCTATCCGGGAAATCACCGAATCGATACACCCGACTGCGATTCGGTTTGCGGTTGTCCACGGAGAAGTTGACGTGGGGATGACAACGAGCGAGGTTTCAGAGATGGATGGCCCTGCGTTCCACAAAGCAGATACGTTGCTAGCTGACATCACGGAAAACGGTCGGGCCGTTGCGCTGCACGATCCTGTCGTGAAGTCTTGGCTACTTTCGCTGCTTGCCGACCAGATACACCTACTGTTTGCGTGGAAACAGGAATGGACGCCACACCAGGCGTCGATCGTCCGTGAGTACCGCGAAAGAAAGAGTATGCAGGCGTTGGCTGACGACCGAGACGTATCGATTCAGGCCGTCTCACAGACGCTTTCGCGGGCAAAGGCGGAGATGGTACTGTCAACCGAAGCAAATCTTGAAGCGGCCATGACAGAGGTCTGGGAATGAGTTCTGTGAGTTGGCGGACACCAGCGTCGGCCGTAGTCACAGTCGGTGCTATTCTTGGTCTTGTCTGGGCGACCGGTGATTTGATTTCGTCTATCTCATTTCGCTCAGCGGTCGTAGTTGGTGCCGGGTACGCTCTGTTGCTGTCGACAAGTGGGACCATGGTATCCGCTGCTCTCCAATACGCCGGTGCCGATGTGAGTGAAAAAGAAGCGGATACGGGGCGTGCGGTCGGGAAAGTAGAGAATATTCTGATACTCACGTTGACGCTACTCGGCGCATACACGGCACTAGGGCTGGTGTTCACTGCAAAGTCAATTGTCCGCTGGCAAGACATCTCCAGTGGGAACACGACGTATTATCTCACGGGGAGTATCGCCAACGTGACGTACTCGCTAGTCTTCGGCGTCTGTCTTGACTATCTGCTTGGAACCGTCTAGAACTCCGTTCCCTTCCGCGCGCCCTGCCCGGCGTCGATGGGGTGTTTCTCCTTGTTGACTTCCGTTATGAGATCGGCATGGTCGGTCAGAAATTCTGGTCGCTCGTGCCCGCCCGTCAGGACCAGTTCGAGGTCGTCGGGCTTTGCTTCGATGAGCCCAATCACGTCCGCCGGATCGACGAGGCCGCGGTTCGCGGCGTAGAGAATCTCGTCGAAGACGAGCATGTTGACGCCCTCCTCTGGCGGGCCGTCGGCGTCCCGCGGCGTCGAGAGGTCGGCGTCAGCGCTGGCCTGAACGAGTTCCCGTGCGCGGTCGAGTGCCCCCTTCGCGCGGGCCTCGTGCTCGTCGTCCTCGCTCCCGTCGAGGAAGCCGTGCCAGCCGTAGTGGCCGGCGTTCTCGTAGGAAAAGCCCGGGAGGGCGGCGATAGCGTTGTACTCCCCGCGCACGTCTTCGACGGTGCTGGTCCCGCCTTTCATGAACTGCAGGAGGTGGACGCGGTAGCCGTGGCCGACGGCGCGGGTCGCCATCCCCAGCGCCGCCGTCGTCTTCCCTTTGCCGTCGCCCCACCAGACCTGCACCAGCCCGAACTCCTCGGGCGCGCTCGGACTGATCGGTTCGGCGGTCGGTCCGGCCGTGTTGTCGCTCATGCCCCTCTGTTGGATCGGATTCTGTTTAGCCGTTCGGTCTCAAGGACCGCCGTCGGGAACCCCTCCCTCTTCACGGTTCGAAAACCTCAGTCTCGCGCTCTGTAACCACGCCGTATGCCGCATCCTCCACGGTCGGCAGGCTGTCGCCGTCGTAGCGGGCGGCGAGACTCGACCGGATAGCGTCGCGGACACAGACGCGAGCGGCGGCCCCGATTTCTGTTGCGCTGCCGGCGAACGGTGCGGACTCAGCGCTCGGGACACAGCCGACGATGGCGGCGTCGGAGGTGGTTCCGGGCACGCCCGCTGCGTCGAGTAGCGTCGCGGCCTTCGCCTCGACAGCCGTGGCGAGTAGCGTTGCCAGCGCGCCGTCGTCCAGCGCGCGGTCGACGCCGGCGACGAGATTGACCGTGCCGGGACGCCAGTCGGGGCTGTCTGCCGGATTCGATGCTGTTCCGTCGGAGTCGACCGCTTCGTCTGCTCCCGACATCGGCAACGCCGCGGGGTTCGAGAGGCCCGCGGTCGCCAGCACCGACACCGGGCCGCTCCGGGCACAGCGGGCGTGCTCCATATGCACGCCGGTGAGCAGCGCCGGGCCGAGGGGGAAACCGGTCGCGGACAGTCGCTCCGCACGGTAGGCGTCGAGGTCGGTCCGCTCGAACCCCTCGGGTACGGTGACGTTGTAGACGGCGTCTGCGGTCCGATAGCCCCCGTCCCACGCCGTCGAAAGCCATCGAGCACCCTCCCGGCGGAGCTGACAGACGCCGTCCCGAACGGTCGTCTCAAACATCCAGCGCGTCCAGCAGCCGGTCGTTTTCTCCGGGGGCTCTGACGGCGACGCGGATGTGCGAGTTCAGCCCGCGGAACGTCCGCGCGTCCCGGAGTGCGATACCAGCCTCGCGAGCCGAGGCAAGGATATCGTCGACAGACTCGTCGGCGTCGCTGACCGACAACAACATGAACGGCGCATCGGAGGGGCACACGTCGAACCGTGTTTTCAGCCGCTCCCGCATCCGCACGCGCTCCTCGGCGACGCGGGCCTTCGTCTCCGAAACGAACTCGGTCTGTCCGTAGCAGTGTGTGCCGACCGCGGCCGCCGGCGCGCTCATCGACCAGGCGCGTCGCGCGGTTGCGAGTCGGTCACGGGCCTCGCCCGAACCGACGGCGTAGCCCATCCGGATGCCGGGGAGGCCGAACAGTTTCGTCAGCGAGCGCGCGACGATGACGCCCTCACGGCCCGCCAGCGACTGCTCGTCGGTAAAGCCGAGAAAGGCCTCGTCGACCAGCAGCGTCGTCCCAGCGTTGAGACAGTCGTCGGCGAAGGCCCGGAGCGCCGACGGGTCGGCCGCTTCGCCGGTCGGATTGTTCGGGTTGCAGACGATGGCGAGCGCATGACCGTACGGGTCGGCGGTCAGCAGGTCGTCGTGTGGGACGAACTCCGGCGTCCCGCCCTGGAGCCGGACCTCGCGGGCGTACTCGCCGAAACTGGGATACGGGACGAGGACGCTCTCGCCCGCCCGGACCGTCGTCTGGATCGCCAGGCGTATCGCTTCGAGGCCGCCGGCCGTGGGTATCACCTGCGCCGGCTCGCAGTCGACGAAGGCCGCTGCGGCCGCTCGGAACTCGGGGTAGTCGTCCGCCGGATACGAGCGGGCGGCCTCGAACGCCGCCCGGTACGTCTCCGCGGCGTCCGCCGGGACGCGGGGGTTCGTGTTCGCGCTGAAATCCAGCAGGTCCGGGTCGTCGCTGCTACCGTGTGGGACGCGCCCGTCCGGCCCGATGGCGTCCTCGGCCCCGTCGCCGCCACTCGCCCGCAAGCCCTCGACCGAATCAGGGTCCATTGACGGGGGCTACGGCGGGCGGTGTGGAGAAGGTTTCGCGGCGGTCGGCCTCCGCCCCCACGTCGTTACAGCCATTGCTCAGCCACGCGCGCGTCAGCGAGCGTGTTGACGTTGACCGCGACGCGTCGGTCCCGCGCGAGCCAGGCGTCGTCGGGGCCATCGCCGACGACGTTGACGCCCGTCGGCGCGACCTCCCTGTCGCCGTTTTCGAACGTCGTGTCGTCGCTGACTCCCAGCCCGCGCTTCAGCGAGGCCGGGACTAGAACCGTCAGCGAGCCCCCGTTGTGCTCGTCGAGCACGCGGTCCACTATCTCGCCGTCAAGCAGCGGCAGGTCGGCGGCGACGGTCAGCACCGGCCGGGCGAGTCGGCCGTCGGCCAGCGCGCTGTCGAGGTCGGCGACGTACCCCTCACCCGGCGTCTCGATACAGGGCACGTCCAGATGTGACTGCGTTTCCGGTGCGTTCGGCGACGTTACAGCGATAACTTTTTCGACGGAACTGTCTTCCAGTGCGCCGACGACCCGGTCGACCATTGGGACACCGCCGACCCGAAAGAGCGGTTTCTCGGCCTCGGTGTCCAGCCGCGTCCCGCGCCCGCCACACATCACCAGAGCGTCCATGCGAGCACCTCCCAGTCGACGAGCGGTACCGACCGGACGCCGCCGAAGAGCGACCACGCGGCGACGCCGACGTGGAGCGCGACGGCGCGTGTCAGTTCGTTGGCCGCGCCGAAGACATCGCCGCCGACGCCGTCCAGTCGGCGGTTCGCCCAGCCAGAGAGGCCAAGAGCGAGCAGCGGGCCGGTGAGAACGACGACTGCGGTTGCTGGAACGGCGACGGCAGCGGCCGGGAGTGCGACGGCGAGCGAGCCGACGAGGTGGCGTGGGCTGTTCCCGTTGATAACCGTCGACCCGAATCCCTCATGGCTCGGGCGTCCGACGCAGGCCAGCGTCGCCATCGCGAGTTTCGCCCCCACCTCGGCGGCGAGGACCAGCGCGACAGCGACCAGCGGCGGGAGCCCGGCAGCGGCCAGCGCGCCAAACGCCAGCGCGAGGAGGACGGTCCCCAGCGCGAGGACGGCCCCGACGCCGACAGTCGTGTCCCGCATCACGTCGCGGCGCTCCGCGGGGTCGCCGTGGACGACGGCGGCGTCCCCGAGGTCTGCGAGGCCGTCGGCGTGGTTGACGCCGGTGACGAGGACGACACTTCCGAGGTACGCTGCGGCGACGACCGGGGCCGGAAGCAGGCTGGCGGCGAGGAACGGGAGTGCGACGAGGCCGCCGACGACGTAGCCGGCCAGCGGGAACGCCGCCGGCGTCCCGACGAAGGCCTCCCACGCCTGTTCGCTGTGGCCGACCGGAAGCCGCGAGAGGAACCCGAGCGCCCCCCGGACCGCGCTCAGAACCACGCGAGCACCCCCAGTCCAGACAGCAGGTACGCCAGCACCCCGGCGACGCCGACCCGCGTCACACTGCGCTGGGCCGTCGCCACGTCGGGGAGGCGTCCTGCGGGGTTCAGGACGTACACGCCCGGCTTTTCGAGTCGAACGTCCAGCGCCGCGGCGGCCGTCCCCATCGGCCACCCGGAGTTCGGCGATGGAACGCCGTCCAGCCAGTCCCGGGCTTGGGCCACCGACCGGGGCGACCCACAGGCGAGGGCGAGCAGGAGCGCACTCGCCCGTGCCGGGAGCCACATCACGGCGTCGTCGAGCCGCGCCGCGGGCGTCCCGACGCGTTTCGAGCGGTAGCCAAGCATCGAGTCCATCGTGTTGACGGCCTTGACCCAGGCCGCTGCACCGACAGCGACGGGAAGCGCTGGAAGGCCGACGCCCGTAGCGGCGGTTCCACCCAGGACGAACGCGGCCAGCGACGCGACGAGCCCATCGGCGAGATTCTCTGATGCGCTCTCGACGGCGGCGCTGCGGACCTCGCCCGCAGAGAGCGCGCTGGCGTCGCGACCAGCAAGTGCGAGCAGCCCGTCCCGAGCAGCCGGGAGGTCAGTGTCGCTGTCGGCGATGACGCCCCGAGCGGCCGAAAGGAGACTGCGAAGGCTCGTGGTCAGGAACAGCGCGAGGCCGGCGAGGGCTGCGGCGGCCAGCGGTTCGCGAGTGGTAGCGAGTGCGACGCCTGCGCCGACCAGCGTGGCGGCTCCGAGCGGCAACAGCGCCGCGGCGAGCGCCCCGACCGCAAGCGGGTGGTCCCACTCGCGGTCGACCGCCCCGACGAGCCGTCCGAACCACGCAACGGGATGCAAGCGGGTCGGCGGCTCACCGATTGCGAGTTCCAGCCCGCCGGCGACGGCCACCGCCAGCGCGCTCAACACAGCGTTCCCTCCCGGAGCTTCTCGGCTATCGCCGGCAGCGAGTGGTCCTCCAGCAGAATCGACTGCGCGCCCACACGGCCCGCGCCGCCGTCCGTTCGGGCGTCGTCGCCGACGTGGACGAGGTCGGCAAGCGCCACGTCGAGTGCGTCGGCAGTTGCCTCGAAAATATTCGGATGCGGCTTCCGCCAGCCGCAGCCGACGCTGGTGACGACGGCGCCGAAGGAGTGGTCGCGCTGCGATTCGATAGCCGCTCGCTCCAGCGTTCGCTCGCCCAATCCCGGGACGCTGCAGTTCGAACAGACAGCGACCGGACCACGCTGTGCTGCGGCGTCCAGCGCGTCGATGGCTCCCTCGCGGACCGTCACCGGGCTGTCGAAGGCATCGAGGACGGCCTCGGTCGCCGTCTCCGCAGTGATCTCGACCCCGCGGCTGGCAAGCGCGAGGCGAACGTGCTCGTCCAGCGGCGCTTCCCGGCCGCGGTCGTACTCGCGGTGGGCCGAGCGATAGGCGTCCTCCCAGTCGTCGGGTACCCGAACCGACCGGGCCGAGAGCGTCTCCGCAACGGCGTCCCACGGCTCTGACGGCCGGTCTGCCGCGACGAGCGTCCCGAACAGGTCGAACGAGAGTGCCACGTTTGTGTGGTTAGTGCAAGCTCACTTGAACTGTGGGGGTCGGATCAGGAACCGCCGTGGGACTCGGTGCTGCTGTCGGGCCGTTCAGACCGGTCGAAACCCAACCACGGCGGACGCCCACCGACAGAGCGGCAGTAGCGAAGACCTGGCTTGAGGCATTCCAAACCGTTTATACCTAAACAGGGGTAATCCGGCGGTATGGCAAGAGAGCAGACCGAAGTTCGAGAGCTCGACGAAGGAAGCTACGTCATGATCGAGGACACGCCGTGTAAGATCAACTCTTACAGCACGGCCAAGCCGGGCAAGCACGGCAGCGCCAAGGCCCGAATCGACGCTAAGGGCGTCTTCGACAGCAAGAAGCGCTCGCTGTCCCAGCCTGTCGACGCAAAGGTCTGGGTCCCGATTGTCAACCGAAAGCAGGGGCAGGTCGTCTCTACCGACGGCAACGACGCTCAGGTCATGGACCTCGACACGTACGACACGTTCACGATGCGGGTCCCCGAGGACATCGACCTCCAGCCCGACGACGAGATCGAGTACCTCCAGTACGAGGAACAGCGCAAGATCACACGCTCGTAACGATGTTGCCCGGTGCGGGGGCCGACCGCGGGGCGGCCGACTACGCGCTCGTGGGTGCACCACTCGACGCGTCGACGTCGTTTCGCCCCGGGACACGGTTCGGCCCACGCCGCATCCGCCAGTTCGGCCAGCAGTTCGACGATTACGACCACCGCACCGGCCAGCACTTCACTGACTGTTCTGTCTACGACCACGGCGACATCGGCCCCACGGCCGACGTTGCCGAGTACCTCACTTTCCTCCAGGGCACCCTCTCAGATTTCGATAGCGAGGGGGCCGTCCCGCTCGTCGTCGGCGGCGAACACACCGTCTCCGTCGCCGGCGTGCGCGCCCTCGACCCCGACGTGTTCGTCTGTCTGGACGCGCATCTCGACCTGCGCGAGTCCTACGCCGGCGACGAGTACTCCCACGCGACGGTGACCCACCACGCGCTTTCGGTGGCTGACGAAGCGATTGTGCTGGGCGCACGCACTGGCTCGGAAGCCGAATGGGACCGCGCGAACGAAGCCGACGTGACCGTGGTTCCGCCCGAGGACGTGGCCGACTGGTCGCCCGGGTTCGACGACGAACGGGTGTACCTCTCAGTCGACATCGACGCCGCCGACCCCGGGTTCGCGCCGGGCACCGGGACGCCGGAACCGTTCGGCCTCGACCCGCGGGAGATGCACACCGTGGTCAGAGCCGTCGCACCGCAGGCCGTCGGCTTCGACGTAGTCGAGGTCAACGACCGCGACGACGGTCAGACGGCGACGCTGGCCGCGAAACTCCTCCGGGCGTTCGTGTTCGCCCACGCGGACCAGCGCTGAGCCGAAATGTATCGGGGAATATTCTCGCCGTCGGCTTCAGCAGACAACTCGGTGGATGTCCAGCGGCGACGCTCGCCGGACAACCGCGTCGACTGGGTCGGCGACAGCCGAGAGGTTGTCTGAGTCGCCGTCGAGGACCAGCAGCGCGGCCCGGCGGCCGGGTTCGATGACACCGCAGTCGAGGCCGACCGCTTCGGCCCCAGCGGTCGTGGCCATCCGAAGCACCGTCCGCGAGGGGAGGTCGAACGTCTTCGCGGTGTACTCCATCTCACGGAACATGGATGGTGCATTGAGCATCACATTATCAGTCCCGAGTGCCACGTCAGTGTACTCCAGAAGCGTCTCGATCGGCGGTCGGCCGACCTCAAGGACGAGGTTCGCACGGGGACAGACCGCGATAGGGACGTCCTGATCGGCCACCCGTTCGAGGTGTTCTGCTTCGGCATGGACCATGTGGACCAGCAGGTCCGGCTCCAGATCCAGCGCCGGGTGTATGTCAGTGGCGTCCGGTTCGCCGGCGTGGATAGCGAACGGGACCCCGCGCTCCTCGGTGGCGGTCCGCCGCGCGGTGAAATCGTCGTCGTTCGCGCCGCTGGCACCGAACCCGTCGGCCACGTCCAGCACCGCAGCGTCATCGCTCCCGAAGATGAAGTCCTCGATATCGAGTCCTTCGGCGGCCTCACGTAGCGCACGCGCCCCGTCGACGCCGAACTCGCGGAAGTCGAGAAACGCCGCGGTGCCGGTTCGCTGCATGAATCGAAGTGTGCGGTGCATCGCGGCAATCAGCGTCTCGTCGTCGGCCGCTGCGATCTGCTGGTGTTTCAGGCTGTCCGGTGGTACCACTGCCTCCTCCAGGCCGAGACCGACAGCGGCCTCCTTGGCGACTGAGTCGCCGACGTGCGTGTGGGCGTTCACGAACGCCGGCAGGACAATGCGGTCGTGGTCGCTCTCGCGCTCAGACGTCTCCTCGATGGCCGTTATGTAGCCGTCCTCGACGACAACGCTGCCGTGGACCGGCTCGAACGACCGCCCGGCGAGGACGGTCCCCTCGATAGCCTCCATATGGGAGCGAGGGGGCGGAGCTATATGTGTCTCATGGAGGCACAATCTCGCCACATAGCACCGGGCCGCGGTAGACTGATGCGGCCGGCGCCGGACAGTTCGAGTATGAGTGGCAGTACCACAGTTTCCGAGGGCCGCGCGCTGTCGCCAGACGACTGGTCCCATCCGGCGGAGCGACGCTACGCGGACGCACAGGCCCGTCTCGCGGACCACTGCGACCTCGCCGTCGAGTCCAGAGTGACCGAGACGGACGCCGCGGGTCGCGTTCACTATCTGGTCGGTGGGAATCAGGGCGGCGACCCACTCCTCCTCCTTCACGGGGTCGGGACGCCGGCGGCGACGTGGCTCCCGCTGTTCCCGGCGCTCACCGACGAGTACCGCGTGTACGCTCCCGACCGGCCCGGCCTCGGCCTCTCGGCCGCGCCGAGCTACCGGGACCGGGACCTCCGTTCGTATCTGGTCGCATACTTGCTGGAACTGCTCGACGACCTCGCTATCGACCGTCCCCACGTCGCCGGTAACTCTCACGGCGGCCTGCAGTCGCTTCTGCTCGCAATCGACCACGACCGTGTGGACCGACTGCAACTGGTCGGCGCGCCGGGCGGCGTCTCGCGGGACCTCCCGCTCCTGTTTCGTCTGCTGACGGTTCGCGGCCTCAACCGGGTCCTGCTGTGGCTGCTCAGCCGCGGTGACCCGGTCGAGAACGCGAGACAGTCGATGCAGCGGGTCAACGTCGTTGACGCCTCAGCGATACCCGACGTGTTCTACGAACTGCTCGCCGCCGGCCAGGATCTGCCCGGCCGGCCGGAAAGCCAGCGGTCGCTGGCGACTGCCCAAGGCTCGTACGGCCGTGCCCACCCGTTGTTCGATATTCGGGACGAAATCGTAAGCGTCGACCGCCCGACGCAGTTCGTCTGGGGGACGGAGGACGCCTTCTACCCGACAGATGTGGGCCGCCACGTCGCGGAAAAGATGCCCGACGCCGAGTTCCACGAACTCCCGGGACACGGCCATACGCCGTGGCTGGAACCGGGTGACGAAGTCGCTGGACTGGTCCGTGGGTTCTTCGATAGGTGAGCGTTTTCACTATATTACATCGTAAACAACGACTCAGTGTCAGTGCTGTTCGGACCGCCGTGGCCGTCGCCACTCGCTCGCCATCCGACACAGCAAGTAGTCTTTTAGTAAACAGGCCATCTCGGTTGGGAGCATGGACCAGCTATCGTCGTGTTACTTCTGTGGCGGCGCGCTCGATGTCTCGCTCTCCGAATACCCGATTATCCCGAAATCGCTGGACCCGGAAGCCGAGAAACAGGGGACCGTTGTTCTCTGTTCGACCTGTAGAGAGAAGCTCGCGACTATCGTCGAACCGGCCGTCGAGGCGGCGAAGGCGGACGCCCGCGAGACAGCGGAAACGGCTGGCGACGCCGGGACCACGGAGCCGCCGGGACTGCTGGACGATTCTGGAACGCCGGCAGGCGACGCACAGGCGACCACCGACAGCGTGGTCGAGCCAGCCGACGACGGCTCGCTGCTGGGTGACGACGGCGGGAGCGCGGCGGGACAGGAACAGTCGGCGCAGTCAGCGGCGACGACGGAGGCGACTGCGGAGCCAGATGCAACGAACGCGGCCGCGTCGGACACCACGGACGGGCAAGCGGCGGAGCCGACCGAGTCGAGTGACTCGGCGGCGAACACTGGGAGCGAGGACACCGAGCGCGGTACGGACAGCGACGACAGCGCTGATGGCCCCTCGCTGACGAAACTGGAGTACAACAAGGTGATGCGCCTCCTCCAGAACCGCGAGATGCCCGTCGACCGTGCGGAAATCCGCGAAGTCGCGGTCAACGCTTACGACATCGACGGGGAGCAGTTCGACGCCATCATCGACGCCGCGGTGGACCGGGACCTCATCGGCCAGGAAAACGGCCAGCTGGTCGAATCGGACGGGTAGCCCGACGCCGGTAGAGAAAAGCATACCACTGGCCCTCTCGAAGCCCGCGCCATGAACGCAGGCAACATCGCGACGCGTCTCGACGACCGACTCGACACCGCGGCCTACGCCGACATCGACGCCAGTCCGAACGGCCTGCAGGTCGGGCCGGCGAGCCAGCCGGTCGAGCACGTCGCCTTCGCAGTAGATGCGGCCGTCGAGACCATCGACCGCGCCGCCGACGCGGGCGCTGACCTGCTCGTGACCCACCACGGCATCGTCTGGGGCGGGATGGAGCGCGTGACGGAAACCAACTACCGCCGGGTCGCACCCCTCATCGACAACGACCTCGCGCTGTACGTCGCGCATCTCCCGCTAGACGGCCATCAGTCGCTCGGCAACGCCGCCGGCGTCGCGGACCTGCTGGACCTCGACAACCGCGCGCCGTTCGGGTCGATGGGCGGCGAGCACATCGGCCAGCGTGGCTCCCTGCAAGAACCACAGACGATCTCCGAACTCGCCGAAACCCTCGAAGGAAATGTCGATACCGGCGGGCAATCAGTGCAGGTACTGGACTTCGGGCCGTCGACTATCGAGGACGTTGCCATCGTCACCGGCAGCGGCGTCGACTGGCTACAGGAGGCAGTCGAGACGGACGCCGACGTGCTCATCACCGGCGAGGGGAAACAGCAGGCCTTCCACGAGGCGCGCGAGCAGGGACTCCACGTCATTCTCGCCGGCCACTACGCGACGGAGACGTTCGGCGTTCAGTCGCTCCAGACCGTCGTCGAGGACTGGGGGCTGGAGACGACCTACATCGACTGCCCGACCGGCCTCTGAGGCGATGGCAGATGTCGTTTCGTACGAGGGCGTTAGCTCGGATGCGGACCTCATCGCCTGGTCGCAACAGTACTGTCGACGGGTCCGCCGTGAGCGCGGTGTCTCGATTCGGTTCGACCTCGTCGACTGGGCGGTGTCCCACCGAGCCAAGCGTCGGGCCGCCGCGGTCAAGCGGCCGAAGCTGGACGATGCGACCGTCGGCGACCGGTACGACTGGGACAGTATCGACGGGAGCGACGGCCGCCCGCTCCCGTGCACGGTGTCGCTGACATGGGACGCGTTTTCGGCCTTCGAGCGGGACGCCTGGGAGGCAACACTGCGCCACGAACTCATTCACGTCGAGCAATATCAGCGCGACGGGACGACCGACCACGGCCGGGCGTTTCGAGAGCGGGCCGACCAGCTCGACACCGACGTCCACTGTCCGGCCTTCTCCGATCCCAAGCACGTCCTCACCTGCGGGGCGTGTGGGGACCTCGTCGCCCGCCGCTATCAGGACTGCACGCTCGTCGAGCGACGCGAGCAGTACCGGTCTGACTGCTGTGGGGCCTCACTGGAACTGGGCTGACTACAGCAGGAACCTGATGGCCCAGAGGACGCCCATCCCGGTCACCATCGTCGCGAACACGTCCTCGGTCCGCCAGGCGACGCCTGCCGCGAGCGCTCCGGCGACGAACTTGTCTGCGGCGAAACTACTGGCGTCGAGTGTCACGAACGAGGGGAGGACGAGCGCGGCGAGGACGGCGGCGGGGACGAACCGCAACACCCGCTCGACGACCGGCGGAATCTCGTCCAGCCGACCGAACAGCGCGATGAACGAGAGGCGACAGGCGTAGGTCAACACGCCGATGACAGCGACGACGCCGGCTATCTCAACCGGGCCGTAATTAGTTGCCATCGGTCCCTCCCGTGGCGGATTCCGTGAGAACGCCAGCCGTGATGCCAACGCCGGCCGCGACGAGCAGT
This sequence comes from Haloarcula sp. CGMCC 1.2071, assembly GCF_037078445.1. Taxonomy (NCBI): domain Archaea; kingdom Methanobacteriati; phylum Methanobacteriota; class Halobacteria; order Halobacteriales; family Haloarculaceae; genus Haloarcula; species Haloarcula sp. CGMCC 1.2071. Next base: position 200,172 of record NZ_JAYMGY010000001.1, read on the forward strand.
CCGAGATTGAGCGGGAGGCCAGCGCCGACGACGGCGACGGTTCCACCGACGACAGCGGCGATGCCGGTCGCTGCGTCTTCGATTGCTGGGACCAGAATCGCGAGGAAGACGAGGGGGATAGCGAATTCGAGGCCCCAGGCGTCGGGGACGCCGGTGCCGAGCAGCGCCCCGGCGATAGTCGTGACCTGCCACACCGCCCAGAGCGTCACGGCGACGCCGAGGTAGTACCACTTCCGGTCCGTTTCACGGTCTGACCGGTAGCTGGCGACCGACAGCGCGTACGCCTGGTCGGTCAACACGTAGGCGAGCACTGCCTTCCACCGGCCAGTGAACTCCCGAAAGTACGGGGCAATCGACGCCGAGTACATCAGCAATCGGAGGTTGATGACGACGGCCGTTGCGACGACGACCGTCAGCGGTGCGTTCTGTCCCAGCAGTTCAAGCGCCGCGAGCTGTGATGCGCCGGCGAAGACGACCACCGACAGCCCGACTGCGGTCGGCAGCCCCAGCCCGGCGTTGACGGTCGCGATGCCGGCAACGAGGCCAAACGGAATAATTCCTAGCAGCAGTGGCGCAACATCCCGAACGCCGCGCCTGAACGCAGCAGTATCCATAGCTCCCAATCCAACGCAGGGGCGTCTAAGCCCTCCGTTTCAGCTGCGGTGTGTGACGGCACGTCGACACACGGCCTCTACCCGTCACGGCGAACCACGACGTTGAAACCCGCCGCCATTCGACTGCATGGTAATGAGCGACCACACCGACGAGCGGGAGACGTTCCATCACGACCCGATCGGGCACGCGGAAGCCCGGGCCGGAATGACGGTCGGCGAACTGGCTGACAGCTACGGCGAGGCCGGCATCGGCGCGAGCGACATCCACGAGGCCGTCGACATCTACAGCGAGATGCTCGACGACGACGTGACGACCTTCTTCGGCCTCGCCGGTGCGATGGTCCCGACGGGAATGCGGGCCATCGTCAGCGAACTCATCCGCGACGGCCACATCGACGTGCTCGTGACGACAGGGGCGAACTGCACCCACGACAGCATCGAGGCCATCGGCGGCAAGCACCACCACGGCGAGGTCACGCCCGAGGGGCAGACAGAGCGCGAACACGACGAGACGCTCCGTGACGAGGGCGTCGACCGCATCTACAACGTCTACCTGCCTCAGGAGCACTTCGCCCTGTTCGAGAACCACCTCCGGGACGAGGTGTTCTCGACGCTGGAAGACGAGGGCGCGGTCTCGATCCAGCGCATGACGGAGGAACTGGGCCGGGCCAACAGCGAGGTCAACGAGCGCGAGGACGTGCCTGAAGATCCCGGTGTGCTGGCGGCGGCCTACGAAAACGACGTCCCGGTGTACTGCCCGGCCTTCCAGGACTCCGTGCTGGGCTTGCAGGCGTGGATGTACTCCCAGACCAGCGAGTTCACGGTCGACGCGCTGGCGGACATGACACAGATTACCGACATCGCGTACGAGGCCGACAGCGCCGGTGCGATGGTCGTCGGCGGCGGCGTCCCGAAGAACTACGTCCTCCAGACGATGCTGGTCTCGCCCGACGCCTACGACTACGCCGTCCAGTTGACGATGGACCCGTCTAACACCGGCGGCCTCTCCGGCGCGACGCTCGACGAGGCTCGCTCGTGGGGGAAACTTGAAAAGGACGCCCGGAATGTCTCGGTGTATGCCGACGCGACGATTACACTCCCGCTGGTCGTGGCCGCGGCCCGCGAGCGGCACAGCGCGTAAGCGTGACCACGCCGGCGTAACCGGCTACAGACCTGGCCGGTGGGAGCCATTTCTACGGAGAGGCATATATCCCTCATATAAACGGTCTTTCACGACCGCTCGGCAGCCGTACATAGCATGTCACGGTACATCGGCCGACGGACGTTCGTCGGAGGGACGGCGGCGACGCTGGCAAGCGTGGGACTCGTGGGGAGCGCAACGCCTCAGGAATCGGATGATACTGACACAACCAACAGTGACGCGGACGACAGCGAGCGCGAAGCGATGACTGACGGCACGACCCTCATCGCCCATCGCGGGTTCGCCGGCGTCTACCCGGAGAACACGGAGTTAGCCGTCGAGGCTTCGTCGTTCGGTGGCCCGGGAGCCCAGACGGCCCACCGACGCGCCGACATGATCGAGGTCGATGTCGTGCCGACGGCCGACGGCACGCTCGTCACCTTTCACGACGACGGGCTGGCCGAACGCGACGGCGGCGAGCGCGGCCTGACCGACGCTGATGGGCTCGTCTTCGAGACCGACACCGATACTGTGACCAGCGCGACTGTTCTCGGCACCGGGGAGACGGTTCCGACGCTCGAAACAGTCATGGACTCGATTCCGCCGAGCGTCGCCGTCAATCTGGAGTTCAAGAACCCCGGCAGTCAGGACCTCCGTTTCGCTGAGTCGCTGTCCGAGTCGGAACTATCAGCGCAGCGAGCGGTGTGGCGGCCCTACACCGAGCGCGCGCTCGACCTCGTTAGCGAGTACGACAACGACATCCTCGTCTCGTCGTTCTACGAAGCTGCGCTCGCGACCGTCCGCGACTACGACGACTCGATTCCCATTGCCTGCCTCTTCTGGGACGACATCGAAGAGGGGCTGGAAGTCACGCGTCGCTACGACTGTGACGCGATGCACGTCCCCCGGAACATGGTTCAGCGAACGCCCTTCTTCAACGACGACGGCTACATCGAGTCCGATCTGAGCGACATCGACCTCGTCGAAGTCGCTGCCGACGAAGACCGGGACCTGAACGTCTGGACGGTCAGTACGTGGTATCAGGCCCGCGAACTGGTCCGGGCCGGCGTCGACGGGCTCATCTCTGACTACCCCAGCGTGCTCTCCGTTCGGGACTGACGGCGGATCTCGTTTTCGTTGTGTTTCCTCAAAGAGCCAGAAAGCCCCGGCCGGCTCCGGTCGAGGGCCTCGTTGCGCGCTTCTTCGCTCCCTACGGTCGCTCATGCAGTGCTTACATCTGTCGTCTTCCCAGCGCCTCGGAGCTTTCTGGCTGTTCGAAATCGCTTCCCAGTCTGTCTCTTCAATCAATCCAAGGCCGAATGTTGAAGGGGCGACCGGCCGACGACGCTAGTATGGAAGCACCGACCGGGGACGCAGGAATTTACGCCCGCGAGTCGTCGTATCTCGACCGATACGTCCAGCTCGGGGAGGCCGGCGACCGGATCATCTCGCTGTCGTTCCCCTCTCAGCCCGAGGACGATGTCAGCGAGAACCACGCCCTGCTTGACCGCATCGACGAGTATCTCCAGGGGGTCGAGGACGATTTCACGGATGTCACCGTCGGTCTCACTGTCCCGACGGACCAGCGCACAGTGCTCGAAGCCGTCCGAGAGATCCCCTACGGCGAAGACGCCTCAGTTGCACAGGTCGCGCGGATGACACCAGATCTGGATGACGACGACGAGGATGACCTTGCGCAGGTCCGGAAGGCGCTGGCCGCGAACCCCGTGCCGCTGTTGATTCCGGACCATCGGGTTCGCGACGGACCGAGCGCCGCGCCGCCGCCCGTCGAGCAGAAACTCCGCGCTATCGAGGGCCTCTAGGCCCAGAGCCGGTCGACGCCCAGCCCCTCGTGGACGACCAGTTCGAGGGCGTTGACGAGGTAGTGAGCGACGACGACGGCGAGCAGGCTGTTTGTCGCGATGAACAGCCCGGCGAGCGCGAGCCCCAGCGTTCCGGTGACGACGATGCCTACCCGGCCCTGTGCGCCGTGGCCCAGCGCGAAGGCGACGGAGGCGACGATCGCCATCGCCCATGCCGGCGCGTCGAGGCCGGCTACGGGGACGCCGATAGCGGCCGCCCGGAAGAGTAGTTCCTCGACGACGGCGATGACCGGCAGGACGCCGCCCAGCAGGAGGAGCCAGCCGCCGGCCGAGTCCGGGGCGAGCAGTTCCCGCAGCGACTCGTCGAAGGCGACGCCGAAGCCGTCGGCCAGCGCCGCGGCGAGTTCGTTGCCCAGCCAGAACCCGACGCCAGCGCCGATGCCGACGGCTATCGCCGGCAGTCCAGTCGAGAGAGCGTCCGCAGTAATACCGAACGCACTGGCCGGGATTTCGAAGTAGAACGCGCTGGCGACCAGCAACACGCCGAACAGCCCCTGCGTGAACGCGACGTTGGCAAGTAAGGCCCCTGTCGAGAGGTCATTCGGGGCGAGCGTATCCTGCATCTGCCGTCGCTGGGCCGCCGCCCGTTGCGTCTCGAAGCGTGGGAGAGTCGGGTTCTGGGGTTCGGTGGCCATCGAAGTACTGTCGACTGTCGACGAGACGCCGCCGTCGGACCGTACGGCTCCCTGCGAGAGCCGTGCGAGACCGAGAAGCGCGGTTAAAAGAAACCCCGTCAGGCCGACGAACGCGGCCCACTCGGGCATCTATTGGGGACTTGGACTGCCGCTCTGCCGGCCGACCTCGTGATCGAGCGCCTTGCCCGTGATGGACTTGAGGCGGTCGACCAGCGAGTCCTTCTCGGCTTCGCCGGCGAGGGCGACCTCGAGGACTTCAGAGATGTGCGAGACGGGGATGATCTCGATCATGTCCTCGTACTCGTCCTCGATCATCACGTCCTGTGTGTTCGCTTCAGGGATGATGACCGTATCGAGGCCGGACTTGGCAGCCGCCTCGATTTTGTGGGTAACGCCGCCGACCGGGAGCACGTCGCCCCGGACCGACAGCGAGCCGGTCATGGCGAGGTTCTGCTTGATCGGAACGTTTTCTATCGCGGAGATAACCGCGGTGGCGACGGTGATAGAGGCGGAGTCCCCGTCGACGCCGCCTTCACCGGCCTGAACGAACTGGATGTGGACGTCCTTCTCGGAGATGTCCTCGTCGGAGAACTTCTTGATAATCGCCGAGACGTTCTGGACGGCCTCCTCGGCCATCTCCTTGAGCTGTCCGGTGGCGATGACCTGGCCAGGACCCTGTGACGGGCTGACCTCGGCCATGACGGGCAGGACGATACCGCTGTCCTCGCCCATGACGGCGAGCCCGTTGACGCGGCCGACCACGTCGCCCTGGTTGACGGTGAGCTCGTAGTCCTTGCGGCGCTCGATGTAGTTGTCCGCGAGCTGTTGCTCGATGGACCGGGACCGGCGTTTGGCCTGTAGCACGTCCGCTCGCTCGGTGCGGTCGCGGTCCTCGGCGCGGGCGATGTCGCCGGCGACGCGGACCAGCCCACCGAGGTCACGGAACTTCAGGCTGAGGTGGCCTTTGCGGCCGGCGCGACGCCGGGCCTCCAGAATGAGTTCCTGGACGGCCTCCTCGGTGAAGTGCGGGAGCCGCCCGTCGTTCTCGACCTCTTGCGCGATGAACCGGGCGTACTTCCGGCGCATCTCGGGGTCGTCCTCGATGGTGTCGTCCATGTACACCTCGTACCCGTACCCCTTGATACGGGAGCGCAGCGCGGGGTGCATGTTCTCCATCGCGTCGAGGTTCCCCGCCGCGATCATGATGAAGTCACAGGGGACGGGCTCGGTCTGGACCATCGCGCCCGAGGAGCGCTCGGACTGGCCCGTGATGGAGAACTCGCCCTCCTGAATGGCCGTCATCAGCTTCTGCTGGCTGCGGATATCGAGCGTGTTGATCTCGTCGACGAACAGCACGCCCTTGTTGGCCTGGTGGATGGCACCGGGTTCGACGCGGTCGTGGCTCGGCGTCTCCATCCCGCCTGACTGGAACGGGTCGTGGCGAACGTCGCCCAGCAGTGCGCCGGCGTGAGCGCCCGTCGCGTCCTCGAACGGCGCAGTCTTCTGGTTGGCGTTGTTGACCAGCAGGTTCGGGATCATCGCGTCGCTGCCGCGCGAACCGTAGCGGAACGCGAGATAGATGACACCGGCCGCGAGAATCCCCAGCAGGACTTGCTGGACGAGGATCAGGGCGTAGCCGATGACGATGGCGATGATGATCCACATGAGGAAGGTCCGCATCTGGTTTCGCTTGCGGGCCTCCTCTTTGTGGGCCTCGACGATCTGTTCCCCTTTGCCGCCTGGGACGGTGCGAACTTTCGGCTCGTTGCCGTCGTCGGGATTGTGATAGACGAGAACGTCCTGCAGCTCCTCCCGCGGAAGCAGTTGGGACATCGCTTTCGCCAGCATCGACTTCCCCGTTCCGGGGGAGCCGATCATCATGACGTGGCGGCGCTGTTTGGCCGCCTTCTTGATCACGTCACGGGCGTGGTCCTGCCCGATGACCTGGTCGACGAGTCGGTCTGGCACTTCGATGTCGGCGGTCGACTCGATCTCGAGACCGCCGAGGAGATTCTCCTCGTCTCCGTCCAGTTCGGACTCGCCGTCAACTTGGACATCGCTTCCGAGTGTCGTTTCGGACGTTTCTCCCTCGCTGCCCCATCGCTCCTCGGACGGGTCGGATGGCTCGTCGGCCGAGGGCTCAGAGGCGGGTTCGTCGGGGTCCTGTTTGGCCCCGTTGGTCGACGCCTCTTCCTCCCCAGCGTCGGATGCCTCCCGGTCAGGGTCGGGAGTCGCGTCGGTGTCGGTGTTGTCGCTCATACAAACGTTGCTAACATCCTCATCGAAGGCCTGTCGACTGATATACTTTCTCCCCGTGTCGGTTGTTGCAACACCCCGGAAACCGCAGTACAGCGCCCGAATTGGGTGTGCTTGTATTCCGGTAGTACCGCGTCGTCGGGTTTATCAAACCACCACACCCACTGGGGAATATGCGTGGGTTCTACATCGGTCGCTTCCAGCCCTACCACAACGGCCATCACTCGATGGTCGAACGTATCGCCGATGAGGTGGACGAACTCGTTCTGGGCATCGGAAGCGCCGACGATTCACACACCACTCACGACCCCTTCACGGCCGGCGAGCGAATCATGATGATTACGAAGGCCGTCGCGGAGTACGACCTGACGACCTACGTCGTGCCCCTCGAGGATATCAATCGCAACGCCGTCTGGGTGAGCCACGTCGAGAGCATGTGCCCGGACTTCGACGTGGCATACTCGAACAATCCGCTGGTCGTCCGACTGTTCGAGGAGGCCGGCATCGAGGTCCGTCAGTCGCCGATGTTCGACCGCGACCGACTTGAGGGCAGCGAGATCCGCCAGCGGATGATCGACGACGAGTCCTGGCGCGACCGGGTCCCGTCGTCTGTCGTGAACGTTATCGAGGAGATCCACGGTATCAAACGACTCCAGCACGTTTCAGACAGCGACTCGCTCGAACGGTACACCGCAAGCGACGAGTCGGTCACCGAATCGCTCGACGACTTAGACGACTGATGATTACGCTGAGTTCCGATTTCGGTTCGCCGTACCCCGCAGCGATGAAAGGCGTCATCTGTCGGGCGACGGACGCGCGTATCGAGGATATCGCCCACGACTTTCCGCGGCAAGATGTCAGGGCGGCAGCGTTCTGGCTCACGCAGACGCTCCCGTACTTCCCGCCGGCAGTCCACTGTGTCGTCGTAGACCCGGGTGTCGGGACCGGCAGAGACGCCCTCGTGGTTCGCGCAGGCGAGCACGCGCTCGTAGGCCCGGACAACGGCGTCCTCCTGCCGGTCGCCCGCGAACTGGCTGAGAACGAGAACGACGCAGCGAACACGTTCGAGGTGTTCACCTGGACCTACGACGACCCCGCGAGCACGACGTTCCACGGGCGGGACGTGTTTGCGCCCGCCGCAGCGGCCGTCCACGACACCGGCGTCGATACTATCCAGACACGGCCCGAAACCGACCCGACCGACGACTATGTCGACCTTCGGTTCCCGGCGGCCGCAGTCGAGGGTGACGGAGCGACCGGCGAGGTACTCGTCGTCGATGACTTCGGGAACGCCGTGACGAACATCCCCGGCGATGTCCTCGCGGATCGGTTCGGCGGGGTGGTCTCGGTCGACGGTGTCGAGGCCCCAGTCCATCGAGCCTACGCCGCCGTCGACCAGGGCCAGCGACTCGTCACCGTCGGCAGCCACGGGAACGTCGAACTCGCCGTCAACCGCGGCCGCGGCGACGAAGCGTTCGGTGTCAGTACCGGCGAAACTGTAGCGCTGTCTCTGTGACGACGTGTAGCCGCGAAAGAGTTTAGGCTCGCCGAAAAATCGGTGCTGTTAAGTCTTTTAGGCCTGCCTAATCGACTGTATGCCACAGAGACGCGACTTGCTGAAGACGGTGGGGATCGCTGCGACGGGACTTCTCGCTGGCTGTCCAAGCCAGGGGTCGTCCGAACCGAACACGGCGTCAGCGGACACCGAAGCAGCGACAGAACAGGGAACGGTTGCAGAAACCGACGAGGGGGACGAAAGCGGCGTCTCGGTCGGGCCGATGACCGCTGTTGCGACTGAGTGGAACGTCTACCGGGCGCGGCTGTACGACGCCGTCGCGCTGGGCCGGGCCGGTGCACCCGGTGCAGGGGCGACCGTCGCCCAGAGCGTTTTCGCCCGCTTCGAGGGGGCGTCGGGCGAGTACGGAGCCCACGAACAGCTAGAAGCCACGTCCGAGTCGGCATACGAGGGGTTCGAGGACGCGCTCGGGTCCGTCCAGTCGTCGCTGTCCGAGGGCGACGTATCCGAAGCCGCCTCGGCAGCAGACGAGGCTTCGGGTCATCTCCAGACGGCCCAGCAGGCCGCTGGCGGACAGCAGGCCACCAGAGTGCTGGACCTGCTCGTGCTGGGCAGTCGGGCGAGCAATGCCGCCATGGCCGCGACGCTGGGCGCTTTCGAAGCGGCCGCCGCCATCGCGGAGGAGACGACGACCGCGTTCGAGGATGCGCTGGTTTACAGCCAGATCGAGGATGCAGATGCGGAATCCTACGAAGCCTTCGAGAACGCACTGGCCGGAATCGGTTCCGCCGCGGGCAACGAAGACGCAAGCGGCGTCACTGAACAGGCCCGCGCCGCGCTCGATGCGACTGTCACGGGCGCGTATGCGCTGGTCCAGCAAGAGGCGGTCGCTGGTGCCGGTCATCTCGCGACGATGCAGGCCCGCGGCTGGGACGCCGCCGCGCTCGCGTCTGCCGGCGATCCCGGGCAGGCGTACGCGCACACGGTCACGCTGAACAGCTACCGTGCCCGGATCGCCGATGCGGACTGGCTCGCTGCCAACGACGCGGCCGATGCAGCCTCGACGGCCGTCGAGAACGTCTTCGCTCACTTCGAGGGAGCGAACGCGCACGACGCGCTTGAGGAGGCCGACGGCGAGGCGTACGAAGCCTTCGAAGGTGGACTGGAGGACCTCTCCAGCGCTATCGAGAGCGGTAGCGGGGACGGCATCGACAGTGCCGCCGAAACGGTCGATACGAACCTCGTGACCGGTATCGAAGCGCTGGTCGGCGGCGAGGACGCCCGGGCGGCGCTGGAGTCAGCCTTCTTCCGTGCACGCATTGCGGACGCCCGGGAACTGTATCGCCTCGGTGACGCCGACAGCGCGGCGGCTGTCGTCTCGGACGTGTTCGCCCGCTTCGAGGAGAACGAACTCGGGTTCCACGAGACGATGGAGGAGGAGAGCGAGGACCTCTACCACCGCTTCGAGGAGGAGCACCTCGTGTCGCTCCAGTCGGCCTACGAGAACGATGACAGCGAGGCTGTGGCGACCCACCACGATGGAGTTCAGCAGGCCCTGCTTGACTTCGAAGCAGCCCTGTCGACGGCCGTCGCCAGCGGGGCGGAGGCGGACTACATGATCGGTCGGGCCTTCGACGCGACCGGGCTCGCGGCGCTGTCGGAAACCGACCGCGCGGCGACTGTCATTCAGGACACCTTCGCTCACTTCGAGAGCGGCGCGGCGGGCTTCCACGAGGCACTGGAAGAAGCCGACGAGGAAATCTACGAGACCTTCGAATCGACGCTTTCGGACGTTCGCGCCGCCGCTCAGGACGGTGGGGATGTCACCAGTGCGGCGACAGCGTTCAACGACGAGGCCATCGCGGCGGCGTACGCCATCGCCGGGAGCGCCGGCGGCAACGGGGAGGCCGCGACGGCCATCGTACAGGACGTCTTCGCGACCTTCGAGGAAGCCCGGGTCCACGAGATGCTGGAGGAAGCGGACCACGACGCCTACGAGAACTTCGAGGCAGCGCTGAGCGACTATTCGAAGGGGCTGACGAACGGCGACGGCAACCCGACGCGGATGGCGGATGCGACGCGAACCGGGCAGTTCGCTGTCGTCGGCGCTGTCGACAGCGCCCCGAGCGGGTCCGGTGGCCACGGCAGCGAGGAGTCCGAGGAGACCGAGTCGTCGCTGTCCGGCGGCCCGAACGTCGTCGAGGGCGTTCCAGAGGACGTCGACCACGTCGTCGACATGGGAGCAGTGGCGTATGCACCGGAAGAACTCACCGTCAGCGTCGGCGACAAAGTCGCCTGGGAACACGTCGGCGGCGAACCGCACTCGGTCACCGCCTACGAGGACGAGATTCCGGAGGACGCGACCTACTGGGCCTCCGGCGGATTCGAGAGCGAATCGGCCGCACGCGAGGGATGGGAGAACGGGGAAGGGGCAGTGCAGTCCGGTCAGAGTTACGTTCACACGTTCGAGACGGCCGGCGAGCACGGCTACGTCTGTATTCCGCACGAAGCCGCGGGGATGGTTGGCACCGTCATCGTCGAGGAGTAATCGACGGCTTCTTTTTGGCCCGCCTAGAAACCGATGGCTTTTTGTGTTTTAGGGTAGCCTAAATGATTGTATGCCGGACGAACAGGCCACATCGAGGCGGGATATCTGTCGCCGTAGCGAGTCGGGTACTGCCGTCCCTGTCGTCCGCGCACCCGCCGCCCGACAGGAGGTGAGAGTCAGGACGTAAACGTGGACTGACCTGTCAGTCTCGACCATCTTTCGCGGCGACGACCACCGTGGGCATAGCCCGTCGCCGCGCGCCACGAGTTTTTCGTGTCTGTCCCGTGGGCGTCTCGCCCCAAGGACGCCCCATTTCAGGTCCTTTGCCGTGGACCACACTGGAACACCGATTCTTCCTAGCCACCGGCGTCCGACGAACCTGCACTGGTGCGGAATTTCGGGGCAGGCGTTTTGGGTTCGCCAGCCCTGACATCGACTATGAACGACGAGGAACCAGCGGAGAACATCAGCGGCGGGACCGCTGGCGGCGGCCAGTCAGCCACGTTCGACCCGGAAACGGCTGGGACGCGGGCCGAAGCTATCGTGGACCGCCTCGGCGAAATGTACTGGACGAAGACCTACGGCGGCCGGGACGCCTTCGAGTGTCTTGTTCGGACGATTCTCAGCCAGAACACCTCCGACAAGGCGAGCCAGCCGGCCCACGACGAACTGATGGCGCGGTACGGGAGCGACGGCGGGGACGCGGACGGCGAGGGAGACGCCGACACCGACCTCGCCCGCGCGCTGGCCGACGCCGACCAGCCCGAACTCGCCGAGACCATCTCCTCGGCCGGGCTCTACAACCAGAAATCTGAACGCATCGTTGCCCTCGCTCAGCGTATCTGCGAGGAGTACGGCGGTGAGGTCGGGTTCGACGAGTTCGTCCGCGACAGCGACCCCGAGGCGGTGCGGTCGACGCTGCTCGACATGAACGGCGTCGGCCCGAAGACCGCCGACTGCGTCCTGCTGTTCGCGGGCGGCCGCGGCGGCGTGTTCCCCGTCGACACGCACGTCCACCGCATCGCCCGCCGGATGGGACTGGCCCCGCCCGACGCCGACCACGAGACTGTCCGCGAATATCTGGAGCGCGACGTCCCTGCGGCGAAATGCGGCTTCGGCCATACGGCGATGATTCAGTTCGGCCGGGAGTACTGTAGCGCCCGGAAGCCCGCCTGTCTGGACGACCCCGACGCCTGCCCGCTGGCGGGTCACTGCGACCAGGTCGGCGTGTATCCGGCCGCTGATGAGATCACCGACCCATCGGAAACGGTCTGACGATTCACAGTACCCTGCAGTACTATCGTTGGGTGCTGATATCTGTGCTCTCCTGTCAAAAATTGTACTGAATCGCGTTTCAGGAAGTGCTTTAGTCCCCCGAAAGTGACAACGTCCGTATGTTCGGACCGGTATCCGACCGTGGGTTAGTGCGCCGGTACTACCTGTACCGTGCCACGATTTCGGTCGGATTCATAACTCCCATTTTCACCTTGTTTCTCCTGCGAACACTGACGTTCACACAGGTCGGCGTCCTCTCTGCGGTCTGTTCGGCGCTGTCAGTCGTCGGCGAGATACCAACAGGCTACGTCGGTGACAGGCTCGGGCGGCGTGCGAGCCTCCTCCTCAGCGTGCTGTTCACCGTTACCTCACTCGCAGGCTTCGTTCTCGCTTCGGGGTTCCTCTGGTACGGCTTCCTCTATGCACTGTGGGCGCTGGCGCTGACGTTACGCTCGGGGAGTCTGGATGCGTGGCTGTACGATACACTCTCTGAACGACTCGACAGCGGGCAGTTCAGCCATATCCGCGGCCGGGGTGACGCGATGCAGAACTGGACTGCGGCAGTCTCAATGGTTGTCGGTGGCCTGCTATACGGGCTGGACCCGGTCTATCCGTTCGTTGCTGCGGTCGGCTTCAACAGCCTCGGGTCCATCGCACTGCTTTCGTTGCCGAAGAACCGGCAGTACGCAGACCGGGGTGGTGACGCTGACTCCGGCGACCGTCTCGATCCGCTGGAAACCGTCGCCGTCATCCGCACGCATCTGGCTCGACCGCCGCTCCGGGCACTGATACTGTACATCGGACTGTTCTATGCCGTGTTGAGCGTTTCTCACACCTACATCCAGCCGATGGCGGTCGAGACGCTGGGGCCGTACGTCGCCGCTCTCGGCGTGCAGGTCCCCGCTGGTGGTCCGATCGCGGCGGCGCGAGCGGGCGAGGCCGGCGCGGCGCTCGCGCTCGGACTGGGTGTGCTGTACGCCGCCCTGACAGCAGTCTCGTCCGCTGGCGGCTACTACGCCGGCGCAATTGAGGCCCGTCTCGGCGTCCGCAAAGCCGTGATCGTCGTGCCAGCCCTGACGGCTGTCGCGCTCGTGGTACCGCTGTGGATTGCGCTCGTGGCACTACCGACGTTCGCGACGATACGAACCGCAAAGCCGCTGGTCCAGCCCATCGCCAACGGGTATATTAACGACCATGTCGAGGCGGTCGGGCGGGCGACGTTGCTCTCCGCGGTCTCGATGTCGTATATGGCTCTCCGGACGCCGCTGGCACTTGCTGCTGGGGTGGCGGCGGATGCAACTACGGCGACCACAGCAGTTGCGGCGCTTGGCGGCCTGTTTCTCGTCGCTGGCGGCGCAGTCTGGCTGTTCGGGACGATTGCACCTGAGGCAGTGACTGCGTCCGGTGACAGGGCCAGCAAATCGGCATCATAGAGCCGTCAGCAGTCGGTCAGGGTTCCGACCCGGCCACGATTAGATCGAACGCTCCTGCGAACGACAGCGGACCGTCCCGACTACAACGCGGTTCGATCAGTTTGTATCCCGATTACGCCCGGTGGCCCCAGCGCTCGCCGTCCTCGGCGTAGCGTGCGCTCACAATCCGGTTAAACTGGTCGTCGGACAGCGAGATGTCGGCCGCGCCGACGTTCTCGTCGAGCTGGTCGACGGTGCGCGCGCCGACGATAGGAACGCAGGTGACGTCCGGCTGTTCGATGAGCCAGCGGAGCGCGACCTGCGCGGGCGTGGCGTCGAGTTCGTCCGCGACGGCGCGGAGCTCGTCGAGGACGTGCCAGCCGCGCTCGGAGAGGTAGAAGTCCTCGAAGCGGTCGGACAGCGAGCCCCGCGAGCCTTCCGGCCCTTCGAAGGCCGTCGGGTCGTCGTCGTCCGTGCGCTCGTACTTACCCGTGAGGAAGCCGCCGGCCAGCGGCGAGTACGGACAGACGGCCATGTCCTGGTCGGCACAGACGTCGAGGTAGTCCTTCACGTCGTCGCGGTAGCCGGCGTGGAACAGCGGCTGTGTCACCTCGAAGCGCTCGTAGTCCTCGACGTCGCTTTTCCAGAGGGCTTTGGTCAGTTGCCAGGCGGCCATCGTCGACGCGCCGAGGTGGTGGACCTTGCCCGCGCGGACGAGGTCGTCGAGCGTCGACAGCGTCTCCTCGATGTCGCTGTGCTCGTCCCAGCGGTGGATATAGTAGAGGTCGAGGTAGTCCGTGTCGAGACGGTCGAGCGTGCCTTCGATTTGCGCGCGGATGTGCTTGCGGCCGAGACCAGAGTCGTTGGGGGCGGGCTCGCCGCGGCCGTCGAAGGGGAAGTACACCTTCGAGGCGATGACGAAGTCCTCGCGGTCGTAGTCGTCGAGCCAGTCGCCGATGTACGCCTCGCTGGTGCCGTTGGGGTTGCCGTAGACGTTGGCGGTGTCGATGAAGTTGATGCCCCGCTCCCACGCCGCGTCCAGCAGTTCGTGGGCTTCATCACGGTCAGTCTCGACGACGCCGCCGGTCTCCCGGCCGAAGCGCCAGGTGCCGAAACACAGCTGTGAAACCGTCGTTCCGGTCGAACCGAGTCTGGTGTATTCCATACCGGAGCCACGCGGGGCTACCCGAAAAAGGGGTTTGGTCCCGGCGAAGGCTGTCCGGTACTCTACGACCGCTTCACGGACGCCGCGACGACCAGCCCAGTCACCAGCACGAACGCCACCAGCGAGAGGTTCGGCACGGTCAGACCGAGCACCCGGTACTGGATCTGCGCGCAACTGACCGCCCCGATGCCGCAAGTCGTCTGGCTCACCTGCAGCCAGGAGTGGTAGGCCGCGATGGCGGCCCCCGGCACCGCCAGCGGCAGCGCCGTCCGGACGACACCGGGACGGTTTTCGACGGCGGCGATGCCGAGAACGACCACCAGCGGATACATGAGGATGCGCTGATACCAGCAGAGCCGACAGGGCGTGAGTCCGAGGCCCAGCGAGAGATAGAGGCTGCCGGCCGTCGCAACGCTGGCGACGACAGTCGCGGCGGCCAACAGGAGCCGAGGCCGGTCGGAGACGAAGCGGAAGTCGACCACAGGAAAACCGGAGTCTGCCGGCGGAAAAAGCGTTCCGAGAGCCAACCTCTTACCCGGCACCCGCCTGACCGGCTCGTCAGCGCTCGCTTTTTCAGTCTCCCCGCTGACAGCCAGCGTATGCCCGACGATTCGGACCCCGAGGCGAACCTCGAACAGTGGAAGTCCGCGATGCAGGAAGAGCACGCCGACGCCATCGCGAACCCGGACCCCGACGAGTCCCACCAGATCGAGGGCGTGGCACAGGTCACGTATCGGGTGACGTTCGACTACGACGCCGCGGACGACGCGCTCGAACGGGCCAGCGCCGAGGAGGTCGACGACCTGACTGACCCCGAACTGCTCTCCTGTGCGTGTGGCGTTCGCGGGATGACGCCCGAGGAAGCCCGAGAGCACATGGCCGCCGCTGTCGAACGAGAATAAGCCGGCCTGAACTGCCGGCTCATACTGTTGGCTGTAACTATTTTAAGATATTCGCCACCCCGGATGGCGAAATTCTTTACAGACTTACAGCCGACAGTATCAGTCGTGGATAGTGACGCCGTTCTGGTCGACCGAGATGTCGAGCAGGCTGGTCACTTCGTAGTCGGTGTCGTCGAGCGCCGACTCGCCCTGTTTCCGGAAGACGACGACGATGTCCGAGATGTTCGCCCCGATGTCGTCGAGCGCCTCACAGATGGAGGCCATCGTCCCGCCGGTCGAGAGCAGGTCGTCGACGATGAGCAGGTCGTCGCCAGCTTCGATGTCGTTGATGAACATCTCCGATTCGGAGTAGCCGGTGGTCTTGTGCAGCGGGACCTCGTCGTCGAGGCCGTAGGAGCGCTTGCGGATGACGACGAGCGGGATATCCGTCTGCAGTGAGAGCGCGGTCGCGATGTGGATGCCCATCGCCTCCGGCGCGACGATCTTGTCCACGTCGAGGTCGGCTGCCCGCGTCACGCCGACGACGACCTCGCGGAGGAGTTCCGGCTCCAGCATCGGGACGCCGTTGCTGAGCGGGTGGACCAGGTAGGAGTATCCATCCTTGTCGATGATCGGGGCCTCGTGCAGCGACTCGCGGAGCTTCTCCATGCCCCCGTTACCTGAAGCGGGACAATAAACCGTTCGAGGCTCCGCCGCGGTGTGTGCCGCGATAGCGCACTGTGAGCCGTCCCACGAACTGCCACTCGGTCGCGGCGTCAGTCCGCCGTCGAGGCCGAGCGGTCCCGTTTCATCTCGAACGGGCTATCCTCGATGATATCGCGGGCGGTGTGTTCGCCGCTGATGAGGCACATCGGCATCCCGATACCGGGCGTGGTGTAGGCTCCGGTGTAGTAGAGGCCGTCCAGGCCGGCGCGGTGGCCGGGGCGGAGCGGCCCGGTCTGGAACAGCGTGTGGGCCAGCCCGAGCGCCGTCCCCTGCGGGTCGCCGAAGCGCTCGGCGAACTCGCTGACACACGCCGATTCCTCGACGACGATGCGGTCGCGGAGGTCCACGCCGGTCTGTTCGGCGAGGTCGTCCAGAACGAACTCCCTGTATTCCTCGCGAATCACGGGCCCGTCGTCGAGTCCCGGCGCGATGGGGACGAGGACGACGACGGCGTGGTGGCCGTCGGGAGCGACTGTCTCGTCGGTCTTCGACGTGACCGAGAGATAGTAGGCGGGGTCGTCGGGCCACGCCGGGCGGTCGAAAATCCGCTCGAAGTGGTCGTCCCAGTCCGTCGGCAGCACCAGCGAGTGATGCGCCAGCGGACCCACGTCGCCTTCGACGCCGAGATACAGCATGAACGCCGACGGTGCGTAGGTCTGGTCGTCCCAGTAGTCCGGGTCGTGGTCGCGGTCTGCAGGGTCCAGCAGATTTCGTTCGGTGTGGGCCGGGTTGGCGTTGCTGACCACGATGTCGGAGGCCACGACACCGTCGTCGGTAGTCAGTTCGAATGCGCCCGCTTCGCCGGCGATGTGCTGGACCTCCGTCCCGGTCTGGATGTCGACGCCGAGTTCTTGCGCCAGCGACCCGAGACCGTCGACGACGCCGGCAATGCCACCTTCGGGGTAGAACACGTTCATGTTCAGGTCGACGTGGCTCATGATGCTGTACAGCGCCGGGGTGTTGTGTGGTGCGCCGCCGAGAAACACCAGCGTGTATTCGAGCAACTGCCGGAGCTTCGGGTGGTCGACGTAGCGGCTGACGTAGTCGTCCATCGACCCGAACAGCCGCGCCCGCGGCGCGAGCGGGAGGAGGTCGGTGTCGACGTAGTCACGCAGTCGTTCGCGGCCCTCGTAGACGACCCGGTCCATCGCCAGTTCGTAGTTCCGCTCGGCCCGTTCGAGATACTCGGCCAGCGCGTCGACGGCCCCGTCCTCGTATGACTCGAACACCTCGCGGGCGTTCTCGCGGTTGGGCCGCATCGTCACGCGGTCGCCGTCCTTCCAGAACACCCGGTACTGGGGGTCCAGCCGCTCCAGTTCGTAGTAGTCCGCGGGCTCGCGGTCGAAGTGCCCGAAGAAGCGCTCGAACACGTCGGGCATCAGGTACCACGACGGGCCGGTGTCGAACCGGAAGCCGTCCCGTTCGAGGACGCCCGCGTGGCCGCCGAGGTGGTCGTGGCGTTCGAGCAGTCGTACGTCGGCCCCGGCGTCGGCCAGGTAGCACGCAGCCGAGAGGCCGCCGAAGCCGCCGCCGACGACGGTCACCGTCCGGTCGCGAGGGAGGCCATCACGCATAGCAGCCGCTAGCGACTATGACTGAAAAAGGGTTGTCTGGATTCCCAGGACCTCACAACGGGTATCTCGCCAGTCAAGCCACCGGTCTGTTCCCAGTCTGCTGGAATCGCTTGCATCGTTTATTGTGAGTTTTTCCCTAGGCCCACGACATGCCCACGACCGGCCTGGGGTCCGTCTGGCAGCGGCATCGGGACACCGACCGCCATCCGTCGCTCTGGCTCTCGCGGGCGAGCCTGCTGGTACTCGCCGTCACTTTCGGTCTCCTCGGCACCGTCGGCGTCAGAGTTCCGCTCCGGGCCCAGATGGTGGTGTATCTCGTCGGGATGGTCGCGCTCAATCTCCCCCACGGCGGGTACGAGCACTTCGAGAACCTCCGTCGCCGTCGCCCCGCCTTTCGCTGGCGCTACGTCGTGGTGTATCTGGCGGCCATCGGCGGGTTCGTCGGCCTGTTCCTCGTGGCGCCAGTCGCCGGCCTCGCGCTGGCGCTGACCGTCGCCATGGCGAAGGGTGGCCTCGGCGGCCTGCAGGTGTTGGAAGCCACGAGCGGCACCGAGCACCTCCGGACACGGTTCCAGCGCGGGCTCGCAGCGGCCGTCCGCGGCGGCGCGGTGATGCTCGTCCCCATCGTGTTCTGGCCGCAGACGTTCCACGCGTTCAGCGCGCTGATGGTCGGGCTCGTCGAACCCGGGGCGCTCTCGTCGTACGCAGGCTCGTTCGACACGACTCGGCTCGTCATCGGGTCAAGCTACGGGCTCGCCCTGACGACGCACATCCTGCTGGGCTACGTGCGCGGCGGCGGCCGTTCGTGGCTCGTCGACGCGGGGGAGTCGCTGCTGCTGGCGGCGTACTTCACGTTCGTTCCGGTCCTCGTGGCTGTCGGCCTGTACTTCCCGTTCTGGTACTCCGCCCGACAGGTGGCGCGGACGGCGTCCGTCGAAACAGAGCCGGTCGGCGACGAGCGCTGGGACCTGCTCGGCGGCGCGGACCCCTCGACCGTCGCACTGCGCGCCTGGGTCGTCCTCGTCGTCGGGGCGCTGGCCACCTTCGGCGTCCTCGTCGCCGTCTACTGGGCGTTCCCGAACCCACTGGGGACGAGCGACCTGCTCCCCGGCGCGGTGGCGTTCTGGAGCGTGTTCATCAGTATCGTCGCGCTCCCGCACATCGTCGTCGGGTCGGTCCTCGACCGTGACCGGGGTATCTGGTACGTTCCGTGACGGCTCAGTACTCGGGGACGGCCACGGCGTCGGTCCACAGATGACTAGGTTTCTGTAGCTGGCGAACACCTGGGACGGTATGTCCGAGTTGCGCCCCGTCCCGGCGACTGACCGCGAAGCCTGCCAGCGGATGCTCCAGTACGCGTTCGCGCCCGAAACGGGTCCGGTGACGCCGGAGCCCGATAGTGACTGGCCGCCGTCGCTGTTCGACCAGCGAGGCCTCTACGACGACGACAGCCTTCGTGCGGTCTGCAAGCTCTACTATCTCGACACGACCGTTCGCGACGAAGCGGCGACGGTCGGCGGCCTCGGCGCGGTCGCGACGCCACCAGAATACCGCGGGCAGGGATACGCCGCCGACCTCTGTCGGCACGCCTTACACGAGTACCGCGAGGCCGATGTCGGGTTCGTCACCCTCTGGCCGTTCTCGACGCCGTTCTACCGACGCCTGGGCTGGGGAACGGCGAACACCTACCACCGCTACGACCTGCCGCCGTCGGCGCTCCCGGACCACTCCACCGCCGGACAGCTGGTCCGCCTCGACGCCGACGACTGGGAGCGGCTCCGTCGGGTCGAGACCGCTTCAGCCGCCGGGGCGGCGCTCTCGCTCCGCCGCTCGGAAGCGTGGTGGCGCGAGCGGACGCTCGCCGACTGGGACGACGACGGCGTCCCGTACTGCTACGGCTACGAACGCGACGGGGACCTCCGTGGGTACGTCGTGTACACCGTCGCGGATGACGCGGACCACACGCTCTCGGCCACACAGTTCGCGGCCGCCGACGAGGAGGGTCGCCGCGCGCTGTTCGCGTTCCTCGGGACCCACGGCGCACAGATAGAGCGCGTTACACTCCAGTTGCCACCCGACGCCGACCTCCTCCATCGCGTCGACGACCCCGGCGCGGTCGACTGTACCGTCGAGGCCGGACCGATGGTGCGGCTCACCGACATATCTCATCTCGAACGTCTCGACTGGCCCGACACCGACCTCGCCTGTACCCTCTCGGTCAGCGACCCGCTGCTCGACCGCAATGACGGCTTGTTTCGGCTGACCGTGGAGAACGGCTCGGCGAGCGTCGACTCGGTCGCGAACCGGAACGAGCCGCCGTCGGCCGACGTGTCGGTGGATATTGCGACCCTCTCCCAGCTGGCCGTCGGGACCCATGGCGTCGACGCCGCCGCGCGAGTGGCCGGCCTGGAGATACGCGACGACTCGGTTCGGGACCCGCTCGCTACCGTGTTCCAGTCCGAGCCGGTGTATCTGGCCGAGTTCTTCTGAGCGCGTACCCCAGGCCAACTCCTCCTAGTCGACGCTCACTGGCGAGCTTGGGGGCGGAACCGCTAAGCGATCTCGCTGGGAAGGGCCTCCTGAGTGTCACCACGATGCCACTAGGCGAGATGCAGACAATCGGCGTCCTCGGCGGGATGAGTAGCGAGTCGACGCGGACCTACTACCGGCGTATCGACCGCGGAATCAACGACGCACTCGGCGGGCACAGTGCAGGCGATATCGTCATCCGGAGCGTCAACTTCGCCGCCATCGAGCAGTGTATCCGTGACCAGGCCTGGGACAGCGCCGCGTCAATTCTCGTCGATGCGGCGCTGGACCTGGAGGCCGCCGGAGCCGACTTCGTGGTGATGGCGACGAACACGATGCACCGGGTCGCGCCCCAACTGGTCGAGGCACTCTCGGTGCCGTTCCTCCACATCGTCGACGTGGCGGCGGAGGCGATCCGTGCTGCGGGCATCGAGACCGTCGGCGTCCTGGGGACGGACACTGTGATGTCGGGGGCGTTCTACCACGACCGGTTCGCGTCACACGGCATCGAGACGGTCGTCCCCGACCCGAGCGCCCGCGAGGATGTCGACCGGATTATTTTCGATGAGTTGACCGCCGGCGAGGTGCGCCCCGACTCACGAGCGCGGTATCTCGACGTCATCAACGGGCTGGTGGAGGCGGGGGCACAAGGGATTGTCCTCGGCTGTACCGAAATCGAACTCCTCGTCGAACAGTCGGACTGCCCCGACACGCCACTGTTCGACACGACGGCGCTGCACGTCGAGCGAGCCGTTGACCGAAGCCTGGCGGCCGTCGTGGACTGATTCCCTTGTAGACGGGCGGCACTCCGTGACTGGCCCTATTCTCGTCACCCGGGTCTGGGACCGGCTCAGTCGGTGGTCGGGGTGTCGCCGTCGTTCGCTCGAATCCGAACCGTCGAGATACGGGTGCCGTCGACGCTTGTCACCTCGAACGCGTGTCCGGCCGCTTCGGCGGTATCGCCGACTTCCGGCGCGCGGTCGAGATGGCTCAGTACCAGCCCGCCGACGGTTTCGACTGCGTCGCTGTCGAGGTCGACACCGAGGGCCTCACTGACTGTCGACAGCGGGACGCCGCCGTCGGCGTCGTAGCTCCCGTCGCTTCGCTTGCGGATGGCGTGTTCGCGGCCGTCGACGTCGAACTCGTCGCGCAGGTCGCCGACGACGGCCTCGACCACGTCCTCGATTGTCGCGATGCCTTCGAGCGACCCCCATTCGTCGATGACCGCGGCCATCTGCCGGCGGTCTTGCCGGAACTGCAACAGGAGGTCGTTGATAGCGGTCGTCTCCGGGACGACCGGTATCTCGTGAGCGATATCGCCGGCAGTCGTGTTTTCGTTGCCTTCCTCGCCGGCCCGTAGCACGTCCTTGACGTCGATAAATCCGACGATCTGGTCGCTGTCGTCGGCGTCGACCACCGGATAGCGAGTGTGTCCCTCGTCGAAAACGACTGGCCGGATATCCGACAGCGTGGCGTCGGCCGGCACGCTCACGACGTCGGGGCGCGGGACCATGACCTCTCGGACGACCGTATCATCGAGGTCGAACACGCTCTCTATCATGGCGACCTCCGCCGCGTCGATGTTCCCCTCTTCGCCGGACCGGGCCAGCACCCGGCGTATCTCACGCTCGCCGAGCGTCTCGTCCGTCTCCGAGGCCGGCGGGACACCAAGCAACTGCGTAAAGGCGTTCGCCGAGCCGTTGAACACGACGATACCGGGATAGAACACGTAGTAAAACAGCTTCATCGGCGGCGCGAGCAACAGTGAGAGCCGCTCGGTCTGTGCAATCGCGAACGTCTTCGGTGCGAGTTCGCCGAAGACGACGTGGAGGAAGGTGATGATGGTGAACCCGATCGCGAACGCCACGAGGTGGAGGAGGCTCTCCGGGAGGACCGGGGCCAGTACAGGTTCCAGCAGCGCCGCCACGGCGGGCTCACCGACCCACCCCAGCCCCAGCGAGGCGAGCGTAATCCCGAGCTGGGTCACCGCGAGGTAGTTGTCCAGGTCCGCCATCACTGCCTGAAGCGAGCCTGCGCCGGCCTTCCCCTCGTCGGCGAGCTGTTCGACAGAGGTGCCGCGAACGCGAACGAAGGCGAACTCCGCGGCGACGAAAAAGCCGTTCAGTCCCACGAGTACCAGCGCCAAGACAAGCTGTGCCGCCGAGAGCGCGAGGTTTACCATCGCAGCCTCCGGACGGCGAGCGGCGGTGTGTTCATACACACCCATCTCCGTCACCATACTAAAGTGCTGGAATGTCCGCGCCCGTACCGCCGTCGACTCCCTCAGCGGTACGCGGCGCGGACAGTGTCCGCGATGACACCGGGCTTCCGGTAGTGTTTGGTCACCGGGGGGACTTCCCGGTCGAGGTCGAGCATCTCGTAGACGGCGGTCATCGCCGACCGGACCGAGTACTCGACGGTGAACACCACGTCCCGCGGCTGTTCGGCGTACTGTCCGAGGAACGCCAGATTGTTCGACCCGTCCGGAACGACCTCGGGCCGGTCACCGGGTTCCCGGGGCTGGAAGTGCGCCGTGATGAACGGCATCATCGCCGGGATGCAGGTCACGTCGTCGAGTATCTCCGGGAGCCGTTCCTCGCACTGCAGGTGGTAACACAGCTCCTGGAGGATCTCCCGGCCGGTGCATTCGGACATCGGTTTCTCCACGTAGTTCCCTTCCCGGTCCGGGAACAGCGCGTAGCCCCAGAAGACCTTCACGTCGTCCGGCTGGTTCGCGAAGTGCGGCTGGCCGGCGACGACCGTCGACAACAGCCAGTTCGACCCGAGGTAAGTGACGAGCCCGTTGCCCGGTTCCTCGTTCGTGAAATCCACGATGTGGTCGAACAGCTCGGTGTTGTGCAGGGTGACGGTGAACGACTCCCACTTCGTCTCCGTGACGTTGTCCGCGAACACCGACGGATCGCCGAACTGTGGGTTGTCCTCAGCGATAGACTTCCACAGCTCCCATGACGCGCCGGTTTCGTTCAGGTCGGGTACCTCGTCCATCCCGCCGACTGACGAGCCGTCGGTCATCGACCCGTTCGTCACGAACACGAGGTCGGACGACTCGACCGGGACCGATTCCGTTCCGCTGTCGGTTTCACAGTAGAGCCGCTCGACAGTGCGTCCCGTCCGCGACGGGACGATGTCCATATCCGTCACTTCGTGTCCGTGCTCGAAGGTGACGCCCCTGTCTTCGAGCCAGCGCCGGAGCGGGAGAATCATCGAGTCGTACTGGTTGTACTTCGTCCGGTCGATACCCTCCATGGTGTGCAGGCGTGGGAACTCATGCAGGAACCGGTACATGTACCGCCGGACTTCGGCGACGCTGTGCCACGGCTGGAACGCGAAGATCGTCGCCCAGACGTACCAGAAGTTCGTCTCCAGGAACGACTCGTCGAACCACTCCTCGATGCGCGTGTCACCGAGTCGCGGTTCGGGCGTGAGGAGCAACCGAGCTATCGACTGCCGGTGCTGGCTCGTCAGTCCGTACTCGCCCGCGTCGATTCGCTCGCCCTCGTGCATCAGCCGCGTTTTCGCGTACGAGGGGTGCGCTTCGTTGAACTCGTCCATCACGTCTTTGACCGAACGCGAATCGTCTTCGAGCGACGGAATCGTCTCGAAGAGGTCCCACGTACATTCGTACGTCGGGTAGTTGAACATCCTGCCGCCCCGGATCAGGTAGCCCTCGTCCGGGTCGCCAGCGCCGTCCATCGCGCCACCGACGACGTCCAGCTTTTCGTAGACATGGATGTTTTCGCCGGGCATATTGCCGTCCCGGACGAGGAACGCCGCGCCAGCGAGAGAGGCAATACCGCCGCCGACGAAGTGTGCGTCGCGATCAGTGACGTGTGGGTGCTGGTGGATGGTCATATTGGGTCACCGTCATGTAGTGCTACGCAACCTCCAGCCCTAACCGTTGCCAACATATGTCCAGCAATTTATAAGAGGGGGCGTCTCGCCGGAACCGCTCCGCTCCGGCCGGCCTGCTGTCACTGCTCGGAGCTGGCGATCGTGTGGTCGATCAGCTGGTCCGTTCCACGTCGGAGGCGCTCCGAGATCGCGGACGTGGTCGCGTCGAGTTCCGCCGAGAGTTCCGTCAGGTCTGCCCCGCGAGGGACGGCGAAATAGCCCAGTCGATGGGCTGCCAGCAGCGCCTCTCGCTGCGGGGCGGTGAGTCCGTAGTCGTCGCCGCCGTGTTCCGTCTCGCAGAGCCGATGCGGGCGGAACGTGACACTGCTGGCCTGACAGGTGTCCCGGAACGCTTCGAGGTCTGCTCGGTCGGCGAACTGCGTGCTCACCTTCCACCCGTGTTCGGTCACGAGCGCACCCATCGGATACGTCTGCCGGTCGACGAGCTGGGTGTACATCTCGACGTAGTCCGTATCGAGGACGAC
This sequence comes from Haloarcula sp. CGMCC 1.2071, assembly GCF_037078445.1. Lineage (NCBI taxonomy): Archaea > Methanobacteriati > Methanobacteriota > Halobacteria > Halobacteriales > Haloarculaceae > Haloarcula > Haloarcula sp. CGMCC 1.2071. The sequence goes on from NZ_JAYMGY010000001.1 coordinate 224,724, forward strand.
CCGATAGCGGGACTCGACGATAGCCGAGTCCATGGCGACAAACTCCACGACGGACTCGTCGCCGAGCAACGCCGATTCGAGGGCATCCGGTTCGACGCCCGTCGCGGAGAACACGAGTGCCGGCTCCGCGGTCGTTCCCGAGACGACGGTGTCGACGATCAGCCGGGTGTCCAGTTCGGCAGCGACCGCACATAGCGGCATATCCGCGGACTGCAACTCGAACTCACAGATGACGCTCATATGTGTTGCTCGCCCGACCAAAATAAAGGCGTACTGGGGATTCCCACGCGCCGAAACCGACCGGCGAGGTCGGAGCCGCTCGACGACCATCCACAGGCGGAGCAGGCCGAGGCGGTTCACGCTGTCCCTGCAACGCGGATTGCGACTCCATCACTGCTCGTACTGGGACGCGTTGCGTGTTGTTGTGGATACACGCGGCGAAACGGTACAGGAAAACGCGTGTGCCGAACCGCTCCGAGCGTCAGTCTGTGTTCACGCTGTTGTCGATCAGCGGTGTCGGGATTGCTCGCTTTCGTCGGCAGCGACGTCAAACTCCGACAGGAGCGCCTTGAGTTGCTCGGCCTGCCCGCTCAGCGATTTGATGCTGTCGTTGATCTCCGACATCGAGGCCGCCTGCTCCTCTGCGGCGGCGGACACGCTCTGTACCTCATCGGCAGTGGATTCACTGAGGTCGGCGACTTCCTCGGTCATCGAGACCGCTTCTTCAGTACTGGCGGCCTGATCGTCAGTGGTGTCGCTGATCCCCTGGACGCCGGCGTCCGTTTTGTCGGCGTACTCCGACACTTCTGTGAACGCTTCCATGACCTCTTCGACCGCACTGATGCCTGCTTCCATCGACTCCTCAGCGACTCTGGCCTCGTCGACAGTCGTCTCCGTCTGGGACTGGACGTCGGTAATGAGTTGCTCTATTTCGGTCGCCGATGCCTGCGTTTCCCCGGCGAGTTCCTTGACTTCGTCGGCCACGACGGCGAACCCTTCGCCGTCTTTGTCGGCACGGGCAGCTTCGATGTTCGCGTTCAGCGCGAGCATATTCGTCTGCTCGGCGATGTCGGCGATCAGCTCGACGATGGTGCTGATTTCCGCCATCTGCTCGTCTAACTGTTCGACGTTCTCGACAGTCGTGTCGATTGCCTCCTGTACTCTGCGTGAACTTTCGAGCGCGTCTCTGGCCGTGTCCTCGCCCTTTCGGGCGACGTCAGCGGTCTGGTTCGAGTGCTCCGCAACCGAGTCAGCGGACGCAGCCACCTCTTCGATAGCTGCCGAAAGGTCAGTCATCTCTCCCGAGACCGTGTCCAGCATATCGCGTTGCTCGTCGGCGGCAGCCGCGATCTCCTGAACCGATTCGCTGACCTCGCCGCTCGCACGCTCGGCGTCAGTCGCTCCGACTTCGGCCTCCTCGCTGGCGGCTGTGACGGTCTCCGCGAACTCCTGAATGTCGACGATAGTGCGCTCCCACTGTGCGAGCATATCGTTGAACGACGACGCGATAGCCGCCATCGCCTCGTTGTCGGTCTCGCTTTCGGGGAGACGCCGGGTCAGGTCACCGTCCGCGCACGCTTCCATCACGTCGCTGTACACCTCCGCTTGCTGTTCGAGTTCCGCCGCGAGCGTCTCAGCCTCTTCCTTTGCCTGCTCGGCGCGGGCTCGCTCTTCTTCGGCCTCCTCCTGGGCGTCTGTTGCTTGCTCACGGGCAGCCTCGGCTTCGTCGATTTTCGAGACGAGTGCGTCGCGCATACTCCCGATAGACGTGAACAACTGACCGATTTCGTCCCGGCGAGAGCTCGAAACGTCGACATTGTACTCTCCCTGCTCGATGGCAGTAGCGGCCGCAGAGAGCTGTTGCACGGATGTCGCCGTGTTCCGTCCAATCGTTCCACCAACGACGACCACACCACCGAGCGCGAGCAGGATGAACGCCAGGATATCAGTCCGAATCTGCTCGCTCAGCGCGAACGCGTTCGCCGCAGGCGTGTGCTTGATAACGACCCAGTTTGTGCCGGGGATGGTCGCGTACGCGGCGACGTGGTCGGTGTCAAGCACTGTGTCCTTCGCTGGCGTGTCGGTAAAGGTTCCCTGTTCGGTAGCCGTGCTGATCTCCGGAATCTCGGACTGTGACTGGTTCGGGATGTACGGCTGTCCGACGGCATCGGTGCCGGCGTCGGAGAACAACACCTCAGTCGAACTCGATGTCGGGCGGACCACCTGTGTGAACGTCCCGTCGATACCAGTGCTGAACTGCTTGCTCAGGTCGCTGGCGTCGTACTCGACCACGAGTACGTGTGTGAAGTCGGCGGCGACACTCATCGAACTGACCACTCGCTTGCCGTTCGCGTTCGTGTACGGGTTCGATGAAACCACTGTGTCGCGGCCGATAGACCGAGTCCGGTCGACCCACGGATGTGCGTCCGATGTGACACGCGTTCCGCGGAGCGTTTCGTCAGTACTCGCCACGATCCTTGCCTCCCCCGCTGTGCCGACAGTGGGATCTGCGAGGTGGACGGCAGCGACGCGGTCGGACTGGAGCTCATCCGCGGCGAGTCGTTCCGTGTAGGCCTGCTGGTCTTCGCGCGTCGCGTTGAAACCGAGCAGCGGATTGTTTGACGCGACGAGCACCGGCCGTTCGTTGCGCTCAATCCACTCGTTCAACAGGCCGGACTCGGCGTTGACCTCCTGTACGAGCTGTTGTGCCGTGTCGTCTTCGAGCGTGGCAGTTGCGTTCCCCTGCACCCAGAACCCGCCGGCCGCGATGAGTACCACGATCACGAGCAACGCAACAGCGAACTTGACGAGGTACGACCGGACTGGCAGCAGCGCAACGGCTTTCGCTCGCTCCAGCGCTGTCGTGTCCGAGGCCGCTGGCTCTGTCGCGTCTGCTGATTCGTCGTCACCGTCACCTGCATGTGCTGTAGATTCTTCCATACTGAGTCAGATGAAGCCGTTGGCCGTGAGGTGGTCAACAACCGCCTGCTGGCTGCCGACCTCGGTTGCGTGACTGTTCAGCTCTTGCATCGTTTTCGCGTCCGGAATGGCGTCCGGCATCTTGTTCAGCGCCGACACCACGGCGTCCGTTGCGACGTCCTCGTGAACGACGCCGACCGGGTGGAAGAACGGCCAGAAGCTCCGGTCGTCATCGAGGTACACGATGTCTTCAACGGTTGTGAGCCACGCGCTGGTGCTGTACCCGAAGCTGAGATCGGCGTAGCCTTCGTCGACAGCCGTGCCAGCCGCCTGCGCCGACGCCGCCTCGATGAACTCCTGTTCTGCCTCCCAGCGCGCCACATGCTCGCCCTCAAACCCGTAGTATTCAAGCAAAGCATCGAAGCCGTCGCTACGAGTCCTGAATCCGTCGCCAAACGCCGGTCTGATGTCGTAGTTCCCGTCGTTGACGTAACCGGCGAGGTCACTGATTGTCTCGATACTGGTCCCTTCGATAGCGTCCTCGCGGATGAACACGGCCCATGTGTTCTGCCAGTCCGCGCGGTCGAGAATCCGAATCGGGTGTTCCGACTCCATCTCGGACTTCAACGCTTCGTACTGCTCGTCAGGTGTCGCGAAGTCGGCTTCGTCGTGCTTGGGCGGGTGCGCAGCCCACAGTGACCCCATGTAATCGTAGTACGCGTGGATGTCGCCGGCCTGATACGCTTCGGCGTGTGCAGCGTTCCCGCCGAAGCCGGTTTCGTCCACAAGACTCACACCCGTGTTGTTGGCGAGCAATTCGTAGGCGATGTACCCGAGGTTCAACTGCTCTGTGTAGCCTTTCGAACTGACGACGACTGACAGCGAGCCGTCGGTCGACCCGGCGGCTTCGCCCCCGCTTTCGGCTGTACTTGCTTCCGTCTCTCCGCCAGTCGAACAGCCAACCAGCGTCGCGGTTCCGCCAGTTGCGAGCATCCCGAGTAACCGTCGCCGGCTCCCGGTCCATGGCTCCCCTCTCTCATCTATCATTGCTCAACCTGTAGCTAATGATAGTCAAAAAACCGTTGCCGAGAATATCAACATTGATAGCAACACAATAAAACCGTGTACAATTTAGTCCCTAACTGTTGGGGATCTCCACAGAGGGGCTCTCTACAGGAGAGTCATCGCAGTCGCTGTCGTCCCAGATCCAGATCATGTCAGTTGCAACCGAACCGCAGAGATACCCGTGGCAAACGGTCGTCAGCTACAGCTACCAGTTGGGGTAAGAGCCTCGGCACTCATAGGGCTCGTCACCACCGGGGAGTCACCCCGGTTCGGCCCCGTGAGTCGTCGTCATCGGCCGGCAGATGCTACCGCCGCTGGCGACAAGACGGTTACTCATCGTGGCCACATAGTGGAACAAACGCTAAACCAACGCGGGCCAACCAGTCGTATATGAACAGACGACGCTTTCTAGCACTTTCCGGGGTGGGTGTCGTCGGCGCAGTCGCGGGGTGCAGTGGTGAGGCGGACAGCGCCGAATCCGTCGACAGCCACCCGGCGGCCGCCGACCTCGACGCCCAGCCCCGCCGCGGCGAACTGGGCGGCCACGTCATCCTGGCGTTCGAAGACCCTTCCTGCCCCACATGCCGCCGCTTCCACGAGGAAACACTGCCGGATATCCGAGAGAACATCGTGGACGCGGGCAAAGGCGCGTACGTCGTCCGGACCTACCCCGTGATCTATCCCTGGGGTGAGCCGGCGACGCAGGCGCTGGAGTCGACGTTCGCCCGCGACAGCGAGGCGTATTGGGCGCTGTTCGGTCACTACTTCGCCGAGCAGTCGTCGTTCGACCCTGACAACGTTCTGGCGCGGACGGCGACGTTTCTCACCGAGGAGACCGACATCGACGGCGAGGCGGTCGCAAGCGACGCGCGGGATCGGGCACACGATGACGCCGTTCAGGCCGATATTCAGGCGGCCGAGGACGCCGGATTGGGTGAGACGACGCCGATTATCCTGCTGTTCGAGGACGGCGAGTTCGTGACGAAGGTCAACGGGAGCGTCAGCTACGAACTCATCGCGGAGGCGCTGGGAGAGCACGACGGATGAGCACCGCAGAGGGGCTCCGCCTGCCGACGACGCGAGGGGACTGGCGGCTCATGGGCCGGACGGTCAGGCTCGTGCTCACGCTGCCAGTCTACGCGGCGGTCGCCGTGATCGCCGCAATCGTCTCGCTGACCCTGTTCGTCGTCTCGCTGAACGTCCCGCTGGTGCTTGACCTCGTAGTCGGTGGGTCGCTCCCGCTCGCCAGTCGGCTGCGCGTGCTCGGGGAGCTGTATCCCTTCATCGGCACGTCGTTCAACCCTGCACAGGGAATTCTGCTGGTCGTCGTCGCCGCCCTCACCGGCGTCGACGTCGGGCTGGTGACCTACCACTTCCGCGAACACGGCCTCGACCTCCAGCAGGGCGGCGCGGGCGTCGCGGGTGTCGTCCTCGGAACGCTCGGCGCGGGCTGTGCGGCCTGCGGGTCGGCGGTCCTGCTGGGCCTGCTGTCGCTGCTCGGCGTCTCGACCTCGCTGTTGTTTCTGCCGCTGGATGGGCTTGAGTTCGCACTGCTTGCGCTCGCGGTGTTGATCCTCTCTATCTACTGGCTCGCCGAGGGGATGCGCGGCGGCGAGGTCAACGGGTGTCCGGTGGATATCTGACTGTATCGTTGGCCGGTCCTCGTTTCGCCCCGGTCGCGGAGTCCAAACCGTTCCAGCGGGAGAAAACGTATAGTGTCGTCAGCCGAACACTCGTGTCGAGAAGGTATGCCCGAGACGGAGTCCCAGGTGACGGCTTCGACGGAGTCCCCCGCCGAGTACGAGCACCTCCAGAAAAAGCGGAAAGAGACGGCCGGAACGGTCGAACTGGCCGAAATCGTCGACGTGTGGGTCGGCGAGAGCGAACTCGTCTGTCGGTTCCAGTTCGACTGGGCGACCGACCCGATACAGCGGCGTTACGACCTTGACAGCGACCGCGACATCGCCAAGGTCGAGCGGCTCTGTGAAGCGAACGGCCTGCAGTTCGAGCAGGCCAGTCATTTAGAGGGGTCGCTGGTCGAACTCGAATACACCGGCTCACGGTGGCTGCCGCGGCCGGAAGCCGCCTACACCGACGGCGAGGGGTCGGCCGTCGAGACGTTCCGCGCGGAGTGGCGGTTACTGGTGGCTGAACTCGCCCAGTCGCCCGCGTTCCTCCGGCGGGGCATCGAGCGCGTCCGGGGGCTGTCGACGACGCAACTGATTATCGGCATCATCCTCGTGAAGAAAGTCGCCATCATCGTGTTGCTGGCGCACCTCCTGCTGTAGCCCGGCTGTCGCTGGGACGAAATCAGTGTCGACAGAGCGTCCGATAGCGACCCGCTCAGTTCGTTGTCGTAATTTCGACCACGTCGCGGTGGTCGAGTTCGGTGTCAGCACCGATCTGTCGTTCGGTACGCACGTCGTGCGCGTGGAGGAATCCTTCACCGATGTCGGTGTGCAGGAAGTACGCGAAGTCCTCGGCGGTCGACCCGTCGGGGAGGACGAAACAGTCCTGCAGGAAGGTGCCGTCCTCCTGGGGCTTGCGAGCGCCGGGGAACACCGCGATTGCGCCCAGTTCCTCGAACAATGCGGTTTCCAGCGCCTGCTGGACGCCCGTGCCACCGAACTCCGTAACGAAGTCCCGGATCTGTTCCAGCCCTGCGGCCTTCTCCTCGGGCAGGTCCGCCGTCACGGTGAACTCCTCGTCGCCCGGTCGGTAGTCGAGTACGCCCTGCTCGTTGCCGTTTTTCAGTGCCTTCTCCGCGTGGGCCGAGACGGGGACGAACGTGAGGTGCTTGTACTCCGGGTCCTCGGTGATTGGCTCCCAGTTTTCCTGGGCCTCCGGAGTATCCATCTTGTTCGCCGCGATGAGCATCGGCTTGGTCCGGATGCGGATCTCCCGAGCGAGTGCCTCTCTGTCCTCGTCGTCCCAGGTGTCGGGGTCGAGTTCCAGGTCCAGTGCGAGTACGACCTGTTTAATCTCGTCGGCGTTGATCTTGAACGCCGACATCTGCTCGGCGAGGTCGTCTTCGATGGCCTTGTCCTCGCCGTGGTAGCCCGAGCGGTAGCGCTCGATGCCTTTCTCCAGAATGTCGAGATACCACATATCCAGTTCGTCTTCGAGGAAGTCGATGTCCTCGCGCGGGTCGTGGTTCTCGGTGGGTTCTCCTTCCAGGTCCGTTTCGCCGGTGAAGTCGACGACGTGGACGAGCACGTCGGCCTCGTTGAGGTCCGTGAGGAACTGGTTCCCCAGCCCCTTCCCCTCGTGTGCACCGGGGACGAGGCCGGCCACGTCGACGAGTTTCGTCGGGACGAACCGGACACCCTCCGTGCAGTAGCCGTGGTTGGGCGTGCAGGTGTGGTCGAACTCCGGGGCGGCACAGTCGACGCGGACGTACGCCTCGCCCATCGAAGGGTCGATTGTCGTGAACGGGTACGCGCCCTCGGGCACGTCGTTCATCGTCGCCGCATTGAAAAACGTGGACTTGCCGACAGAGGGCTTGCCGACGAGTCCGATCTTGTAGCTCATTGCACCGATGAAGCGGTTTCAGCGGCTTAAACGCTGTTACACGAGCTACGAGAGCGTGTGAGTCACACACGTACTGCGGGCTGCGAATGCGAGCCGGCGTTCACAACCGCCGCTCGTACACGTTGACTGGGTGTTCCTGTCCGCCGACCTCGGTCGTCCGCTCGCCGACCTTCTCGAAGTGGCTCCGGTAGAACGCGTTCCCGACCTCGTTCTCGGCCAGCACCTCGTCGCGGATTTTCCGCACGGAAAGCTCGTGCAAGTGCTGTTCGCCGCGATGCAGCAGCTCCGTCCCGATACCTTCCCCCCAGTAGTCCGGGTGGACGTACAGGTCGAGGTCGCCGAAGCCGGTCGCGTCCGTCATCCCACAGCTCATGTACGCCACCACGTCGTCGTCGGCCGTCGAGACGAACAGGCCGACCTCTTCGAGTTCGATCATCTGCTCCAGTAGCGGCGGTGCATACCCCTCTTTGAGGTGCTCTTCCACTGTCTCTGCTCCGAGGATGTCGTCGTACACGGTATGCCATGTGGTTCTGGCGACCCGGCGGATATCCGCGATGTCCATTGGTTCGGCCGGCCGGATGGATGTCTGGAACGACATGTGTAAACATTTAACGTGTAGGTGTATAGAACTGTGGCTTGTTTGACAACGCGAGGAACTATCCCGTTCTGCGTCCCCTGAGATAATAGGGCAACTCTTATGTACACTTCTGTACGTTAGTGTTCAGTAATGGACGACAGTGAGGAGATAGCACCAGCGGTCCAGTCGATTCTCGACGCGGCGCGGGAGCGCGGTGGCGGCGGAGACCGGGTATCGGTGACACCCCGGTCGCTGGCCGATGCCTTCGAAGCGGCCGAAAACGACGGGCGAACGCCGGTCATCGCCGAAATCAAGCCCACCAGCCCGACCGCCGAGGGCGAGCGCACTGACGACCCGGTCGACCTCGCACAACAGATGGTCGCGGGCGGCGCGACGGCGCTGTCTGTGCTGACGGAGCCGGAGCATTTCGGCGGGTCGGCGGCGACGCTCGAACGGGTCCGCGACGCCGTCGACGTGCCCGTCCTGCGGAAAGACTTCGTCCTCTACGAGAGCCAGCTGGACGTCGTGGAAGCCGACGTTGTCCTGCTCATCGTCCGCTTTCTCGAAGCGGACGGGACCGACGACCTCGCGGACCTCCTCACGGCCGCGCGCGAGCGCGGTTTCCAGGTCCTCGTGGAGACCCACACGGCGGCAGAGGTCGAGAAAGCACTCGACGCCGGCGCGGACATCATCGGCGTCAATAACCGCGACCTCGGCGAGCTAGCGGTCGACCTCGGAACGTTCGAAGCCGTCGCGCCCGACGTGCCAGAGGGCGTCACACTCATTGCTGAAAGTGGCATACAGACAGCAGACGACGTCTTGCGGATGCGCGACGCCGGTGCGGACGCGCTGCTGATCGGCTCGGCGATCATGGACCACGGCGAGACGACGGACGTGGAAGCGAACACGCGGCGACTAACAGATGCGGACACTGACGCGATTGAGACGACTACAGACACATGAGTACTGACGACGCACACGACCCCAAGTTCGGCGAGTACGGTGGACAGTACGTGCCCGAGGCACTGATGCCAGCTATCGAGGAGCTGACCGACGCCTACCAGCGGTACGTGCTCGAAAACGAGGACGGCTTCATGGACGAGTTTCGGGAGCGGCTGGCCGACTTCGGCGGCCGACCGACGCCACTGCAGTACGCGGACCAGCTCTCGGCCCGATACGACACGGACGTGTACCTCAAGCGCGAGGACTTGCTGCATGGCGGCGCGCACAAACTCAACAACGCGCTTGGCCAGGTTCTGCTGGCGAAGTACATGGGCAAGGAGCGCATCATCGCCGAGACCGGGGCCGGCCAGCACGGCACGGCGACGGCGATGGCGGCGGCCCACCTCGACATGCCCTGTGAGATCTACATGGGCGAGACCGACATCGCGCGCCAGCGCCCCAACGTGTTCCGGATGCGCATCAACGGGTCCGAGGTCAATCCCGTCACAGTCGGCCGCGGGACGCTGAAGGAAGCCATCTCCGAGACGATGCGGGACTGGGCGACCACCGTCGAGAACACCCACTACGTCATCGGGAGTATCGTCGGCCCGCACCCGTTCCCGAAGATGGTGCGTGACTTTCAGGCGGTCATTTCCGAGGAGGCCCGTGAGCAGGCCATCGAGAAAACCGGTGGGCTACCAGATTCAGTCCTCGCGTGTGCCGGCGGTGGCTCGAACACTATGGGCACCTTCGCGCACTTCGTCGACGATACCGACGTCGACCTCTACGCCGTCGAGGCCGGCGGCTCTTCGCTGCAGGTCGACGAGGAAGAGGGCGTCGCGCCCAACTCCGCCACGCTCTCGACCGGCGACGAGGGCGTGCTTCACGGCGCGCGAACGAAGCTCCTGCAGGACTCGGACGGCCAGATCATGGAATCGCACTCCGTGTCCGCGGGGCTTGACTACGCCGGCGTCGGTCCGGAACTCGCCCACCTCGTCGACGAGGACCGCGTCATCCCGGTCAACGTCGACGATGACATCGCGCTGGAAGCGTTCCACCGACTCTCCCAGGACGAGGGTATCATCCCGGCTCTAGAGACGGCCCACGCCTTCGGGTATCTGGAAGAACACCACGACGAGGTCGGCGACACCGTCGTCGTCAACGTCTCCGGCCGCGGCGACAAGGACCTCGAAACGGTCATCGAGGAGACCAGCAAGCGCGACCTCGATATCGCGCCTGATATGTCTATCTTTGAGCGGGTCGGTGGAGGTGGCCTCTGATGGGGCTCGAACGCGCCTTCGCCGACGAGCCCGCCTTCGTCCCCTACCTCGCGGCCGGCGACCCGAACTACGAGGCGTCCCTTGAGTACGTCGAGGCGCTGGCCCGCGGCGGCGCCGACGTCATCGAACTCGGCCTGCCGTTTTCCGAGCCCATCGCGGAGGGCAAGACCATCCAGAACGCCATCGTCCGCTCGCTGGAAGCCGGGATGACGCCCGACCGCTTCTTCGAGTTCGTCGAGGACCTCGACGTGGACGTGCCGCTGGTGTGTATGACCTACTACAACCTGATTTACCAGTACGGCACAGGCGAAGGCCCGCGACCGTTCGTCGAGAAGGCCGCCGCGGTCGGCATCGAGGGCCTCGTCGTCCCCGACCTGCCCGCCGAGGAGGCCGGGCCGCTCCGGACGGCCTGTGACGAGTTCGGCCTCGACCTGGTGTTCATCGTCGCGCCGACGACGAAAGGCGACCGTCTGGAGCGGATGCTCGAACAGGTGTCGGGCTACGTCTACGTCCAGGCGCGCCTGGGCGTCACCGGCGCGCGCGAGGACGTGGACGACGCGACCGAGGAATCGCTGGCCCGGCTCTCAGACTGGGACGTACCCAAGGCCGTCGGGTTCGGCATCAAGACGGGCGACCACGCCGAGCGCATCGTCGCTGCGGGAGCTGACGGTATCATCGTCGGCTCCGCACTGGTCGATATCGTGGCCGAGGGCCACGAGAACGGCGATCCCGTCGACGAGGTAGCCGACCGACTCGAAGCGAAGGCTCGTGAACTCAAAGACGGTGCGCTCCGGGGCGCGGCAGAACGACCGCAACCGGAACGCACATAATCGTACTTGCCACACTGTCTCATAACATGACTGCAGGAAAACGCGCACGACTCGAACGCATCGGGACAGACGACACATACGTCATCGTCCCGATGGACCACGGCATCACAATGGGGGCCGTAAAGGGCCTCAAAGACATCGAATCGACTATCGACGCGGTCACCAGCGGCGGCGCGGACGCCGTCCTCACCCAGCGGGGCATCGCCGGGCGCGTCCATCCGAACAAGAACGACGCGGGCTATATCACGCATCTCAACGGCTCTACTACCATCGGTCCTGACGAGCAGGACAAGCGGGTGACCGGCACGGTCGAAGACGCCATCCGCGCCGGGGCCGACGCCGTCTCGTTCCACATCAACGTCGGCAGCCAGTACGAACCCGAACAGATCGAGGAGCTCTCCGAGCTGACGACCGAGGCCAGCCAGTACGGCCTGCCGGTGCTGGCGATGGCCTACGCCCGCGGCCCCGACATCGACTCCGAGAACGAGGACTACAACCAGTCCGTCGGCCACGCTGTCCGGCTAGCCGAGGAACTGGGTGCGGATATCGTCAAGACCGGCTACACCGGCTCCGCCGAGACCTTCCAGCACGTCGTCGAGTCCACGTCGCTACCGGTGGTCATCGCCGGCGGCTCGAAGGGCACTGACGAAGACACCGTTCGCATGGTCCGGGGAACGATGGACGCCGGGGCGTCCGGCGTTTCGATGGGCCGCTCTATTTTCCAGCACGACGAACCGGAGAAGATTGCCCGTGCCGTCTCCGCCGTCGTCCACGACGACGCCACCACCGAGGAAGCGCTTCGCGAGTCCGGACTGGCCGTCGAGGCCTAGCGGCCAAATCAGGACAAGTGGACACAGATACGGACCAATAACCGTATTACGCAGTCTCGAACCACAGAACAGAATGGGTCTCTCCCTCACCGGAGCCAGACCACGTTTCTCCCTTGCTTGTCTGGCATCCGACAGACCGACCCGGGTTCCGCCACGTTCAAGCCCCGCCGTTGCGGACGTGGGCGTATGACTCGAAGCGTCTGGCTCAAAGCCGACAGCGAGGTCGGCGATTGGGAGACACGGAAACGCCGGATAACCGCCGGTATCGAGGCCGGCGTCGACTGGGTACTGGTCGACGAGGAAGACGTCGACCGCGTCTCGGAACTCGGAGAAATAAACATCGCCGCGTTCACCAACGGCGACGTCCACGTCATGGAGGCCGAGGCGGAGGACTCAGAGGCTGATGCGACCATCGTCGGCAAAGACGGTGAGGGCGACGGCACGGTCGACCTCCCGTCCGATTTCTCCGGCTCCGCGGACCTCTCGACGCTCCGGCAGAACGGGGCCGCCCCCGACGGCGGCTACGTCCGTATCTTCGACGAGGACTACGAGGCGTTCGCCGAAGCGGTCGCCGCCGAAGCCGACTTCACCATCGTCATCGGCGAGAACTGGCAGATCATTCCGCTCGAAAACCTCATCGCCCGCGTCGGCGAGGAGACGGACCTCATCGCCGGTGTCCGGACCGCTGAGGACGCACGAACGGCCTACGAGACGCTGGAAATCGGCGCTGACGGCGTCCTGCTGGACACCGACGACCTCGACGAAATCCGCAAGACGGTCGAGGTCCGCGACGAGATGGGGCGGGAATCGCTCGACCTGGAGTACGCCGAGGTCACCGCCATCGAGCAGACCGGCTCGGCCGACCGCGTCTGCATCGACATGGGCAGCCTGATGGAACACGACGAGGGGATGCTCGTCGGCTCGATGGCTCGCGGCCTCTTTTTCGTCCACGCCGAGACGGCTGAATCCCCCTACGTCGCCAGCAGGCCGTTCCGGGTCAACGCCGGCGCGGTCCACGCCTACGTCCGGACCCCCGACGGCGGCACGAAGTACCTCTCGGAACTCCAGTCCGGCGACGAGGTCCAGATCGTCGACGCAGACGGGCACACTCGTGAGGCCATCGTCGGCCGCGCGAAGATCGAGAAGCGTCCGATGTTCCGCGTGCAGGCCGAAACCGAGGACGGCGACCGCATCGAGACGCTGCTCCAGAACGCCGAGACCATCAAAGTCCACACTCGGGACGGGCGAACCGCCGTCACGAACCTCGAACCCGGTGACGAAATCCTCATCTACCACGAGGACACGGCGACGCACTTCGGCGAGCGGATCGAAGAAAGTATCATCGAGAAGTAAGCCGGCTTCGGCCCGGAACTGACCGCAAGTCGGAGGTTACTGCTGGTCCGCCTCGACCGGTTCCAGTTGCGTCGTACACCAGTGACAGAAGTCGATGTCCTCGTCGAGTTCCTTGCCGCAGTTCGGACACGTCATACCGGCTTCGACCTCCTGTGTCTGGTTCTCGTTGACCGCGACCCAGTAGGCGTCGACGACGTTGAGCGTCGTGATCACGACCGAACCGATTGTCACCTCGGTGGGTCTGGACTGATACGACGACGAGATAGCCTCCAGGCTCAGCTGGGTGACGGGGTCGATAGCGCCAGTCACGACAAACACTACCGACAGCATGAACAATCCCCCGAGCCACAGCAATCCCCGTCCCCACTTGCGGAGGTAGAAGTGTCCCAACCCAGGGAAGATGAACGCAAGCACCACGGCCAGTAACGGCCGCTTGCGTCCTGTGTCAGTCATACTCCGCGAATCCGTCTCGCATACCCCTATATCTTCCGAAGGATCACCGTCCGGAGGAAAACCCCGTGACCGGCGGCCACCGGTTCAGGCGTCGCTCTGTAGCTGTCCGACCAGCGTCCGGAGCGTCGCGAGGTCGTACTGCCCCGGCGCGGTCGCGTCAGCGGGGTCGACCGGTGCGTAGCCGATGCGGGAGCCGTACAGCGGGGCGACGGCTCTGGAGTGGCGACCGGCCCTACCCATGCACATCGTGGCGACTTGCTCGCCTCCGGCGGCCATCTCGCGGGTCGCCCCGAGCATCGACAGTACGTCGTCCGGCGACTGGGCCGTACTCGCCATCTTCCCCACGTCACCGCGAGCACAGGCTCGTTCGAGTCGACTCACGATGGCGTCGCGGTCGGGCGTCGACTCGAAGTTGTGCGTCGAGACGACCACGGACGCGCCGCGGTCGCGGGCCACGTCGGCGACCCGGCCGGCGTCGTGGTCGCCGGCCCCCTCAAGCGCCGCGAGTTCGAGGTCGACGGCCGTCACGGCGTCGTGTTCGAGCGCGGTTTCGAGCGCGTCGAGGCGGCCCGCGGTATCGGCTGCCTCGCCGCCCTCCCACGTCGCCCGGTTGGTGACGAGTATCGGCAGGTCGCCGTCGTAGGCGTCCAATTGTGCCAGCGGCTCGTCGGCGAAGTCCATCCGCAGTTCCAGCCCGTCGGCATCGGCGCGGGCGGCCGGCTCCACCCCGAGGTCGTCGGTGGCGGCGAGTAGGGTGAACGACTCGAAGTCCATACGTCGGCTTCGTCGGAGCCGCACAAAAACCCGCGCTTACTCGACCGGCTCGTGGACGGCCCGGAAGCCGTCATCGGTCGCCGTGACGGAGTCGACCGCGTAGAACTGAATCCGTTGCTCCTGTTTCGTGTTGACGGCGAAGTCGTACTGTTCGGCCTCGTAGCCCGGCTCTTTCCCGTCGGCACGCCGTTGTTCCACCCACGAGCGGTGGCCGGCGAGGCGCTCCTGAGCGATGGTCCGAGAGCGTTCCGGGGCGGCCGCGACTCGGTCTTCGAGCGCCGACAGCAGGTCCGGGTCGCGGTCCACTCCGACCGAGTTCCGGCCGGCGACCATCGCCGCCAGCGTCGTCGTCCCGGTTCCAAGAAACGGGTCGAGTACGGTGTCGCCGTACACCGAGAACATCGAGATGAGCCGATAGGGCACCGTCAGCGGGAAGGCACCCGAACGGTCCCGGAGCCCGTCGTCGATGCCCTGTGTCTCGCCGGGGAGTTCCCAGAGGTCGGAGAACCACTCGTTGCGCTCCTCCCAGAAGTAGGCGCTCTCGTAGCGACGGTCCGCGCCCGGTTCGAGGCGGCGGCGCTCCCCGTTGCGGAACACGAGGATGTGCTCGTGTTCCAGGGTCGGATAGGCGTTCGGCGGCACCATCCCCGAACCCATGAACTTCGCGCCGCTGTTGGTCGGTTTGCGCCACAGGATATCGGGCAGCGCGCGCAGGCCGTGGTCCGTCAGCCGGTCGGTTATTTCGGCGTGGTTGGGGTAGGAGCGGAAGCCGTCTTCCAGGGACCGCGTCGCGTCCCCGACGTTGATGCAGGCGATGCCGCCGGGAACCAGCACGCGTTTCAGCTCTGCCCAGACCGCATCGAGCACGTCGTGCATCAGTGTGAACGCTCGGTCACCGTCGCCGCGGTCCAGCGCCGCCCCGATGTCGGGGTCCAGGTCCGCGAAGATGTCGTCCCACATCTCGATCATCGGGTACGGCGGCGACGTGACCACCAGTTCGACGCTGTCGTCGGGACAGTCGAGCGTTCGGGCGTCACCGGTTCGAACCCGGTGTGTCGTCTCCATACCGGTCCCAGCAGATGAGACGACTCTAGTCTTGCGGTTATCGGTCGGGTGATTCGTTTTTGTGTGTCGCTCTGTGGCTGTCGTGTCTCGTCCCGCAGTGACAACTGTAGAGAACCAGAAAGCCCCGGCTGGCTGAACTCGGGGGCCTCGCTGCGCCCTTCACTCACTGCGTTCGTTCCAGTGCTTGCTTCGTCCACCGTCGTTCAGCCAGCCACCGGGAGACCGAAGGTCTCCCGAGCAGTCGGCGCACAGCGCCGACGACGCCCCTTTCAGTCCTACCCGTAGCCGGTTGGTCAATCTGGGTTGGGTGGGGCTTTCTGGTTGTTCGGACTTCGTTAGATGGCAATACACTCTCTCTGTACGACCACTGACAACAGAAGAACCGTTCCTCACAGCAACGCAGCGCGCGCCCAAACGTTACGCAACAGGCAGGTCCTGCTCGGCTTCCAGCAGTTCGTGGTAGCGGTTGCGGATGGTGACCTCGGAGATATCGGCGACCTCAGACACGGCGGCCTGGGTGGTCTTCTCGTTGGTGAGCAGCGCGGCGGCGTACACCGCGGCGGCGGCGAGGCCGACCGGCGACTTGCCGGAGTGGACGCCCTGTTCCTTGGCGTTCTGGAGGAGCTGGCGGGCGCGGTGTTCGGCCTCGTCAGACAGTTCCAGCGAGGAGGCAAACCGCGGGACGTAGCTTTCGGGGTCTGCGGGGCGAACCTCAAGCGAGAGTTCGCGGACGACATAGCGGTAGGTTCGGGCGATTTCGCTCTTTTCGACGCGGGAGACTTCCGTAATCTCGTCGAGCGAGCGCGGGACGCCGGCCTGGCGCGCGGCGGCGTAGACGGAGGCCGTCGAGACGCCCTCGATGGAACGGCCGGGCAGGAGGTCCTCGTCCAGCGCGCGGCGGTAGATGACGCTGGCCGTCTCGCGGACGTTTTCTGGCAGTCCGAGCGCGGAGGCCATACGGTCGATTTCACCGAGGGCCTGCTTGAGGTTGCGTTCCTTGGAGTCGCGGGTCCGGAACCGCTCGTTCCACTTGCGCAGGCGCTGCATCTTCTGGCGCTGTTTGCCAGAGAGGGAGTTGCCGTAGGCGTCCTTGTCGCGCCAGTCGATGTTCGTCGAGAGGCCCTTGTCGTGCATCATGTTCGTCGTCGGCGCGCCGACGCGGGACTTCTCGTCTTTCTCGCTGGAGTCGAATGCGCGCCACTCGGGGCCGCGGTCGATTTCGTCGGACTCGACGACGAGGCCACAGTCCTCACAGACCGTTTCGCCGTGTTCGTCGTCGATGACGAGCGAGCCACTGCACTCCGGGCACGCAGTGCTCTCCGATTCCGTCGACTCAGTCGTCTGTTCCTCGTGCTGCTGTCGCGTCCGTGTGTGTTCACTCATTGGTTGCGAAGGCGGGTGCTCACCGGGTGGGAGACATCACAGAACCCGGAGGCAGTCGGTAACACTGTATTCGAACGAAAGTCATTAAAACATTCCGGTATTGTCATGGAGACCACCGATACACGTCACGAAACCCACGTTTGTGCATCAGTCGCATGACCATTCATATAATCGCTGCCGGGTATTTTTGACTGATTTCCCACAACCCGGTTATAATCGTATACAATCGGTAGAGTCGCCCCCTCGCTGTCACTGCCTACTGAAACGTCTCGACGACGCCGGGCATACACCCTTCACCAGGCTCGTAGTATGAATTGTGGTCCGCAACGGTTTCTGTTACATCGTGCTAGGTGTAGTTCTCGGGGGCGTCATCGGGACTCTGCACACCCGTTTCACCGACCGCTTCCGCCCACTCGGCAGCACTGAATGCAGTCCCCAGCACCGCGTCGTCGTCCTTGTGGAAGTTGTCGAAGGACGTGGTGGCGTACTCGATGGACTCGCCGTATGCCTCGTCGACCTCAACGACGGATTCACCGATAGCGCCACCCAGTAACGTCACCGACTCGACTGCGTCTTCGTGTCCACGCTCGTGAAGCGACGCTACCGTTTCCACAGCCACCTTTGCGCCGAGCGAATGTCCGATTACCCGGACTGGAAGCCCACCGCTGTCGTTGTGGTCGGCAACCCACTGTGCGAGCTTCGGACCGTTCTGTTTGGCGATGGCGACACCCTCGTTCCAGCCGATGCCGTCGCCCTTATCGGCATCCCAGGTGAACCCCACGGTGAACTGGTCGTACTCGTTCTCTTCAAGCCCGATCTGACAGGTGTAGGCGGCGTTTCTGGCATCCGTCTCTCCGAGACTCCAGCCGTGGACGAAGATGACGAGTTCCGCATCGTCGCTGGCCCGGGTCGACTCCCAATCCCCCACTGTTTCGTACTCTGTCTCTGTATACTCGGACTTCAGTTCAGCGTCGTCAGTGAACTGATCACGCGTCGAAACGAGTGGGAACTCCGCTGGAGCTGTGTACTCTCCGTCATCACCGCCGAACTTGCCGCCCCGTACTGCGCCACTCGTACCGAGTGCTGCTACCGATGCCACAGCACCGGTCGAGGCCTTGAGGAAACTGCGTCGCGTTTGCCTGCCCAGTTCGCTCGATTGTATGCTACGTTGAAACATAGCAGAACTGCGTAGTTTTCCGTATTATATAATATTAACTATTATAATTAACATTGTTAGTAAAAAGGCCCTTATTTATAATATTAGTAAACAAATACGCCGCTCTGGAGACTGGTAGCTATAGTAGCCATTGAAAATCAATGTACACCTGATCGAACGACGGCAGTGCGATCAGTGTGGAAATCGTTTCAATTGGTACTCTAGAAGCGCAGTCTCAGTAGAGTGCTGTTGTACTGTCCCGAGTATTACCAGCGCAATCCCAGTAGCGACGGAGTGCTATTGCGGGGCGCGTCAGAACTGCGCTCAGTCGTTCGTTTCCGGTTCGATAGCGTCCGTCGACTGGGACTCCTCGACGGCCGTCGTCAGTGAGACGTTGAGCCAGGCCATCGACGCGACGCCGCCGATGATGGTGACGACGTTCTTGACCGCGTGGTCGACGATAGCGACGCCGATAGCCGCGGCGACGCCGACCGGCGTCAGGGACGCGACGATGACGGTGAACGCACCCTCGTAGAGGCCGACGCCGCCGGGCGTCAGCGGCAGGACCTTTGCGAGGTTCCCGACGCTGACCGCGAAGAAGCCAACGGCCACCAGCGACGGCGTCAGGCTGTAGCCGAAGGCCGCGAAGACGATCAGGGCCGTTATCACGTCGAACGTCCAAATGAGGAGGCTTCCTATGCCGACACGGGTGAAGGCCGACCCGTCGGCGGCCACCGTCTGTACGTCGCCGACGAACCCTTCGATGACGCCGGCGACGTAGTCGGCGTAGGAGTCGCTGCTCAGCCGCCCGATGACCGCCCGGACGAAGTTCCGGTCGCTCCGCGCACTGGCGACGATAGCCACCACCGCTCCGATCGCCGCGAGGCCGACGCCGCTGGCCACGGCCACGGCAGTTCGCCCGCTGCTGGCCGCGTCGCCGCCGACGGTATCACCAGTCAGCGCGGTCAGCAACTGCTCGGCCGACCCGGTCACGGCTAACCCCATCATGACGACGCCGGCAAGCAGCGTGATCGTCAGCAGGTCGAACACGCGCTCGACGGCCAGCGACGCGAACCCGGAGGGGTACGGAATCGAACGCCGGGCCTTGATGACGTACGCCCGAACCGCATCACCGGCCCGCGCCGGAAACACGAGGTTCCCGGTCTGGCTGATGAATACCGCGCCCGTCAAAAAGCCCCACCGCTCCCGGTACCCCATCGAGACGAGGATGTCCCGATAGCGGATACCGCGAAGCGGCCACGAGACGGCGTAGACGACGGCACTCAGCGCGACGACTTCCGGCGCTGCGCCCGCCATCTCTGCGAGCACGCGGTCGGGATCGAGATACTGCGTCATCAACAGAAGTGCGACGACGACCAGCATCGTCCCCGCGCCGAGCGATACCTCGCGGGTAATCCGGGGACTAACCGACAGCTCCCAGAAGGTCCGGAGTATCTGGCTGCCCATCCCGAACACGTCCCGGACGATATCGACCTTCGAATCGCCCTTGGGTGTCCAGTCGACGGGGAACTCCTTCACTCGATAGCCGTTGCGCTGGGCCTTCACGAGCAGTTCCGTGTCCCAGAACCAGTGCTCGTCTTGGACAAGGGGCAACAGCGTCTCCAGTGCCTGCCGGTCGAAAGCCTTGAACCCGCACTGGTGGTCCTTGAGGTCCGAGCGGAGGACCGTCCGAACGAGCGTGTTGTAGCCGAAGCTCGGAATCCCGCGCTTCGCGGGCCGGTCGGCTCGGTTTTCGGGCATCCAACGTGACCCCGTCGCCACGTCGTAGCCGTCGACGCGGACGGCGTTGACGAGCTCTTCGAGATGTGACATATCCGTCGCCAGGTCCGTATCGAAATACACCATCGTCTCGCCGTCGGCCCGCTCAAAGGCGTACGCTAACGCGCCGCCGCGGCCCAGACGTTCGTCGCTGTGGACGTGTCGGACCCGGCTGTCCTCGTTCGCGAGTCGCGTCGCGATTTCGGGCGTGCGGTCCGAGCAGCCGTCCTCCGCGACGATGACTTCGTACGCGTCTTCGGGGAGAAACGAGGCGAGCGTCTCGAGCGTTATCGATACCGTCTGCTCGATGGTGTCCGCCTCGTTGTAGGCAGGGAGAACGACGCTCACCTCGACCGCAGTCATACGCTCTTGGTCATCTCCGGAGTGAAAAGTACTTTCCGCTCGATAGGCTGACGGAACCGAACCGGCCGTTAGTCAGCGCCTTCCTGCGACTTGGTGGTCGCGAACCGCTCGATGGACGCAACGTCGATGTCGCCGACCGACTCGTAGGGTCTGTTTACCACCACGTCGCCGGCGGTGCTCCGGCCGATACCGGGAATCGCGGTGAGTTCGTTCATCGACGCGCTGTTGAGGTCCAGCGGATACGGGACGCCAGTGACCGACCGATAGCCGTGGTCGGTGACTGCGATGTCGACGACGCTGCCGAGTTCGCGCTCGCCGGGGATGCCCACGAGGAGCGGATAGGTCCCCAGCTGGCGGCCGAAGGTCTTGCCGTCCTGATGGTACTCCAGATGCACGTCGGGCAGTATCGTCCCCGGCGGCGCGACCCGTTGGAGCATCGGGTTGTCGATGGTCTCGCGGACCTCCTGTTTGTACTGTTTGAACAGTTGCTTGTGGTCCTTGGCGATCTCCGCACCGGTGTCGGCCATGTCGGTCCCCTCGAAGGCCATCACCTGCCGGATGTTTACTCGCCGGAGCATCAGCCCTTCGTCGTACACCCGCTGGAGGAACCGCTTGTTGTGCTCGAAAGTCTCTCGCGTCTCGCCTTTCAGCCCATGAACGAGATTGATACCGGGCAGTAGCTTGGGAAGCCGACGGGCGGCGTCGTCGCCGAAGTTGGGAGCAGTGTCCCGCGCTCGCGGCGATGCCGCTCGCGTATCCGACCCGCTGCGCGGGTCGCCGTCTCCCCCAGGCCGCCAGCCAGCGACTTCGTTGACGATTTTGACCGCCTCGAAACACTGGTCGGCAGTGACGTTGAGGTTGTTGTCGCTCATCACGTTCGGGTCGGCCGATTCGAGGCCGAACGCGGCGGTGTCGCCGGGCGTGTTGTGCTCGGCGATGATGCGAATCCCCTCGCGGGCCTTCTCGGGCCACTTCACGACCGTGATGGGGTTCATGTTGTCGAGATGCAGCGTCTCCAGGTCCGGGGCGACCTCACGGATACCGCCGTAGAGCCGCTGCAGGGCATCCGGATTGGGTGCTTCGCCGTCGCCGCCGTAGGCCAGGATGTCGGCCTGCCGGCCCAGCCGGAAGTGCTTCACGCCGCGGTCCGAGAGGGCGTCGACCTCGTCGACGACACTCTCTGGTGGCCGGAAGTCAGGGTTGCCGTACATCGGTTCCGTGCAGAAGGAACACCGGTACGGACAGCCCCGGGAGGTCTCCATCTCGCAGATGAGGTAGTCGGGATGGTTCGGGTGCTGTTCGACGACGAACGCGCCGGCGCGGGCCCACCGCGTCTCCTCCTCGATGTCCCGGTAGCGGTCGTTGAACCCCTCCAGGCCGGACTCGACGAGGTCGAACACCGCGGCCTCGACGTCCGCCATCGCCAGGAAGTCGAAATCGAGGTCGTCGCGGGCCGTCTCGCTCGCGCCCTCGTTGGCCTCGCCGACGCCGAAGCGGACCGGGCCGCCCATGATGGACGTCCCGTCGGCCGTCCAGGCGAGTTCCCGCACCTCGTCGGGTTCTGCCGGCGTCCCGCCGACGTACTTGCCGGGGACAGTCATGCCACCGACGTACACCATGAGGTCGGCGGCCTCGATGTCACGCCAGACGGCGTTGTCCTCCCGGAGTTCGTCGATGGTGTGATACGTTATCTGCTCGCGGGGGACGCCGGCGTCGACGAGCGCGCCGGCGGCGTACCGCGGATACGTCGAGATGTACGGCGGCACCCCGAAGTGTGCGGGCTCGTCGACGTAGCCGTCGACGATGGTGACGTCGAGCGTCTCGGGGTCAGTCATACCCGTCGCTTGACGTTCGATACCTAAAACCGTGTCTGGTCCGGCTTGTCTTACGTTCCGGTGAGCGATTATGTGAACGTCAGAACGCTCCGGACAGCCTTGGTTTCCTCTTAGTGTCCACCGACAGCCGGGTGGACTGCTCAAGCTGGATGGCGGTTTCTGCCTCTCTCCAGTTTCCGGACGAACAGGAACCATAGAACAGCACGCACACGTTCGCTGTAGCTCTTCGTAGCGGTGTCAATACTACAGTTCGAAGAGGTAGGCGGGACTCGGCCCATCAAAGGCGGGAGAGCCAACGAGCGCGGTCGTGCCATGGAGCGCGACTGCAAAGCCGAACTCGGCGTCCTGTTTGGGGTTTTTCGGGACCAGCCGTCGCGTCTCGGTCCAGTCGTCGGCCGCCCTGAACACGTAGGCGTGGCCGGACGCACCTGCCTTGGGTGCCCCGAGGACCGCCACCCCGCCAGTGTACGCCACCGACCAACCGACGTCGTCTCCCGAACCGGCATCCGTGGCGGTGAGCCGGGCGCGGCGCGTCCACTCGGTTTCGGTTTGCTCGAACACGTACGCACTGCCGCCCCCGTCGCCAGGAGCGCCGACAACTGCCGTACCGCCGTCGAGCGCGACCGACTGTCCGAACAGGCTATCAGCCACCGAGTCGTCGGGTGTGAGCAGCGTCTGTTGTGTCCACTCACCGTCCGCCCGCTCGTAGACGAACACCGCGCCTGTCTCCTGGCCGTCCTGCTCGGCGTAGGGCGCACCGACCAGCACAGTGTCGCCAGCAACCGTGACGGCGGTCCCGAAGAGGTTCTCGGCGTCGCTTCCGAGCGCGGCCTCCTGTGTCCAGTCCGTTCCGTCGCGCCCGAACACGTACGCGCTGCCGCTCCACGACCGCATCGTCGTCGGATCGTTGTTGTCGCCGACGACAACCCGTTCGCCGTCGAACGCGACTGACCGGCCGAACTCATCTCTGTCTTCGTTAGGGACAAACTGATGCCGCTGTCGCCACTGGCCGTCGTCCCGCGCAAAGAGGTAGACTGCGCCCCCTTCGGAGCCGGCTTCGGGGCCACCGAGAATCGCTTCCTCACCGACCATCGCGGCCGAGATGTTGTAGCCGCCGAAGTGCTCCTCCTCGACAGGAGTCAATACAGTCGTCGGGCGCCAGCCGCCGTCGGCCTCGAACACGTAGGCCCCGTCGCTTTCGGCGAGAACGACTGCGGCGTCCGCCGACAGTGCCACGGCCCGGCCGAACTCGTCGACGGTCCCGTTCGGAGTGGGGGTGAACACAGGCGTTCCAGCCTCCTCCGCCACCGCTGGTGAGGCTGTCTCAGTGGGAGTCGAAACGGCTGGTGTGGTCTCCGTGCGCGTCTCAGAGGGTGTGGACGTCGCCGGCTCACTATCCGTCGACGGGGACAACGTCGCCGTGGGTGTTGCCGTCCGTGTCGGGGTGGCTGCCTCATCAGCGCCGCTGTCGGTGAGTACATTACAACCGGCCAGTCCAGCGGGGAGTGAGACGCCAACCGCTCGAAGGAGGGTACGTCTGGAGACCATTTCGTAGGGCGTCAAAACCTACGTATAAACGTTTTATGGGGTCCCAGAGCCGGTATCAGGTCCGAATCCACGACGCCGTTGCGTCTCACTCCGAAACCGCGGCGGCGACCAGTTCGGCGTTCTTGACGTTGGTCTTCCAGTAGGCGTCGAAGAGGTCACCGACGACGGGGACGCTTCCGAACAGCATCTCCACCGCGATGTTTGCGAGCAGTCGGAGCAGCGTCCGTTTCGGGACGCCGAGTCGAATCGCCTCTGCGACGATGTACAGCGAGCACACCGCAGTGGCGACGTCGCCCGCGACCGGGAGCAGGCCGATTATCGGGTCGAGACCGACACGGAGCGTTGTGCCGGGTACGCGGACGCTCTCGTCAAGGATGTGAGCGACGGTTCGAATACGGCCCAGTGCTGCCGGCTCCGTGTCCATATCTGACACATGAGTGGGTGCCTAATGGGCGTGATGCCTGAGCGACAAGTCGGCACCGGTCCACACACTCAGTCGTCGGCGACAGCAGACGACGGAGCCGAATCAGCTTGTTGGGACCCGTCATACCGTCCGCCGAACAGCGTTGTCGCAAACAGGATCAGCGGCGAGAGGAACGCGAAGAAGTAGTACGGGGCGTAGGCAAGCGTTCCGACCCCAAAGACCGCAGACATATAGACGGCACCGGCGTGCCACGGGAAGAGCGCGCCGGTCGGGGTTCCGGCGGATTCGATAGCCTGTGAGAGGTCGTCGCTGGCCAGACCGTACTCGTCGTAGAGATTCCGGAGCGTGAGCCCGGGGACGACGATGCTCATGTACTGCTGGGCCGAAAAGGCGTTGACGAAGATGGCCGAAACGCCGGTCCCGACGACAAGGCTGCGCGGGCCGCGGACAGCGGTCGCAAGGTGGTGTGCGAGCACGGCGAGGACGCCGGTCCGTTCGAGGAGTCCACCGAGACTAAGGGCCGCAACGACGACAGCAATCGTCCAGGCCGACCCCGAGATACCACCGCTTGCCAGCAGGTCGTTCACGAGGTCCATCCCTGTTTCAGGGGCCGTCCCGTCGAGAAAGGCGGTCCAGGCGGCAGTGAACGACCGACCCTGAACGAAGATGGTCGTGAAGGTTCCGGCGAAGACACCGGCGACTAGCGTCGGGAGCGCTGGGATTCCGTACAGCGCCAGTCCGAAGGTGACAACGAGCGGGATAAGTACCAGCACCGAGAGGTCGTAGCTGCCAGCGAGTGCGCCCTGTATCTCGGCGACGCGCCCGGTCGGGATTTCACCGACGGTACGCAGTCCCAGCGCAGCGTAGAGCAGGACCGAGAGACCAAACGCCAGCACGGTCCCGTTGCGCATCGCTTGGATGTGGTCGTAGAGGTCAGTGTTCGTCACTGCGGCCGCGAGGTTCGTCGTGTCCGAGAGGGGAGACTGCTTGTCGCCCGCGTAGGCACCCGAAAGGATGGCACCAGCGGTCATCGGCGTGGGAACGCCGAGGCTGGAGCCGATGCCGATGAAGGCCACGCCGAGGGTGCCGGCTGTCGTCCATGACGACCCGATGGAGAAGGCGACGACCATCGCGAGCAGCGCTGTCACCGGCAGGAACACGTCCGGTGTCAGTATCGAGAGCCCGTAGTACATCAGCCCGGGAATGGTGCCCGCGCTAACCCACGTCGCGATGAGCCCGTAGATAACGAACAGAATGAGAATGGCCTGCAGCCCCATCAGCAGACTGTCCGCGACCCCCTCGTAGAGGTCGTCCCACGAGTAGCCGAGCCAGTATTTCCCGACTGCGCCAGTCAGCACGATACTCCAGAGCAGCGGCCCGTGTGGGGCCAGCTTCAGATACCCGGACCCGATGCCGAGGAACAGGACGACACCGAGTACGGGGACCAACGCCTGAAGGACCCCCGGACGGCGCTCTGACGGGATGTCCTCGTACGTCAGCGGTTCGAGAGTGAGTGATGTCACGCTTACACCGACCTAATAACTCATATGTATTAAAAAGAGCGATAATATCTCTGCAGCGCATATGGCAAAGTATCTCTTTCAGGGGTATTGTTGTCAAGCACCAATGGCACAGACGCAAAGCGGGACTAATGTGCACTTAGTATGCGTCCCTCCAGCGGGTCCCGCTGGTTGGTGTGGACCGGGCTGAACGGGCTACTCAACGGGATCTCGACGGTACTAGGTCATCTCGACGCTGCTGACCCAGTACCGGCGGCGGTCGGACAGACGCAGTCTCAGTCGTCGGCGCTGACCGTTCGGTCGTCGGCCTGGGCGTGCCAGAGATCGGCGTAATCGCCGTCGGCCGCGAGCAGGTCATTGTGAGTACCCCGTTCGACGATTTCCCCGTCGTCCATCACGACGATGCGGTCCGCGTCCTGAATCGTTGAGAGGCGGTGGGCGATGACGAAGGCGGTGCGGTCCGCGACCAGTTGCTCGATGCTTTCCTGAATCCGGTCTTCCGTCTCCGTGTCCACGTCGCTGGTCGCCTCGTCGAAGATGATGATTTCGGGGTCGTTCAGCAGAGCGCGGGCGATGGCGACCCGCTGGCGCTGGCCGCCCGAGAGTTTGATGCCCCGCTCGCCGATCTGCGTGTCGTACCCATCCGGCAAGTCTTGAATGAATTCGTGGGCCTGTGCGGCCTTCGCCGCGTCGCGGACGCGGTCGCGTGCGGTCTCCCAGCCGACCCCTTCGGTCTCCTCGTCCGACTGTTCGGCGTCGAGTACCTCGCGGTCGCCGTAGGCGATGTTCTCGGCGACCGTCCCCGAGAACAGGTACGGCTGTTGTTCGACGATGGCGATTTCGCCCCTGAGGCTCTGGAGGCCGTACTCGCGTACGTCGACGCCGTCGACGCTCACCGCGCCAGCATCCACGTCGTGGAACCGCGGCACTAATTTCAGCAGCGTGGATTTGCCGGCGCCGGTCGCACCGGCCAGCCCGATGGTCGCGCCGTCGGGCACGTCCAGCGACACGTCGCGGACGACCGGCGGTTCGTCGCCGTAGCCGAAGGTCACGTCGTCGAACGCGACCGACCCGTCGATGCTGTCGGGTTCGTACGGGTCCGCAGGATCGGTGACTTCGGGGTCCTGACCCAGCAGCCCGAACACGCGCTCGGCGCTGGACTTGGCGAGCTGGTACTTGTTCGCTGACCGCCCGATTCGGCGCATCGGCGAGTACAGCCGGCGGATATACAGGAAGAACAGGGCAAACGCCCCGGTCGACAGCGCCGCTTCGCTCTCGGGAGCCGTGATGAAGTCCATCCCGGCGACGTACAGAATCAGGACGAACGCGATACCAGTAAGCAGTCGCAGGCCGGCGAAAAAGGCCCGGCGGATGCGCAGGGCGGCCACCTTCTGGTCGTGATACTCCTGGCTCTGGTCGGTCACCCGCTTGCGCTCGAAGTCGTAGCGGTCGAACGCCTTGATGACTGGCGCGCCGCTGAGGTTGTTCTCTAACCGGGTGTTGAGCCGGGACACTGTCTGGCGGATGGAGCGGTATTTCGGCTCGATCCAGGTGAGGAAGAAGCCGCTGGCGATGCCGATGAGTGGCACCGGGCCGAGCGCGATGAGCGCCAGTTTCGGAGAGTACCGGTAGAGGATGACCGCGATACCACCGACGGTGGCCACCACCCGAATCATCTGGCGGAACTCCGTGTTGAGAAACGACTCCAGCCGGTTGATGTCGCTGTTGAGTATCGACATCATCCCGCCGGTCTGGTGGTTCGCAAAGAAGGACAGCGAGAGGTGTTGCAGGTGGTCGTAGGTGTCGTTCCGGAGGTCCCGCTGTATCTTCTGGGCGCTCGACTGGAGGAGATATCTGGAGGCGAATCGGGTTGCCGACCGAAGGAGATAGGCGATAGCCGCGATGGCGACCAGCCGCTGGAGGAACGCGATACGGGCGGCTTCGCCCGTGATTTGGCCGGGCGGCAACAGGCCGGCATCCGTCAGCAGCCCCGGTTCGCCGCTGCTGAGGACGACGCGGTCGATGGCCGCGGCGACGATTATCGGCGGCACGAGGCGGGCGAACCGGGTACAGAACGCCGCCAGAATGCCGACAAGCAGACGGAGCCAGTAGGGCGTAGCGTAGCCGACGAGATTGACCATCGGGTGGCCGTCGACGTTCTCGCGGACGCCCTCGAAGCCGCCCTGGTCGTCAGGCATAGACGCTAGTTGGTCCGGAAACTGATATATGCCGGGCTTCGACCCGGAGACGGTGACTTCACTGCGTCGTCAGACGAAGATACAGCCTTCACTTTCGGGACCCGAGGCGGGCGGTCTGGCACCGTCGGCCAGCCGGCCCGCCGAAACCACGGCGGCCAACGAGTCCAGCGCGTCGTGGTTCCCGAGGTAGGTGTCGCGATGTTCGCCGACAGTGACGCTACAGGCTTCGACCGCCGCGACGTTTGCCTCTCGACGCTGTCGTGGGTTGTCGACGTTCTTGTACCCCTCGCGGTAGCAGCCCAGCCAGCCGAACGTCGCGGCGGGGTACACCTCCGCGACCAGCGTGTCGGCGTCCCAGCCCTGCATCGGCACGACGGCTGTCGCGTCGTCGTCTCGCAGTTTACCGAGCACGTCCCGGACCCCGTAGAAGGTCATGCTTCGGGTCCGATTCGTGTAGGGACACAGTGCGCCGCGGCGGAAATCCGTCTCCCGGCGCAGGTCCCGGTTGCCGGTCGCCATCTCCCCGGTGTGCCGGCACGCCTCTGAGAGCGACCCCGGGTCGGTCGGCCCGCTGCCGCTTGCGAGCCAGTCGACGAAGCCCGACCAGGTCCCGCCACACTGCGCGTCAAGGAGCGCCTGGGGCAGGCTGAACGGGAAATCTAGCCCAACAGTGCCCACATCTTCGTCGGTGATGCGGTCGACGAGGCCAGCGTGGGCCGTCTCACGGTCCCGACCCCACTCGTCTGTCCCGCGGTAGCACCGCTGAATCTGCAGTCCGTCTCCCGTCGGTATCGCCTCGGTGACCCAGAGCGCGTCGCCAGCGGTCGCTGCGCCGCTGAAATCCGCCCCGAGGACGCGTTCACTCATACACCCGAGTACGCCGGTGACGGTATCAATGTTGGGACTGGCACGAACGGGGTGGCCCCTTCCCCGTCCGTAAGCGGTTTGTCCCCGACGGACCAACGGAATAGTATGCCAGCCACTATGGAGGTCGTCTGCACGGACGACAGCTGCGAACTCGACATGTTCGAGATGCACTACACGTACGATATGCCGGACGATGTCGAACTCGCGGCGTTCTCCTGTCCGTACTGTGGCGGGACGGACTGCCTCGACGAAGTGGAACTATGATGCGGGACATCGGCTCCTCGATCAGCGACGCAATCTTCGAGAACATCGGTCGAGCCGCCGGCCGGGTCCAGGAGAACAAGCCGCTGGCCTCGGACCTGCTGGAGTCGGACGACGCCTACCTCGTCGTCTTCGACGCGCCCGGCACGACGGCGTCGGACATCCAGGTCCGGTACGTCGACGACCGCGTGGAGGTCCGCATCGACCGCTTCCGTGACTTCTACGAGGGCTTCGAGATGCGCTACCCCGGCCGCGGGCTCGCGCTCGACGGGAGCGTCACTCTTCCGAGCGACGCCGCTGTCGACCCGGAGACGGCGCAGGCGACGCTCAAGAGCAACGGCACGCTCCACGTTCGCGTCCCGAAGGCCGAGACCGACCACGACGAGGACGAGGCAACGGATGTCGGCGTCGAAAGCGACGACAGCGAGACGGCCGAGGACAACGAAGCGGATGCAGACGGCGAACCAGCCGACGGTCAAGACGTGACCGAAGCAGCCGACGAGGGCGAAGACGACGACGCCTGATCGGAGCGTATACACTTTTTCACAGCGCATTCACTCGTCCCAGTCACGCGTCGGGTCGTCCAGCGCGGCGAACTCTTCGGAGCCGTCGAAACGCGTCGGGTCGACCCGCTTGGGCAGGTGTTCCGAGAGGGGATTCGGGCGATTGAGAACGTCTGCGGCGAGATAGTCGCCCATCGCCGGCGCGCGCATGAGCCCGTGGCCCTGCCAGCCGGTCGCCACCCAGAGCCCGTCGACGACCCGCCCGGCAAGCGGCGCGCCGTCCGGCGTCGCCGTACACAGGCCGGCCCAGGCCCGGTCGCACGTCGGATTGAGCGCCGCCGCCTGCTCGACGCGGTCGAGGCTCCGGCTGACGAACTCGGCGTCAGCCTCCGGGTCCCAGTCCGTCGGGTCGACCTCGTGTGCGCCGTCGCCGACCAGCAGCGCGTCGGCTTTCGGCCGCCAGTAGAACTCCCGCGTCGCGTCGTAGAACGACGGCAGGGCGGCGTCGACCGGCTCGGTTACGAGCGCCTGTGCCCGGTAGGCCTTCAACGCGAGCGAGACGCCGACAGCAGCGACGAGTGGCTTCGTCTGCGGGCCGGCCGCAACGATCACTGCGTCGAACGTCCGCGTCTCGTCCGGCGTTTCGACGGCTGTCGGCGACGCGAGTGAGACTGGGGTTCCCGTCTCGATATTTGCCCCGTCCGCCCGGGCCTGCTCCGCGAGCGTCGCCACCACCGCGTCCGGGTCGAGTACGCCAGCATCTCGGGCGAGGCCGGCCACTTCGATACCACTGATGTCCAGCGCGGGGTAGCGGTCGCCGAGTTCCGCTGGCGTGAGCGCCTCGACTGCCACACCGTTTCGCCGCATCCCCGCGATCTGCTCGCGGACGGCCGTGGCGTCGCTCTCGTCGCGCGCGACCCAGACGTAGGGCTGTGGCTCGAACAGGTTCATGTCGCGGTAGCGAGCGAGCGCGTCCGCGGCGACGGCCGCGTCCACGTCGTCTGCGAACGCGTCGTAGCAGAGGCCGGCCGCGCGGCCGCTTGCACCGCTTCCCAATCCGTCGCGTTCGAACACCGTCACTGACGCGCCGTGGCGAACCAGTGCCGCTGCGGTCGACAGGCCGACGGCCCCGCCGCCGACGACGGCGACGTTCATTTACGAGAGGAAGGGGTCGAGTCCACGCGCCGGATAGCCGACAATCGTGTCGACACCGATGTCGTGGAGTCGCTCGGTTCGCTCGGCGACTGTCTCGACGGAGCCGACGAGCGCGTAGTCGCGGATGGCCTGTTTGAGTACGTCTCTGGCCCGCCCCGTCGCTCGGCTGTCCGTCGGTGCGCCATCGGGCAGTGCGTTCCGAACCGGGCCGCGCCGGGCCGCGTAGTCGCCGACGGCGTCCAGCATCGCGTCCTCGCTGTTCGAGAGCACGAGCGGGGCGTAGACGGCAATCGATCCCTCGAAGCCGGCCGTCCGGAGCGTCCGCACGTCGCGGGCCGTCGTCCGGGAGAGGAGTTCGTACTGCGTGCCCCCGACCGCCAGCGCGAGACGTTCGATGCCCTCGGTGCCGACCCAGGGGTCGCTGGCGTCGTCGACGGCCGCCCGCAACCGTGGTGCGACGGCCCGTTCGGCCTCGTCCTCCGAGAGATATGCGCTGTGGCCGGCGACCAGTACGTGTCCCGCACCTGCCGGCAGCGCGTCGAACCCGCTGTCGTCGCCCAGCGGATCGAAGCCGTCGGCCCGGACTGGCGCGGTGACGCGTACGTCGGCGGTCGACGCCAGTCGTTCGATAGTGTCCGTCTCCGGGACGTGAGCCGCCCCCTCGTAATCGATTGCGAGCGTCTCGATGTCGAGGCCCGTCGCTCGGGACACGTCCACTTCTGTCGGCTTGAGCGCCACCGCGTCGATGCCGGCGACCGCCAGTGTCGCACCGGTAAGCGTGGTCATCCAGTACGCGATCAACGTCTCGGGGTCGCAAAATCCTGTCGCTCTCGGCCCTACCACAACCCACTCTGTGTCACTCTGCTTCGTCGCGCACGCTCGGCGGGAGGTCGTCGTCCGGCTCCATGTAGCGGTCCGGCTCGGGCGGCATCCGCCAGTCGGTTGCGAGTTCGAGCAACTGGACGAGCATCCGCGCCGTCGCGCCCCAGACGGTGTAGCCGTCGACGTAGAAGAAGTGGAGCCGTATCTCGCCGTAGTGAGGGTGGTCGCGGTGCTCTGACTCGTAGTTGTCTAAGTCGGTCAGCTCCGATACCGGCAGGGTGACGATCTCCGCGACTTCCTCGTCCGAGGGCAGATAGTCGCGGTCCGGGATCCGGCCGACGAACGGGCGCACGGAGTAGCGCGTGATGGTCCTGATGTCGTCCAGCCGGCCGACGACGTTGACCGCCAGCGGGTCGAGGCCGATCTCCTCGTTGGCCTCCCGGAGCGCGGTCCGCAGCAGGTCCTCGTCTTCGGGTTCGCGGCCGCCGCCGGGGAACGACATCTGTCCGGGGTGGTCAGACAGGTGGTCAGCGCGTTTCGTGAACAGTATCGCCTCGCCCTCGGGTCGCGTGACGACCGGGGCGATGACGGCGGCCTCCTGTGGCTCGTCGTCCACGACGACTGGCTCGTGGGCCGCGACCCGGTCGAACTGCATAGCATACCGTAGGTGACCGAGCGTCTTAATTCGGGTGGCTCACTCCTGCGAACTAACCGATTTAATCGTGCAGAATACGGGTACCGAAATCACACGTCGTCCAGACGGTCGCGGAGGCCGTCCATCTCCACGCTCTCCCAGGCTTCGATATCGTAGCTCACGTCGAGCAGTGTCTCGACGCGGTCCTCGTCGCTGTTCTTGACGGCCATCACCGCGTCCTCTCGAAAGCGGGCCTTGACGGCCTCGACGACGGCGTCGCGTGCGGGATCGCGGGCCGGCACATCCATGATGTGTGGGAGATCGGCAGCGCCGTCGGGCAGCGCCGGGAACGCGACGGGGCCGACCACAAGCAGCGTCTCGTCGGTGTCGGCGGCGTGGTCGTCGACGGCGACGAGGTGATACGAGTCGATAGCGCCGTCGATGGCCGCCGCGACCGCGTCCGGGTCGGCGTCGACGCCCTGCTTGAAGGCGAGTTCGCCGCAGGCGTCGACGAGTTCCGCTCTGGTGAGCGAGCCGAAGAGGTCGACGACGCCAGCCAGCTCGTCCGGTGGCAGGTCCATACAGGTGACGCGGCACCGAGCGGCTTCAGCCTTTAGGCTCGGGCCGCGCTCGGCAGCCGACCGTCGAGGTGCAGCGACACCATCGCAACGAGGACGACGAGCAACGCGACTCCCATGCCGCGAAGCAGCGTCGGAAACGTGACGCCGGCGTCCAGCAGTCGGCCGACGAGCGCGCTCCCGGGGGCCTGCATCACCATCATTCCCGCGCCGTAGGTGGCGTAGGCGCTCGCGCGGTGGCGGTCCGGGAGCGAGCCGAGCAGGTACGCGTCCACCGCCGGGAAGATGCTGTGGATGACGTAGCCGACGACGACGCTGAACGCGGCCAGCGACCAGAATCCGGTCAGTGACGGGAGCACCAGCACACAGCCGGTAAAGGCGGCCAGAATCGTCAGAAGGTACGGAATCGACGGGAGGCGGTCGGCTAAGCGACCACTGACGTAGAAGGCCGGCACGCCGGCGCCGAACGCGAGCAACAGCAGCGTCCGGCCCGAGCCCGCGGACAGCCCGACGCTCGTGGCGTAGGTGACGTAGAAGTTGAACAGCCCGTTCCAGACCATCCCCGCGACGCCGATGGTGGCGACGCTGGTGACGATGATATGCCACTGGGCACGCGCCGCGCCGAGGAGGTCGCGGTCTTCGCTCCCAGCGTCGGGGAGTTGCGAGCGTCTCGCGATGAGCGTGAACGCGATGGTCACCAGTCCCGCGGCGACCGCTATCCCCTGCAACGCGGTTCGCCACGTCCCGACGATGAGCACGAACGAGATCAGCGCCGGCGCGCCGACGGCGGCGAGTTGGGAAGCGACGCCGTGTTGTCCGAGCGCGCGGCCGGGCCGCTCCGGGTACAGCTCGCTGACCAGCGTGTTCGCCGCGGTCAGATAGACGCCACTGGCAAGCCCCATGGTGAACGCGCCGACGAGCAACAGCGTCGGGTCGAACGCGAGCGCGGTGAACGTCGTCCCGAGCGTCAACACGACACCGGAGCCGAAGATGACCTTCGCCCGCGATATCCGGGTCAGCAGAACGCCGGTGGGCAGCCGAGGGAGGGCGCTCCCGGCCCAGGCCATCGTTGCGAGCAGTCCGAGCGTCGCGTCGGACGCCCCCGTCGTCGCCCGAATCGGCTCGATAAGTGGTGCAAAGACGACTCTGGCGAGGTTGATGCAGAACACCATCCCCAACAGCGAGCCGAAGACGCGGCGACGAGACACGACCGGTTATAGATCGGAAGCCATGAACAACGTTCCGGAACGCCGCCACGGGGTTTTTACACGCGGGTAGCACACTGGCAGGTATGGACTCAGTGAGGAAGGCCCTCCGGGCCGGCGACGTCGAGAAGGACAACTACGGACGGCTCTCGTGTACCAGTTGTGACGAGCCGCTCGCGACGGAGAACGACCCGGACGAGGTCGGGAAAGTGCGCGTCTGCCCCGAGTGCGACGGCAAGTGGAAGGAACTCAGCTAGCTACTCGAAGACGGCGTCGAACGCGTCCGCACCGAGCGGTTCGTACCGACCGGCATCGACGTTCTCTTCGGCGTGCTCGACCGAGCCCGTGCCGACCAGCGAGCAGGTCACGCCCGGCGCGCTGCGTGCGAAGTTGATGGCGCGCTGTGCGCTCGTCTCGCCAGAGAGCTTCGCCGCTACCTCGTCCGGGACCGCTGTGGCTAGCTGTCCCTGCATGATTGATGCGCTGGTGAACACGTCCAGCCCGGCCTCGTGAGCGAACCACAGCGCCGACTGCGGCCCCTCCGCGCCGTCGTGGGATTCGACGGTGAACGCGTCGGCCATCGCGACGTTGAACGGCAGTTGAATCGCACGGAGATGCGTCGCCGCGTTGCCGACCGTCTCGGCCGCGGCGCGTGCGCGCTCGACGATCTCGGGCAGCGAGAGGTAGCTGTCGTGGTCGGCGGCCACGCGGAACGCCTCCCACGTCGCGACACCGTAGTGCTCGATGTCGCCGGCTGCAGCGCGCTCCTCCAGTTGCTCGAAGGTCGCCTCTAGCTGGTCGTACACCGCTTCACGGGACTTGGACTTCAGTTGCGTCTCCGGATTGTGGACGTAGTAGAGGTCGATGGTGTCCAGCCCCAGATTCGTGAGCGAGCGGTCGACCTGGTCGTCGATGTAGTCCGGCGCGATGCAGTGCTGGCCGGCAACGAGGTCGTCGCGGTCGACGATGCCGGTGTCGAGGTACTCCGACTGGACGAACGCGCCGGGGTCCGCCGGGCGCTCTCCGTCGAACGGGACGAACCCTCCTTTCGTCGCAACGGCAATCGCATCGCGGTCCACCTCGGCGTCCGCGACGGCGTCGCCGACGACCCGCTCGGAACGCTGGTGACGGTAGTTTATCGCCGTGTCGACGACGTTGATGCCGGATTCGAGCGCCGTCACGATGGCGTCGTGGTAACTCGCGTCCCGCTCGTCGGTCGGGTCGCCGAGGTACGTTCCGATACCGATGCTGGAGACGA
Organism: Haloarcula sp. CGMCC 1.2071; assembly: GCF_037078445.1. NCBI lineage: Archaea > Methanobacteriati > Methanobacteriota > Halobacteria > Halobacteriales > Haloarculaceae > Haloarcula > Haloarcula sp. CGMCC 1.2071. The sequence goes on from NZ_JAYMGY010000001.1 coordinate 259,832, forward strand.
CGCCGTCGCCGAACCGCCGGTAGAACGTGCGCGCGAACTCGTCGTGGTCGTCCCGGTACGCCCAGGTCGCCTCCCGTGTGGCCATACCGGGTGTTGGTCGGGCAGTGACAAAAGGACAGAGATTCACTGGAGTCGGCGACAGCGCAGGAGTCGCCTGTTACAGTTCGCCGCTCATGGCATCGAACACCCGTTCGCGGAAGTCTTCCCGGGAGACGCCGTCGCTCGGGCCGAGGCCGGCCATGTGCTCGACCGGGACCTTGCCGCCGCCCATCCGAGCGTGGCCGCCGCCCTCGGCCATCGGGATATCGTCGACGACGGCCTCTATCGCCCGGCCGATGTGGACGCGGTCGTCCCGCGAGCGCCCGGCGATGCGCATGGTCCCCTCCTTCTCGCCGACGACGACGACCGCCGAGACGCCCTCTAACGTCTCCAGTTCGTCCGCCGCCTGCGGAATCGCGTCCGTGTTCGATACCTCGCCCACATCGCTGAACGCGTAGGGCGCTCGCACCTCTCGTTTCCCGATAGCCCGGGATTTCACGTCGAGCACTTCCGCGTCGACCTGGGGGTTCGCGATGCGGTTGAGCAGGTCGCTGTCCATCCCATCGTAGAGGTACGCGGCAGCCGCGAAGTCCTCGGACTTACACCCGTTGGTCAGCGACCGGGTGTCCGACTGGATACCGTACATCAGCCCCGTTGCCAGCGCACAGGGGACAGTTTCTGCCGGTGCCGCGTCGATATCGATACCCCCGTTCCCCTGTGTGTCGCTGAACTCGAACTCCAACTGATTGAAGTAGCTCGCGAAGATGGTCGCACAGGCCCCGTAATCGGACCGGATGTCCGTGAACTCGTCCCCGCTGCCGTTTCCGGGATGGTGGTCGATGACGGCGACCGGTTCTATCTCTTCGGCACCGGGGAAGCCGCGTGCCGTGTTGTGGTCGACGAGGACGACCGCCTCGCCGTCGATGTCGTCGGCAGTCTCGATGTGGTCGAAATCCAGATCCAGCACCGTCTGGAAGGCCCGGTTCTCCGGGCGGCGTATCTCCCCGGGGTACAGCAACGACGCTGACGTATCAGTGCCGGCGACGAGCTGGTTGACGGCCAGGGCAGAGGCCATCGCGTCCGGGTCCGGGTTCGGGTGCATCAACACCGCGATCCGGTCGTAGCCGGTCAGCGTCCGACGCAGTCGCTCGCCGGGCGTTCGGCTGAGATACCGACGCAACCAGATGCCGGCACCGAGGAGGGCGAGAAGGACCACAGCGACACCAGCGACCAGCAGGGGATTCTCGCTAGCGAACGCCGCGGCGGCGTCGATCTGGAGTCCGCCGGCGGCAACGCGTGTCATACCACGCTGTTCGCCAGCCTATCAGTAATAAAGTTCGCCCCCGATACCGTCAATTTTGCCGGTAGTTTCGGACGGCGTCGCGGTACCCTTCCCGGAACGTCGGGTACTCGAATTCGTAGCCCAGTTCCCGGAGACGGTCGTTCGAACACCGCTTGCTCGTCTGGATGCGGCGCTTCGCCGTCTCTGAGAGGCTGTCGTCGGCCAGCCGTTCCGCTGTCGTCTGTTTCGGCGGGAACGGGACGTCGCACTGTTCGGCCAGCCAGTCGGCGAACGCCCACTTCTCGACGGGTTCGTCGTCGACGACCAGGACGACCTCCTCACGGTGGTCTTCCGTCAGCAGGTGGCGCACGGCCCCGGTCGCGTCGGCCCGGTGGACCATATTCAGGTAGCCGGCCGTCACCGGTCCCTCCAGGTACCGCTCCAGTCGGTAGCGCTCCGGGCCGTACAGGCCAGCGAAGCGAGCGACTGCGCCGTGGCCGCCGTGTTCCACGGGGCGCTCGCGCGCCACGCGCTCTGCGTCGGCCAGTACCTCGGTCTTCTCGGTCTGTGGGTCCAGTGCCGTCTCCTCGTCGACCCACGCGCCGTCGTGGTCGCCGTAGACGCCTGTGCTTGAGGTGTACACCAGCCGCTCGGGCGGGTCGGCCCGAGACCAGAAGTGGTCGATAGCCGTCCGGAGTCCTTCGACGTACACCTCGCGGGCGGCCTCGGCTCCGCGGCCGCCGGAACTCGCGGCGAAGACGAGCCAGTCGGCGTCCGGCACCGCGGCCAGCGACTCGGGGTCGGTCACGTCGGCCCGGACGGCCTCGAAACCGGCGTCCTCGATAGCTTCGATACCGCCGGCGGACCGGCGAACGCCGACGACTTCATGATCGTCCTGTAACTGCCGTCCGAGTTCGAGGCCGACGTAGCCACAGCCCAGAATGGCGACGCGCTCCGTCACCGCTTCTCCCCCTCGATGTGGCTGTGCAGGAGGGCGTACTCGGCCAGTGTTATCGGGTAGCGACCCTCGATTTTCTGCTGGATCTCTTTCGGCTCCAGTTCGTCGTCGATGCCGGAGGCCAGCGATTCGACGTCCATTACAGCCGTCGTCATCCCCATCAGAAGGATGTCCTGGGCTTCGGCCTGTAGCGCGTCGGCGTCCGGCCGGTTCGGTCCGGTCGCCAGCACAGCGACCGCCTCATCGAGCGTTCGGTCGCCGATATCGCCGTCCGCAAACGCTGTCACCGTCGTCCGGTCGAGACCGGTCTCGGCGGCGATTTCCTCGACGCCGACTGTCTCGACTGTCTCGGCCAGCACGGTGCCGTAGGCCGCCAGTAACTCATCGGGTGACTGCTCGCCCGCATCAGGAAACTCGCCTCGGAGCATGGCCGTCGGTATGGCCCCGGGGTATTTCACTTCGGTTATGCGGCCCGGGGTCAGGCACCTGCGTCCGGCCACCCGCTCGATTTCTCCACGGCGGTCCCGCCCTTGTCACCGACCCCGCGCGGCTTGGGCGGCACCACGACGACGACGCCCGTCTCGGCTCTGAACGAGACGCGGTCGGCGGTACCCAGTCGCTCGACCGCTCCATCGCCGTCCACGTCGAGCGTGACGTTGTGCCCGTCACGCGCATAGGTGGTCCGTGCGCCTGGCTCGCTCGGCGGGCCGTGACTCGCAGAGACGGCGAGCCTGGCGTACTCGCCCTCGACGGTCACCCACCAGATGTTCGCCGTCGCGTACCAGGGGGTGACTGGCGGGGCCAGCGGGAGGCCAGCCGGCAGTTTGTCCGTCCCGAGCCGCTTCGTCGCGATTTGTTGAGCCTTCTTTTTGCCGGCATCAGCCAGCGCTCTGCGCAGTTCGTCTTTCGCAACGGACCGCACCGCCGAGGCCGTCCCGTTCGTCGACCCCAGCGTCGGTCTGGTCGCTGGCGTGTCGACCGAGAGCAGCGTCAGGCGAAGGCGGTCGCGTTCGACCCGCGTGAGGTTCAGCCGGGCACCGGCGACGTGGGCGACCCGTTCCTGCGCGGAGCCGTTGGTCAGCGCCAGCGCTCGGGCCGCCGATGTGTCCCATGGCGACAGCGCTTCAGTGACAATGGCCTTGCTCTCGTCCTGTTCAGCTTCGGTGTGCTGGGAGACTGCCAGCCAGAGCGTCGTCGTCATCTCCTCGTTGGCCGCTTCCACCTCCCGCTGGAGCGCATCACGTTCCGAAGCGAGCGTGGCGCTCGACTCGTCTTCGAGGGTTTCGTTCGCGGCTGCGAGTGCGTTCGCTGCCGTTGCGAGGCGTACCCTATCGCCACCCTCGAACGCACCGCCAACGACGGCGTCGGCGGCGTCGCCGTAGGGCACTGTGAACACGTTCGCGTTCCGCGCCACCAGCGGATGCTCGCTCCCGTTCAGCGCACGATACCGACTCTCGTTTAGCTCGGCCAGCGTCAGATACGGCGTCTGCGTATCGACCCGTGTCCTGACGGGGCCGGCCGGACCGACCGGGGCCGGGCGTGACCGTGGAATGCGCGTTTCACGGGCGGTTAGTCCTTTTCGGAGGGCACGCAGCGACCCCTCGGTGCGTTCCGTTAGCTGTGCGTCGACTCGCTTCCGGTTACTGTCCCGAACCGAGGCCTGCCTATCTAGCTCCGCCAACACTGCATTCAGATAGGTCAGCCGGGCCGCGACGCGGGCCTTCTGGGCCGTACTGTCGTAGGAGTCCGGCACGGCCGCGAGGCGGGCGCGGCGTTGCGCGACCCGCTCCCGAAGTTCCCGCGGGGGATTCGTCTCGAAGGTCCCCACACGTCCGCGCTCGACGGTGACGGTCGTGTTGCGGACTGAGTCCCGTCGGTCCATCAGGTCCCGATACACCCACTCGTGCAGTTCCGGTGGTCGGTCGGCCGTCACCGTCGCCTCCGTCCGGCCCAGGCTGTCGTCGACGACTCGCTCGGCAGTTTCGTCTCGACCCCCGGCGTGGCCGACGAGCGTGTCCATCGCCTTCGGCTCCACGTCGGCGAGGTTCGACCCGTTCAACGGGCTTGCGCTGGCGTCGTGTGCGGTCCGAATCGAGCGGTTCGGTGCCACTGAACGGCCGTGATGGCGGCCGACGACGGCGACGGTCACGCGATAGCGTGCGGTGCTCGACGCAGTCGTGCGCCGACGTACTGATCCGTTCTGCCAGACGGCGGTCCGCGTGTACTGTCGCTCGACGGTCCGGCTGAACGTCTCCAATCTGTGCCAGCCGTCCGGCGTCGCAACACCCCCGCTGGCGTTCCCGACTGCCTCTGTAGCGGTAGTCGTCCGGTCGGCGACTAGTGTCCACTCGCTGCCCGGCGAGGCCGGCTTCCCCGGCGGCCCCCCGCCCAGTCGGTGCTCGTCGACTTCCAGCGCTACCTCGACGGTGTACGCGTCTTCGAGCGTTTCGTTGAGCGCCGACGGCTCGGTGACGGACCGGAACGCGGTGTCGGCCGTCTCGTTGACGCCGATGGTCATCGAATCCTCCGGGCTCGGACTGGCCGTGGATTTCGGGCGCGGCGGCGTCTCGCTGACTGGTTTGTACTCGGTCTGGTCGAGTACGTCGCTGGAGACAGCGGTTCCCTTGCTTCCCCGAATTATATCTTCGAGTCCCGTCATCGCTGTCGCCTCCGTCAAGGCACGACGACCGGCGGGGTCGCTCCGGCCGAAGGTCGACCGCTGGACGCCGAGCAGTGCGCCGTTCGTCGCCAGCGAGACGTGCCGGTTCGCGACGACGTTCTCGATGCCTGCGCCGCCGTACTGGGCGTAGCCTCTCGCCCACGCCATCGGGTACAGACGCGCTGTCATCCGCTGGCTCAGGCCCGGCTTGTCCAGACCGTTGTTCAGCCGCGTCTGGTAGGTCGATACCTGCTCATGGAGCATGAGCGCCTGGTTCGGGACGACGACGGTCGGCGAAACCCGCCGCGTCGAGACCACCGCGCCGTTGCGCCGAACCGTCAGGACGACATTCTCGACCGTCGCCCGCATCGCGGTCTCGTTTGGCCCGGCGCGTTCGACCGAGACGCGACGTTTCACAGCCCGGAGGTCGCTGGCGTTAGAAACCGTCGGCAAACTGGCGGTCACGGTCACGTCACCGCTTCGGCCGGTGACGCGCTCCAGTCGGTCCGCAACCCGGAGATAGGCGCGTATTCTGAGCGAGTCCCGGAACGCCATCGAGTCGTTCAGCACCCGGCCAGTGGGCGTATCGGCCGGCGTGACGACCGGGTTCGCGGCCGCCTGCCGGCCAGCCGTCGAGACGCCGTCCCGCACGGCGACCTGCGTCTCCGCTGTGGCCTGATTCAGCGCCCGCTCGACGGCTGTTTCGCTCGGGGCCGGCTCGGTGACGAACGTCGGGGCCAGCGTGAGGCTGCTCACCAGGAGGAGGACGCCGAGCAACGCGAACGGGATCCGGCCGCGGGTGTCGTCTCTCACGGGGACCACGTCCTGACAGTTACGCGGACACGGCTCACTCGAACGGCGCGGGCGGCGTCCGCTGGCGCGTCGTACCGCGACCGCATATCGATCCGAAGCCGGGCGGCGAGCGCCGCGGTCAGGTCGCGGTTCATTTCTGTCGTCGATTGCTTCTCAACGGCAACGCTCGCCCCCGTCAGGTCGGCCATACGCTCGTACCGCGCGGCCAGCAGCACGTCCGAGGGGTAGTCGCCACGGAGAGCATACCGCGACTGTGTCGGCGGGAACAGCCCGTCGACGACGCTCCGAGCCACGACCGTCGCCACGCCATCGTAGCCGTTTGTCTTCGCCGCTTCGCGGGCCGGCTCCGAGACGTTCTCCATCCCGCTCGGGACTGTTACCGTCGCCGCTCGAACGTCCACGCTGTCAGGGGGCCGGTCGCCGACGCGGTACTCGCCGCTGACTGGCGCACTGGGATACGGTGCCCAGGTGACGCGGACGGACGTTCGATGCTCACGGCTGTGGAGTCTGTCACGCGTCGCCACAGCGACTCGGGACTCGAAGTCCGCGCCGGCGCTCGATACCCGCTCGCCGTCCACGGTGACACCGCTCATCGCCGCCTCACCGAGCAGTTCCGCGACGGTCCCGTGACTCGTCCGCTCCCGCCGCGTAGCGTTGTCGGGTGGCGTACGACGATCTGACGGAGGGACGACCAGATCATACTCGACGCTCGCGGTGCTCGTCGCCAGTGTCGACGCTTGCTCGGCCGCGGGGTTCGTGGTCGCCGCCGGCTTCTCGACTCCCACGCCGCTCACGAGAGTCCCCGCGGCCGCACCGACGAGCAGGAGAAACACCGTCACGTCGGCGACGGCGCTCATGGCTCGGGTCATCGCCACACCCGAACGGTGAGCGTTCCCCGGCGGACTGCCCCCGGCCCGACCCGCACGCTCACCGTTCTGGTTTCGGTGTCAGCGTTGCTCGGTGACTTCCGGCCACTGCTCCATCGCTCGCCGGTCGTCGCCGTGATGGTCGCGTTCCCGTGGTAGTTCGCCGGAACCGTATCGAGCGCGCTGTTGAGTCTTCCGGGCCGGACGACGCCGGCCGACGAGAGCCGCTGTTCCACAGCATCGGCGGTCGGGGTGGCGATATTGCGGTCGTCGTCGAGCGTTCCGAACGCTTCGTCTACCACGCCAGCGTACAGCGCCACGCCGAGCGTGACGGCGAAGACAGCGACGAGCGCGGCCAGCGGCTCCGTCGTCGCTCTATCCGACGATGGCGACATCGGTCCCTCCCCAGGCGACGTGCCTGACCGTCAGTCGCTCGGGGGCCGGTCGCCACGTCGTGTCCGTGTTCCGCGCCTTGCGGACCTCCTGACTGAACGCTTCTGGTGAATCGTACACCGCCTTCGGCCGCTCCCCGTTCACCACTGCCTGTAGCCGGTCGGTCCGCGCCGGGACAGCCGCTCGGATCAGTCGTGCCGTGGCTGTCCCGCCGTCGTTGCGGAGGTTGATTTCGCGACCGTCGAACGCCCACTCTGCAGCGGCGAGGCGTCGATGTGCGACGGATCCGGGCGGACTTGTTGTGACCTCATCGATAGTCGCAGCCGTCGCCGTCGCGTCCGGCGGTGCGGTCGTCGGGAGACCGACAACAACTCCGAGGACGGCCACGCTCACCGTCCCCAGGCCGACCCAGAGGTACAGCGTATCGACGTGCGTCTCGAACATGGAACGGCCTGGCCGCGTTCTCCGATTTAAAACCTCAGACCAGCAGCCCGGTGGCAACGACGGCAACGAAGAAGGTGGCCGTGGCCGACAGGAGCGCCAGGCCGGTTCGGTAGCCGACGAGCGCGCGGTCGAGTCCGCGGTGCAGGCCCGTCGACAGCGCCGTCAACAGGACAGCCAGAACGAGGACGTACCAGCCGACGACCGGCCCCAGCACCACGCTCGAAACAGTGCTGAACTGCTCACCGCCGCCCATCGACCCAGCCAGCGCGACGGTCGCACCGCCGATCAGCGGCCCGAACAGCCCGGCGGTGTTCGACAGCGTTTCGGTTATCTGCGAGAGGTCGCGACGCGTCTCGCGCTCGATGGCCCGGAGCGCGTCCAGATGTTCTCCCATCGTCGTCACGGACTCCCCCGCCGGTGGCCCGATTGTTGCGGCCGTATCCAGCAGGGTCGCCACTCGACGAGCCCGACGGCTCGGAACGTCAGCGAGTGCACTGCCAGGGCCGAGAAATGCCTCCTCGACGCTGGTTCCGAGGTGCTCCTGTCGGGCGGCGGCGGCTTCGATGACGCCGCTGGTGGGTTCGGGAGCCTCGTCGACAGCCTCGACGAGCGCGGCTTCGACTGACTGGCCGCGGTCCAGCCGTCGACCGACGGCAGACAGCGCGTCGGGGAGGCCCGCTTCGATGTCGGTGACGCGGTCGCGGACCTCAGCGATGGGTCGGTAGTAGCTGACGAGCGCGCTCCCGGCACCGGTCCCGAGCGCCCCGATAGGCGACGCCCACGCAGCGACGAGCGCGCCGGCAAGGTGCCACCCCCCGATTCCGGCGACGATGCCGCACGCGACCGATGGAAGTGCCGACGCCGGCACGTCCGGGTGGCTTCGCGGGATTGTCGCTGGCGGGAACGCGACCGGTCGCCGGCCCAGGAGCCAGCAACAGGCGACCAACAGTGCGCCGGGAAAGACCACGCCGTAGGTCCCGACCAGCACAGGGGCGGTCACTGGCACACCCGCGGCAGCGGCGGCGGGCAGCAAGGACGCCATCGCCAGCGGCAGGAGGACACCGAACGCGTACAGACCGGTCGCCGGACCTCGGAGTGAGGCCGCGAAGGCCGCCATTTCGTCGCGCGTCCCGTCGAGGATGCATTGCCGTGCGCGTTCGAGGACCTCGGGGCGCTCCTCGGTCGGGGCCAGCGTCGCGTTCTCGACCAGCCCGACAGCGCGTTCGAGCGCTGGGAACCGGCTACCCCATGACGCCGCGAACGTTCCCAGACCGCTCCGTGGCGTGCCCGCGGCTCGCTGTCGATGGTGTTGCAGCCGTGTGGCGAGCAGGCCGTTTCCGGCCCGTCCGGCGAACGCCGCCGCCCGCTCGGCGCTGGGCCACAGCGTCGCGCCGAGCACCAGTGTCGTTACGAGCGACGGCGCGGTCCCCAGCGCTCGAATCCGCTTTGCTTCGGCGGCGAACGGCACGCCGTACCGTCCCAGCGCCGCGACGCTCAGGGACAGGGCGAGGAGTCCGAGGCTGACAGTCGTCGCCAGCAGTCCGGTCACCGTCACAGCGGCGACCAGTGCGAGCAGGGAGCCACACACCGCAACGGCGTAGCTCGCCGTCAGTAGTGCCTCAGGCGGGGCCGAAACCGAGAGCAGCCGACACGCTCGCCGGTAGTCGTCTGGTACCTCGATAGTGCCAGGAGAGGCCGCACCGACTGCGGTTGTGGGCGGTGCGGCTGGTGCTGTGCTCGCGTTGTCGTTGTCGCCGTCTGAACCGCTGGCGTGGCTCACGGCTGGACCTCGTCTGTGGGTGGCTCGTTCCCGCGTGTCTCGACAGCCACTGACTCCTCGAATCGTTCGGTTCGCGCCTCGACAGCGTCGAGTACCTCGGCGTAGGACTCGCCGGGTGCGGCGAGTGACTCCACCAGACGGCTGCTGCCCCGCTCTAAGCGACCGGTGGCTGTCGCCGTCGCTCCGTCGCGCTCGTAGAGCATCTCGAAAGAAACGTCGTCGTCGTGGGAGACGATCTCCGCGACAGATGCGATACCGCGGCCGTGTTCCGACGCGGGCGGAGCCAGCGTCACCACGAGGTCCGTCGCAGCGAACGACTGCACCGGGACGCCGAGGTCCGACACCAGCCGTTCCCGAACCGCTTCGGGGCCGTTGCCGTGAATCGTCCCGAGGACGGCCCCGTCGCCGCCACCGACACGCATCGCCTCGTAGAGAACGCTGGCCTCCTCGCCGCGGACCTCCCCAACGGCGAGCGCGCCCTCGCCGAGCCGGAGCGCGGTCCGCAGGGCCTCCGAGGCGTCGACCGACGGCCCCTCTCCGCGGGCGGTCCGAAGCGCCTGCACGTCCCGCCCGTCGGACTGCAGGGACGACGCCGGAAGTTCGGGCGTGTCCTCGATAAGGATAGTCCGGACCTCGTAGGGGAGTTCCCAGAGCAACGCCCCGAGCGTCGTCGTCTTGCCCGCGCCGCGGGGGCCGGCGACGAGACAGGCCCCGCCGCGCTCCGCGGCGACGGAGAGCAGCCCGGCGACGGCTGTCGGCATCGTCCCGTTGTCGACGAAGTCGGCCAGCCGCCACACGTCGCTGTCATGGGCGCGAAAGGCGAAGGCGAGGCCGTCACTGACCGGTTCGCTCACACCGGCGACGCGAATCTGTCGGTCAGCCACCGTCGCCGTCGCATCGAGCGTCGGGCTCGCTCGTGAGAACGCCCGGCCGCTCGACCGTCTGAACGTCGACGCCAGCGTGTTCGCGCCCGCCGGCGTCAGGCGGACATTCGTCCGCATCGTCTCGCTGTCACAACGCACTCGGAGCCGGGTGTCACTCACTGGGGCTGTCGCGAACACGTCGGACACCCGCTGATCGGCGAAGATATCTTCCAGAATCCCGAGCCCGCCCGTGTGTTTCTCCAGCACGGCACCGACAGCGGTTGCCGTCGTACTGTCGCCGGCCACCGCGGTAGCTGCGTCGTACGGGTGACAGTCGCCGTCGGCGGCAGCGGTGGCGACTCGCTCGTACGCTTCGACGAGCGTCTCCATCGTATCCACGTCGAACCGCTGTTCGCGGGGCTCGATATGATACATCGGCAGGTGGTCGCTGCGCGTGTCGTATCGCCGAACGACGGCCTCTGTCGGGAGCGTTTGCTGGTCCCGGAGAGCCGCAGCCGACGGCGGCGCTGCCCCGACACGGGCGTCGCTAATCGTTGGCCCAGTGTATGCAGTGAGTGCCTGCTCGCTGGTATCGAAGCCTTCTGTGGCGACCGCCAACCCGGTCTCCGCCGCCAGGTCAGCGACCGGCCCCGCTCGGCCGACTGCCTCCGCGGCGGCAGCGACGGGGTCCCGGCGAGCGCGGTCTGCGAGGCGGTCGTCCAGCGAGGCGACTCTGGTCGCGAACCGGCCAGCCGCGGTGAGTACCGCCGCCGCCCGGTCGACGTACACTCGCTCCTGTCCTGCTTGCTCCGTGACGACGGTATCGATACCGGTCGACGAGAGCGAATCGACGACCGTCGCCCGGCAGTCAACCGACGCGGCGAGGTCGCCACTGCCCGGACACTGGTCCGCCGTCACTACCAGCCGCTCACCCTCGATTGCCGTTTCACAGCGGCAGTCCGACGCCGATGACCCGAAGAGCCACTCACGCATGGCCGTTCCTCGCCGCGGCTTCGGACTTAAACCGATGGACCCTCAGCACCCGCTGGCCGTCCGACCGCGTCAAGACGAACACGAGTTGATGTGTACCGGGTTCGTCGAGCCGGTCGGTCGACGCCGTCGTTCGGATCGGGATACCGACCAGCCGCTCGGTCCGCTTCCGGGACTCGACTGTCCAGGTCGCGACGCCAACACCGGCCCGCTCCGCGAACTGCAGGTGACTGACGCCGGCGTTCGTGTAGCTCCGCGGGGGGAGTCGTATCTCCACTGCACGACGCGCGTCGCCGTTCGCCGTCGCGTCGTCAGTCTCGACTAAAGTGGTCAATTCGGCCCCCAGTTCGTCCAGTTGACGCTCCATGGCACCACTGGCTGCGTCTGCTCGGGCCGTCGATAGCGCTGGCGCTGTTGCACCGACAAGTGCGGTCATGACCGCGACGGCGAGAACCAGCCGGTATATCACAGCAGCGCACGGATACGTCCGATAACGCCCGCGTCAGTGGTCTCGTCGTCGGGATCACCGCCGTCGGTGATGGCGGAGAAATCGGTCGGTTCCTCGGTCGTGGCGTTCGTTTCTCTGTGCTCGCCGCTATCCGACAAGCCTGGATGGCCTTGTACTGTCTCCGCCCGTAACTGGTCGGTCCCCGCCGCTGATGGGTCAGATGCCGACGACGACAGTGCTTCGTCGAGTCGGACTTCCAGTCGGTCGGTCGCCGCCAGCGCCGCGTCGGCGCGTTGCTCGACATCTTCGTTGACCGCGCGGATGTTCCCCACGTAGCCGCGGAGGGCCTGCGTGGCGGCTTCGAGCTCCGCCGTCCGCTCGTCGATGTCGTCGATACGCTGCTCGATGGTGTCCACGCGGCTCTCCAACTCAGCGAGTTCCGTCACCTCCGGGAACTCCGTCGTTCCGTCCGTGACCGCGCGTTCGACCGTGCGGAGCCGTTCGGCCAGCGTCTCGATATCTGTCATGCCCGGCCCTGGTCGCGTGTTGGTATTTGAACGCTCGGACGGGGAGCTGCGGGAAGCGTACCGGCTGCTGCCAGCAAGTGCTCGTCCCGCCTCACCCGCCGAGGATGAACAGCGCGAGGACGACGGAGATGAGCAGGGTTGCCAGAATCAGTAGCGCGACGATTGTGACCGAGGAGAGCGCGTTGTCGTCGGATCGGAGTACGCGTAGAGACATTGTGGAGGCCATCCGACAGTGGGTTTTCGTCCTGTAACACCGGGACTGGGCTGTTAGTTCTATCGAACCGGTTACGTCACCAAACTGTACGCTTTTTCAATCGGTTCGAGTTGAACGGGTGTCTCGAACGAGCCATCAACTGACCCGGAGCCAGCAAACGTTTATTTCGGATGCCGTGGCCACGCCGTTCTATGGCCGATAGCGACCAGGTGAAAGCGGCACTCGCGGCACTCGCTGACGGGGAGGGCGACAACAGCGACAACGGAGGCGGAGCGTTGCGAGTAGCCGACGGAGAGGACGGCTGTAGCGCAGGCCGGATTGGCACCCGCGATACAGGCGGCGACGCCGACTACCGGACAGTCATCGAGCGAGCGACCGAGGCGACCGACGACTTAGACGAAGCGGTCGCCTTCGTCGAGACGTTCGGCGTCGGGCGACTCGAAGCGGCCGTCGCACAGGCCGAACACGAAGTGAGCGGGCTGGCCGACGAGGGTCGGGCGGCTCTGCGAGCGTTCCGGCGGTACCGCGACGCCGCGGCGGGGCCCGGCGATGGGTCGTAGCGACCGGGCCGACCACAGTACCGTCGACCACTTTCGCTCCGCTCACGATACCCCTTTAGGTGGCGCTGGCTTACAGGTGGGCAAATGACACGGGTGATACACACCGGCGATACCCACGTCGGGTATCAGCAGTACAACGTCCCCGACCGGCGGGACGACTTCCTCGATGCGTTCCGGCAGGTGGTCCGAGACGCCATCGCGGACGACGCGGACGCCGTCGTCCACGCCGGTGACCTGTTCCACGACCGCCGCCCGGCGCTGGCTGATATCATGGGCACGCTGACCGTTCTCGAAGAACTCTCCGAAGCCGGTATTCCGTTTCTTGCCGTTGTGGGTAACCACGAGGCAAAACGCGACGCCCAGTGGCTCGACCTGTACGAGTCACTCGGTCTGGCGACGCGGCTCGACGACGAGCCGACCGTCATCGGCGACACCGCCTTCTACGGGCTCGATTTCGTGCCCCGGTCACAGCGCGAGGACCTCGACTACGACTTCGCCTCCCACGACGCCGACAGCGCCGCACTGGTCACTCACGGCCTGTTCCAGCCCTTCGACTACGGCGACTGGGACGCCGAACAAATTCTGACCGAGTCGTCGGTGACCTTCGACGCGATGTTGCTCGGCGACAACCACGACCCCGGTAAACAGCAAATCGAGGACACCTGGGTCACATACTGTGGATCGACCGAGCGCGCGAGCGCGAGCGAGCGAGAGGACCGCGGCTACAACATCGTCACCTTCGACGACGAGGTCCGTATCACCCGCCGCGGCCTCGACACCCGCGAGTTCGTCTTCGTCGACGTGGACCTCGGGCCCGAGGAGGGCGTCGAACGGGTTCGGAGTCGCGTCGGCCAGCACGACCTGGAGGACGCCGTCGTCATCGTCTCGATCAGTGGCGACGGCGACCCAGTGACCCCAGCCAGCGTCGAATCGTTCGCACTTGACCGAGGGGCACTCGTGGCTCGCGTCACCGACCACCGGGAAATCACGGCCGAGGACCACGAAACGGATATCAGCTTCGCCGACCCCGACGACGCCGTCACAGAGCGCGTCCGCGACCTCGGCCTGAGCGAGGCCGCCTACGACATCGACGAGACGATTCGCGCCTCGAAGGTCGCCGATGCGAACGTCAAAGACGAGGTCGAACGACACGTTCGTGAACTGCTCTCCGAGGGTTCGGACGCCCTCGCAGCCGATACGGGGGCGGCCACGAGCGACGGAGCGCCCGAAACGGAAGCCAACGCAGGCACGGACGAGGACGACACTGACGACGGAGCGGCGGTGAACGAAGCCGACGGCACGGACACCGAGAGTCAGGCGAGCGTCGAGGAGTTCCTGTAATGGAGGGTCGACAATGAAATTCCAACGCGTCAAGCTATCTAATTTCAAGTGCTACGACGATGCAGACCTGCGACTGGACAGCGGCGTGACCGTCATCCACGGACTCAATGGGAGCGGAAAGTCCTCCCTGCTTGAGGCCTGTTTCTTCGCGCTGTACGGCTCGAAGGCGCTGGACGAGAATCTCGGTGATGTGGTCACTATCGGGGCCGATGACTGTACCGTCGAACTGTGGTTCTCCCACGCCGGTGGCGACTACCACCTCACTCGCCGGGTGCGTGCGACCGGGGCACAACCGACAACGGCCAAATGCGTGCTTGAGACGCCCGAAGGCAACTACGAAGGGGCGCGTGACGTGCGCCGACGCATTACGGAACTCCTTCGGATGGACAGCGAGGCGTTCGTCAACTGCGCCTACGTCCGCCAGGGCGAGGTGAACAAGCTCATCAACGCCTCGCCGGGCGACCGGCAGGACATGCTCGATGACCTCCTGCAACTGGGGAAACTGGAGGAGTACCGGGAGCGGGCCAGCGACGCCCGTGTCGGCGTCGGCCGCGTGCGCGATGACAAACAGGGGGCACTCTCACAACTCGACGAGCAGATTCAAGAGAAAGAGGAGAAAGAGCTCCACGAGCGCCTGAACAGTTTGGAAACGAAGGAGTCCAATCTACAGGTCGAAATCGAACACATCGAGGACCAGAAGGTCACCGCCGAGGAGACGCTCACGCAGGCCGAGTCCGTACTGGAAGAGTACGAGGAGAAACGCGAGGAGCTGTCGACCCTCGAAGCCGACATCGAGGAGTTAGAGACGACCATCACCGAGACGGAGACGGAACGTACCGAGCTCAAAGAGCAGATCAGCGACCTGCAGGACCGCCGGGAGTCGCTGCGGGAGGACCTCTCGGAAACGGTGGCCGAAATCGACCTCGACAGCGCAGAGCCGGACCCGGACACCGTCGACGCACGGCTCGACGAACTGCAGTCCCGCGACGACGACCTGCAGAGCCGGATCGAGGATCAGCGCGTCGACGCGAAAGAACACAGCAGCACGGCCGACGCGCTGGCCGAGAGCGCCGCGGACCTCGAATCCCGGGCCGAGGACAAACGCGAGGAAGCCGACGAACTCGAAGCCGATCTCGAAGCGGCGCGGGAGACCATCGCCGAGCGCCGCGAACAGATCAGCGACATCGACGACCAGATCGCCGACCTCGAAGCCAGATTCGAGGACGCGCCGACCGACCGCGACGGAGCGGACGCGCACAAGGAATCCGTCGCCAGCGACCTTGAGGACGCCCGTCAGCGAGTGACCGAGCTGGAGACGAAGCTAAAGAACGAGCGGGAGTCACTCGCAGAAGCCGAGGCGCTGCTGGAGGCCGGCAAGTGCCCCGAGTGCGGGCAGGACGTGGCCGAGTCGCCACACGTCGCCTCCATCGAGGACGACCGCGAGCGGATATCGGAGCTGGAGGCGACGCTTTCGGACGCCCGCGAGACGGTCGCGGAACTGGAATCGGAACACGAGACGGCGAGAGAGCTGGTCGAGACCGCAGACGAACTGGCGACGCTTGCGAACAACCGCTCGAACATCGTCCAACTAGTCGAGGAGAAGGAGAACGGGCTGGACGCGGATCAGGAGCGCATCGAGACGCTCCGCAAGGAAGCAGCGGACCACGAGTCCGAGGCCGAGACGAAACGCGAGAAAGCCGCCGAAGCCCGCGAGCAGGCGGAAGACTGCCGCTCGGTCGTCGCCGAGTGCAATCAGGAGCGCCAGCAGGTCAAGCAGTCAATCGAGCATCTGGAGCGGGTCGAAGACCTCCTTGGGAACATCGACGACTGCGACGACGACATCGAGCGCCTGCGCGAGAAGCGCAGTCAGCAAGCCGAACTGAACGACCAGCGCCGCGAACAGCTCGCGGAGAAGCGCGAGCGCAAGCAGGACCTCGCGGAGTCGTTCGACGAGGAGCGTATCGAAGAGGCTCGAAGCGAGAAGCAGCGCGCGAAAAAGTACATCGAACAGGCCGAGGAGACGCTGGCGGAGAAACGCGAGCAGCGCGACGAACTGCAAAACGCCATCGGTGGTGTCACGAACGAAATCGAGGAGCTGGAGTCGCTACGGGAGCGTCGTGAAGACCTCGAAGCGACCCTCGAAAAACTGGACACGCTGTACGAGGAGACAGAGGAGCTTCAGGAGATGTACGGGGCGCTCCGGGCGGAACTGCGCCAGCGCAACGTCGAGACGCTCGAACGGATGCTCAATCAGACGTTCGACCTGGTGTACCAGAACGATTCGTACTCCCACATCGAACTCGACGGGCAGTACCAGCTCACGGTGTACCAGAAGGACGGCGAGCCCCTGGAGCCCGAACAGCTCTCCGGCGGCGAGCGGGCGCTGTTCAATCTCAGCCTCCGGTGTGCTATCTACCGCCTGCTCGCGGAGGGCATCGACGGGGCCGCGCCGATGCCGCCGCTCATCCTCGACGAGCCGACGGTGTTCCTGGATTCTGGCCACGTCACGCAACTGCTCGACCTCGTGGAGTACATGCGCGACGAGGTCGGCGTCGAGCAGATTCTCGTGGTTAGCCACGACGAAGAACTGGTCGGCGCGGCCGACGACCTCGTTCGCGTCGAGAAGGACGCCACGACCAACCGCTCGCGGGTCGAACAGGTCGAGGCGACGGTCGCAGAGCTGGCCTGAGCCTGGTGCGGTGTGGCGTGCCCTCAGTCCCGAAGCTGAGCGAGCCCGTCGCTGGCAGTCTCAGTTGTGTCGTAGCCTCGATGCCCGTGGACTTCCGCTTCGGTAAGCAGGCCGGCGGCGCGGAACTCGGCCAGCAGGCCGTGGAGGTCGCTCTCACAGAGGTCGTAGGCCGAGAGCAGTTCCGCCACGGAGAGCGGCCCGCGCTCGTCGAGTTCGGCGAGCAGGCCCAGGGCACGCTCGTCGTGGGCCGCTGTAATGACTTGGCGGGTTGCGCCGGGAACGGCCTCGGCGGCCGTTGCTAAGGGCGATTCACCATCGACGGGTTCGAGATCGGCGTTCGGGACGTGGCGCTGCTCGCCGGTTTCGGGGTCCCGGACCAGACTCGACTCGGTAGATTCCTTTAGCAATAAGTACCGCGTGCCGTCGTCGTCCCGCACAGTACGCATATGGCCGTTCGTAGCCGACCGGGCCGGTTAGCCGTTGTGGTCGCCTGACTCCGCGCTGTCAGGCTGGGTATCCGTTGTCTCGGCTGTTTCGCCCTCTTCGTCGTCCGATTTGCGCTCGCGCTCGAACTTCACGTACCGGAACGTCCCGTAGCTGAAAGCGATGACGCCCACGAGGAAGATACGAATCCCGAGGTCGACCTGCCCCTCGAAGTAGGCCAGCATCGGTCCGAGCGAGAGGGCCAGCAGCGCGACGTTGAACACGATGACGAGCCTGACGAACAGCCCCGTGGCCTCGCCGTTGTAATCGCTGTCTGACGGCGAGGGTACGTCCGGGCCAAGGCTCTCCGGGTCGAACTCCGCGGGCTCGTGCTCGCTTTTCTCGGAGAGGACCCCCGGGCTCTGGTTGTGCTCGTCATCGCCGGGGATATCCATCACAGCTTCATTACGTTGGTCGGGAAATAAAAGGACTCTGTGTCAGGCGATCTCCTGTAAGGTGAGCGCCGTATCGGTCTGCAGCCACGCGAGGGGGTTCTCGGCGTCGTAGAACACTGTCCCCTCCTCGGTCTCGTAGGTCTCGGTCGTCTGGATGGCGTCCGGGAGCGCCGGCTCCGACCGCAGTTCTTCGGACCTATCCGCCTCGCCGTGGGGGGATGCGTGGTGCGACATTGGCCGTCAAACTTGGGTATGGTACTCGATGTCATATACTTTCTGCCTGTGGCAACATCCCGTCGACCGTCGGTGTTTTTATCCGGCATCTCGAAGCATGGCCAAGAATGAGTGACGGGACCCAGGGCACGCTGGGGGACTTCGAGCAAGGCGCGGAGGAGGACCGCCCAGTGGCCGACGAAGCGGCAGCCATCGCGGGCAACGGCGGCAGCGACACCGACGGAACGAGCGTCGTCGACCTCGACGAGCGCCAGTTCCCGCCGGTCGAGGAGACCGTCGAGTTCGTCGTCACCCAGGTCGACTACACCATCGAGGGCCAGGGCGACGAGGAGTTCCCAGTGGTCCACGTCTTCGGCCGTACCGACGACAACGAGCCGATTCACGCGCGGGTCTTCGATTTCAAACCCTACTTCTACGCGCCGACCGACAGCGTTACCGACGACGAACTCCGCCAGTACGGCAGCATCACCGGGTGGGAGGAGGCCGACGAGGACGGCGAGCCCTACGAATCGATCCGGGGCGAGCGCCTGACGAAGATATTCGGGCAGACGCCCCGCGACGTGGGCCAGATCCGTGACGACTTCGACCACTACGAGGCGGACATCCTCTTCCCCAACCGCCTGCTCATCGACAAGGACATCACGAGCGGCGTGTGCGTTCCCGCCCGCGAACTCGACGACGACAGTCTGAAAGTCCACCACGAGGAGATTCAGCCGGTCGAAGCCCATGCCGAGCCACGGGTCAACACCTTCGATATCGAGGTCGACGACCGACAGGGGTTCCCCGAGGACGGCGAGGAGACTATCGTCTGTCTCACCTCCCACGACTCCTACCGCGACGAGTACGTCGTCTGGCTGTACGAGTCCCCCGACGGCATCGACGGCCCCGAGGCGCTGGCCGGCTACGACCCGATTCGCGAGGACTTCGAGGCCGACGTGCGCGTCTTCGACGAGGAGGAGGCCATGCTGGAGGCCTTTGTCGACTACATCGTCGACACCGACCCCGACGTCCTCACGGGCTGGAACTTCGACGACTTCGACGCGCCGTACTTCCTGGACCGCCTGGAGGAACTCCAGAGCTACAACCACGACTACGACCTGCAGATCGACCGTCTCTCGCGGGTCGACGAGGTCTGGCGCTCCGGCTGGGGCGGGCCGGACATCAAGGGCCGGGTCGTCTTCGACCTCCTCTATGCCTACAAGCGCACGCAGTTCACCGAACTCGAATCCTACCGGCTCGACGCCGTCGGCGAGCAGGAACTCGGCGTCGGCAAGGAGCGCTACACCGGCGACATTGGCGACCTCTGGGAACAGGACCCCGAGCAGTTGCTGGAGTACAACCTCCGGGACGTGGAGCTGTGTGTCGAACTCGACCGCGAGCAGGACATCATCGACTTCTGGGACGAGGTCCGCACTTTCGTCGGCTGTAAGCTGGAGGACGCGACGACCCCCGGCGACGCCGTCGACATGTACGTCCTCCACAAGCTCCACGGCGAGTTCGCACTGCCCTCGAAGGGCCAGCAGGAGAGCGAGGACTACGAGGGCGGGGCCGTCTTCGACCCCATCACCGGCGTCCGCGAGAACGTCACCGTCCTGGACCTGAAGTCACTGTACCCGATGTGCATGGTGACGACCAACGCCAGTCCGGAGACGAAAGTCGACCCGGATACCTACGACGGCGACACCTACCGCGCCCCCAACGGCACGCACTTCCGGAAGGAACCGGACGGCGTGATCCGGGAGATGGTCGACGAACTCCTGTCAGAGCGCGAAGAAAAGAAGGCCGAGCGGAACAGCTTCGATCCCGACAATCCGGAGTACGAGCGCTTTGACCGGCAGCAAGCGGCAGTTAAGGTCATCATGAACTGCTTCACGCCGGATACCGACGTGCTGACACCGGCAGGCGTTCAGAACATTCGCGACCTTGATGTCGGCGACGAGGTGTATTCGCTGGACCCCGAGACGGAGGAGATGGAGGTCAAACCGGTGGTCGAGACACAGTCGTATCCGGACTACCGCGGCGACCTCGTGGATATAGAGACGAGCAAGATGGACTTCCGCGTGACGCCGAACCACCGGATGCTCGTCCGGAAGAACGATAAAAATGGAATCACCGAAGACGGATGGAAATTCAAAGAGGCAGGGGACCTATACGACTACTGTAACTACGAGATGCCGCATGACTGGGACTTCCAGCACAGGGACCGATTTGGTGAGACCATTGATATCGTCCAATTGGCTAGGGAATACACTGAAACTGGAATCACCTTGTCCGATGGCGGGACGATGGCTGCCGCAAAATACGGAACTCCGAATATCTCACGGAAAGTTTCTACAAACGACTTTCTGGAATTCTTAGCGTGGTACATCACTGAGGGTAGTGTCTACGAATCGAAGACTTCGAACTACCGTATTAATATCGCACAAGAACATACGGGTCGCCGTGAAAAGATAGAGACTCTCGTAGATCAATTCGTTGAGTATTGGTATACCGACGAACGTTCTGTGAGCTTTTCCAGTCGCATCTGGGCTGAGTTGCTTACTGAGCTTTGTGGCAGCGGAAGTGACAGCAAACGGATTCCAGAGCTTGTGTTCGAAGCTTCTGAAAGTCAAAAACAGCAGTTCTTGGAAACGCTGATACAGGGTGACGGTGATTGGCAGAAGAATGCATGGCGCTTTTCAACAATTAGTCAGCAACTGCGCGATGATATATTGCGTCTCTGTACACATCTCGGACTTACAGCTAGTTATAATCGTGATGGGGCAGTCTGGCGTATCTACTGTACTGAAGATGCAAAGAACTCGTTCCGAATGCATAGGGATGGCTCGGAGAGTACCGCCGGAAATGGTGTATACTGCGTAACGGTCAAAGACAATAATACCCTGATAGCGGGCCGGAACGGGAAATTCCAGAACGTGGGGAACTCTCTCTACGGCGTTCTGGGCTGGGACCGGTTCCGCCTCTACGACAAGGAAATGGGCGCGGCGGTCACCGCCACCGGTCGCGAGGTCATCGACTACACCGACGAAGTCGTCGCAAACGAAGGGTACGAGGTCGTCTACGGGGACACCGACTCCGTCATGCTACAACTTGGCAATGTCGGTCCCGACGACGTCGAGGGCGACGTCGAAATCACCGACGAGATGCGCGAGAAGCACCCCGAGATGGACGACGACGAGCTCGAACTCATCGCGACGACCATTCAGAAAGGGTTCGAGCTGGAGGAAACCATTAACGCGTCCTACGACGAGTTCGCGATGGAGCAGCTCAACGCCGAGTTCCACCGCTTCGAGATCGAGTTCGAGAAGCTCTACCGCCGGTTCTTCCAGGCCGGCAAAAAGAAGCGCTACGCGGGCAACATCGTCTGGAAGGAAGGTAAGCACGTCGACGACATCGACATCACGGGCTTCGAGTACCAGCGCTCGGATATCGCCCCCATCACGAAACGGGTCCAGAAGGAGGTCATCGACCGCATCGTCCGCGGTGAGGACGCCGAGTCCATCAAGCAGTATGTCAGCGATGTTATCGAGGACTACCAGGCCGGGAACGTCGACTACGACGACGTGGGTATTCCCGGTGGCATCGGGAAGAAACTCGACAACTACGACACCGACACCGCGCAGGTCCGGGGCGCGAAGTACGCCAACCTCCTGCTGGGGACGAACTTCCAGAGCGGCTCGAAACCCAAGCGGCTGTACCTCGACCGGGTCCACTCCGATTTCTTCCAGCGCATCGAGGAGGAGGAAGGCCTGGACCCCCAGCGGGACCCGCTGTACGGCGAGTTCCGACGGGACCCCGACGTGATCTGCTTCGAGTACGCGGACCAGATCCCCGAGGAGTTCGAAATCGACTGGGACAAGATGCTCGACAAGACGCTGAAAGGCCCGATTGCCCGAATTCTGGAGGCGATGGACATCTCCTGGGAGGAGGTCAAATCCGGGCAGGAACAGACGGGACTCGGCAGCTTCATGTAACCCACAGAATACGGGTAGTTATCTCTGCGAGAAATATTGTTTTCATATGCAGAAGTTGAGTTCACAGCAATGCGAAAGCTTCATGGGTGAAACGTACCTTCTTTCGGTTGACCTAAGAGATACCTATGGCTAAACTCGAAATCAACAATCTCCACGCAGAAGTCGCAGAAGAGGACGGTGAGACGATTCTCCGCGGTGTCGACCTCGAAGTCGAGTCCGGTGAGATCCACGCGCTGATGGGTCCCAACGGCTCGGGGAAGTCGACGACGGCGAAGATCATCGCCGGCCACCCCGCCTACGAGGTAACCGACGGCGAAGTGCTCATCCACCTCGACGAGAACGAGTTCGGTGACGAGGAGATCCCGGAGGATCTCCGAACCTGGAATCTGCTCGACCTCGAACCGAACGAGCGCGCCGCGCTCGGCATCTTCCTCGGCTTCCAGTACCCGGCCGAGATCGAAGGCGTCACGATGGTGAACTTCCTCCGCACCGCGCTCAACGCCAAGCTCGAAGAGCGCGAGGAGATCTTCGAGGACGACGACGAGGAAGAAGTCGAAGCCGAGGGCGGCGACACCAACGAGGACGCCGCTGGCTACGACACCTCCCCGATGGAGGGCAACGTCGAAGAGGGCGAAATCGGCGTCGCCGAGTTCCAGGAGATCCTCCAGGAGAAGATGGAGCAGCTGGATATGGACGAGAAGTTCGCGTCCCGGTATCTCAACGCTGGCTTCTCGGGCGGCGAGAAGAAGCAGAACGAAGTCCTCCAGGCCGCGATCCTCGAGCCCTCGATCGCCGTGCTCGACGAGATCGACTCCGGGCTGGACATCGACCGACTGCAGGACGTCTCCAACGGCATCAATGCGCTCCGTGACGAGCAGGGCGCGGGCATCCTCCAGATCACACACTACCAGCGCATCCTCGACTACGTCGAACCCGACCACGTCCACGTAATGCTCGACGGCCAGATCGCCACCTCCGGTGGCGCCGAACTCGCCGAAAAGCTCGAAGACGAGGGGTACGACTGGGTCCGAGAGGAAGCCTACGAGGCCGCGTAACGCCCTTCCGTACACAGCGATAACACTACACACACTATGAGTTCAGATCAAGACCACCTCAAAGAAACCGACACGGAGAAGCGCTTCGAGTTCAAGAAAGAGGAGAAGTCCGCCTTCGAAGCCGAGAAGGGCCTCACGGAGGAGACCATCCGGGTCATCTCCGAAGACAAGAACGAGCCGGAATGGATGCTCGAACGGCGTCTACGCGCCCTCGAACAGTTCCACGAAATGCCGATGCCGACCGGTTGGCCGGGCGCGCCCGACCTCTCGGAGGTCGACGTCGACGAGATCGTCCCGTACATCCGCCCCGACATCGAGACCCGCGGCGGGGTCGACGACTGGAACGACCTCCCCGAAGAGATTCAGGACACCTTCGACAAGCTCGGCATCCCAGAAGCCGAAAAGAACGCCCTCTCGGGCGTCGGCGCGCAGTACGAGTCCGAGATCGTCTACCAGAACATGCAGGAGCGCTGGGAAGACAAGGGCGTCATCTTCTGTGACATGGACAAGGCCGTCCAGGAGCACGAAGACATCCTGAAAGAGTACTTCATGACCAAGGCCGTGCCGCCGAGCGACAACAAGTTCGCGGCGCTGCACGGCGCCATCTGGTCCGGCGGGTCGTTCGTCTACGTCCCCGAGGACACCACGGTCGACATGCCGGTGCAGGCGTACTTCCGGATGAACTCCGACGGGATGGGCCAGTTCGAGCACACGCTCATCATCGCCGAGGAGAACTCCGAAGTCCACTACATCGAGGGCTGTTCCGCCCCGAAGTACTCCGAGTTCAACCTCCACTCCGGCGGCGTCGAAGTGTTCGTCAAGGAGAACGCACACGTCCAGTACTCGACCGTCCAGAACTGGTCGAAGAACACGTACAACCTCAACACCAAGCGCGCCATCTGTGAGGCCGACGGGACGATGGAGTGGGTCTCCGGCAGCATGGGCTCGAAAGCCACGATGCTGTACCCCTCCACTGTTCTCAAGGGGCCCGGCGCGACGGACAACCACATCACCATCGCCTTCGCCGGCGAGGGCCAGGACATCGACACGGGCGCGAAGGTCTACCACAACGCTCCCGAGACGAAGTCCACCATCGAGTCCAAGTCCATCAGCAAGGACGGCGGCCGCACGAACTACCGGGGTCTCGTCCACATCGCCGACGGTGCCGAGAACTCCTCGACCTCCGTCGAGTGTGACGCCTTGATGTTCGACAACGAGTCCACGTCGGACACGATGCCATACATGGAGATCAAGGAGTCGAAAGTCGACGTTGCCCACGAGGCGACTGTCGGCAAGATCGGCGACGAGGACGTCTTCTACCTCCAGTCCCGCGGACTGGACGACGACGACGCAAAGCAGATGATCGTCGCCGGCTTCATCGAGCCGATCACGGAAGAACTGCCGATTGAGTACGCGGTCGAGCTGAACCGCCTCATTGAGCTGGAGATGGAGGGGTCGCTCGGATAACCATGAGCACGCAGGTACACGCCACACTGTCAGAGAGTCAGGTGGAACAGATTTCCGAGGATCTCGGCGAGCCCGAGTGGCTGCTGGAGACGCGCAAGGACGCCCTTGCCGCGCTCGACGAGCTCGACATGCCGGACGTCATCCGGACGCCGGGTCGAACGTGGACGAACCTCGACGCGCTCGAATACGAGTCGCTGGTCGACCCGCTCGACTACGCACAGGACAAGGACCGCGTCGACGCAGAGGGCGTCGAAGTGCTGTCCTGGAGCGAGGCGCTCGACGAGCATGCGGACCTCGTCAAGGAGCACTTCGGCAGCGTCGTCGACCCGCAGCGGGACTACCTCACTGCGCTGTCGACGGCCCTGTTCTCTGCCGGAACGGTCGTCTACGTCCCCGAGGGCGTCGACGCCGAGGACGTGAAGATCCGGACGACGATGAACAGCCAGTCGCTGTTCAACTACACGCTCGTCCTCGCCGAGGAGTCCTCCTCGGTCACGATTTTGGAACGCCAGGGGACCGGCGAGACGACCGACGCTGACCAGTACTACTCCGGTATCGTCGAGGTCGTCGCCGAGGAGAACGCCTACGTCCAGTACGGCGCGCTCCAGAACCTCTCGGAAGAGACCTACAACTTCCAGGTCAAGCGCGGTCACGCCGACACTTACGCCACGGTCAACTGGATCGACGGCAACATCGGCTCCCGCCTGACCAAGTCCAACGTCGAGACCCGACTGCTGGGTGACTCCTCCGAGTCCCAGATTCTGGGTGCGTTCTTCGGCCACGAGGACCAGCACTTCGACATCGCGTCGCGTGTCTGGCACGAGGCCGAACACACCATCGCCGACCTCGTCACCCGCGGCGTCCTCGACGACGACGCCCGCTCGGTGTACGAAGGCGTTCAGGACGTCGGTCGCGAGGCCTGGGACACGTCGTCGTACCAGCGTGAGAACACGCTCATGCTCTCTGACGACTCCGAGGCCGACGCGTCGCCGAAGCTCATCATCAACAACCACGACACCGAGGCCTCCCACTCCGCGACAGTCGGGCAGGTCGACGAAGAGGACATGTTCTACATGACCTCCCGCGGTGTCGACCCGGAGCGAGCGGAGAACATGCTCGTCGAAGGGTTCTTCGTCCCCGTGCTCGGAGAGGTGCAGGTCGACGAACTCCGCGAGGATCTCGACCAGCTCATCTACGAGCGTCTTCGGGAGTGAGCGGTAGCGCACGACCGAAGGCTCGAAAGAACTCGTTCTTTCGGCGTCTTCGGGAGTAACGCGAGCGCAGGCTCGCGGGAGCGATTTGCTCTCCCGGTGTCTACGCTCATTTCATTCGCGCTGGTAGCGTTGCGGTCAGCCTGATACGCGCAATCAGCAGGTAGAGATTGAGAAAGTCCCTTACCGTTGCGAAACGCGGGCTCGACGACAGGGAACCGCTTAAGTCCGGGCCTCCCCGAACTACGTGTATGACTGCAGCACAGCGCCGAGTGGGGGTGTTGCCGTGAGTCTCACACAGCCGGTCGCGTCCGACCATCAGCTCGCCCGGTTGCTACAGATCGGTATCGTCCTCGAAGAGGTCGTCGAGGCACGGTCGGCCAAGCACGCCGAGGAAACGAGCGGAGAGCACGAACAGGCGGTGCTTGACCTCCTCGCACACGCCGAGACGGAGTCGGCCGAGCACCGCCGGCAACTGGAGTCGCTCATCGACGACCTCGAAGCGGACACCGTTCCGTTCGAGGAAATCGAGATGCTAGTCGAAGCCCAGTACGAGGCCGACAAGGACTTCGACGGCGTGCTGTACGACCAACTCTGTAACGAGGAGACGGCGTACAAGTTCTACGACGACCTCATCGAAGCCATCGAGGCGTCCGACGTGACATTCACCATCGACCGCGAGCGGCTGCTTGCCGTGCTGTCGGATATCCGCGAGGACGAAGCAGAGGGTGTCGAAGACGTGACCGACCTGATGGAGGACTATCAATGAACACGCAGGCCCAGTATCTGAAAGCGATCTATCTCACGCAACAGCAAGAAGACGGTCCAGCATCCACCGGCGACGTGGCCGACATGCTCGATGTCAGTCCGGCCAGCGCCAACGAGATGATCGGCAAACTCGAAAACCGAGGGCTGCTGAACCACGAGAAGTACAAGGGTGTCGACCTCACCGACGACGGCATCGCACAGGCTCGCGAGGCGCTCCAGAACTACTGCATCATCGAGCGGTTCCTCATCGAAGTGCTAGAGGTCGAGGAGTTCCAGGCCGAGGCAAAACAACTGGAGGGCGTCATCGACGAAACGGTCGCTGATCGCCTCGATACGATCATCGACCGCAAACCACAGTGTCCGGACTGTTTCGACCCCGAGGGTGACGTCTGTGGCCTGCTCGAAGTCGAGGCTGAAGTCACCAGCGACTGACCGCCCGCTCTCGAAGCGTTCAAGTGCGTTCCGTCGATTACACCGAATACGGTTAGCTTGCTCATAGCGAGCGCAGTCCCGTGGCGGTGAGCAAATCCTGTTGATTTGCGAGGTACACGGGACGAGCGAACAAAGTGAGTGCAGTCCCGTGGTGGAGAGCAGAACCGAACGGTTCTGCGACTCTCACGGGTCAAGCGAACGTAGTGAGCGCAGTCCCGTGGTGTAGTGGCCAATCATAAGGGCCTTTGGAGCCCTTGACGGCGGTTCGAATCCGCCCGGGACTATTTTCGCGCGAACAAGTCCGTGAGCGCGAAATATCCTCGGCGGTTCGAGCCCAGAAGGCGAGTATTCGAGCCTTCGCGGTTCGAATCCGCCCGGGACTATCCTGTTGCGAACGACTTCGTGAGCAGCGGGTATCCTCAGCGGATTCGAAGGACGTCACGAGCGACGCGAAGTGTCGGCGGTTCGAATCCGCCCGAAGTACCCTCCGACATGAGCACGAACAGTGCCCGCATTCTCGTACGACGCGCCAGCGAGTGGACAGGATAGCCACAGGCCGGTCGAGGTCACAATTCGCGGTGTCCTCGCATGAATAGCCCAACGGGTGTCCCAAATTCTGACACTGAACTGTAGATTTATGATGTTCCGTGCCAACTAGTGGCATATGAAAATCAGGGAGGCAGTGCCGTCGGATCGGCCGGCTATCCGTGACGTGGCGCGTCGCTCACTAGAGGCGTCGTATTCGCTGGGGCCGAAGGCGATTACGAGCGCTATCGAGGAGTGGTACGACGAAGCGCGCATCGAGGAAGTGCTTGCCGATGAGAGTAATCGGTTGATTCTCGTCGGTGAGCGGGACGGGCAGGTGGTCGGCCTCTCCGAGAGCGTCCTGTCGGGCGACAGTATCGGGACGATTCTCTGGCTGCACGTCGACCCGGCATACCGCGGCGAGGGGATTGGGTCGGCGTTGTTCGACGAGACCCACGGGGAACTCCATGACCGGGGTGCCGAGACACTCCAGGGGCGCGTGTTGGCTGACAACGTCGAGGGCAACAGCTTCTACGAGGACCGCGGCTTCGAACGCGCCGGCACGGGTGAAGTCGACATCGCCGGACGGACCTACGTCGAGAACCTCTACACCGACGCCGACGAACTCGGTCGCGAACCCGTAACTGATGACGGCCGGACGGTCTACGTCGACCACAACAACCACGAGTCCGGCTCGATGGCGCCGTTCCATGTGGTCCACGTCACAGAGGAGGGCAGCGACCGCTACGGTTACTACTGCAGTAACTGCGAGACGCTGGCGAACGCGATGGACTCGATGGGCCGCATCGAATGTGACAACTGCGGGAACGTTCGCAAGCCGATGCGCTGGGACGCCGCCTACCTGTAATTACGGGGGCGACTGGTCTCCCGAGCGCTGTGACGATTCCTGCCTGTTCGCCGGGACCAGTATCAGCTTGTAGTACAGTCCGAACAGACACAGGGCGATACCGACGCCGACGAGCACGTCAGTCACTGCGTGTTCGTTTATCGCGTGGGTAACGATCGACACATCACCGACGGGTGTGTGAAGTGGCTGGAGAGGCATATGTACTGATTTATCTATTAGCTGTAAAAAGCCGGACTAATGTTCTCAGCCGTTGAGAACCAGTCGTCGGCAATCACCCGACAGCGACCCAACTCGACACGGAGTCGGGGCCAGCGATGGTGGCTGTCCGGCGTCCGGACAACCGCTCCGAAGGCCGGTTCTGTGACGCTGTTTGCAGACAGAAATACCGGGTGTGGCAGCCGTTCTCCCTGTCGTAACGCTAAAGAGTCGAACGTACGTCTATATGTGTAAGATGACTATCGAAATCCGTCTCCGGAGGTGGTGCTGTGGGCGTCGAGATTAGGGAGTCACCTGTCTCAGCCGACGCGTTCGAGGATATGAAGGAGTTCGTCCACGACTACCTCGCGGCGAGCGTCGAAAACGAAGAAGAGGGCGGCCGCATGCGCTGGTACCCGTGGCACTCCGCGGAATACCGCTTCAACCACATCCTCAACGTCGTCGACATCGCGACAAAAATCGCCCGCAAGGAGGGGGCGAACGTGGACGTGACTCGCGTGGCAGCGTTGTTTCACGACATCGCGAAACTGGAAGCCGAGCAGGACCTCCACGCGGAAGCCGGCGCTCGGATCGCACGCGAGTATCTGAAGGCACACGGTGACTACCCCGAATCGTTTATCGAACAGGTCTGCTCCGCCGTCGATGCCCACTCGTATCAGGGGCCGCTGGACGACCTACCCCTGGAAGTACAGTGTCTCATCGAAGCGGATATTCTGGATAAGGTCGGCGCGAACGGGACCGCCCTGATGCTGTTGCGCATGGGCTATGAGTCCCGGACGCACATGGACGCGGCCGAGATGGTCGACCGGGTCATCGAGCGCGGCGAGGACGCCCGCGAGCGTGTTCAGAGCGACACCGCCGAGTCCATCGTCCACCAGCGGCTCAAGCGGACCCGCTGGTTCCAGGAGTGGCTGACGATGGAGGTCGCCGAAATGGCCGTCGAAGACGACCTCGACGACGTGGCGACCGGAATGGGCGACTCATAGCGCTCGCAGCAGGAACAGGACGCCGGTCCCGGCGAGAACAGCGGCGCTGATCCACGCGATTAGCGGTGCGAGTCGTTCGATACGCGTTCTCGCGGCGACAATCGCCGCCGGAAACCCCGTAATCCAGAGGCCGATACCGCCGAAAAACCCGCCCAGCAGCACCGGATGCCCGGTCTGTACGGTTAGCGCATCAGTCCCGACCGCAGGCACGTACGACGCCACGTCGACCACGCCGGGTTCGAGGAGGCCGACGCCGACGGTGAGCCAGAAGGCGACCTGATAGGGGTTGGTCAGCGCCAGGGCGAACGCCTTACGGAAGCCCCGGCTGTCCCCAGACGCGACCGACGAGTCCCCCTCGGTAACTGTTGTATTCGCTTCTTTGACTGCTCCGTACGCGAACCAGAGCATCAGGAGCCCGCCGGCCCCGACCATCACGCGCCGAACGCCTGGTGTCTCGGTGATGACTGTGGCGGCGCCGAGCACGGCGAGTACGAGGAAACAGGCGTCAGCGGTCATCGCGCCGAGGCCGGCGAAGAAGCCGGCCCGCCAGCCCCGAAGCGCGCTCTCCTCGGCAATAACGGCGTTCATCGGACCCGGTGGCGCGGCGAGCGCGAGGCCGAACAGGACCCCACCGAGAGCTGTCGGGACGAGCGAGAGCGCGCCGAGCTGGAGCAGGCCGAGTGAGTGATGCATCTACAGTCGGTGAAAACAGAGAGAAAATCCTACAGACTTACAGCTTGCCGGCCTTCTGGAGCTTCATCAGGTCCTCGGTGTCGAGGGTCTCGCCCTCCTTGAACTTCTGATAGATCTCCTCGGCTTCCTCGCGAGCGGCTTCCTGCTTCTCCTCGCGCTGGGAGCGCTCCTGCTCCTCTTCCTTCTTGTCGAGCTCGCGGAGGCGCTTCTGGACGCGGACGAAGTCCTCGTGGTGCTGGTCGGCCGCTTCCTGCGCTTCGACGAACTCCTCGTGTTTCTCGTCGGCCTCGTCACGGATCTCGTCGGCCTCGCGGTAGGCCTCGATCATCTCGTTGTGGTGCTTCTGGGCCTCGTCGGCCAGCTCCGTGACCTTCTGGTGGTGCTTTGAGGCTTCCGAGCGGACCTCTTCAGCTTCCTCTTTGAGTGCTTCGAGGTCGCCGCCTTCGTCGAGTTTCTCCTGTTTCTCCTGGAGTTTCTCGCGCTTGGTCTCGATCTTCTCGATGAGCTCCTTCTCGTCCTCCGAGGAGAGCACTTCGGTCTGTTGCTTGAACTCGAGGTCTTCGATCTCCTCTTTGAGTTGTTCGACCGACGTGCCCTCGTCGAGTTCGAGGTCGTTTTTCAGGTTGTCGACCTTGTCGAACAGCTCGTTTGCTTCCGCATTGAGCTCGTTGCGCTGGTCCTTGTGCTCCTGGACCTGCTCGTTGAGCTCGTCGCGCTTCTCGCGGTGTTCCTGCGCCTCGTCGACCTTCTCGCGAGTCTTCGCGTTCAGGTCGTCACGGGCGGAGGCCCGCTCGGACGCCATCTGGTTCAGCTCGTTCCGTCGGTCGCGGAGCTGGCCGGCGAGTTTGATGAGCTCGCCTTTCGATTTGTTTTCGAGATCCTCTTCGGTTACTGTAACGTTCTTTGATTCGTCTATCGAGTCTGCCATTGTTGAATCCTCTATGCCATCACCGCTTCAGCACAGACAGTCGGCCCACTACTGAGGGGCTGACACCAATAACAAGGGTTCCCTCTCATGTTGGGCTGAAAGCGATACTGCCTGAACGCGGAAGCGTTCTGGTGTCTACGAATAGAGGAGGATATTGTTTAAACATTCCGGTGCATTGAATACCGCGTCAACGTCTCACACGCCGCAATTCGGCGGGTGACCCGGTCGTAACCCCACCGGATTACCCTTGTATATCACGGACCTATATTACTGACTAATGGTGTATTCGTTTTTGACGGCCCGCTGCCCGTCGGTGACGGCGAGTGTCACCTCGTCGCCGGCCGACAGCGTGAGTGTGTCGACGGGGACGCGGGCGAAGGGGCCGACGGTGTGTTCGGCCTGCTCGCGCTCGCCGTTGTAGTCCCACTCGACGGTGAGGTTCGTGCTCTCCGGCCTGTCGTGGAGGACGACGACGTCCCGCTCTCCGGGACTGGGCGCGGAGAGGACGACCTGTGTAGGCTCGTAGCTGTCGGCGAGCACGTCGTGTGCCGTCTTTTCGCTCCCGTCAGCGGCGAGTACACCCATGCCCGCGTCGCCGACGTCCCGGAGGCTGTCGAGGACGACGACCGGTGCGCGGCGCTGGCGCAATCCCTCGGCCACCTCGCGGACGACGTCAGCCTGGTACGCCTGTGACGCCGCCACCCCGTCGTCGATGTGGCGGTCGTGCCGGGCGCGGTCGAACCCCGGGGTATCCGCCGGGTCAGCCGTCCCGAGCGCGCCGGCCCCGAAGCCGGCGACGACGTCGCCGACGCCGAACTGGGAACAGAGCCACGGGAGGTCGGCCGTGTCGCCGTACCGCCACCCCGGGTACAGCGTGGCCGCGTCGGGGTTGATTCCGGGCGGGCCGACCACCGGGAACGTCGGGACGGAGTCCACGGCCCCAGCCACTGTCTCGGCCTCGGTGCTGTCGTATCCGGTTCGCCAGGCCCGCCAGCGAAAGCGCAGTCGGTCGAGGAACCCGGACCCAAGGCCGTCGGCGTAGGGTGACACTGGCTCGTCGTGAATGCCGACCGCCGCGAAACTGGGATGCTGCGCGTAAGTCGCATCGAGCCGTGCCGCGAGATTGGTTCCCCGTTCGTTGTCGAACGAACCGGGGCCCGACAGCGGGAGGTCCTGCCAGAGCAGGACGCCGTGGTCGTCACAGGCGCGGGCCACTTCCGGCGGCGTCCCCTGCGCCCGAACCCGGACCAGATTTGCGTTGGCGTCGACGGCCCGCTCGACGTCCTCCGCGGTCGGGTCCAGCAGTGTCACGCCGCGAACCGGTACCTCCTCGCCGTTGACCTGCAGGCCGTCGTCGTACGAAACAGTACGTAGTCCCGTCGTTACCGAGTGTTCGTCGTCATCGAGCTTCGCGCTGAGGACGTAGCGGGACTGGTCGCCGCGGTCGTGGGGCCACCACAGCGACGGGTCGCGCACGTCTATCGTGTAGGTCACCGACGTCGTCTCCTCGTCGGTCGAGACGCGAGCGCGGTCCATCATCCCGCCGCCGCGAACGTCACCCTCCGGCCGGAGCGAGAGCGTGATCCGGTCGTCGAGCGGCTCTTCGGTCAGGACGGTCGCCGACACTTCCACTGTCGCATCGGTTACGTCGGCTTCCGATACCTGTGGCTGGACGGAAAGCTCGCTCACACAGGGGTCCGGTCGGGTTTCGAGGGCCGCGCCCCACCAGATGCCCGGGACACAGCGCTCCGGCGGTAGCTGGTCGGTCGCGTGCAAACCGCCGAAACGGTCCGCCGGCGCGCGACACTCCACGACGATCCGGTACTCCTCGCTCTCGGGGAGTCGAACCCGGAGCGGCTCGAAGTAGGTGTCGTGGCTGGTGAGCAGATCACCGTTGCACCACACGCGTGTGTGCGCGTAAGTGCCACTTAGTACGAGCAGGGTGTGTGCGTCGCTCTCGTCCCGCGGGTCCGAGAACGTCGTTTCGTAGGCCACGGCCTCGGCGCCGGCGAACCCCTCGGGCCGGCCGGGCACTGACACCGGTTCCCACGACTCCGGGGACGGCATCTCGTCGTCCGGCGCAACCGCCGCGCCGCGCCACTCCAGCGACATACCTTGTGGCCCGTTCCCCGGGGGCATATCCTTTGCCCCACGGCTTCACTTTCACTTTCACTCCGGGGATGGCTCGCTTTGACATAGGTAGCCACCTACTATCCAGATATGCTCACCGAACTGCACGAGGCGGCGACACCGACCTGCGAGGCCCAGCACTGCGAGCGCCCGCTCGGCGAGCCAGCGCTGGTGTTCGAGACCGAGGCCGGCCGCCGCGAGGCCCACGAGTGCGCCTGCGGTGCGGTGACGGTTACCGTCGCCCGGTCGGAGTCGTCCCGCTGAAGTACGCCCGGCAGTGACCGGGAGGTATGACACTCGAAGAAGTGGTCCACGCACAGGGCCACGAGAACGTCTCCGGCGAACACGCGAGTACACTGGAAGTGACGAGCGACGACTTTCTGACCCCTGCAGGTGACTGTATCCTCGCCATCGACGCCGACCGCGTCCCCGCCGACTTCGAC
Source organism: Haloarcula sp. CGMCC 1.2071 (assembly GCF_037078445.1). Lineage (NCBI taxonomy): Archaea > Methanobacteriati > Methanobacteriota > Halobacteria > Halobacteriales > Haloarculaceae > Haloarcula > Haloarcula sp. CGMCC 1.2071. The sequence continues at coordinate 293,506 of NZ_JAYMGY010000001.1, forward strand.
AGCGAGTTCGTGACGGCTTGCCAGGACGCCGACGCGACGATTACGGCGACTATCGAAGCCGGCGATCAGGTCGTTACCGTGACCGGGACCGGCCACCCCGACCTGTCCTTCGAGAACGACCGGAGCCACGTCCTGCGGACGAGCGACTACGTCGACGACCGGACTGTGATGGTAAACGCCGACGCAGCGGCCGGCGACGTGGACCGGGGCCTCGTCGAAGCGCTCGCTGACGGGGCCGATGCGACGCTGACGCTGGCTGTTGAGCCAAGTAACTAGTACCGCAATTTCTGCTATCGTTCGCGCCGCTGTCCGGCGCAGTCAAAAGAAAACAGGTTGTGAACGGCTTACGACGACGAGATGACGTCGTCGATACGGACGATCATCGTTGCCGCCTCGGTGGCGGAGTCGACCGCTTCGCGCTTGACAGCGGCGGGGTCGAGGATGCCGTAGTCGACGGGGTCACCGACGACGCCGGTCTGGCCTTCGCTGATGATGCCGGCGATGCCCTCGCTCTCGTGTTCGGCGCGGAGGTCGACGAGCGCGTCGATGGCGTCGAGGCCCGTGTTCTCCGCGAGCGTGCGGGGCAGCACGTCGACGGCATCGGCGAACGCTTCGACGGCGAGCTGCTTGCGGCCCTCGATGGACGCCGCTTCGGAGCGGATGTGGTCGGCGATGGCGATTTCGGTCGCGCCTGCGCCGGGGACCACACCGCCGGCGTCGAGCGCGGCGATGACGGTGTCGAGCGCGTCGTTGAGCGCGCGTTCGAGCTCGTCGACGACGTGTTCGGTGGAGCCGCGGGCGATGACCGTGACGGACTCGGCGGTCGCGCCGCCGGTGATGAACGTCACGTCGTCGTCGCCCTGCTTCTCGACGTCGACGCTGTCGGCGTGGCCGAGCGAGTCCTCGTCGAGGGCTTCCAGCGAGCCGACGCGCTTCGCGCCGGTGGCCTCGACGATGTCCTTGGCGGTCGAGGAGCCGATGCTGTCGGCGACGAAGACGCCTTCCTTGGCGAGCTGGGAGGCGACGCGGTCGGCGACGTCCTCGGTGACGAAGGCCACGTCAGCGCCGCTTTCGACGACTTCCTCGGCGTAGCCGCTGAGTTCCTGCTCCTCGGCGTCGAGCGCGGCGTTGAGCTGGTCGACGCTGGAGACGTTGTACTCGGCGTCGATGTTGCTCTCGCGGACGTCGAGTTCGGTGTCGATGACCGCGATGGACGCGTCCTCGACCGAGGTCGGCATGTTGTCGTGGACGGCCGTCTCGTCGACGATGACGCCCTCGACGAGCTTGGTCGCGGAGGAAGCCGCACCCGTCTGGGTGTGGACTTCGATGTTGTCCCGGCGAACGCCGTTGTCGCTCTTGGCGTGGCGGACGGCGTCGACGACGACTTCGGCGAGTTTCTCGGCCTCGACGTCACCGGTGCCCTTGCCGGTCATCGAGGATTCGGCGACTTCGACGAGCGTCTCGTCGTCGAGGTCGACGTCGAGGACGATCTCGTTGATAGCGTCCTGTGCGAGTTCGGATGCGGCAGAGTACCCCTCGACGATTGTCGTCGGGTGGACGTCGTCGTCGAGCAGGTCCTCGCCTTTCGTCAGCAGTTCCCCGGCCAGCACGGACGCCGTCGTCGTGCCGTCGCCCACTTCGTCCTCCTGGGTCTGGGCGACTTCGACGATCATCTGGGCCGCGGGGTGTTCGATGTCCATCTCGGAGAGGATGGTCGCCCCGTCGTTGGTGATGACCACATCACCGTCGTCGGAGACGAGCATCTTGTCCATGCCACGGGGACCGAGCGTGGTCCGTACGGACTCGCTTACGGCCTTTCCGGCGGAGATGTTCGATGACTGTGCGTCCTTCCCGTGTGTGCGCTGGGCGTCCTCATCAAGGATGAAAAGAGGCTGGCCGCCCATGCGTCGCTGGCCAGATGACATATGTGTTGAACCTCACTTAAGACAAGGCAAGCGGTTCTATATAAAACTTTCTAACGGCGTAGACCGTTCGTCGGGCGACAGCGCCGTGCTGTCCCTGTAATCCCGGCTGGACCTACACACCTTTTAATATGGGTGTATACACACCGTATAGTAGATGCTGGAGTTGGAGCACGGCTTTCGGGTCGTCGACGTGCACGCGCGACTGGAACCCGACGAGCAGCGCCGACCCCGGGACGGCATGGGTGACCCGGAGCAACTGGAACGGGAGATGCACCAGGCCGGTGTCGTCCGCTCCGTCGTCTTTCCCGGCGAGCGAGACGGCTCGTATCTGAAAGCGAACAACGCCGTCGCCCGGATGACTGTCGAGCGGCCGATGGTCGCCTTCGCCAGAGTCAACGGCGCTCGGGACCCGGGGACCGGTCCCGGGTCGACCCTTCGCAACCTCGCGAGTAGTCGCACGGAGGAACACACCTCGCCCGAGGACATCGAGCAGTACGCCTACGACGACCGCTTCTACGGCTTCAAGCTTCATCCACCGACGGACGGACTACCCGACGAGGACGTCCTCGCAGAACTGGAGTCCGTATCACTGCCTGTCATCGTCCACGGCGGCGAGGGGTTCCCGCCCGAGACCGTTGCCGAGACCCTGCTCACCTACGACTTCCCGGTCATCCTCTCGCATTTCGGTGCCCACCCGCTCCGGCGGGACCTGATGGAACGAGCTATCGACCTGCTGGAGACCCACGACAAGCTGTATCTCGACACCAGCGCGGTCCGCTACCGGCGGCCGATGGAGAGGGCGATTCTGGAACACCCTGACCGCGTTCTCTTCGGGAGCGGCGTCCCGAGCGTTCACCCGAACGTGGCTGTGATGGAGATACTGACCTTAGACGTGCCCGAAGACGCGATGCGAAAGGTGTTCTCGAACAATCCGAACCGCGTCATCGAGGCGCTGGCCCCCTGACTGCCGGCGGCCGCCGCAGCGGAAGCGCGGGGACGGTCGTCGGTTACCGCCAGTCGTACACAGTCACCGCGCGGTCCGCTCGCGCGGAGCGGCCGTTCGGGTTCCGACAGGGTGTCCGGTCGGTCACGCGTGCGCGGAGGCCGTCGACGATGCCGGACCCAACGCCGCCGAACACGTCCTGCCCGTTGCCGAGCCACTGCGATGGCGTCGTCTCCCCGCGCACGACATCGATCAGCGCGTCCTTCGCGTCACCCGCCGCGTGGCTGAGGAGCCGCCGCAATACGGTCGGGCGGACGTTGTAGTTCTTCACCAGCCGGTAGGCGAGCGAGCGGTACTTCCAGTTCCAGTCGGTCTCCGTGGTGCCGCCGTCGGCCTCGAACTCGCGGCTGACGCACATCTCCGTGCTCCAGTCGACGCCGTAATCACTGGCGGCCATCCGGTGTGCGAAGTCCCGGGCACTGCCGACGTTCAAATACTCGTCGAACCCATCGAGCGCTTCCAGCACCTCCGCGTCGAACGCGACGTTTCCGGGATTGAAATACGTCACGTCGCGGCCGGCTATCGTCCGCGTCTCCTCGGTTTCGGTCGTCATTCCGGCCCAGAGTTGCTGGTGTGTCGGCCCGGTGATGGCCTGGGTGGCCCCCGAGAGCCCGTTTTTCACAGCGTCAGCCCAGCCGGACTCGACCGAGAGTGCCTGGTGGACGAGCGCGATAACGTCTCCCGTTGCCCGGTCGATCCCTGCGTTGCGGGCGACCGTGACTGAGCGGTCGGCGATCTCGACGAGGATCGACACGTCGTCCCGGTCGCGGACCATGCCCGTCGTGCCGTCGGCCGACGGGCCGTTGACGACGATCACTTCGGCATCGGGAACCTGCTCGGTGAGTGCGTCCAGACAGCCGGACAGCTCCTCCCGGCCGTTCAACGTCGGGACCACTACCGAGATATCCATACCTCTGGGTACGGCGGCGAAGGCGCTTAAAAGTCGCGGGAGACGGACGGCGACATCCACTCAGGGAAAACGGGCTGTCCGAGCGGCGGCGAGCTACACGTGGGTGTTCCAGTACGACACCGAGGCCAGCTTTTCGCCGAGTGGCGTGCCTCCGAGCGCCGTATCGAGCGAGCGGAACGAGGCCGCCAGTTCGTTCGGAATCTTCCGGTAGAATCCGTAGGGAAGCAGCCAGTCGTGGTTCGCCTCGGTCAGTTCCAGTCCGGCTCCGTCCAGCAGCCGGTCGATCTCCCAGCGGGAGTAGAGCCGCGACCCCATCGGGAGCGCCCAGTTGTATATCGACCGGGTCGAAAACCGGTTGAACGTATCGAAGAAGACCTGTTCCTTCGAGACGCGGCGCATCTCCGCGAGGAACGCCGCCGGCGTGTCCGCCAGATGGAAAAAGCGCATCGCAAACACGGTGTCGAAGTGGTCGTCCGGGAACGGGAGCCGGGCCGCATCGCCCCGCATGAACTCGACGTGGTCGTCGACGCCGGTCGCCTGTGCCTTCTCACGGCCCTGCTGGAGCATCGGGCCGGAGATGTCCAGCCCGGTGATGTTCGCGCCGCGCTCGGCCAGCATCACGGTGAACCGTCCGGTCCCGCAAGCTACCTCTAACACGTCCTTGTCGGCCACGGGGCCGATTGCGTCGAGGACGGCCTGTTTCTCGCGTCGGTCGATAAGCCGACCGCCACGGGAGAACCGCTTGGCCTCGTACTCTTCGGCCACGGTGTCGGCCTGATACCACTCCTGCCCTTTCACGGTGTATTGCTCACCCCGCGGGGGATAAAACGATACTGGAATCCCCTTTCATCGGTCGGGCTGTTTTCCAGTCAGGCTAGACCCGCTCGCGCTCTCGGCCCTGATAGTTCTGGTCGTACTTTCCGGATAGCGACGAGAACCGCACGATGGCGGTTCTGTATAAGGACACATTAAACACTTCATAGAATCTGTATTGTTTGGTCATGCATATAGCCAAGTTTTACCAGTAAGTCTGGAATATCAGCCACTATGAGCGCATTAACTGAAAACGCTGCACCAGCACCTTTCACCGACGAGGAGTTCCGCGACACCCTGCGTGAACTCCCGCCGAGCGCGAAACTCGTCGCGAAGGTGCTAGAGGACGACGCCCCATTGTCACAGGGCGAACTAGCCGAGAACTCACTGCTCCCGGACCGGACTGTCAGGTACGCCCTGAACCGACTGGAGGAGTCAGAGCTGGTCGACTCGCGGTACAGCTTCACCGACGCGCGCAAACAGGTTTATTTCCTCACAGTCTGACCCGTCGGTATGGACTGGCAGCGGGCCGACGTGCCCGTCCCGACGCGGGCACCGACCGGCAGCACGGCGGCATACGTTTGCGGCGACGAGGCGGCTCTTCTTGTGGACCCCGCGGATACGGATGATGCGCTCGATTCGCTTCTCAGTGACCGCACCCTTGCTCACATTGCGCTCACACACTACCACCCCGACCACGCCGGTGCCGTCGCACACTACGCCAGAGAGACGAACGCGACGGTCTGGGCGCGCCGCGGTCGGGCGACCGCATTCGAGGGTGCGACCGGCGTTACCCCTGACAAACTGTTCAGCGACGGGACGACGATTCCGACCGACGCCGGCCCGGTGACCATCCTCGACACGCCGGGCCACGCGCCGGAGCACGTCGCCTTCGCAACCGACGGCGCCGTCGTCTCCGGCGACCTCGCTGTCGCCGAGGGTAGCGTTGTCGTCGGCGCACCAGAGGGCGACGTTCGGGCCTACCTCTCGTCGCTCCGTCGTCTCCACGCCAGAAACCCCGACGCGCTGTTGCCCAGCCACGGGCCGCGTATCGAGAGCCCACGGGAGACCTGTGCGCGCCTCATCAGCCACCGGCTGGAACGCGAGCGACGTGTTCGGGCAGCTGTCAACGACGGGGCCGACACCCTCGATGAAGTCCTCGACGCCGCCTACGAGAAGGACCTCACCGGCGTGCGCGACCTTGCCCGTGCGACGGTGCTGGCCCATCTGGAGAAACTCGCCGCCGAGGGCACTGTTTCGTGGGACGGCGAGCGGGCCGCACTGCATCCAGCGGAGTGACGCCTTTTTGCCTGTCGGCCCGCTACCACGGCTGTGGACTCCCTCGAAACCGAACTCGAACGGGCCCGTGCGCTCGACGAGTCGGAACTGGCCGACGCTATCGAGGCCATCGGGTTCGAATGCACCCGCTGTGGGGCCTGCTGCAAGGCCGAGTCGGCGTGTGGCGAGGACGGTGAGAGCGCCGACGAGGGTAGCGGAGCCGTCGTCTCCGACGGGAACGCTGAGTCCGCCGAAACCGACGCCGAACCCCACACAGCGACGGTATTTCCCGATGAAATCCGGCAGCTACAGGCGGCCGGGGAGTACGACTTCCGCGACGTGGCCCGCCCGATGCCGTACGGGCTTGCGGATGGCCCGGACGGCCCCGAGGGCGAGACGTTCGAGTGGGCGCTCCAGACCGACGACTGCGGCGACTGCACCTTCTACGCCGAAGACGACGAGGGAACGGGTGCCTGTACGGTCCACGGCGACCGCCCGCTCATCTGCCGGACCTACCCGTTCAGCGTCGCGCTCGGCGGGACGAGCCAGCCGATGGGCGAAGCCGTCGACGAGGAGGGCATGGTCCGCGCCCACGAGTGTGAGGGACTCGGCCGGGATATCTCCAGAGCCGACGCCGAGGAGTTGGCGGCGGCGCTCAAGGAACGTGCCGTTCGGGAACTCGAAGAGGCCATCGGCGTCCGCGACAACTACCGGCCCGTCGACCCGTCAGCCGGACAGGTCGTCGTCCACGACTCCGAAGGGGCAAAGCGCCCCGACGGCAGTGCCTACGAGTAGCCTCAGACGTCGTCGATGATTTCGCCGACCGCGAAGTTCGACTTGACCTCGGTGATCTCGATCTTGACTCGTTCGTCGATTTCGGCCCCCGGAACGATGATAACGTAGCCGCGCTCGACGCGGGCGATGCCGTCGCCCTGCTTCCCGATGTCTTCGATCTCGACGTAGCGCGTCTCACCCGGTTCGACCGGCGGCTGTGGCTGGTCCGGTGGCGTGTCCGACACCGTCTCCTCCTCCGTCTCTGTCCCCTCGTCTGTGGAGATGAGCGCAACACGATAGGTACTGCCCGAGTCGACTGCGCCCGTCTCGATCTCTCGACGCGGGACCTCCACGACGTACCGGTCCCCCTCGTCGCGGATATCGGCACTGAACAGACACAGCAGTTGATCCGAGATTTCCAATGTGATAGACCTCCGTTCGGCCACAAAACGGGCCATTACTAAAGAACTGCCGGAGCGAACGACTGTGACCGTCCCAACTGCGGAGCGACGACGAGCGCTCACGGTGTTTCCCGCCTGTACCAACTACCTGTCGCGTGGCCCAACTCGCGGCAGTATCCCCGGTTCGAGCGAGGGAAAACCGCAAGACCGCAAGCCGTTAACCGTCTGTACCAAATCCCATAAGGGTGTCTCGATACTGTTAGTAACTGTACTAATGAGCGCCACCGCACAAACCCCCGACAGTCCGCTCTCGGACAAGCAGCGACGTATTCTGGAGTATCTCCGTTCCAATGCTGACGAACAGACGTATTTCAAATCGCGGCTCATCGGTGATGAACTCGGTCTCTCAGCCAAAGAGGTCGGGACGAACATGACAGCTATCGCCGACGGCGACCACGACCTGGCTGTGGAAAAGTGGGGGTACTCCTCCTCGACGACGTGGATGGTCGAGACCTGAACCGGTGCCGGCTCGACCGCGGATACGTCGGCACTCCCACTCGGCCGTCCAAGCGAGTGAAAACTGTATCCTCACGTAGAGAAAATCCGGTGCCGTCGCTCATTCATCGTTTCAGACGATTTATCCCTGATATATCCGGACACATTGTAAGTGGTGAATGTCTATATTGATAACCATTGAGGCCATAGTTGCACACATCAATGGGCGAGGCTGGCTCCGCCATCCGGGTGCTTCACGTCGACGACGACCGGCAGTACGCAGAGACGACAGCGGCATTCCTCAAGCGAGAACGGACTGCGTTCGACATCGAGACCGCGACGAGTGCAGCAGCGGGCCTGCGTCTGCTCGAAACAGAGCCGGTCGACTGTATCGTTTCCGACTACGAAATGCCCGGCGAGAACGGCATCGACTTCCTCGAATCTGTCCGCGAGGACTACCCTGACCTCCCGTTTATCCTGTACACGGGCCGCGGCAGCGAGGCAGTCGCCGGTGACGCCATCTCCGCGGGCGTCACAGACTATCTACAGAAGACGTCAGACACCAGCCACTACGCCCTTCTCGCGAACCGCATCGTCAACGCCGTCGAACAGTACCGGTCACAGCGCGCCCTCGAAGCGAGTAAAGACAGGCTCTCGCTGTTTATCGACCAGTCGCCGCTCGGGTTCGTCGAGTATAACCAGGACTTCGAAATCGTCCGCGTCAACGACACTCTCACAGAGATATTCGGCTACACCGAGGAGGAACTGGTCGGCGAGACGTGGGAGGTGTTCGTCAGCGACGAAAGCTACGACCACGTCGACGCGGTCACGTCCGCACTTAGCGAGGCCAGCGGTGGCTACCACAGCGTCAACGAGAACGTCCGGAAGGGCGGGGAGCGTATCATGGTCGAGTGGCACAATCGCCTCGTCACTGACGACTCGGGTGGTGTTGTCACTATCTTCTCACACTGTCAGGATGTCACGGAGCGCATCGAGCACGAACAGAACCTCGCCCAGTTACGGGACTTCTTCGCCGAGGCGGAGGAACTCGGCGACCTCGGTGCCTGGGAGTTCGACGAAACCGGGACGTTGACCTGGACAGCGGGCACTCGCCGTATCCACGAGGTCGACGACGACTTCGAGCCGACAATCGAAGAGGGACTGTCCTTCTATCATCCCGAAGACAGGGAGATGGTTTCGGACGCCGTCGATGCGGCCCTCGAAGACGGGGAACCGTACGATATCGAGACCAGGCTCATCACCGCGACAGGCGACCGTCGGTGGGTCCGGACCCACGGCAAACGCGTCGAAGGCGCGGAGAAGCGGACAGTTCGGGGGTTCATCCAGGATATCACCGAACAGAAGGAGCGCGAACGCAGGCTTCGCGTTCAGAACGAGCGACTGGAGTCCTTCGCCAGTGTCGTCAGCCACGACCTTCAGGGACCACTGACAGTCGCACAGGGCCACTTGGAGTTGGCCCAACAGGCAGTGACCAACGACCACCTCGACAGTATCGACAGCGCCCACGAGCGGATGCAGACGCTCATTGACGATATCCTGACGCTGGCACGGGACGGACGCGAGGCGACGACCACCGAGCCCGTCAGTTTACAGACCGCCGCAAGCGCGTGCTGGGAGACTATCGGGACGGAGAACGGGTCTCTGGTGACCGATACGGACAGTGTCGTCGTTGCTGACCCCCGCCGATTGCAGCGCCTGCTGGAGAACCTGTTCCGGAATTGCATGGCACACGGGTCGGAACCCTCGCTCTCGCAGATGCACGAAAACAGCATGGAGCAGGGCTCTGGGGGCAGTCTGAGACAGTCTGACGAGACCGTCGAAAGCGATACCGGAGTGACGGTTACCGTCGGTGACATCGACGACGCCAGCGGTTTCTACGTCGCTGACGACGGTCCGGGGGTTCCCGAAGACGAGCGAGACACGGTGTTCGAAGCGGGCTACTCGACTGCGCCCGAAGGCACCGGCTTCGGCCTCGCAATCGTGGCCGATATCGCCGCCGTCCACGGCTGGGATGTCAGTGTGACCGACAGCGAGTCGGGCGGAGCCAGGTTCGAAATTACCGGTGTTGACCGGGAGACGTAACTCGGCGGAAAGAATCAGCTCAGGGATCGTACCGCAGCAGCGAGTCGGCCTCGCCGGCCAGCGCTGCGACGTCGTCGCCGAACGAGTCGGCATACCGGATAAGCAGTGTCAACACTGTCTCTGGCTCGGTCACCGCGTACCCGTCTTCTCGGGACAGCAGTCCGGCGGACTCCAGGTCGCCGGCGTAGTTGCTCACTGTCGGTCGCGACACGTCGAGTTCGCTGGCCAGTTCAGAGGCCGTCACGTCCGGACGGCGAAGGAGCGTGACGAGCATCCCGCGGGCTGTCGAGCGTCGCAGGTAGCCAAGCGCTACCTGTTCGAACTCGGAGAACTGGCCGGCCGGGAAGTACCGCCGGTAGTCGCCGTCCTTCTGTGAGGCGACGACGTCCTCGTTTTCCAGCCGGTGGAGGTGGTGCTGGGCCTCGCCGGTCCCGAGTTTGAGGTCGTCGCGAAGCTTCGAGAAGTGTGTCCCGGGATGTGCCGAGACGTACCCGGCGATGGCGTCGGGGGCGTCGCTTTCGCTCCCGCTATCGCCGAAGCGGGCAAACGGGCTCGCTGCACCGAGGGCGGCAAAGCGACGGAGCGTCGCCCGCTTGTCCTCGTCCACGTCGCCCTCACGCGTCATTGCTACCGAAAAGGTGGGTCGGTAATAAAACGTCTTCGCCTGGTTATCAGGACTAGTCGTCCTTATCCACTTCTGACGTTCGCGTCGTGTCGTCGGGGCCGCCGGCCACGTCAGTCGTGCTCGGGTCGTCGTCGATTTCGGCGTCCATCTCCTCGATGACGTCGTCGGCGCTGTCGACGCCGGAGTCCTCGCCGTGTTTGATCTTCTGGGCTTCCTCTTCCATGGCTTCGACGTCGACCTGCGCTTCCTCGTCGATCTGGCCGAGGATTTCCTCGATATCGTCGAGGCCGAGCATCTCGCGGGTCTCGTCGTCGAAGTCAAGGGCTTCCAGCGCGTGCCCGTTCTCTTTCACGTCGGAGCCCTGGAGGTGCTTGCCGTAGCGGCCCACCAGCGAGGTGAGTTCCTGCGGGAGGATGAACTTCGTCGACTCGCCCTGGCCGATCTCGGCCAGCGTCTCCATCCCCTTGTCGATAACAGCACGCTCGCCCATCGATTCGGCGGATTTCGCACGCAGCACGGTCGAGATTGCGTCACCCTGAGCTTCCAGGATCTGGCTCTGTTTCTCACCCTGGGCGCGGATGATGTTCGACTGCTTGTCACCTTCCGCCGTCTCGATGGCGGAGCGCCGTTCACCCTGGGCTTCCAGAATCATAGCACGGCGTTTCCGCTCGGCGGAGGTCTGTTGCTCCATGGCCTGCTGGACGTCCTTGGACGGGTTGACCTCGCGGACCTCCACGCTCTCGACGCGAACCCCCCACTCGTCGGTGGGTTCGTCGAGTTCCTTCCGGATGCGGGCGTTGATTTCGCCCCGCTTGTTCAGCGTGTCGTCCAGTTCCATGTCACCCAGCACGGCACGGAGGGTCGTCTGGGCGAGGTTGGAGACGGCGCGCTCGTAGTTATCGACCTCGAGGAAGGCCTTCTTCGGGTCCATCACCTTGATGTAGACGACGGCGTCGGCGGTCACCGGCGAGTTGTCGCGGGTGATTGCCTCCTGCCGTGGCACGTCGAGCGTCTGGGTACGCATGTCGAACCGCGTCACGTCTGAGACGAAGGGATAGATGAAGTGAATCCCCTGGTCGAGGACGCCGCGATAGGTGCCGAGGACCGTGTAGGCACCTTTCTGGTACGGGCGGATGATCACGACGCTGGAGTACACCAGCGCGATGGCGATCAGGAGGAAGATTACGGTAACGAAACCGATGAGTCCTCCGGGTTGTAGCGGTGCTGTCGCGGGGAACATGACAGTCAGACCTCCGGAGCGCTCAAGGAAAAGGCTTCGGTGTCCCTGTCACAAACTACCGAATTACACACCTACGCCCGCTCGGATTCCCGCTCCGGTTCGGCGTCGTCGTTCTCGCTGCCCCGGTTTCGATCACGTTCGAGTGCGCGGTCGATTTCGTCGCTCGCCGACTCTACCGGCTCGACATCCAGCACGTTCCCGCCGCCGGGGTCGATGACGATGACCTCCGTTCCCTCCTCTATCGGGTCGCCGGAACTGCGGGCCTGATAGTACGGATTGAAGCCGCCGTCTTCCAGTTTGACCTCGCCGTCACTTCGGGTCACGCGCTCGGTCACAGTCCCGAACTGGCCAGTAAGCGAGTCGGAACTGAGCGTTTGGCCGCGGCCCGGCGCGGCGAAATCGAGCTTTCGATACCCCCAGAGCGTGACCGCCGTGGTCGCCAGGACGATGACTGTGAGGATGAGCGGCGCGAAGATGCCCAGGCTCGCTGGGATGAACAGCCCGACCAGCCCCGCTGTCAGCAGGGCCACGCCGAGGACGAAGAAGTGAGTCCCGGGGGCGAGTGCTTCGCCCACGATGAGGCCCGCGCCGGCCAGAAACAGCAGGATGGAGAGCGACATACCTAACAGTGGTTCGGTCTGCAGTGTGGCAACTGCCGCCAGCGGGTTCACCATGCCCCGACTTAGTGTCGGAGCAGGATTAAGTGTCGGGGTAGAGAGCGCGACTCTGAAGGTGCCGATGTAGCCTCACGCATCGCTCGTCCGGACAAAGAACCCGTACAGTACAGCGGTTCCGAGCGCGACAGACAGGACCACGCCGCCGAGTATGGACGGCGCGTACATCTCCGCCCCGAGGAACATCCGTCCGAGGGCGAGAATCGCGATGCAGACCCCCAGCGCGACGAAGACAACGTTCTCAGGCTTCGGCGCATCGGGAGTCACTTCCAGGTCCGGGGCGAACGAGCCCGCGACCGCGCCCTCCTCCTCGTCGGCCGCGTCCGTATCGGCCGCGTCACCGTCGACCTGAATCACGTCGGCTTCCGTCGCCAGTTCGTACTCCTCGGTGAACGTGTCACCCGTAGCGGCCGTATCGTCTCGTGCGGCCCCGTCGTCATCCATGGTCTGTGATACGTGCCGTGACTACAAAAGCGCTGGCGACTGGGCTTACTTGATGCGGGTCCCCAGCGGCGCGTCCTCGTGGGTGGTCAGCAGGTCCGCCTCGTCACCGGCGGCCAGCACCATCCCGTTGGATTCGATGCCGAACAGCTCGGCCTTCTCCATGTTCGCGAGGAGGATAACGCGCGTCCCGGGGAGGGCCTCGGCGTCGTGGAGCTGTCGCAGGCCGGCGACGACCTGTCGGACCTCGTGGCCGATATCGACTTCCAGGCGCAGGAGTTTGTCCGCGCCCTCGACCGGCTCGGCGCTGCGAATCTCGCCGACGCGCATGTCGACGCCCTCGAAGTCCTCGAAGCTGATGCGGTCCTCGACGAGTGGCTGGAGGTCGGCGGTGTCCACGTCGTCGTCCCCGTCATCTCCGGCGGCTTCGCCGCCGTCGTTCGAGGCTTCTGTCGAAGCCTCGCTGGCCTCCTCGACCCGCTCCTGCAGTTCCTCGTTCAGGGCTTCGATGTGGTCGTCCTCGACCTGCTCGAACAGCTCCGCGGGCTCGCCGAACTCGGCCGGCGGCGCTTCGAGCGCGCTGTCGAGGGTCACGTCAGCGACGGAGCCCTGTTCGCCGAGCTGGCCCCAGAGGCGCTCGGCCTTGCCCGGCAGGACGGGCTGCATGAGCACCGCGACAGCCTTGGTCAACTGCACACAGTCGCGGATGACCTGTTCGGCGCGGTCAGGGTCGTCGTCGACGAGGTTCCACGGCTCGTTGCGCTGGATGTACTCGTTGCCGTAGTTCGAGAGTTCGATGGCGATTTCGGCCAGTTCACGCACGTCGTACTCTCGGACGGCGGTCTCGAAGTCCTCGATTGCCGACTCGATTCGGTCGCGAACGTCGTCGCTGACGGCGGCATCGGGCGTCCCGTCGTAGTTGCGCTCGGCGAACAGCAGCGAGCGGTAGATGAAGTTGCCGACGTTGCCGACGAGTTCGCCGTTGACCCGCTCCTGGAAGCGGTCCCAGGAGAAGTCCACGTCGGTGTCGATCTGTGCGCCAGTGGCGATGTAGTACCGGAACAGGTCGGGGTGGAAGCCGGCATCGAGGTACTCGTCGGCCCAGACGGCGCGGTTGCGCGAGGTCGAGAGCGCCTTGCCGTCGATGCCGACGAACCCGGTCGCCAGAATCGACCGGGGCTCGTTGTAGCCCGCGCCGCGCAACATTACGGGCCAGAACACCGCGTGGTGCTGAATGATGTCTCGGCCGATAACGTGGATAATCTCGCCGTTGTCGTCGGTCCAATCGTCGTCCCACTCGGTGCCGTGGTGTTCTTCGCCGTCGACTTTCCAGACCTGCTCCCAGTCGTACTCGTCGTCGCCGACGCGCTCGGAGTACTGCTTCGTCGAGGCAACGTACTCGATAGGCGCGTCGACCCAGACGTACAGCACGAGGTCCTCGCCGCCATCAACGTCTTCGGGATAGTCCACACCCCAGTCCATGTCCCGCGTGATACAGAGGTCCTGCAGTTCGCCCTCGATCCACTCGCGGGGCTGGTTCTGGGCGTTGTCGGTGCCTTCCAGACGGTCGAGGAAGCCCTGGAGGTACTCCTGGAAGTCTGCAAGCCGAAGGAACTTGTGCTCGCGAGTGCGGTACTCGGCGGGGTTGCCGGTCAGCGTCGAGACGGGGTCCTCGATCTCGCCGGGTTCGAGGTGGCGCTGACACCCCTCGTCGCACTCGTCACCGCGGGCCTGCTCGCCGCAGTAGGGACAGGTCCCCTCGACGTAACGGTCGGGGAGGGGCTGGTCCTCCTCGGTGTCCCAGGCGACCTCGATCTCTTTTTCGTGGACGTGGTCGTTTTCGACCCACGAGCGGACGAACTCCTGAGTCAGCTCGACGTTGGTCTCGTCGTCAGTGTGCCCGTAGTTGTCGAACTCGATGTTGAACTGCGGGAACGTCTCGGCGTAGGTCTCGTGGAAGTCAAGCGCGAACTCCCGCGGCTCGACACCCTCTTCGGCGGCGTTGACCGCCACCGGTGTGCCGTGCATGTCCGACCCCGAAACGAACGCCGTCTGCTGGCCGATTCGCCGGAGGGAGCGCGACAGTGCGTCCCCGTCGACGTACGTCCGGAGGTGGCCGACGTGCAAGTCACCGTTCGCGTAGGGCAACCCACAGGTCACGACCGCCGGCTGGTCCGTCGGAAACTCGTCGTTGCTCATACCTGTTCGTGTGCCACCGACGGGTCAAAAGGGGGTTGGTTTCGGCGTGACTGCCGCGCTCTGAGTCTGCCCAGTCACAACAGCGCGAGCGTGCCGCCGGCAAGCCCGAGTGTCACGACAAGCCGCCCGGCACTGCCGAAGAACGTCGCCACACCGAACCGATAGTAGTCGCGTTCGAGGACGGTGAACGCGTAGATAGAGATCGTATCGGGGAAGAAGGGAACACAGAGCGCGAGCGCCAGGCCGACGTAGCCGTACTTCTGTGCGAGCTGTACCGTCTTCTTCTCCGACCATTCGATGATATTGAACCGTGAGCGCTTGATCCAGCGCACGAGTGGGCCGTACTCCTTTGCCTCCTGACCGATGTGGAAGGCGACGAGACTGCCGAAAGCCTTCCCGAGACCACTGACGAGGATAATCGCCACCAGATTCCCGTTCGTAGAGAGTCCAAGCCGAAGCGTTTCGGCCGGAACCAGCACGACCTCGCTCGGGAGCGGGAGAATGAACGCGATCAGAAACGAGTACACCGCGATGATACCCAGTCCGGTTGGACCGGTGGCCGTACAGACGGCCTCTTCCAGCGGCGACAGTGGGGTGCCGGCGGTCGTACAGTCACCGATGAAGGCAATGAACGCTGTGGTCGGTACTACCAGGTCCACGACCCTCTGTAGCAAACAGGCACTTCTAAACCTTCGTATGTCTTCTCGGGAGTAGTCAATACCAGTATGTTCGGGACCGAGGGCGGCGACGCAGTACCAGTCGAAGTCCGAGACTCAGTACCAGTCGAGGTCCGCCACGAACGACCGCAGCATCGACCGCGTAACGTGGGGCATACACACGACGCGCATCTCGCCGGCCCCGGTCTTCGAGACCCGCCAGCCGCGGTCCCGGAGTTCGTCGGTCATCGGCATCGAGAGGTCGGCCGCGACGAGCGGGAGTTCGGGACCGACCACGTCGTGGCCCCGCGCCGTCAGCTGGTCGGCCAGCCAGTCGGCGTTGGCCATCGACGTTTCGTACTGCTGCTCGTAGCCCGCCGGCCACAGCGACTCCATCGCCGCGACGGCGGAGGCCACGCCAGCACCCGAGCGCGTGCCGGTCAGCGTGAGCTGGTCCGTCGACTCAAGATACGGCGTTTCGACGGCGAGTTCGTCGAGCAACGAGCGGTCACGCGCGAGCAGTCCGCCGGCGGGGACCGCCGCCTGCCCGACCTTGTGCGGGTCAATCGTCATCGTGTCCACGTCCGCGTGGCCGAAGTGCCAGTCGTGGTCGGTAAACGGGAGGTAGAAACCGCCCCACGCCGCGTCGACGTGACAGAGTGCGTCGACCGTCTCGGCGAGGTCGGCGATAGCCGGGATCGGGTCGACGTAGCCGTACTCGGTCGAGCCGGCGACGCCGACGACACACACCGTGTCTTCGTCGACGAGTTCGGCCATCGCTTCCATGTTGGCGTGGTAGTCCGTCGCTGGCGCGGTTCGCAGCTCCACGCCCAGCACGTCAGCTGCCTTGGTAAAGGAGAAGTGCGCGTGGACGGGCGCGACCACGTTCGGGTCGTCCGTGTCGCTGCGGTTACGGGCGATGCGTATCGCCTGGAGGTTGGCCTCCGTCCCGCCCGAGGCGACGTAGCCCGCGGGGTCCGAGAGCCCGGTGATGTCGCCGAGATAGTCGACGGCCTCGCGTTCCAGGTCGGCGACGGTCTCGTACGTACCGGGGTCCCCGGGGTTCGTCGCGAGGAAGCGTTCCGCCGCTTCGCGTGCCGACGGATGTGGTACGGTACACATCGACGAGAGGACGCGCTCGAAGTCCTGTGGCTCTGCCCGCTGGAGCATCTATCGCGAGTATAGAGGGGGAGCGGTTTAGCCGTTGTGCTCGGGGATGTCCGTTGTCTGCTGTTTATTCGTCCTGACGGCGAAACGGTGGCCAGAACGGGGCAGTCGTCCGTAGTTGGTCCTGTAGCGCTCGTACCAACCGAATTACCAGTTCGACGGCCCGATCTTCTTCGTCGCTTTCGCGCGAAAGCCCGTGGGACCGATCAGCGACTCGAAGACGGTCTGGCGCTCGGTGTCGAGCGCGCCGCCGAAGGAGCCGACTCGCATCGTCCGATACGTCTCGAACCCCTTGTCGTTGGAGTAGAAGTAGACGCTGCCGTGCAGCAGGCCGTGGATGAGTTCGTCCGACCGCACGTCGCCCGCGGGCCGGTCGAGTTTGACGAAGGCCACGGTCCCCCAGTTGACGACCGCCTCCCGGAGCCCCATGAGGAACGCGATTTCGTGGTTCTGGGGTAGACCGAACTCCGTCGCCCGTTCGAGGTCGGTCAGCGAGTCGATGACGATGAGCGTCTCCGCGGCGTCGCTCACCCGGTCGCTGATGTCGGCAAGCAGTTTCTCGAAGGTCCCCTCGTCGGGCTCCGACTCGGGTGGCTCCGCGTCGGGCTGTTCGATTTCGGCGTCGCTCCGTCGCGCATCGAACAGCGGCTCCGGAACCGGCAACAGCTCCATGAAGCGCTGGGAGAAATCGGCGACAGTCATGTTGTCTGTGAGCGTATCGAACTGGTAGCCGTCGAGCACGGCGTCGAGTTCGCTGTAAACGTGTTCGCGGTCGTGCGAGAGCGTGATGTAGGTCACCGAATCGGGAATTGCCTCGCTCCGCCGGGCGATGCCGTTCGGGACCATCTCGGGCCGGTGTTTCGCGAGCATCAGCGTCGCGAGACTCGTGTAGGTGAACGCGTCGCCGCCCGCGTCCGACGCCCCGGCCAGCAGGACCGTGCTCCCGGTCGGAATCCCGCGGACCTGTCCGTCCAGTCCGGGGATGCCGAAAGGGATGTAGGACACACCGGAACTGATACTCTTGGCTTCCGGTGTCGATTCGGGTGCCATACCGCAACGAAGCGAACGGTGCAAAAAAATCTGCTGGCTACGTCAGGCGGTTGCGGCCTCAGCGGACCGATTCCAGCAGCAGGCGCTGTTCGACGCGCTTGACCTCGTGCTGGACGTCACGCACGGCGTCGATGTTCGGCGAGATGGACGTGACCCCCTCGTCGACGAGGAAGTCGACCATCCGCGGCTTCGAGGCGGCCTGTCCGCAGATGCTCGTGGCGACGTCGTACTCGCGGCAGGTCCCGATGACCTGGCGCATGAGTTCCAGGACGGCCGGGTGGAGTTCGTCGAAGCGGCTGGCGACGTTGCCGTTGTTGCGGTCGAGGGCGAGCGTGTACTGGGTGAGGTCGTTCGTCCCGAAGGAGACGAAGTCGATGCCCGTCTCGCAGATGTCCTCGATGGAGAGCGCGCTCGCCGGCGTCTCGATCATGACGCCCCAGTCGCGCTTCTCGGGGTCGATGCCGACCTCCTGCATCAGCGCCTTCGCCCGCAGGATGTCCTCGGCGTCGGTGACAAGCGGGAGCATCAGTTCGACGTTGTCGTAGCCCAGGTCGTACAGGCGCTCGAACGCACGGAGTTCGAGCTTGAACTCGCCGGGTCGGTCGAGCGAGCGCCGGATACCCCGATAGCCGAGCATCGGGTTGTGCTCGCTCGGCTCGTCCTCGCCGCCCTGGAGCTGTCGGAACTCGTCGGAGGGGGCATCGAGGGTCCGGACCCGGACCGGCCGCGGGTAGAACGCCTCGGCCACTGAGCGGACACCCTCGACGATTTCGTCGACGTAGGCGCGCTCGCCGTGGTCCTCGACGTAACGCGAGGGCGTCTTGTCCGTCGAGAGGATCATGTGCTCGATGCGCAGCAGGCCGACGCCGTCGGCCCCCGTCGCGGCGGCCCGTTCGGCGGCCTCCGGAATGGAGACGTTGACCTTGACCTCCGTTCCGGTCATCGGTTTGACGGGCGAGTGTGCCTCGACCGGCCCGGCGTCCTCTTCCTCGCCGGTCGTCTCGGGAACCTTGGCCCCTTTCTCGACTGTGCCCTTGTCGCCGTCGAGCGTGACCGTCTCGCCGTCCCGGAGCTTCTGTGTCGCGTCCTCGGCACCGACGACGGCCGGAACGCCGAGTTCGCGGGAGACGATGGCGGCGTGGCTGGTCATCCCGCCCTCGTCGGTGATGATGCCGTTGGCGCGTTTCATCGCCGGGACCATGTCCGGCGTGGTCATTTCGGCGACGATGATGTCGCCGTCCTCGACCTTGTCGAGGTTGTCGAGCTTGTCGACGATGCGGACGACGCCGGTGACTCGGCCCGGTGCGGAGCCGATTCCGGAGAGCCGAACCGGCTCGGACTGGCTCTCCATCGACCCGCCGTCAGCCACTCCGGACGCTCCCTCGGGCTGGCTCTCGACATCTGTGGCTGCCTCGCCGTCCGCGTCGGACTCGTCGATGGTGGTGATCGGTCGGGACTGGAGCAGGTACACCTCGTCCTCGTAGATGGCCCACTCGACGTCCTGTGGAGAGTCGTAGTGGTCCTCGATGCGCTCCCCGACCTCGATGAGCCGGTGAATCTCTTCGTCAGAAAGGACGCGCTCGTTGCGCTTCTCCTCGGGGACGGAGCGCTCGATTGTCTCGCCGTCTTCACCCCGAACACACATCACCTTCTTGTCGGCGACGGTCACCTCGTCGATGGTGCCCGTCTCGCGGTCGACGATGTAGTTGTCGGGCGAAACCGCACCGGAGACGACCGCTTCGCCCAGCCCCCACGCGGCCTCGATGATGGCCGTCGGGCCGCCGGTCGAGGGGTGGCTGGTGAACATGACGCCGGACTTCTCCGCGTCGACCATCTGCTGGACGACGACGGCGATGTCCACGGCGTCGTGCGCGAAGTCGTTCTCGTTGCGGTAGTAGATAGCCCGCTGTGTGAACAGCGAGGCCCAGCACTCCTTGACTCGTTGCAGGAGATCCGCACGCGAGACGTTCAGGTACGTGTCCTGCTGGCCGGCGAAGGAGGCGTCCGGGAGGTCCTCGGCGGTCGCTGAGGACCGCACCGCAACGTCCTCGTCGCCCATCTCGTCGTAGGCGGCCAGCAGGTCCTCGCGGACCGACGGTGGGGTGTCGGTTTCCAGGATCAGCTCCTGGGCGCGTTCGGCCGCCTCGGCCAGCGCCTGCGAGTCGTCGCTGTCGACATCGACGGCCTCGAACAGCGGCTCGTCGATTCCAGTTGCTTCGATGAACGACCGATACGTGTCGGCGGTAACGACGAACGCCGACGGAACGGGGAGGCCCGCTCCGGTCAGTTCTCCGAGAGACGCCGCCTTGCCGCCGACCCGCGCCAGGTCGTCGGCACCGATTTCGTCGAGCCACAGTGTTGGCATGGACTCATTCGTACCATCTTCAACGACAATTAAGGATGTTCCGGTTGCAACCAGTGAGAGATCGCTCTTCACTCGATTTCGAGTGAATTAGGCGGTCAGGCTGCCGGTGCGGTGTGGACAGTCACGCTTCGATAATATCGTCGTCGTCAACAGCAGGGACAGTGACCGTCCCGTCCAATGCGGTCACGCCCCGACCGCCGACCCACACCTCGGTCCCGTCGGTGTCGACCGACACCGTCCCGGGCCGGTCGCGGAAGTGCCCGCCCTCGGCGATGATCTGCTCGACGGTGTCATCGAGCGCCCCGTAGCGACGAACGAACGCCGCGCAGGCTCCCGACGCTGCCGCGCTTACCGGCTCTTCTATCCGGCCACCCGCTCGGAAGGCTCGGCCGTGGAACGTCGACCGGCGCGTTGCGTCGCCGCCAACGGTGTCGAAGGTGAACGGGTACACGCCGACTGCGTTCGCGCGGTCACAGAGCGAGGCGACGGCAGCCCCGTCCACGGCGAGGTTACTCAGATGCTCGAAGTAGTTGACCGGGACCATGAGCCACACCTCGCCCGCGTCGGCCGTCACGAGCGGGAGGTCCGCACCCACGTCCTTGAGCGTGGCCGCGTCGAGTCCGAGCGCGTCCGCGACATCGCTGTAGGGGATATCGACCTCGGTGATGTCGGTCCGGCCCTGC
This sequence comes from Haloarcula sp. CGMCC 1.2071, assembly GCF_037078445.1. Classification (NCBI taxonomy): domain Archaea; kingdom Methanobacteriati; phylum Methanobacteriota; class Halobacteria; order Halobacteriales; family Haloarculaceae; genus Haloarcula; species Haloarcula sp. CGMCC 1.2071. Next base: position 314,308 of record NZ_JAYMGY010000001.1, read on the forward strand.
TCGACCCAGACCATCCCGTTCGGTTTGGTTTCGACGGCGATGTCGTCCCCGGCAGTGGCAACGGTCCATTCGGCGTCGTCAATCTCGCCGCGCTCGTAGAGCGCCGCGTGAGCCGCAATCGTCGCCGTCTCAGCCCGGTCCAGTTCCTCGGTCGGCGAGAAACAGCGAAGCCGGCGGTCGGCGTCCGCCGCCGGCAGGACGAACGCCGTCTCGGTGGCCCCCAGTTCGCTGGCGACGGCCTGCATCTGGTCGTCGGTCAGTCCGTCGGCCTCGGGGACGACGCCGGTCGGTGTGCCCGCCGTCGGCTCCGAGGCGAACGCGTCGACAAGCAACGCCTGTCGGGTATCCATGGCACGGAGTTGTGCTGACCCGCAGATAATCTTTTCCGGAGCTAGCCATCGTCGTCTGGTGATCGGTTCCGGTGAGACACGCAACAACGCCCGGGACGCGCCTGACGGACGACTTTAGTACAGGGAGGTATCACTGGAACGTATGAGCGAGGACGTCGACCTCCCTGAGAGCCACCCCCGCTACGAGTCGCTTTTGACCCGCCATCGGATCGAGGCGGGCGTCGACCGCGGTATCACCTCCCGCCAGGGCCTCATCGCCCAGGGCCGTGGCGAGGCCTTCGACTACCTGCTGGGCGAGCGCACCATCGACAGCGCCGACGACGCCGAGCGTGCCGCCGCGGCACACCTCCTGTCCGCCGAGCACGCCGTCGTCTCGGTCAACGGCAACGCCGCCGCCCTCGTGCCCGGCGAACTCGTCGAACTGGCCGAGGTGACCGGCGCAGACCTCGAAGTGAACCTGTTCAACCGGACCGAGGAGCGCATCGAGGCCATCGCCAAGTACCTCCGCGAGCACGGGGCAACGGACGTGAAGGGGCTCACCGCTGACGGGCGCATCCCCGGACTCGACCACGAGCGCGCGAAGGTCGACGCCGACGGCATCGGCGCGGCGGACGTGGTGCTCGTCCCGCTGGAGGACGGTGACCGCGCCGAGGCGCTGGGTGAGATGGGGAAGACGGAACTGGTCATCGACCTCAATCCCCAGAGCCGCTCGGCGGAGGTGGCGACGGTGCCCATCATCGACAACATCATCCGCGCGATACCGACCATCACCGAGCACGCTCGGGACCTCCGTGGTGACCCGGACGCCCAGCGGGACGCCATCGAGACCTTCGACGCCGACAGCGCCTTGACTGCCGCCGAGCGGACGATTCGGGAGGGCGACCTCGAATGAGCCTGCCGCCGTACATCTACGCCGACCGGCGGATACCCGACGAGGAAACCGTCAGGGAAACCCTCGACCAGCGGACAATGACCGCCTTCGGCGATACCGAGCAACTCGAACGGCTCCACCGGGTGTTCTATCCGGTGTTCAAAGTCGACTACGAGTACGAGACCGGCGAGGGGAAGCTGTTCGGCACGACGACGAAGTCCGAGACGGCGTTTCTCGACGGTCTCTGGGCGGACAACGACCGGGCCGTCTCGCAGTACGTCGACGACACCGACGCGGTGGTCCGCCGGCCGACGGGCGATTACGATTTCGGCCGCAACGACCCGGCGCTGGGCCGCTCCGTCCTGCTGCAGTTTCAGGTCACTGACGACGACGCCCGGTCGCTGCTGCCACAGCGGGTCGCGGAGTACCGCGAACAGCAACACGATGCCGCCTCGGGCGCTGCGAACGTGTTCCTCCGGAAACTGCGCGAGTCCTACGGGCTTCCCGGAGATTTCGACCCCGACGGGTTCGACGGCGTGACCGGCGTCGAACGCCTGTATCTCCCCTTCTGGCTCGCCGAGTACCACTCACCGGACAGCTCGGACGTCAAGCTCGTCACGTTCCGGGACCCGGACGCCCCGACCGAGGATCTGAAACGCCACGGCTGGCTCGCGGAGTTCCTCAGCGCCGAACCCCGCCGGCTGGCCGAGTACGGCTACGAGGTCAACCCCGACCGGCTCGAACGGAACATCCGAGAGCGGATCGACCAATCCGACGACTCCGGCTCGGCCGGGACGGACCGGGACTCTACTCCCAGTCGTGGCAGTTCCGACGACGACGATGACGGCGCGCCCTCGATAAACCGCGAACGACCCTCGGACGACGGCTCGGTTGTCCAGCCCGACGGCGTCGACATGCAGGCCGACGGGCTAGTCGACCCGAACCCGTCCCGGAGCTTCGCCGACGTGGGCGGGATGTCCGAGCTTCTGGAGACGCTCAACCACAAGGTCGTCAGGCCCTTGCAGGACCCGAGTGCCTTCGAGGAGTACGGCATCGGCGTCGTCAACGGCGTCCTGCTGCACGGGCCGCCCGGCTGTGGGAAGACACACGTCGCGGGTGCGCTCGCGGGCGAAGTCGACCACGCCTTCATCGAGGTCACGCCTGCCGACGTGACCAGCAAGTACATGGGCGAACCCGCACAGAAGGTCGAGGAGCTGTTCCAGATCGCCCGCGCGAACGCGCCCTGTATCCTCTTCATCGACGAAATCGACGGCATCGCTGGCGCGCGTGACGGCGATAGCAACATGAACAGCAGCGAGCAGCAGTTGGTCAATCAGCTGCTCACCGAACTCGAAGGGATCGCCGACGAGGACGTGGTCGTGCTGGGCGCGACGAATCTCGTCGAGGACGTGGACGACGCTATCCGCCGCTCGGGCCGGTTCGACGAGCGCGTGGAGGTCCCGCCGCCGGACCCCGCGGCGCGAACGCAGATCCTGGAAATTCACCTCGCCGGCCGGCCGACGGCGGCCGACATCGACCTCGACCCCGTGGTCGAGGAGACGGCCGGCTTCGCGGCCAGCGACATCGAACTCCTCGCCGAGGACGCAGCCCGCAAGGCGTTACGGGCGGACGACGCAATCGGGACGGACCATCTCATGCAGGCCGCCACTGAAACCGACACCAGCATTCCGGACTGGGTCGACCCCGAGATGGTCGCCGAGAACGGCGTCGTCCAGCCCGACGGCGTCGACCTGCAGGCCAGTTCGCTCGTCGAAACCGACCCGGGACGCGACTTCAGCGGCGTGGGCGGGATGGGCGAACTGAAGGACCGCCTCGAAGACACGGTCATCGACCCGCTCGAGAACGCCGACGCCTACGCCGAGTACGGCATCGACGTGCTCTCCGGCCTGTTGCTGTACGGCCCGCCCGGCTGTGGGAAGACCCACCTCGCCGGCGCGCTCGCGGGCGAACTCGACCACAGCTTCGTCGAGATCAGCCCCGCGGACGTGACCAGCAAGTGGATGGGCGAGCCGGCCCGCAACGTCGCCGAGGTGTTCGAGGTGGCCCGCGCGAACGCCCCCTGCGTGCTGTTCATCGACGAAATCGACGGCATCGCGGGTTCGCGGCGCGGCTCGATGAACACGAGCGAGCAGCAGTTGGTCAATCAGTTGCTCACTGAACTCGAAGGCGCGGCGGCCGACGACATCGTCGTGGTCGCGGCGACGAACTTCGTCGAGGACATCGACGCGGCGCTGCGGCGCTCGGGCCGCTTCGACGAGCGCGTGGAGGTGCCACCGCCGGACGCCGAGGCCCGCAAGCAGATTCTGGAGATCCACCTGCAGGACCGGCCTGTCGCCGGTGATATCGACTGGGACGCCATCATTGAGCCGACGGCTGGCTACGCCGCCAGCGACCTCGAGCTCGTCGCCGAGGACGCGGCGCGGCACGCCTTGCGAGACGGCTCGGAGATAACACAGGCGCATCTCGAAACCGCCGTCTGGGAAACGCATTCGAGCATCGCCGACTGGGACGACCGGGAGCGTTATCAGGGGGCTGAAGGGACCGCGGACCTTGGGCTCGGGTCCTGAGGCCGGGTCACTCCAGCTCCTCATCGAGCGCCGCAGCAACCCGCTCGGTGAAGGCCGGCGACTCGACGAGTGCGCCCGCGGCCTCGATGTCCTCGTGAATGGGTCGGTCCGCCGTCAGCTTCGGGACCACTGCACGGACGGCGTCGTAGGCCTCGGCCGACCCGACGCCCAGTTCGAGGGCGTCGTCGACGAAGTCGGCGGCTTGCGCCCCACAGCACAGCTCGACGCCGAGAATCGCGGCGGCGTTTCGGGCTGCGTTTCGGGCCAGATAGGCCGACTGCGCGCTCATGCTGACGTGGTCCTCCTGATTGCCGCTGACGGGCGTGTTGTCCATCGAGGGCCGGCCGAAGGACCGACATTCGTTCAACAGTGCGGCAGCGGTGTACTGTGCGATCATGTAGCCCGAGCGGACGCCGCTTCGCTCGGTGAGAAACGGCGGGAGGTGTGGCTCCTGCAGATTCGGATTGAGCATTCTGTCGGTCCGGCGCTCCGAGATGGCCGCGAGTTCGGTGAGCGCGTTCGTCAGATAGTCGAGGCGCATGGCGAGCACCGCGCCGTGGAAGTTCCCGCCGGACAGCACGCCCGCGCTGTCGGAGCCGGAGGCCGGGTCCCCCACCGTCTCGCGGGGGAACACCAGCGGATTGTCCGTCGCGCTGTTGAGTTCCACTTCGACGGCTTCCCGGAGGTGGGCGACGGCGTCGCGGACCGCGCCGTGGACCTGCGGCAGACAGCGCATCGCATAGGCGTCCTGCACGCGGTCGCAGTTTCGGTGGGACTCGACCACGTCGGAGTCGGTCGTCAGCCGCCGGACGTTTCGCGCACTCGCGGCCTGACCTGTGTGGGGCCGAACGTCGGTGATGGCTTCGTGGGACGGCACCGTCGAGGAGAGGGTCACCTCCGTCGTGAGCGCGCCGGCGACGTCGGCGGCGGCGACCAGCCGTTCGGCGTCGGCGAGGAGTAGCGCGGCCACGCCGACGGTCAGTTGCGTCCCGTTGATGAGCGCCAACCCCTCCTTGGCCCGGAGCGTCACCGGTTCGAGGCCGGCCGCGTCGAGCGCCTCGTCGCCGGGGAGTCGGTCCCCCTCGAACTCGGCTTCCCCCTCGCCGATGAGCACCAGCGACATATGTGCGAGCGGGGCGAGGTCACCGCTCGCACCGAGGCTGCCCCGCGACGGGACGACTGGGTGGACGCCCGAATCGAGCATCGCTACCAGCAACTCGACGACGGATTCGCGGATGCCCGAATACCCCTTCGCCAGCGTGTTCGCCCGCGCGACCATCATCGCTCGGACTTCCTCGGTCGTCAACTCCCGGCCGACGGCGGCGGCGTGGCTCCGGAGGAGGTTCCGCTGGAGGTCGTCGAGGTCCTCGCGCGGGATGCGCTCGTCGACGAGGTCGCCGAAGCCAGTGGTGACGCCGTACACCGCCTCGCCGCTGTCCAGCACGCTCTCGACGCGCTCGCGGGACTCACGGATTCGTTCGCGGGCGGTTTCGGCAACCGTGACGGTCGCGCCGTTCCGGGCGACAGCGACCACCTCGGCGGGCGTGAGCGACTCGCCGTCGAGGACAACTTCGGCGGTCATGGTTGCATATCCCGGGCGTATGACTCATGCGTTGGGGTGCTGACGACCGAGCCGCCTTTCAGGACGGTGTCGACGACGTTGGTCCCGTACTGGTAGGGAATGTGGACGTGACTCGGCGCGGCAAGGACGGCGACGTCACCGGGTGCACCCTCACGGAGCGTCCCCAGCCCATCGGCCCTGTCCAGCGCGAGCGCGGCGTGTTTCGTTCCAGCGACCAGCGCTTCGGCCGGTGTCAGTCCCATCTCGACGCAGGCCAGCGACAGCGCAAATCCCATGCTGTGACTGTGGCAGTTCGGATTGAAATCCGTCGCTACCGCGACAGACGCGCCCCGGTCGCGGAACGCCGTCGCGTCCGCGTACGCTGCGCCGAGGCCGAACGCCGTTCCGGGGAGCAACACCGGCGTCACGGCAGCGTCGACAAGCGCGTCGATGTCTTCGCCGGTCGCGTGCAGGAGGTGGTCGGCACTGGCCGCGCCCACGTCCGCCGCCAACTGCGTCCCGCCGATGTGGGCCAGTTCCTCGGCGTGGACCTTCGGCGTCAGCCCGGCGGCCGCGCCTGCTTCGAGGACCCGTCGGGACTGCGAGACCGAGAAGACCCCTTCCTCGCAGAACACGTCGCAGAACTCGGCGATACCCTGTGATTCGACAGCCGGAAGCTGCTCGTCGACGACCGCCGCGGTGTAGTCGTCGGCGTCCCACCCCTCGGGAACAGCGTGTGCGCCCATGAACGTCGGGACCACGTCGACGGGATGGATGTCGTCGGCGCTGTCGATAACCCGGAGCATCCGTAGCTCCGTCTCCGTGTCGAGTCCGTAGCCGGACTTTACCTCGACTGTCGTCGTCCCGTGAGCGAGCATGGTGTCGAGATGTGCCAGCAGGTTCGACAGCAGCGTTTCCTCGTCGGCTTCCCTGACCGCTCGGACCGTTCTGAGGATGCCGCCGCCTTCGGCGAGGATGTCCTGATAGGACTTCCCGCGCAGTTTGGCGGCGAACTCGTCCGAGCGGTCGCCGGCGAACAGCGCGTGGGTGTGGGGGTCGACGAAGCCCGGAACGACGGCCTGACCGTCGGCGTCGACAGCGTGGTTGGCGCTCTCCGGCGGGTATTCGGCGGTCACCTCCGCGGTCGGACCGACAGCGGCGACCGTGCCGTCCACGATGGCGACTGCACCGTCCGCGTAGGTCTCCAGACCACGGTCGTCCGCCGCTGGGCCTGCGACGAGTTCAGCCGCGCCGTAGACCACCGCATCGAGGGCTGTCATCGGCTCCCTCCCAGGCCGCTGAGGAAGTGTGCGACGGCGCGGGCCCCGGCGCGGGCGGTCCGGTCCCCGGCGTCCAGTGGCGGCGCGCACTCGACCACCTCGAAGCCGGCGATACGGTCGTCGGACGCGATGCGGCCCAGCATCCCGAACAGTTCCCGCGTCGAGAGGCCGCCCGGCGTCGGCGCGCTCACGCCCGGCGCGGCTGCGGCGTCGAGCACGTCGAGGTCCAGACTCACGTAGACGGCGTCCACGTCGCCGAGCGCGTCGAGAGCGTCGTCCACCGCGCCGGCGGGGTCACCGGCCACCGACGCCGGCGGCAGGACTGTCCCGCCCTGCTCGGCGAGGTAGTCGTGGTACGCGGTCGAGGTTTCGAAGTGGCGCGCGCCGACGACGGCCAGCGCGTCGAGGCCCGCATCGTGGAGCTGCCGGTACGGCGTCCCGCTCGTCGGCTCGTCCCGAACGGCGCGGCAATCGAGGTGGGCGTCGAAGCTGACTGCGCCGACCGTTTCGTGAGCCAACAGCGGCGCGGCGTTCGGGAACGTCAGCGAGTTATCGCCACCGAGAAACACCGGCACTGCGCCCGTTGCGTGAATCTCGGCCGTCATCGAGCGGACAGCGCTCTGGACCCGTTCGACGCCGCCGGCCGGAATCTCGATGTCGCCGAGGTCGGCGACTGAGCGGACCGGTCCGCGTTCGATGTGGTGTGTCTTCGTTCCGCCGAGTTCGCGTCGGAGAGCCGCCGGGCCGGCACGCGCGCCCGGCCGTCCGATGACGGCCCCGTCGTACGGCTCGCCCACCAGCACCACGTCGTACTCGGCAGCAGTCGCGAGCGTGGCCGTCTCGACGACGTCACCGAACTGCTCGTCGTTCGGGTCGCCGGACGAGCCGGTCCACGGCGACGGGTCTGTCAGGTCGGTCATTGGTTGCGGTTGCGGTCACGCATCGGGACCGCGACATCGTTCTCGTCGGCCATCTCCTGTGCGATTTCGTAGCCGGCGTCGGCGTGGCGAATGACGCCCATCCCGGGATCGGTCGTGAACACGCGGCGGGCCTTCTCGGCCGCGAGGTCCGACCCGTTGAGGACGACGTGGTTGTTCGTGTGGAGGGAGTTGCCGATGCCGACGCCGCCGCCGTCGTGGACGCTGACGATGTCTGCGCCGGCGGCGCAGTTCAGCAGGGCGTTCAGAATCGGCCAGTCGGCGACGGCGTCAGTCCCGTCTTTCATCGCCTCCGTTTCGCGGTGTGGCGAGGCGACGCTCCCGGCATCTAGGTGGTCCCGCGTGACGACGATGGGTGCCGTAATCTCGCCGTCGGCGACGAGTTCGTTGATGCGGAGCGCGAGGCGGGCGCGCTCGGTCAGCCCGTCCTCGGTCGCGTACCCCAGCCAGCACACTCGCGAGGGAAGCCCCTGGAAGGATACCTGCTCCTGGGCGAGGTCTATCCAGCGATGGAGGTCGTCTTTCTCCGGGAACAGCTCCTTGACCGCGTCGTCTGTCCGGTGGATGTCCGCGGGATCGCCCGAGAGCGCGGCCCAGCGGAACGGCCCCTTGCCTTCACAGAACAGCGGGCGGATGTACGCGGGCACGAATCCCGGGAAGTCGAACGCGGTGTCGAGGTCGCGCTGGTCCTCGACCTGCCCGCGGATGTTGTTGCCGTACTCGAAAGCGATGGCACCCCTGTCCTGCAGTTCCAGAATGCCCTCGACGTGGCGCTCCATCGTATCGAGACTCTCCGCGACGTACGTTTCGGGGTCGCGCTCGCGGAGTCGGTCGGCTTCCTCGACAGTGTAGCCAGCGGGGTAGTACCCTTCGAGTTCGTCGTGAGCGCTCGTCTGGTCGGTCACTACATCGGGGACGAACCCCATGTCCAACATCTCCGCGAGCATGTCGGCGGCGTTCATGTGGACGCCGACGCTGTAGGGCTCACCGTTCGCCGCGGCCGCCTGTGCGCGCTCGATGGCCGTCGCGAGGTCGTCGGTTTTCTCCTGGCAGTACCCCGTTTCGATGCGCCGGTCGATACGGTCCTCGTCGACTTCGGCCGCGATGCAGACGCCGTGGTTCATCGTCACCGCGAGCGGTTGCGCACCGCCCATACCCCCGAGGCCGCCGGTGACGACAATCTTCCCGCGGAGCCCGTCGTTGTCCGGGTAGTGTTCCCGGGCGAGCGCGGCCAGCGTCTCGTAGGTCCCCTGGATGATGCCCTGCGTGCCGATGTAGGCCCACGAGCCGGCAGTCATCTGGCCGTACATGATCTGTCCCTTCGCTTCGAGTTCGTGAAAGTGCTCCCAGGTGTCCCACTTACCGACGAGGTTCGAGTTCGCGATGAGCACGCGCGGGGCTTTCTCGTGGGTCTTGAACCGGCCGACCGGCTTGCCGCTCTGGACGAGGAGGGTTTCGGTGTCGCCGAGTTCACGGAGTTCGTCGACGATAGTATCGTAGGCGTCCCACGACCGGGCCGCACGCCCGGTCCCGCCGTACACGACCAGCTCCTCCGGCTTCTCGGCGACTTCGGGGTCGAGGTTGTTGTTCAACATTCGGAGCGCGGCCTCCTGTCGCCACCCTTCACACTCGATGTCGGTGCCGGTGGGCGAACCCTGGTACTCGCGCCACTGTTCCGAGGGCGTCCCGACGTCGTGGTCGGTGTCTGGGGAAGACTGCTGTGCCATACCACACCATTAGTGGAGAACCGTGTTAGCAGGTCGTCACCGTTCGGAACTGTTTTTATATATCCTTGTGCACCGCTAGCTATGTACGAGGTACTGTTCCGCGTCTACGGCGACGGGGCCTACGAGGCGGCAACCGACGGGACCGGCACCCGCATCGAGCTGTGGTGTAACGACCACAGCGACCTTCTCCACGTTAGCGGCGGGGACGTCGGGGACGTTATCGAACAGGTCCGCACCACCGTCGGTATCGGTGAGCGGCTGGAAAACGGCGACGAGCAGGTGCTGGTCACTGAGGAGTGTCTGAAAGCACAGCTCGACAACAACGTCGAACGCTTCCTGGCGAGTGAAGGCTGTCTGCTCGTCCCGCCGCTGAAATACGCCAGCGGCGGCAAGCTCGTCCGGGCACTCGGTCTCAGCCCCGACGCACTGGCCAGGGTGTACCAGTCCCTGGCAGGACAGTTCGACGTTACCGTCGAGTCGAAACGTGAGATTACTTCCGTAACGCCGGACGCGCCGCTTTTGACCGTCGATGCTATGCTCCCCGATCTGTCGCCGCGGCAGCGTGAGGTGTTCCTGACGGCGTACGAGCAGGGGTACTACGAACTGCCCCGCGAGACGACGACAGCGGCTGTTGCGGAGCAGGTGGGCGTGGAGCGCCGAACCGCGGAGGACCACTTGCGGCGGGCGGAGAAGAAACTGGCTGAAGCGCTGGTCGAATACCTATAGGAGGCCCAGCGCGGCGAGAGCGTGAGTAATACCGGCGATGAGTGGCACGAGGAGCACCGTCCGCATGATGAACAACGCCACGAGGTCCCGAAACCGGATGGGGACGTCACTGAACATGTCCATCATCATCGGGCCGACGCTGGAGAAGAAGATGAGCTGAGAGACGGCCAGCACGCCGACGAAGAACTTTGCCTTCACCGCTGTCTCGCTCACGAGCAGGACGGGAACGTACATCTCGGTGATACCGACGATGGTCGCCGGCGCAACGACCTCTGCGTTCGGGATTCCGAGCGCAGCGATGACCGGCGTCAGCGGGCGACCGAGGATGTCGAAGACTGGGGTGTGTGCCGAGAGCAGCGTCGCGGCGAGTCCAACAGCGAGGATGGTTCCCAGGATGAGACTGGTGAGCTTCAGGCCGTCGACGAAGCCCCGCTTGGCTGCCTGTGCGAACGTCTCGCCGTCCTTGGCCTTACCGACGGCCTCGCTGACCGCCAGCCGGACGTAATCCGACGGCGTCCCGGAGAAGGCGAGTTCCGGGTCGGGTTCAGCGATGTACTCCTCGGGAATCCTGGAGATGGGCGGCACCCGGACCAGAATCACGCCGGTGACGACGACACAGAAGAAGTACGCCCCGAAGATGAGCGGGAACTTCGGGAGCATCTCGAGCGTGGCGGCGACGACGCCGACGAAGCCGATTGACACCGTCGAAAAGCACGTCGCGATGGTAAACACGTCGCGTTTGTGGTAGCCGCCGTCTTCGAAGACATTGCGGGTGACGTAGAGACCGACGCTGTAGGAGCCGACCCACGATGCGAGACTGTCCAGTGCGGCCCGTCCCGGGACCTTGAACAACGGGCGCATTATCGGTCTCGCAAGCGTTCCGACGAACTCCAGCCCGCCGAGTTCGACGAAGATCGTGATGAAGATGGCCCCGATGGGGATGATGACGCCGACGCTGTACACCAGCGTTCCCCACATCAGCCCGCCGGTGCTGGGTGTGTGGAGCCACTCGGGACCGAGCTTGAAGAACATCACCGGCGCGACGAGCACGCCGGCGACTCGGAGCGCCCAGAAGACTCCAGAGGTTTCGAAGTAGGACAGATTGTACCCCGCGACCTCGCCGTCACCGGTCATCGCGAGCGTCGTCAGCATCCCGCCGGCGAGGATGATGCCCAGCGAGTAGACGCCGACGACGTCCGGAAACGCCCCGGTTATGTTGCTGACGACGATGTCGAACGGGACTGTTACCTCGCCCTGGTACGGGACCGGCAGAAGAAAGAACACCCCACCGATGAGAAACGCGATCAGGAACTTCAGGACCGGCCGCGTTTCGTATTCGTGCAGGTCGATATCGTCGATGTCTCTTGCCGCCGGTTCAGTGTCGACCGTGTACGTGCTGCCTGTTTCGGTAGACATTAGCACACAATACTCTCATTTGATAGTTAGTCCTGAAACCACCGTGTGGAACCATTTTTATTAGTGCTTCCACGCCAGCGGCCGTGCGCGAGATTCAGCAAACAGACGAGGCCATCAGAACGACTATGTACCACCAAAGAATATCACTAGGTGGTATGAGCGATTCCGATTCATTCGAACAGTTCAGCGACGTCGGCGAAGCAGAGGTCACACGCGCAATCGGGCAGGAATGGACCGAGGAGTTCATGGACTTCTCGGACTCGGATGTTATCATCGTCGGCGGCGGCCCGTCGGGACTGATGGCCGCGAAGGAACTCGCCGAGCGCGGCGTGCAGGTGATGGTCGTCGAGAAGAACAACTACCTCGGCGGCGGCTTCTGGCTCGGCGGCTTCCTGATGAACAAGGTCACCGTTCGGGACCCGGCCCAGCAAGTGCTTGACGAACTCGACGTCGACCACAAGCAGTCCAAGGACAGCGAGGGCCTCTACGTCGCCAACGGGCCCGAAGCGTGTTCCGGCCTCATCAAGGCCGCCTGCGACGCCGGCGCGAAGATGCAGAACATGACGGAGTTCACCGACATCGTCATCCGCGAGGACCACCGCGTCGGTGGCATCGTCATGAACTGGACGCCGGTCCACGCGCTGCCACGGGAAATCACCTGCGTCGACCCCATCGCGGTCGAGGCCGACCTCGTCATCGACGCGACGGGCCACGACGCGATGGCGGTCAAGAAACTCGATGAGCGCGGCGTCCTCAACGCGCCGGGCCTCGAAGACGAAGCCAGCGGGATGGACCAGACCGACGACGACACCTACGGCGCACCCGGCCACGACTCGCCCGGCCACGACTCTATGTGGGTCGGCGAGAGCGAGGACGCCGTCGTCGAACACACCGGCCTCGCCCACGACGGCCTCGTCGTCACCGGTATGGCGACCGCGACCACCTACGGCCTCCCGCGTATGGGGCCGACGTTCGGGGCCATGCTCGTCTCCGGCAAGCGCGCCGCGCAGGTCGCGCTGGACGAGTTGGAAGTCGACGCCGAACCGGTCGATGTCACGAGCCGCGACGCCGCATCCCCTGCTGACGACTGAAACCCTCCCATGCCCCAGTTTTTAACCGACTACCTTTCGGCCGCTTAGCTGACCATTCAGGACGAAATATCTCCCTGAAGAAAACAATTAAACAATAGTAGTGCAGAGATGTTAGTGATTGACAACCAATGTCTGAAGAGATGCAACGGAGCGACAACCACAGGGCTGACGAGTCAGTCGACAGCGAAATCGGGGTCCAACTCTGGAGTCGGCGGCCGGTCTGTGGCCCTCGAACGACAGCCATCGACCGGTTCACGGAACTCGCCACGACCGGAGTTATCGAGGATTTCGATGTCCAGACGTGGCCCGAGGAAATTCCGGTCTCACAGCGGAGCGAGCACGGGGAGGTGCTGGCGACTGTCGACCGGTACGAGCAGTGGGCGAGCGAACGGGGACTGAGTCTCCGACCGCCGTTCGAGACGCGAACGTCGTCGCTACTGGTCGGCGGGAGCACGGAGGTGTTGCGGCTACCGATGCTGGCCGTCGCAGTGTACGCGGACGACGAGCTGGTCGGCGTGTATCCGTGTACAGACGGGGAGACGACGTGGTCCGTCACCGATTGCATCGACGCGCTCACTGCGGACCCGACGACGCTCCCGCACGAACCGGAACAGTGACTCTCCACACGAACGGCTCGGTCTGTCCGCCGGCGGCGTCCCCTATAGCACTGAACTGTGGTTGACGTTTCCAGCCGAGAGCACCACGCTAAGCAGCCTGCTCTGATTCTCCACTCCGACGGCTCATCTCTCGTGGGAGTTCCCCGAGACGTAAATGGTATTACTTACCGATACCACTGGCTAATACAATGGAGTCTGTCACGCTGTACCGCGCTCCGACGACGGTCGCCGACGCCGACGCCATCGCCGACTGGCTCGATGCGCGGGTCGACGCCACCGTCTCAGTCCGGGACCGGTTTCTCTCGCTACACGGCGACTCGGAACTGGCGGAGTCGTTCGCGCGGGCGCGGGTGCTCTCGCCGTACGACCGCGAGACTGGGAACACGATGCTGGGGATCGTTCGCTACGAAGAGCGAGCACTGGAATCACCCGAGCGGGCCGGCGGCGTCATCTACGACGGGCTGGCTGTCCAGCGAGCGCTCCACGAGCGAATCCCCGAGCACGAGCGGTCACTGGAGCATCTTCACGTCCCGCTGCTGGACCGCGTCGTCGGGACCTGGGGTGACCACGACGGCCGCTGGCACAAGCGCGTGACCGTCCTGGGCCAGCCCGCTATCGTCTCCGTGCCGGGGCTGTACGAGGCCCCTGCAAAGCCCGAACAGTACTATAAGGAACAGCAGAAACACGCCCTGTTCGGGGGTGGCGCACCGCCCCGAGAAGTGCTCGAAAACGAAGTCGAGGGCGAGTTCCTCGTCGAGGACGACCCGCGGACGACCGACGCTATCAAGGGGTACGTTCTGCAGGCGTACCACTACCTCGACACGGGCGAAGCATTCTGTGAGGAGGAGACCTGCCGGCTCCACAATCCCCACCGCCAGCCCGGCGTCGTCACCGCGCAGCTGCGTGAACCCGAGTTCTGTCCCCGCCACGCCGAGCGCTATCGGCGCTAGACCGTCGGACCGAAGTCGTCCATGACGGCGCGGACGAGTTTCGCCTCGGCGCGCTGGAGGTGGTCGCTGACCGTCGTGGGGGCACACCCCAGCTCGGCGGCCACGTCCTCGTGAGTCGCACCGCGAGGCCGGTCGTAATAACCCAGGGCGAGGGCCGTCCTCACGGCCTCGCGCTGACGCTCGCTGAGTCTGGACGACGGCCGCGCCAGTCCGTCGCTGACGGCGCTGATGCTGTCCAGCCGGACGTCGATGGGCGCTGGCGCGTCGTCGAGGGCATCCTGCAGCGGCCCCGCTTCGCCGACCACGCGACAGGAGACCGTGCCGTCGCGATAGATGAGCGGCTTGAGGACGACGATACCGAGCCGAGTGCTGGCGTCGTGTATCGCGTCGAACATTGGCATCGACAGCGGCCGATTCTCGACGAGTGCGTACGTCCGTCGCCGCTTGGCCCCCGAGAGCGTCACCGATTCGACGCCGGGCGTCGAGGGCGCGTGGTCGACGAACCGGGTCGCGTCACCATCGATGGCGAACAGCACGGTATCACACCCTTCGGGGGTGCGGTTCCAGTCGACGATGCGCGACTCCTCGATTTCGGGGTCGTTCGCCAGCAGGTCGAAGAACTCCGGCGCGTAGTCGGGCGGTATGCGAGCGGTGACCCGGAGGTGTTTCATGTCCGATGTGTGCCGGAACCGCCACATAAACCCACCTCTCATACGTCACAGAACGCTCTCGGTACCGGCGAGCGACCACTCTGACGGCGATGACGAAACCGAAACAGCGACGTGTCGCGAACGCTCCCGACCGGTCGGCTGCCGCTTCGACGGCGGCGATACGCGTCGACGGCCTGCGCGTCACCTACGCGGACGGAACGACGGCCGTCCGGGACGTGTCGCTCACCGTCCCTCGTGGCGAGTTCTTCGGGTTCCTCGGGCCGAACGGTGCTGGCAAGACGACCGCCGTAAAGGTGTTGGCGACGCTGCTGGAACCGACCGAGGGCGAAGTCGTCGTCAACGGTCACGACGCGACCGCGGCGCAGACGGCGGTCAGGGAGACCATCGGATACATGGCACAGGACGTGAGTGTCGACGCGGAACTGACCGCGCGAGAGAACGTCGCGTTCGCCTGCGAGGCCTACGGCGTCCCGCGCGGTCGGCGAGCAGAGCGAATCGAGGAACTGCTCGAACTCGCGGACCTCGGTGATGTCGCCGACACACCCGCTGAACGGTCCTCCGGCGGGATGAAGAAGCGACTGGACGCCGTGACGGCCCTCGTCCACGACCCGGACCTCGTCTTCCTCGACGAACCGACGACGGGGATGGACCCGAAGGCGCGAAACCGCCTGTGGGACCACTTCCGCCGACTCAACGAGACGGGGACCACGATATTCCTCACGACCCAGTATCTCGAAGAAGCCGACGCGCTCTGTGACCGCGTCGCGGTCCTCCGGGACGGCCGCATCGCCGCGACGGGGTCGCCCGCCGAACTGAAGCGCCGCGTCGGCGGTCAGATCCTCGAAGTCGACGTGGACGGCGGCCGTGAGACCGCCGAAACGGCGGCCGACGTGGCCCGTGAGGGAACGCGCTTCGGTCCGGACGCGACGGTCGAAACCGTCGACGACACGGTTCGGGTGACGACGACGGACGCCGCCGAGCGCGGCACGGACTACCTGCTTGCGCTCCGCGAGGCGGGCGTTGCCGTGACCGGGTTCGACGTGGACGAACCGACGCTCGACGACGTTTTCTTCGCCATCGCAGACGGGCGAACCGATGGCTTCACCGCTGGGGACGACGGCGAAACCGGGCCGGGGCCGTCCGGAGGGACACGATGAGTTCCGCGGGCGTCGACGCCGGCCCGTCGCGGTCGGCCGGAAACTCCCTTGTCGGAGACATCTGGGTCAATTTCAAGCGGTGGACCCGGAAGGCGATTCGGAATCCGACCGTCGTCTTTCTCGAACTCTTCATGGCGGTGTTCTCCCTGCTGATGTTCACGGCCGTCTTCGGCGACGTCGGCACTCTCGCTATCGAACGGGCCGGATTCGAGGGCGTCGGCTACCTCCCCTTCGTCCTCCCCGCGGCCGTCGTCCAGGTGTCGATGTCGTCGTCGCTCTCCTCCGGCCTCGGACTGGTCGAGGACCTCCAGTCGGGGATGTTCGAGAAGGTGACCGTCTCGCCGATGCGCTGGACCGCCGTCTTCGCCGGCAAGGCCGCCGCCGAACTGTTCCGCCTCGTCTGTTACGTGTTCGTCATCTTCGGCCTCGGACTGGCGATGGGTGCCACCGTCGCGACCGGACTCGTGGGGCTGTTCGGCATCGCTCTCGTCTGTGTCCTCTTCGCGCTCTGGTACATGGCGCTCTCGAACGCCGTCGCGGTGGTGACCCGGGACGAGGAGACGCTCGACGCCGTCGGGAACCTCCTCCTGTTCCCACTTCTGTTTCTCTCCTCGGCGTTCCTCCCCGTGTCGTCGCTGCCAGAGTCGGTGCAGGTGGTCGCCACGGTCAATCCGGTCACCTACGGCGTCGACGCGATTCGAGCGCTGGTCCTCGGTCGGGACGTGCTGACAGTCGTCGAGGTGACGGCGTTCGGCGGCGTCTTCGATACCCTCGCGCCGGCGTTCGTGGTTCTCTGTGCGCTCGATGTCGTCTTCGGTGCCGTCTCCGTCTGGCTCATGGGCCGTGCGACGGGGTCCGAGGTGGCGTGACCGGGCCGCCCTTACCCGCCCGCCGAATTCACCGGAAGCGTTTCGGCCCTCCGGGTGCCCGCCGGAACCCGCCTGCGCTACGCGACGGTCCCGCTGAGCAGGCCGACGAACCCGCCGGCCATCGTCTCGTAGTGGCGCGCGACCGTCCGCTCGGTGAGTCGCTCGCGGGCTGCGGCCACCCGCCGCTCGAACACGCTGGCGTGTGACCGACGCGAGAGCCGCGTCCCCGGCGCAGAGAGGCGGACGAACCCCTCGAACGCGAGGTTCAACGGTGCGGCGAGAGCGCTGGGGCTTCGCTGGAAGTTCAGCAGGGCGACCCGCCCGCCCGGGTCAACGCTGTCACACCACGCGTCGACGGCCGAAGCGGGGTCTTCGAAGATACCGGTAACGAACGTCGCCAGGACAGCATCCGCCGCTCGAACTGGCGGACGAGCGGCGTCAGCTTGCACGTAGTGAACGGTCCCGCCCGTCCGCACGGAGCGTTCGCGTGCGCGGTCGAGCATTTCCCGAGTCACGTCGATGCCGACGATCCGACCCGTCGGCCCGACCCGCTCGCGGAGGACCGGCACGTTCGCCCCGGTCCCACAGCCCATTTCGACGACGGTATCGCCGGGTGCGAGCGCCAGCGAGTCCGCTCCTCGGTCGCGCCAGGACGCCACGCCGGGGGCATTCGCTACCCAGTCGTACACTCGCGCCCACCGGCCGTAGAAGGACTGCGCGTCTGTCACAGGATTTCGCGTGCCGTTTCAGCGACCGACACAGCGTCGTCCCCGAGCAGGTACACCACCGGCTCGATACCCATCGCGCCGGTGTGATACAGCACGTCGGCCCCCGGGTCGTCAGCCAGCGCGGCCGCGACGGCCGGTTCGACGCTCTCCTCGGCGTCGAACTCGACCACGGTCCGGCCCGAATCTCGCAGTGCAGCTACGACGCCGTCGTCGTACCGGACGTTCAACACCGCGCGGGCGTCGCTGCCGGCGGCCCGCGCCGCCAGCAACAGCGTCGCGACGTGCTCGCTGACGCCGAACTCCGGGTCCGCCGGAATCGTTGCCCGTCCCTTCACGTCGAGAATCCGTCCCGGGACAGCGGCCACGTCCTCGATGCTGTCGGCCTCGGGGAGACACTGGACGAGATTCGACCCGACCGCCGGGATGAGCGTCGCGAACCCGCTGGTGTTTTCCAGCACGCTGAGCCCCCGCCGCACCGACGCGAGCGTCCGCTCGGCCGACCGCAGCTGCGAGTCCGGGTCGTGGACGGCGAACTCGTCGTCGTAGTCGCCCAGTTCCGGAACGGCCTCCTCGTGTAACTGCGCGAGGACGCCGCCCTGTTCGAGTTCGCGGATGAACACCTCTGTTTCGACCAGCGCCTGAACGGAGCTCATATCCCCGTCGGCCAGCCCGTCAGCCAGTCGCTCGACGAGTTCCTCCAGCCCGCGATGGGCCAGCAAGTCCTCCTGACGCGCTACGTCGCCGTGGACGTACTTCGACACCGCGCTCTGGCTGATGCCCAGCAGGTCGGCGACTTCGGACTGTGTCAGTCCGCGCTCTCTGAGGGCGTCGGCCAGCAGCGAGCGAAACGTCGGCAGGAAGTCGTCGACGACGATTTCCTCGATGAATCGCACTATTGGTCGCCTCCGAATTCTCTATCTCCCTGTATCTTGCTCGCCTGCGGCCCGGACTGGCCCTGGTACTTCGAGCCGCGCTCGGCTCCGTACGGCCGGTCGGCGGGCGTCTTGAGTTCGGTGAAAGTGAGCTGTGAGATCCGCATTCCGGGCGTGAGCGCTACGGGCGCGGTGCCGAGGTTCGACAGTTCCAGCGTGATTTGACCCTCGTAGCCGGGGTCACACAGGCCGGCCGTTGCGTGTACCACAATCGCAAGTCGGCCCAGCGAGGAGCGCCCTTCGACGTGGGCGATGAGGTCGTCGGGGATGGCGACGCGCTCGTGGGTCGTCCCCAGCACGAAGTCGCCGGGATGGAGGATGAACTCCTCGTCTTCTTCGACGACAGTCTCCTCGACGTAGTCGGCGACTTCGTCCTCGGAGTTCGGGTGGATACAGGGGATGTTGGCGTGCTGGAACTCCAGGAACTCCCGGCCGAGACGGAGGTCGACACTGGCCGGCTGGATCTGGATGTCCGGGTCGTCGAGCGGTTCGACGACGAGGTCACCCTGCTCCAGCCGCCGGAGAATATCCGCATCTGAGAGTATCATGAGAGTGGCGTGTGCGGCCGGAAGCCTAAACTCCTCGATTCTCAGGAGGCGATCACGGGGAGCGTCGCAGCGATGACGGCGACGGCGACTGCGGCGTATCTGCTGATCTCGTGGACGACTCGGAGGCCGCCAGCCCAGACGTACGCCTGCCAGGCTGCAGTGCCGACCTGTATTGCCAGGAATACGAGCCCGGAGAGCCCGTTCTGTAGACGGCGAACCTGTTCGAGCAACAGCTCCGGCGAGGACGCGGAGAGGTCGGTGCTGGCGGCGAAGAAGACGAGTGCGGTACCACCGGCGACGACGCCGACAACGGACGGGAGCAGTCCCCAGGCGGTGATCTCTACCGTCTCGCCGAACCGCCCGGAGCCGCCGGCTAGCTTTGCGCCGACGTACAGCCCGATCATCAGTCCGATCCAGGCGATAATCAAGCCGAAAAACAGTCTTGGAAGGGCCCTAGTCGCGTAGTCCCAGATGAACGACCCGACTTCGACAGTCTGTGTCGCCGGTTCGTCACAGCCGGACACGGTTATTCCGCCGACGCCGCCGTCTTCGCACAGCCGTTCCGGCGGCCGTGCGGGGTTGTCTCGCTCGACGGTGCCGGTGAACTGGTCAGCGAACAGCCGGAACGCGACTCCGAGAACGATTGTGACGACGACAGCGATGCCGAGAGCGAGGCCGCCGCCACGGTATCCGTTCAGCCGGTCACGTCGCTGTTCGAAGAACGCGCCCGGTCGCAGGAGGAACGTTCGGACGGTGGAGGGCATCTCCGGGGTGTGCTCGGCCACGGCGTATGTACTCTGTGGTATGTGCAACCGTGGAGGGAGTCCGACGGGCGTTTAAGTACGGGTAGCCATGTAATCGTATGAAGCAGGCTATCGTCGCGCGGGCCGACATCGGCATGGGCGAGGGCAAGCTCGCCGCCCAGGTTGCCCACGCCTCGCTGTCGGCCTACGAGGACGCCGGCCCGAAACCCCGCAAAGCCTGGAAAGGCGCGGGGCAGAAGAAAGTCGTCCTGAAGGCCACCAGCGAGTCCGAACTGTTCGAACTCGCGGACGTGGCCGAGCGCGAAGGCCTGCCGCATGCGGTCGTCCGGGACGCCGGCCACACACAGCTCGATCCGGGGACCGTCACGGCCCTCGCCGTCGGCCCCGCCGAGGACGAGCTGGTGGACCGCGTCACCGGCGACCTGCCGCTGTTCTGAGGGCAGCGGCCCGCGATACGGTTATATAAGAGCAACCCTAACCTCAGGTGAACAACAACACGATACATCATGCAAGGAAACGAACAACAGGCCTACGACCGCGGGATAACCATCTTCTCCCCGGACGGACGCCTCTATCAGGTCGAGTACGCACGAGAAGCCGTCAAGCGCGGAACCGCGAGCGTTGGTGTCCGCACCGAAGACGGCGTGGTCATCGCTGCGGACCGCCACGCCCGGTCGCCGCTCATCGAGCGCGACAGCATCGAGAAGATCCACGAGATCGACTCCCACGTCGGCGTCGCCAGCGCGGGCCATGTGGCCGACGCGCGCCAGCTCATCGACGTAGCCCGTCGCCAGGCCCAGGTCAACCGCCTGCGCTACGACGAGCCCGCCTCCGTCGAGTCGCTGACGAAGGAGATTACGGACTACATCCAGCAGTACACCCAGACCGGCGGCGCACGCCCGTTCGGTGTGGCGCTACTCGTCGCCGGTATCGAGGACGGCGAACCCCGGCTGTTCGAGACAGACCCCTCGGGAACGCCCTACGAGTGGCAGGCAGTCGCCATCGGCGGCTCCCGCGAGGACATCCAGACGTTCCTCGAAGACGAGTACGCCGAGGAGATGGACCTCGAAGCCGGCATCGAACTCGCGCTCCGGGCGCTGGCCTCGGTCAACGAGGACGGCCTCGACGCGACCGGCGTCGACATCGCCACTATCGACGTGGAGACCGAGCAGTTCCAGAAGCTCTCGGAAGAGGACATCGCCGAGCGCCTTGAAGAGTTCGAACTCGGAGGTGAGAACTGATGTACGACCCCGAGAACCGACTGACCGACGCCCACGAACCCGAGGTCGGCAACCTGCCGAACGAGGATGGCGGCCGCGACGAGGAGAACGTCGTCAAGACCGGGACGACGACCGTCGGCATCGCGACGGAGAACGGCGTCGTCATCGCGACGGACCGCCGCGCCTCCCTCGGTGGCCGCTTCGTCTCGAACAAGCAGGTCCAGAAGGTTGAGCAGATCCACCCGACGGCCGCGATGACGCTGGTCGGCAGCGTCGGCGGGGCCCAGTCGTTCATCCGCTCGCTGCGCGCCGAGGCCGACCTCTACGAGGTCCGCCGCGACGAACCGCTCTCGATTCACGCGCTGGCGACGCTCGCGGGTAACTTCGCCCGCGGCGGCCCGTACTTCGCCATCAATCCCATCGTCGGTGGCGTCGACGAAGAGGGCAGCCACGTCTACAGCGTCGACCCCGCTGGCGGCGTGCTCGAAGATGACTACACCGTCACTGGCTCCGGGACGATGGTCGCGACGGGGACCATCGAAGGGCAGTACGACCCCGAGATGAGCCTCGGCGAGGCCCGCGACCTGGCCATCCGCGCGGTCAACGCCGCGGCCGAGCGTGACACCGGGTCCGGCAACGGTGTCGTGCTCGCGGAAATCACCGGCGAGGGCGTCGAGATCGACGCCTTCGACGACTACGAGTCGGCCGAATAACTCGGCTGCCTCGGCTTCGGTTTCTTTGCAGTTAGTTGCCAACGGCCAGTGGCTACTCACTCCCGCGGAACGACCCGCATCGGGTAGTCTGACTGTCGCATGATATTTTGGGCGACGCTGCCGAAGATGAGGCGGTCGGTCTGGCTCCGTTTGCGGACGCCGATGACGAGTTCGTCCGCATCGACCTCCTCGGCGATGTCGAAGATATCCTCAGCCGGGCTGTTCCCCCGGATTATCTGGTAGGTCTCGACGGACACCTCGTCGCCCAGACGATCCGAGACGACTTCGAGCGCGGCCTTCCCGTCGGCAACCGCATGCGGTGGCGTCCTGTCTCCGCCCGGCTGTGAGTTGACCGCGTACACGCTGTCGTCCGGGTCGAGGACGCCTTCGAGGTACGAACACAGTGTCTGGCTGACTGTCTCGGAGTTGGTTGCGAGCACGAAGGTCTGCATATGCGACGTTCCTCACCCATCATGATAAGTATGTGTCTTGTTACCACGAAACGTCGTATATCCGGACTCTCACGGTCGCCGGACTACTCGGTCAGGACCAGCCAGCCGACGGCGAGGAAGACGGCGAGCACGAGCAGAATCGATCCCCAGGCCAGCGCCGCGAACGCCGTCGATCCGAGCGCGGCCAGAGGGAGGATGGCTGACGGCGTCATTGCTCGGACCCCCCGTCAGCCACCGGGTCGTCGAGCGCGCGGACCTCCCGTCCGAGGCTTTCGAGGTCGGCGTCGGCCCCGCCCAGCAGCGTCGCAACAACGGTGAGGGCTGCCGAGACGAGCGTCGCGCCGGCGAAGGCAATGAGGAACGACGGCGCTGGCAGCATACTCCCGACGCCCGGTATCGCGGCTATGAGGCCACGGAGCGACGGGAAGTACGTGAACCCGACGAGTAATCCTGCGATGCCAGAGACCAGCGCGCCCGGTCCGGTGAGCCGCTCGGTGTAGAGGCCGGCGAGGAAGGGCACGAAGACGCCGGCGGCCAGCAGGTCAGCTGTCAGGAACAACTGGAGGACGCTGTACCCCTGCGCGCCGATGAACATCGCGGCGAGCGCGACGGCGACCGTCAGCCCGCGCCCGCCCAGCCACAGGGTCCGCTGGTCGGGGTCGTCGAGCAACCGGGCAAGGTCGGCCGTGACGACGCTGGCGATAGCGTTGAACATCGTGTCGGCTGAACTCATCACAAGCAAGACGGCGAGGACGACGATGGCGAGGGTCACCCACGTCGGGAACGCCTCCGCGACCACGAGGAAGAAGGCGATACTGGCGGAGCCGGATTCGGTGAGACCCAACCCCGCGGCGGCGATGCCGAACAGGCCGGCGAGCAGGAGCATCGGGACGACGACGACGGCGGCGATGCCAAGTCCGCGGCGGAGGGCGCGCTCGCCGTCAGCGGCGTACACCCGCTGCCAGACACCCTGATTCAGCATATTCGCGCCCAGCAGGGCAAAGGCCACGTACAGTCCGAACTCCAGACCGGGGCCGAACCCGGGGTCGAGCAGCGTCGGATCGGCCGACACTACCGTCGCGTGGAATTCGCTCGTGCCGCCCAGTGAGAGCAGCGCGCCGCCAAAGCCCACCGCCAAGAGCGGGAGGATGACCAGCGTCTGGACGGTATCGGTGACGATGCTCGCCAGCAGGCCGCCGTAGGTCGTGTAGACGAGGACGAAGCCGCCGATGAGCACCGAGGTCTGCCAGAGGGGGACATCTGCAACGAGCGCGAGCGCGCCGGCGATGCCGGTCATCTCCGCGGCGAGGAAGATGAACATGTAAAACACCGAGACGAGCAGGACGAGCAGGTACATCCCGGACCCGAAGCGGGCGTAGGCGAACTCCGTCAGCGAGTGCCCCGCGGGCATCACCTCGCGGATGCGAGCGCCCACCGGAATAAAGAGGAGGAGCGGAATCGCGCTGCCGATGGCGTAGCCCAGCACGGCGGGCAGCCCACCGAAGGCGGCCCCGGCCTCGGCGGGGCTCAGCAGAATCCAGACGCCCATCATCGACGCGATGACCGTCGCAGCGAGGGTCCCGCTGCCGGCTGAGTCGCGGGCCGAGATGTAGGTCTCAACAGAGTCAATGCGACCGCGGGCGGCGAAGAGGCCGATACCGGTGAACACGAGCACGGTCGCCGCGGTCAGGCCGAGAACAATAGCTGAGGAGACCATCTACGGACTCACCTCGTGGCCGGGCGTCTCGGTGGTTTCTCCGTAGGCCGTCTCGAAGAACTGTCGTTCGAGCGTGACCGTGCGGTCGAACAGCGACGCGACGCGGGCCTCCCGGCGGGGCGAAAGCGTCGGCCCGACGGCGTCGAGTTCGCCCCGGAGCCAGTCGACGAACGCGACGAAGGAGTCGACGGCGTGGAGGTCCACCCATTCGGCTAAATAGAAGGGGAGTCCCATCCCCGCGCTGGGGAGGCCGTCGCTGTCCGGGTCGCCGTGGGTCGCCGCGGCCGCCGTCGCCCACGACTCGTATATCCACTCTGCCGGGACGAGGACGGCCAGCGTCTCGGCGTAGCCCCCCTCTCGGGCGGCACGAGCGAGCAGGTCGATGAACGCCCTCGTCGCCGGCGTCTGCTCGGGGTCTTGCCAGCGCGAATCTTCGACGCCGAGTGCGGCAAAGGAGCGCTCGAAGTAGTCGTCTTCCTCGTCGGTCACGGTATCGAGGAACTCCACAAACTGGCGTTTGGCGGCCATGTCCGGGGCCTGCCCGACCGCGTGGCCGAACGTCCCGACGAGTTCGCCGACGAAGGCGTAGTCCTGTACCAGATACGCGGCGAACGCGTCCTCGTCGAGCGTGCCGGCCCCGAGTTCCTCGACGAACCGGTTCCCAACGGCGGCGTCCCAGTCCGGCTGACTCTGCTCGCGGAGCCAGTCGGTAAATCGGGGATCGTCGTTCTCTTCGGCGTACTCTGAGTACGTCTCGCCTGTCATAGCTCCCACCCCTCCTGCGTGTAGGCCATCTCCCAGAACCGGTGTTCGAGTTTCGCGCTCGTGCGGAACGCGTCTTCCATGGCGTCGTGTTGGCCAGGATAGCGCTCGCCACAGCGGTCGACGTACGCCCGACACCAGCCCGTCGCCTCGCGGAAGTCGTCGCTGGTGTACATCTCGATGAACGGCGTGTACTGGTGCTCGCCGTCGGCCAGGTCGGCCATGTGTTCGGCCACGTCGAGGTACCCCTGCATACAGGGGTACAGCGCGGCGGCGATCTCCGCCTCGTGGCCCTCGTAGGCTGTCCGAACGAGGAAGTTCGTGTACGCCAGACAGGTCGGAGTCTTCTCGGTAGACTCCAGCTCACGACGCGAGATGCCGTAGTCCGACGCGAACTCCCGGTGGAGGTCCATCTCGGTGTCGAGCACCTGATGGGCGACCCCGAGAAGGTGCGTCATCGTCGACTCGTCGTTTGCCGTCGCGCCGGCGAGCGCGAACAGCCGCGCGTAGTCCTGCAGGTACCGGTAGTCCTGTTTCACCCAGTGCTCGAACGCCGCTTCGTCGAGCGTCCCGTCGGCCAGTTCGCGGACGAACGGGTGGTCCTTCTGTGCGTCCCAGATGTCTTCGCCGGTGTCGAGCAGGTGGTCGCTGAACGCCATTGGTGGCCAACACAACAACCTCCGACGTATTATATCCTGCTAATACAACCAAGTTGTAACGAGGTGCTCCGTGACGCACACGGCGAACTCCGAGCACGAGCGGGCCCCTCCGGCTGTCTGCTTCCACAACGACGCAGTCGACCGGCAGCTTTCGTAGTCCAAACTGCTAAACGAACCACGACCCTCACTTCTGGCAATGACACTGCAGTTGCCGAGCGAAATCGTGGTCGAGCGATTTCTCCCGACGGCCCGGGCGATGCTCGCCACGGAACTCGACGAGAAGGGCTGGACCCAGCAGGAGATCGCCGACCAGCTCGGAGTGACACAGGCCGCAGTAAGCAAGTACGGCAGCGGCTCGGTCACCGTAGAAGAGCGATTTCGAGAGGATGCCCGGATGCAACAGACTATCGAGCGGATCGCCGACGGGCTGGCCGCGGGCGAGATGGACGAGTTCGCGGTGCTTGGCGAACTGCTCGCCCTGGTACGGGAGTTCGAGGATAG
This sequence comes from Haloarcula sp. CGMCC 1.2071, assembly GCF_037078445.1. Lineage (NCBI taxonomy): Archaea > Methanobacteriati > Methanobacteriota > Halobacteria > Halobacteriales > Haloarculaceae > Haloarcula > Haloarcula sp. CGMCC 1.2071. The sequence continues at coordinate 340,116 of NZ_JAYMGY010000001.1, forward strand.
GGGGCCGATCTGTGCGGTCCACGAGGAGGAGATGCCGGCGCTACAGGGGATGGGCTGTGACCTCTGCGTTCGGGGGACAGATACCGCCGTGGAAGCGGAACGGGCCGTGCTGTCGTCGGTCCGGCGAGCCACGCGACTGCTGGCGGACAGCGCCGTCGTCGTCGACGCCATCCCGAACGTGGGGATGAACGTCGGCATGGCGCTGCCGGACGCCGGAGACACCCTCGACGTGGCGGCAGTTCCCGGCCGAATTCACGACCTACGGGGACGGGTCAACGTCCCGTCGAACCCCGAGTTCGGCGCGTCGGAACACGTCGCGCGGACGATACTGGCCGCGATGGCCGTCGACCCTTCGCGCCGGGCGGCGCTCAATCTGAGCACTGCCGAGTCGCTCCTCGATGCCGCCCACGAGCAGGGCATCGAGCCGCTGGAGTTCGACGCTGGCTACGAGGACCGGGACGAACGGCTCGAAGCGGCCTTCCGCGAACGCGGTGACGTCCCCCGTGTCATCTACCACAGCGGCGCGTTCGGCATCGAACCGATAACCTACGTCTTTGGCGAGTCGGCGCTCGAGGCGGCCGAACTTGCGGTCGAACTCCTCGGCGCAGTCGACACATAACCGTCTCGGCCGCCGAGACCGTCAGAACCAGCCGGTCTCGGGGTCGACGGGGTTCTCCGGTTCCTCGCCCCGCAGGACCCGGATGACGTCTTCGGCCACGGTCTGTGTCAGTTCGACCCGGGACGCCTCGGAGTACCACGCGACGTGGGGGCTACAGACGACGCTGTCGAGGTCGTGCAGCGGCGAGTCACCGGGCGGTTCCGCCTCGCGAACGTCCAGTCCGGCCCCGCCGAGGTCGCCGCTGGTGAGCGCGTCGTACAGCGCCGTCTCGTCGACGAGCCCGCCCCTGGCCGTGTTCACGAGCAGCGCGTCGTCGCGCATCCGGTCGAGCGCGTCCGCGTCGATCATCCCCCGAGTCTCATCGGTCAGCGGGGCGTGCAACGAGACGATATCGGAATCGGCCAGCAGCGTCTCGAACGCGACCGGCTCGACGCCGAGGTCGCCCATCCGGTACTCGGGCGCGTACGGGTCGTAGGCGACGACGTCCACGTCGAACCCCCGGAGCTTCGCGGCGAACCGGCTGGCGAGCTTGCCGAAGGCGACGAGGCCGACGGTGCTGCCGGCGAGGCGACGGATCGGCTGCCCGACCGACCACTCCCACTCGCCGCGCTTGACCGAGCGGTCGAACGTGGGTATCTTCCGCAGGCAAGCGAACACGAGCGCGAACGTGTGGGTCGACACCTCCTCGACAGAGTACTCCGGGACGTTGACGACCGCCACGCCAGCGTCGACCGCCGCCCGTACGTCGATGTTGTCCACGCCGATGCCGGCCCGGCCCACCACCTTGAGCGAGTCCGCGGCGTCGATGACTTCGGCCGTGACCTGTGTACCGGCGTCGACGATCAGCGCGTCCGCGCCCTCGACTGCGCGTGCGACAGCCGCCGGCTCTTTCGCCCCTGTCGTTTCGACGGTCGCATCGACCGCGTTCAGTACCGCCGCCCGTGTCTCCCCGTCCATCACCTTGGTGTCAGAGACGACGACTTTGTATGACATACTCTGGCTTGCTTCGGACCCGAGATAAAATCATCTGTCAGGATCGGTCCGGTCGTCGGAATCGCGTCACAGGACTGTGGTTGCACAGCGGTGACTAGCGGAGAACTGACAGAATAGTAGCAAACTTTTATGATATATTCGCGAGGAGGTGGCAACAGTATGTCGGCTGGTAACACAAATGAAACCTCCCTCGAACGTATCGGCTATCGACTCTCCGCGTGGGTGGAACGGTGGATGCCCAGTCCGTTCCTGTTCGCGCTCATCCTCAGCTACGTCGTGTTCCTGGCCGGCGTCGGCCTCACCGGGTCCGGCCCCGTCGAGATGGTCGGGTTCTGGTACGACGGCTTCTGGGCCTTCCTGACGTTCTCGATGCAGATGGTCCTCATCCTGATGACGGGCTTCGTCGTGGCGTACCATCCGCGTGTCAACGCCGGTATCCGCCGGCTGACGGAGCTTCCCAACACCGGGAAACAGGCGGTCGTCCTCGTCGGATTGCTGACGATGCTGCTCGGCTGGATTCACTGGGGACTGAGCCTCATCCTCGGGGCTATCTTCGCCCGAGAGATGGGCAAGACCGCCCACGAAAACGACATCGACGTCCACTATCCGGTCCTCTGTGTCGCGGGCTATCTCGGCCTCGGCCTCACCTGGCACTGGGGGCTGTCCGGGTCCGCGCCGCTATTGCTTGCGACTGAGGGCAACGAGTTCATTCAGCAGGGCGTCATCGACGTCGTCGTCTCCGCCTCCGAGACCATCTTCCACCCCTACGGCCTCATCCTGACTGGCCTGTCGATAGCCTACGCCCTCGTCGTCCTCTACGTCATCACGCCGACCGGTGACCAGGCGCGGGGCATCACGCACTACATCCCCGAAGACGACCTGTTCGAATCCGCGAGTGACGGCGGCGTGGAAGCGACCACCGAGCCGTCTCCGCAGGTCCCGGCCGAGCGCATCAACCACAGCCGCGTCCTCGGCGGGATTATCGGCCTGACCGGCATCGCGCTGGTCGTCTCACAGTTCGTCCAGTCCGGCATCGACGCGCTCGGGCTGAACATCGTCAACTTCGGCTTCCTGACGATTGGCATCTTCATCTACATGGACCCACAGACCTACCGGGAGAAGTTCGGCGAGGCGGCGACCGCCGCGTCGGGCATCGTGTTGCTGTTTCCCTTCTTCGCCGGCATCCAGGGGATGATGGCCACCTCCGGGCTGGCGCAGTTGATGGCCAACGCGCTCATCTCGGTCTCGACGCCCCAGACGTTCCCGGTCATCGCCTGGCTCACGGGCGCGACGGTCAACATCTTCGCGCCCTCCGGCGGCGGCGAGTGGATCATCCTCGGTCCGCCGATTCTCGAAGCCGCCCAGGACCTCGGCGTCCCGGTCGGGCAGGCGACGATGGCCTACGCCGTCGGTGACGCCCACACGAACCTCCTGAACCCCTTCTGGGCGCTCCCGCTACTCGCCATCACCCAGATCAAGGCCCGGGAGATGTTCGGCTACGCTATCGCGATGTTGCTCGCGCTCACGCCGTTTCTGGCGGTCGTCCTGTTCGTTCTCCCGTACTGAGCAGGGACCCGGCGGGACAGCTACGGCTGCTTGCCCCTTCTTCGAGCGTTAAGTTGTTGGGGAAACTGCACTCGGATAATGGCAACCGAGACGGGAGCCGAGGAGGACGTGGACCTGCTCGACTCCTTCCGCCAATTCTTTGCGCTGGAGCGGGACGTACTGGTCCTGTCGCTGTCGATGCTGGCCTTTAGCCTCGCGTTTCAGATGACTAGCCGGTACATCCCCGAGTACATGCGTCTTCTGGGGGCCAGCGCCGGCGTCATCGGCCTCTACGGGAGCGTCGGGAACCTCATCAGCGCGGTGTACCCCTACCCCGGCGGCGCGGTGTCTGACCGCATCGGCTCGCGGCTGGCGTTGACTGCTTTCGCGACGCTGGCGACGGTTGGCTTCGGCATCTGGTATCTCGCCTCAGTCGTCGGCGACATCACGCTCGGCACGACAACGCTGCCGGCCTGGACGCTCGTGTTCGTCGGGCTCTTTCTCGCACAGGCCTGGAAATCCTTCGGGCTGGGCGCGACCTTCGCCATCGTCAAGCAGAGCGTTCCGCCACAGCGGCTTGCGATGGGGTTTGCCAGCACGGAGATGTTCCGCCGCATCGGGTTCCTGCTCGGGCCGCTCGCCGCTGCGGCGCTGCTCGCGACGACTGCAACCTTCGTCGACGGCTTCCAGCGCGTGCTGCTGGTCGCGCTGGCCTGTGGCCTCGTCGCCACTGTCGCCCAGCACGTCCTCTACGACGCGGGCGAGGACACGCTCGGGAAGTCCTTCGAGGGCATCGACCAGATACTCGCCGACCTGCGGACGATGCCGGCGACGCTCCGGCCGCTCTTGGTCGCCGATACGCTCGTCCGCTTCGCCAACGGGATGGTGTACGTCTTCTTCGTCATCGTCGTCACCGAGTTTCTCTCGGTGGGGTTCACCGGCTTCGGCGTCCAGCTTCGGCCCGACGCCTTCTTCGGCGTCCTACTGGGCGTCGAGATGGTCGTCGCCATCGTCTCGATGGCTCCCGTCGCAAAGCTCACCGAGTGGGCCGGCCTCAAGCCTGCTGTCGCGCTCGGCTTTCTCGTCTACGCCGTCTTCCCGCTCCTGCTCATCTTCGCGCCGGACGACCAGTGGGTGCTGGTGCTGCTGTTCGCGTTCTCGGGCCTGCGATTTGCCGGCCTGCCGGCTCACAAGGCGCTCATCGTCGGCCCGGCAGAACAGGACGCCGGTGGCCGCGTCACCGGGACCTACTACCTGCTTCGGAACACGCTGGTCATCCCCAGCGCCGCGCTCGGCGGCTGGCTCTACGGCAGCGAGTGGGCCGTCTCCGTCGGTGGCGTGGCGCTACAGGCCGGCCCGGAACTGGCCTTCGGCGTCGCTACAGTGGTCGGCCTCGCCGGTGTGGCCTACTTCATCGCCTTCGGCCGAGAGTTCGAGGCCTACAGATAATCGCCGCGTCGGCCTACCACTCCTCGCGCGGCGGGAACTCGTCGCCACAGCGTGGACAGTACCGCATCGGCGCGCGGGACTCCTGACCGTCCCTGTCGAACGTTATCTCTCGTCCGCAACTCTCACATGCTAGCTTTGGCATCGTGGTGCTCTCCGGTCGCCCGCATAGCCACGACCTACTCACAGGTAGTATGTGTGCCGTGATAACACTAGGTACCAGCTGCGATATGGTCGATAGCGAGTCCGCAAACGCCAGCCCTAAGCGCCGACCCGCAAACAGCCACACAATGCAAGCGGCCCACCCAATCGAGCGAGCGGTCGGTATGGAGTACTACGTCAGCGACGCCGACGGGGTGGGCGGCCACCTCCGCGCCTCCCCCGCGGATTTCCGCGTCCGGGAACTGGAGGCGTTCGGCACCGAACCGGTCGACGCCGACACCGGCGCGTATCCGCATCTCGTTTTCCGGGCGGAGCTCCGTAACTGGGAGACTAACGACTTCGCCAGCAAGCTCTCCGACCGGCTGGGCATCTCCCGCGAGCGGGTGTCGTGGGCGGGGACGAAAGACAAGCGCGCGGTCACGACCCAGTTGTTCTCGGTAAAAGGAGTCGCGGCCGAGGACCTGCCGGAAATCGGCGGCACGGACATCGAGGTCATCGGCCGCGCCGGCCGCCCGATTCTCTTCGGCGACCTGGCGGGCAACGCCTTCGAGATCGTCGTCCGGGACACCGAGAACACCGACAACGCCGCCAGCGTCGTGGCGGACCTTCAGGCGTTCGCCAGCGGTGACGACACACTGTCGGGCGGCGACCAGTCGGGCGATTCCGCACTGCCGAACGGTGACACGACGGTCGGCGTACCCAACTACTTCGGCCAGCAGCGGTTCGGATCGCGCCGGCCGGTCACCCACGAGGTCGGGCTGGCAATCGCCCGCGGCGAGTGGCGGGACGCGGTCCTCGCCTACGTCGGGAACCCGAACGAGCGCGAACCGGAGTCGACGCAGGCGGCGCGAGCGTACGTCGACGAAACCCACGACTGGGCCGGCGCGCTGGACGAACTGCCCGGTGCGCTGGGCTACGAACGCTCTATCTGCCACCGGCTGGTCGAGAACGGGGCCGACGAGCCGGAAGATTTCCGCGAGGCGCTGGAGTCGCTACCGTCGAACCTCCAGTCGCTGTTCGTCAACGCCGCCCAGTCCTACGTGTTCAACCGCATCCTCTCGGAGCGGTTAGAGCGGGGGCTCCCCTTCGACCGCCCGGTCGAGGGCGACGTGGTCTGTTTCCGGGACAGCGACGCGCCCGAGGACTTCCCGATTCCGGACGCCAACCGGACCCAACAGGTCACGGCAAAGCGGCTCTCGACCGTCGAGCGCCACTGCGAGCGCGGCCGAGCGTTTGTCACCGCGCCGCTGGTCGGGACCGACACCGAACTCGGCAGCGGTGAGCCGGGTGCTATCGCCCGTAAGGTGCTCGACGATGTCGGCCTCGAACAGAGCGATTTCGACCTCCCGGGGGCGTTCGACAGCGACGGGACGCGGCGGGCCATCCTGCTCCGAACGGACCTCGGTGTCGAGCGAGACGACGCCGACCTGACGTTCTCGTTCTCGCTTCCGAAGGGAAGCTACGCGACGGTGCTTCTCCGGGAGTTCCGGAAGGGAGACCCCGACACGTAGCGGGCCACTCAAGGCTCGGTAAATGACGCGGAATATGCAACGGTTAAGTCCGGCCACACACGCCATCTCGTATGGGCGAGCTACCGGACGAGTTCTCGTGTACCATCACCGACTGGGAGTACATCTACGGCCTCTGCCGGGACGTGGCCGACGACGTGAAAGCCGCCGAGTTCGAGCCCGACGTGGTCGTCGCGCTGGCGCGGGGCGGCTGGTTCGGCGGGCGCTGTCTCTGTGACTTCCTCGGGCTGGACGACTTGGCAAGCCTGAAGGTCGAACACTACGTCGGGACCGCCGCGAAAGGCGAGGAGGCACAGATCAAGTACCCGCTGGCCGACGGCGCAGTCGAGGGGAAGGACGTGCTGGTCGTCGACGACATCGCCGACACCGGCCAGTCTATCGAGACGGCCGCCGAGTGCGTCCGTGACCGAAACCCAAGCAGCGTCCGGACGGCGACGCTCCAGTTGCTCCAGACCAGCGACCACGAGCCGGAGTTCGTCGGCGAGCGCCTCGACGAGTGGACCTGGGTCGTCTACCCCTGGAACTTCGTGGAAGACATGGTCGAACTCGTCGCGGGCGTGATGGCGAAGAGTGGTCAGGAAACCCACACCGAGGACGATATTCGCCAGTTACTGCGGGAGTACCACGGCGTCAGCCGCACGAATCTAGAGATCGCACAGCCGAACCGACTTGGCGAGGTCACGACCGAGATGGAGCGGCGCGGCGTCGTCGAATCGGTCGGCGACGGCTGGCAACTCACCGACGACTGAGGATGTTCGACGGGAAGGGACGACAGGAGTCACTCGAATCCGCTAGTCTCGCCGCTCACTATCGCTAGTCACTCGCGCCTGCTAGTCACGATAAAAATACGGTCAGCGACGGGTGCGGCCGTCGTCCCGGACGTACTCTAACGCGCTGACGAACTGCTCTTTGTCGACCCGGCCTTCCGCCTCTTCGAGTCGTTCACGAATTTTCGTCGGAGTCATGTGTATTGGTAACATGGGACTGCGTCGATATAACTCTTTCTCACCCGCCAACAGATTCGATGTGAGCACGGGTCTGAACTGGCCGGTGAGCCGGACAGTAGACCGCCAAACCGCCGTACCGGGACGACACCCCCGTCGAGGGAATATATTTAATACCCCGCTTACCCAATAGAAACTATGGCCGCTTACGGCCGGCCGTCACTTCGAGACCTGTTCGATGAATCACCGACGCCGCACATCGCGCATCCGCCGCGGAGTCACCATCGAGACTTCTACATCGCCACAGACGGGTCGTTCAGACCCCACGGCGGTACGACATCACCCGACAGCGAGTCAGGCGGCCCGACAGGCGGGCTGGGTGTCGTCGTCGAAACGCTCGACGGTGAGCGCGTCGTCAGGCTGTCTGTCCCAGATACCTGCCCCGACAACAACGTCGCGGAGTACCGGGCGCTCCATCTGGGGCTCGACGTGCTTGCGAGACGGGCCCCGCCCAACGCCCGCGTCGGCCTGCTCATCGACCACGACCAGCTCGCCGAGAACGTGAACGCGGAGGTACTGGCCTCCCATGGCTCCGCCTACGACCCGCCACACTCCGTGTCGGTCCCATCGGCGACAGGGCTGCACTGGCGCGGAATTCAGGCACGTATCAACGGGTTCGGCGAGGTCCGTGCCGCGCGGATCTCCGGCGACCGAAACCCCGCCCATCCGCTGGCGAACGCACCCGACCAGTATGCGCACGTCAACGGCGAGCCGGACCGGTGTGTCCTCCCCGACGCGCCGACGGTAAACGAACGCGTCCCGCCGCCGTCACGCGCGGAGCGTGGCGGCGCATCTGACTGACGGAGCGCACCGGCACCCCTGCCGGCCACAGTATCCCATTCTTTCACACCGCTGCCGACAGTAGCACGTAGCCGTAGCAGCCCCTCGACCGGCACGCAGCTGTCGTCCCTGAAATATCACATACGACCGCGATTCTGTGGAGAAATCTGACCACAGCCAGAAATCATCGTAACTGGTGGTTCCGAGGATCTCTGTCAGTCACGTTTCACAGTAGATAATCTCTATAAGTTATGCAGATAGTTGGGGCCATTCCAGCGTACGTTTGGGGAACGTCACACAGACCAAATTTTATGTATTAGAAATGGGATAGTATACAGTGGGAGGTGAGCAACGGTGAGTACCAGAACTGACGGACCGGACGGTTTCAGCGGACAGTACGTCGAGCAGCAGTTGCCGCGTCAGTCGCCGACGCGGCACGACCTCGTTCTCGCCGTCATCCCCGCGGTGTTCGTGCTTACACTCGTCGCTGCGGTTGTTCTGGACCTCTCGCTTCAGGCGGCAATCGCTGGCGGTTCACTTGTTGGCGCTGTGGCGGTCGTCGATGCACTCTTCCTCCACCCACCGACACGCGGTCGACGGCGAGACGATACGTGACATCGCGTTCCGGCGACGGGCCTGAACGCTATGTTCTGACGGATGATTCCGACCTAGCTCGAAAAAAGCAGTCGCTAGTCGTTACTCCTGCTGTGCGTCGACGACAGCGACGCCCGCAAGGTTCACGATGTCGCTACCACCTTTTTCAGCGTCGGGTGTGCTCGCAGCACTCGCACACCACTCCTCGAAAAACGTGGTTCTCGTGAGCGGAGCGAACGAGGGCTCGAAAGACGAGGGCAGCGAGTCTTTCGGCGGCGAAAAACGCTCGCTACGCTCGCGTCGATTACTCCTGTTGAGCGTCGACGACGGCGACGCCCGCGAGGTTCACGATATCCTTGACCTCGTCGCCGCGCTGGAGGACGTGGACCGGCTTGTCCATGCCCACGAGCATCGGTCCGATGGCCTCAGCGCCGCCCAGTCGCTGGAGGAGCTTGTAGCCGATGTTCCCGGCTTCGAGGTTGGGGAACACGAGGACGTTCGCGGGGTCGTCGAGTTCGGAGAACTCGTAGGTGTCTTGCAGGATGTCCTCGACGACGGCGGTGTCGGCCTGCATCTCTCCGTCGACCGGGAAGTCGACGCGGTCGTCGTCCTGCAGGCGCGAGACCGCCCGGCGGATCTTCTTCGTCCCGGGGTTGTCGACGCTCCCGAAGTTCGAGTACGACAGCATCGCCGCTCGCGGTTCGACGTTGAACCGACGGGCCAGTTCCCCGGTGTGGCGGGTGACCTCCTCCAGTACGTCCGTGTCGGGGTCCTGATTGACTGTGGTGTCAGCACAGAAGATGACGCGGTTCTTGAACGTCAGCATGTACACACCGGCCGCGTAGTCGGCGTCGTCGGCCGTGCCGATGACCTGCAGCGGCGGGCGCAGGGCCGAGGGGTAGTGGTGGGTGAGCCCGGTCAGCATCGCGTCGGCGTCGCCCATCTCGACCATCACGCTGCCGAGGTAGTTCCCGTCCCGAATGAGTTCGTCGGCTTCGCGGCGGGTGATGCCTTTCCGCCGGCGGAGTTCGTACAGTCGGTCGGCGTAGTCTGCCACGTCGGCTGTCTCGGGGTCGACGACGACTGGGTCGAACTCCAGGCCGAACTTCCGGCGCGTGGACTCGATGCGGTCGGCGTCACCGATGAGGACCGGTTCGGCGATTCCCTGTTCGACCAGCTGGTAGGCCGCGCGGATCATCTTCTCGTCGTGACCCTCGGCGAGTACGACCCGCTGGGGGTCGCTCTTGGCCTTGTTGAGCACGACGCGCATCATCTCGCGGGACTTGCCCAGCCGCGCTTCGAGCTCTTCGACGTAGGCCTCCGTATCGATATTCGTCCGTGCTGCGCCACTCTCGATGGCGGCCTCGGCGACGGCGGGGGTCACCTCGAACAGGACCCGCGGGTCCAGCGGTTTCGGGATGATGTAGTCCGGGCCGAACTGCAGGGGCTGGTCGCCGTAGGCCTTGACGACCTCGTCGGGCACGTCCTGCTTTGCGAGGTCGGCCAGCGCGCGGGCCGCTGCGACTTTCATCTCCTCGTTGATTTCGGTCGCCCGCACGTCGAGTGCGCCGCGGAAGATGAACGGGAACCCGAGGACGTTGTTGACCTGATTCGGGTAGTCCGAACGGCCGGTCGCCATGATGACCGTGTCGTCGCGGGCGGCCTTGGCCGACTCGTAGCCGATCTCCGGATCCGGGTTCGCCATCGCGAAGATGATGGGGTCGCTGGCCATCGACCGCACCATCTCCTGGTCGACGATGCCGCCGACGGAGAGCCCGACGAACACGTCGGCCCCGTCCATCGCGTCGGCGAGGTCGCCCTCGGGGATGTCGCGGGCGAACTCCTGTTTGAATCGGTTGAGTTCCTCGTGGGTCGCTCGTTCCTCGGTGATGATGCCCGAGGAGTCACACATCGTTATGTTGTCCTTCGAGACGCCCAGGGAGACGTAGAACTTCGCCGAGGCGATAGCGGACGCTCCGGCCCCGGAGAAGACGACCTCCAGCTCCTCCAGGTCCTTGTCGGCGATGTCGGCCGCGTTGACCAGCGCCGCGCCGGAGATGATCGCGGTCCCGTGTTGGTCATCGTGGAACACCGGGATGTCGAGTTTCTCGCTGAGTCGGCGCTCGACCTCGAAACACTCCGGGGCGGCGATGTCTTCGAGGTTGATACCGCCGAAGGTCGGCTCCATCGCCTCCACCGTCTGTATCATCGCCTCGGCGTTGTCCGTGTCCAGCTCCACGTCGAACACGTTGATGTCGGCGAAGCGCTTGAACAGCACGCCCTTCCCCTCCATGACCGGCTTCCCGGCTTCCGGGCCGATGTCGCCGAGGCCGAGCACGGCGGACCCGTCGGAGACGACGCCCACGAGGTTCCCCTTCGCGGTGTACTCGAAGGCCTTCTCGGGATCTTTGTCGATCTCCTCACACGGTGCGGCCACGCCGGGCGAGTACGCCAGCGAGAGGTCACGCTGTGTGTTCGTCGGCTTCGTCGTCGCAATCTCTATCTTCCCCGGCGGCTTGCTCCGGTGGTACTCCAGTGCGTCCTCGTCAAGTCCCATACCAAGACGTCGAACCCAACTGTAAAAAAGACAAGTTTACCGTCAACGGACGAGCGGTACAACGACGGTTGTCGAATGTCGCCTTGTTGCAGCGGTTTTTGCCCCGGTCGTGTCCCACCAATTGGAAAACACCCGCCGCCGGGGACCCGCCCGATGGACCGGCCGCGGACCTCAGTTCGTGTTGGTGAGTTCGCCGACCCGGTCGGTCAGTTCGGTGACCGCCTCTTCCTGTCGGTCGGTCGCTTTGACAATCTCTTTCGTCGCCGTTTCGGCCTCCTGAGCGTGGTTCTGTGCGTCTTCGACCATCGAAGTCACGTTCTCGATAGCGCTCGCTTGGTCGTCGTTGGCGTCGGCGACTTCCTGGATGCCCCTCGTCGCTTCCTCCACAGCGTCGGATATCTCGTCCAGCGCATCCAGGGCGTCCGCGATCTCGGATTCCGCGTGCTCGACCTGCTCGTGGGACGTCTCGACCATTTCGGCTGTCTCGGACGCCTGGTCCTGAATCGTGGTGATACTCGTCGATATCTCGGACGCGTACTCGCTCGTCTCGTTAGCGAGCGTCTTCACCTCGTCAGCCACGACAGCGAACCCGCTCCCGCTTTCGCCGGCTCTGGCCGCCTCGATGTTGGCGTTTAGCGCGAGCATATTCGTCTGCTCCGCCACGTCGGCGATTATCTCGACGATCTCACTCACTTCGTCCATCTGGTCGTCGAGGTCTGTGACGGTGTCCACGAGGTCTTCGCTCGTCTCGGCGAGCCCGTCGGTAACGTCCATGACTGCTTCACCGGCGTCTGACCCGTCTTCTGCGGCCGCCTTCGCGCGCTGTGCTGCCGACGCCACTTCGCTAGATGTCGCGGCGACCTCCTCCATCCCGGCCCCGATATCCTGGATGTTGTCGGCCGCCTGGGTGAGGGAGTCGGTCTGTTCGGCAACCCGGCTCTCGACGTCCTCTGCGGACGAATTCGCCTGCTCGATAGTGGTCGCAAGTTGCTGCGCCTGTGCGTCCACCTGGTCCGCCAACTGCTCGACCTGTTCGGCCATGTCGTTGAGCGAGCCGACGACCTCGTACAGCTGGTCGTCGACGTACTCGCCGCCGTCGGTCCGGTCGAACGACGCCCGGGCGTCGAGGCGGCCGTTCTTGAGCGCGGCCATGGTCGATTTGATCTCATCGACCAGACTCGTCACGGCCTCGTGGCGGTTGGCCTCGTCAGTCCGGTCCTGGACCATTTCGACGACCGCGATGAGTTCGCCGTCGTCGTCGTAAATCGGGGCGGCGCTAAAGGAGATGTGGCGTTCGTTCCCGTGCTGGTCGGCCATCACGCTCGTGTCGCGGTACAGCGTGAAGTCCTCGTCCTCGACCTTCGGCACGTCGTACTCCGTATGGGTGGTCTCCGGGGCGTCGAGAACCTTGTCGGCGAGGGTCTTCCCGCGCCGACCGTCTGGATAGAACGCCATGCTCGCCATCTCCATCTCCTTTGCTTCGGCCTCGGAGACGCCGGTGAGGTTTTCGATCGAACGGTTCCAGCTGAGGATATCGCCGTTCGTATCCAGAATAAAGAGCGGTGTCCCGATGTGATGCAACACGCTGTGGTAGTCGAGTCCCGTGCCGGAGCCACTGTCCGCCGCAGAGTCGGTGAACGCATCGACACCGGCCCGGGAGACTGACTGTGTCGTTTCCAGCCCTTCTTGGAGCTCCACCTCGACGGAGTCGATAGCGGCCTGTGCATCCGGGCCGAGTTCGTCCCGAAGCTGCTCGAACGCGCCTTCGACGAGCGATTCGGTGACGAAGCCCTGGGCCGCAATAAACTCACTCTGGCTGATTCCGGCGGTTTCGTATTCGTCGATCAGCGCTCGGAGTTCGTCGGGTTCGAGTTCGAACTGCCGCTCGACGTGTTGGGTCCCGATAGCGGCCTTCTCGGAGTCGTCGAAGCGGTCGTTGAGGCGTGGCGAGTCCGGGTCGATGGCGTCGGCCAGAAAGCGGGTCTGCCCGTCACTCGCGACGAGGCCTCCGTCCGCCCGTCGGGCCGCAGCGTCCGAAGAACGGGACCCCTGGCCGTAGATGTAGGTGCGGATCTGTTCGAACATAAGGTAGCTATGTTACATTCCAGAACACCTGTAGATAAAGATGACTCCGAGAATATCAGTAAAGATAATGATGCTCGCTGGCAAGGCACGAAAAGAGAGCATAAGTACGTGCAACCGAAGATATAGGTATGACCACCCGTTTCCGCCGACTGGTGGCGACGACGACGGTGCTGACGTTCGCACTCATCCTGCTTGGCGTGTACACCGGTGCCATCGGCGCCGGGCTGACCTGTGAGGCACGCTGGCCGTTCTGTGACGGCTGGATGGGTCTGTTCCCCGCAAACTGGGCGAGTTTCGTCGAGTGGTTCCACCGTTTAGTCGCGATGATCACCGGCTTCGGCATCCTCGGTTCGACAATCGCCGCGTGGCGCGGTGAGTACAGCCGGCGGATCAAGCTCGCAACTGCCGTCGCCACGGTCGTGCTCCCGGTGCAGGTCCTCCTCGGCGCGAACACCATCTTCAACTTCGGTGCCACGGCGCAGGTCCTCCACCACGGGGCCGCACAGCTCATCTTCGGCGCGATGGTCGCGGCGACGGCGTGGGCCTACACCGACACGGCGGAGTCACCGTCGGTACAATCGGCCGATACCCAGCACACGGCACGCGCAGACGATTGAACACGAGTACCACCCCCGTGGTTAACACGTAAGATATATTCCGGTCTGTCGTGTGGTGGGGATTATGTCAGACGACGGCCTTTCACGACGCCAGTATCTCTCCACGGTCGGTGGAACCGCAGTAACCGTCTCACTTGCCGGCTGTTTCGGCGGCGGCGGTGGCGGTGATGACGGCACTACCGAAATCACTGCCGGAACTGCACCGGGCTTCCCCCCGTTCGAGATGAAGGAGGACGGCGAACTCGTCGGGTTCGACATCGACCTGCTGGAAGCGGTCGTCGACGAGACCGACTACACCCTGGCCGGCTGGGAAGAGTTCGAGTTCAAGTCCCTGATTCCGGCGCTGACGAACGAGAACATCGACGTGGTCGCCGCAGGGATGACTATCAACGACGAGCGTGACGAGACCATCGACTTCACCGACCCGTACTACAGTTCCAATCAGGCAATCGTCGTCCGCGAAGACGGTGACTTTTCCCCGTCCTCGCTGTCGGACCTCTCCGGACGCCCCATCGGCGCACAGAAGGGTACTACCGGCGAGAGTACGGTTCAGTCGGAGCTCATCGAACCGGGGAACCTCGATGAGTCGAACTACAACTCCTACGGCAACTACGTGCTGGCTGTCGAAGACCTCCAGAACGGCAACATCGACGCGGTCGTCATTGACGAGCCGGTCGCTCAGACCTTCGCCGCCCAGCGCCCGGTCGTCATCGCCTTCACGTACGAGACGGGCGAGAACTTCGGCTTCGGCGTCCGCGAGGGCGACGACGAGTTCACGCAGGCCCTCAACGACGGTCTGTCCACTGTCAGGGACGGGAGCACGTATCAGGACCTGACGAACAAGTGGTTCGGTCAGCAGTAACCGATGCCCCCCCTCCCGTTGCAGAGTGACTGGGCGTTCGTTGTCGGGAACCTCGACCTGCTACTCGTCGGTACGGGTGTCACGGTCGCCCTGACAGCGGCGAGCATCTTGCTTGGCTTTCTGCTCGGGTTCCCGGCGGGAGCCGTCGAGGTGTACGGCCGCGGCCCGCTCAAACGCGCCGTCGAGACAGCCGGCGTCGTGCTCCGCGGGACGCCGCTGCTCGTCATCATTATCCTGCTGTTCTTCGGCCTCTCGGTGTCGAGCAGCGCCTTCGTGACGGCGACTATCGCGCTCGGACTCCGGAGCGCCGCGTATCAATCACAGATCTTCCGTGGCGCGCTCCAGAGCGTCGACGAGGGGCAACTGGAAGCCGCTCGCGCCGTCGGCATGGGCCGACTACAGGCGATCCGTAGCGTAGTCGTCCCGCAGGCGCTGCGCCGGAGCGTGCCCGGCTTCCAAAACGAGTTCACGATCGTCCTGAAAGACACGAGTATCGCCATCGTCATCGGCCTCGGCGAACTGCTGACCGTCGGCCAGAACCTCTACCAGGGCGGTCAGAGCACGGCCGCGCTTGAAATCTTCTTGACTGTGAGTCTCATCTACTTCGTTCTCACGTTCGTGACGAACCGTTCGCTCGACTACGTCGACGACCACTTCAGCATCCCCGGAGGTGAGCGTGCATGAGCGATCCGCTGTTGGAACTCGACGACGTGTACAAGTCCTACGGTGAGGAACAGGTGCTCTCCGGCGTCAGCTTCGAGATGGACGCCGGCGACGTCGACGTGGTCATCGGCCCAAGCGGGAGCGGCAAGTCGACGATGCTTCGCTGTGTGAACCGCCTCACCGAGATTAACGGCGGTGCCATCTACCTCAATGGTGAGTGCGTCACCGATGCCGACACCGACGTGAACGAACTCCGGAAACAGGTCGGCATGGTGTTCCAGGACTTCAACCTCTTCGCCCATCTCACCGCGCTGGGGAACGTCACGCTCGGCCTCCGGAAGGTCCGCGGCATGGACAAGGCGGCGGCTCAGGAGCAAGGCTACGAACACCTCGAACAGGTCGGGCTGCTTGACCAGGCCGACTCCTACCCCGCCGAACTCTCAGGCGGCCAGAAACAGCGGGTCGGCATCGCTCGCGCGCTCGCCATGGACCCGAAGCTCCTGCTGTTCGACGAGCCGACCAGCGCGCTCGACCCGGAACTCGTCGGGGAAGTGGTCGAGGTGATGCGCGACCTCGCTGCCGAGGGCATCACGATGCTCGTCGTCAGCCACGAGATGGGGTTCGCGCGGTCGGCCGCGTCGGACATCATCTTCCTCGACGACGGTGAAATCGTCGAACACGGCCCGCCGGAACAGCTGTTCGAGAACCCGCAGGCGGCCCGAACCGGCGAGTTCCTCAGTCGCCTGGAGACGACCCACGAGGGGGAGTGACCGATGGGGACGCCGGAGTCCACGACGACCGGCCGAACGATCCGCGCCCGTGCCGCCGGACTGACCGACCAGCCGCTGACGCTGCTGACTGTCGGGGCTTTCTGGACGTGGCTCGTCGTGCGCTGGACGAACGACTTCCTGCTGGACGGCGCGCTCATCGAGCGCAACACGTCGTTTTTCCCGACTGCACCGTTCGAGTCGGCCGCGTCGACGCTCGGCGGTCTCGCGGCGAGTCTCGGTCCGGTCGGGTTCCCCGTCGGCTGGGTCGCCGGCTTCTTCGAGTTCCTGGCGGCGTCGATTCCCTACCTGCCCCAACTGGCGACTGGCGTGTGGGCGACGATACTGCTGACGCTGCTGGGTATCGCCCTCGGGTTCGTCATCGCCGTCCCGCTCAGCGTCGCCCGGGTGTACGGTGGGGGCGCCACCCGCTCGGTCGCGCTGGGGTACACCGAACTGTTCCGCGGGACGCCGTTGCTCGCTCAGCTGTTCGTCCTCTACTTCGCGACGCCGCTGACGACGATCATCCGTGAACTGCCTACCGTTGGGACCGGATTCATCCCCGCCCAGGCGTTCTGGGTGGCCGTCATCGCGTTCACCCTCAACAGCGCGGCCTACCAGTCTGAGTACATCCGCTCGGCGCTGAACTCCGTCCCGGAGGGTCAGCTCACCGCCGCTCGTTCGATCGGCCTCTCGAAGGTCGATGGAATCCGGCACGTCGTCCTGCCCCAGGGCCTTCGCTACGCGATTCCGGGCTGGTCGAACGAGCTGGTGTACCTCATCAAGTACTCCTCGCTGGCGAGTTTCATCACCGTCCGCGAACTGTTCCAGCGAACCGACTCTATCGCGAGCGAGACCTACCGGTACACGGAGCTGTTCGTCCTCGCCGGCCTGCTGTACCTGGCGCTGGTCATCTCGGCGTCGCTCCTGATGGAGTACGTCGAAGGGCGGGTCGCGATTCCCGGCCTCGGTACGACCGGCCGGTGACTACATAAAGTCGGAGAGGCCGGACTGCTGGTCGTCGTCTTCGGCCGCCTCGCTCGCGGATTCGGTATCGTCGCTGTCAGCCGCATCGCTTGCTCCGGTGTCATCGGACCCTCCTTCGTCGTCGGCCGCAAGCGTTACTTGCTGGTCGCCGTTCTCCTCGTCGGCGTCGGCGGTTTCGTCGCCATCCGCCTCACCCGCTCCGTCACCGCCGTCCGCACTCGCCCCCTCGAAAACCCCGCCGGAGTGTTCGACGGCGGCTTCCTCCTTGAGCGCCTCGGCGTCGGCGACGATGTCTTGCACCTTGTTCGTGTCCTTGCCCGATCCGGTGACGAAGGAGACGTGCTCGGCCTCCATATCGTAGGTCGCCGCCATCGCCACCGTTAGCTCGCGGTTCCGACAGTGGTGGGTCATCGTCGAGAGGAACGGCATGACCTCCCGACGGGCGGTCCGCATCGAGACGCCGTCGATAGCGGCTATCTGCTGGGCGACGTAGTCTCGCGTGTTTCGGGTCCCTTTCGACCGGCCCAGTTTCGACCAGTAGCTCGGCGGGCCGTAGCGGGTCCAGCCGCCCTTCGTTCCGTCCCGGGCCGCGGCGACGCCGGCGGTCATGTTGTCGCCCGCGTAGCGCCAGAAGGAGTAGTTCTGTGTCTCGCGGACGCGGCCGAGCCACTGGTCGGCGTTCGAGAGGAACTCGTAGGCCCGGGTCAGTTCGGCCCCCTCGTAGTCCTTGGGCATGTTGTCCTCGATCCAGTTGATGAGGTCGTCGGGCGTCTCGTCCACGTCGTAACTGGCCTCCAGAGCCTCCTGCGCGCTGGCTTCCTTGAGTACCACGTCGAGGTACTCGAAGATGCCCTCGGTCGTGTCGCGCTCGCCGGTCACCACGTCGTCGGCGGTCAGGCGCTCCGTCGTCTCGGCGATGGCCTGGAGGTCCTTGACCGCGCCCCGTAGGTCGCCGCTGTTCTGCTCGGCGAGTTCCTGCAGCGCCTCACTCTCGTACTCGACGCCCTCTTGGCGACAGAGGTCACGGAGGACGGGGACGATAGAGCGGGGCGAGACGTCCCGGAACTCGATGTCCTGGCAGTTGTTCCGCAGGCCGTTCGACATCTCGTAGTACTCGTTGGCGATGAGGATCATCGGCTGGCTGGCCTCCTTCACCAGCGCGGTGATGGCCCGCGCGCCGCCGCGGTCGGCGTTGCCGTGGATGTTGTCCGCCTCGTCCATGATGACGAGTCGCCGGCCGCCACCGCCGGCGGTCAGCGTGCCGGATTTGGCGGCTTCGCCGGCCACCCGATTGATAACGTCCTTGGTTCGGGAGTCGCTGGCGTTGAGTTCGATGGTCGGCCACCCCATGTCGTTTGCCAGCGCGTGGGCGGCCGAGGTCTTCCCGATGCCCGGGGACCCGTGGATGATGACCGCCTCGCGGTGGTCGTCCCACGTGTCCGCCCACTTCTTGAGTGCGTCGCGGGCCTTATCGTTGCCCCGCACCTCCGACAGTGTCGTCGGGCGGTACTTCTCCGTCCAATCCATTGGGTCGTGATTGGCGCGACCGGCGTTTAGGGATTGCGGAGCGGTGTCGGTCCACTGCTGAGGTTTTTGTCGGAAGGCAGCACATAGAGCGTGACACCAGTGGCAGTACAGACCTTCTATCGTGGCTGTCGCGGTGTCAGTCCCGTCATCGGCGTCGTTCTCGTGCTCTCGGTCACCGTCCTCTTAGCCGCGACAGTCGGTGGGTTCGCACTCACTGCGACTGCCGACCTGGACCAGCGGACGCCCACCGTCGCCCGCTCGACCGGAAACTTCGTGACTGGCCCGTCGGGGGGATGCGGCGGGAACACAGTAGCGATTCGACACGCCGGCGGCGATCCGGTCCCGGCCGATGAACTGGCAATCGCTGTCGAACTCTCTGACACCGACGCCCGCATCGTCGACCTGCCAGTTTCCGGAACGGCGCTGTCAGCGAGCAACACCGACGACCCCGACAACATCGTCTACGACTACTGTGTCGGCGGTGTCATCGCCAATGGCGGCAAGCGGTGGTCAGCGGGCCGGGCAATCACCTTTCAGTTGAACGCCGGCGGCGGCACTGTCGACCCGGGCGACAGCATCGACGTGCGCGTCGTTCACGCTCCCACGAACGGCGTCCTCGCTGCGGTCGAACTGACCGCCCGCCGGTAATCGCCCGTGGTTCCGATACCCTTTTATTCGCGACCCTCCAGCGTGTGAACTAATGGCAGGGGGCGCACGCGACGACCTCGCGGAGAAAATGGCGGGTGAGGTGGCACTGAGCGACGACCCAGGGGCGACCCTGCGGAAGTGGCGCACTGACTTCGACGTTGCACAGACCGAACTCGCCGACGAACTCGACGTCTCTCCGTCCGTGGTCTCGGACTACGAGAGCGGGCGGCGTGACAACCCCGGTATCGGCGTGGTCAGGCGACTCGTCGTCGCACTGCTCGATATCGACGAGAATCGCGGCGGCGACCACATCCGCCAGCACGCCCGCGTGCTCTCGGCCGGGTTCGACAGCGACGTGGTACACGACCTCCGCGAGTACTCCGCCAACGTCGGCGTCGAGCGCGTCTACGACGCTATCGACGCCGAAGAACTGTTCCGGGGCAGTCAGGACACCGTCGCGGGCCACACCGTCATCAACTCCATCGCCGCCATCACGCGCCTCTCCTCGGACGAGTTTTACCAGCTATACGGGCAGTCGACGAACCGCGCCCTCGTGTTCACGAACGTGACCCGCGGCGAATCCCCGCTGGTCGCGCTCCGTGTCGTCTCACCGACGCCGAACGCGGTTATCCTCCATGGGCTTGACGACGAGGCGGTCTGGGAGCACGCACAGGACCTCGCCCGCATCGACGACTTCTCCCTTGCGATCACCGATATCGATCTGGAGGACCTGCTTGGCGGGCTGCGGAGTCTTCCCTGAGCGCGCCGGTTCCGGCCGTGCTGTTTCGCGCCCGTCGACGTACTCTCTGGAAAACGACTGTTGTCGTGACTGCGATCTCTTTGTTCACCGGACAGCGTGACACAACTGCTCCGTCGGACTGCAGAGTTTCTAGGGAGAACTACTTTGATACCGAGGTGTCATGTCCACGCATGGTGCAATTGGGCTATCTTATCCTCTGGGCGTTCGCCGGCTTTGGACTTCTTGTTGCTGCCTCATTCGTCGGGACGATGCTTGCGCTTCAATACTACAACAGTGGGGGAACCCTCTCTGTATCTCTCGATGACAGTATTAGCCGCCTCAACAACGATAAGCCGTAGTCGGGTAGTGTATACTGTCCAGTGTAGTACAAATAGAATTCCACGTATCCACGACAATAGATGGGATACCCCTCGCTATTCTCCACGGCTCCCTGCGGTCGCCGTTCCGATTCGAGAGCCACTCCCTTCGGTCGTGCCCCTCGCTGCTCACGGGTCACTCCGTTCCCCGTTCGCATTTCGAGGTTCTCGCTCGCGCTGCTCGCTCCGAACCTCGCCTACTCTCGCGGCTACGCCGCTCGTCGTGTACGAGAGCCACTCCCTCCGGTCGTGCCTCTCGCTACTCCACGTACCGATATTTCCGCTCACCCATCCGGCCCCAGCCGTCGAAGGCGAACTCGTCTTCGGGCGCGGTGAACTCCTCGACATCGGTCTCGGTCTCGTGGTTGTGGACGTCGTGGACCTGTTCGTACTCGGCGAAGGAGAGGTCGTAGCGGTTCCGTATCTGCTCGTCGATGTTGAGCGCGCCGATCTCCTCCTCCCACCCGGGGACGATGGTCTCAGCGTGGACTTCCGCCTGTGCGCCGGACCCGTAGGAGGCAACTAACAAACGGGCCTCGTCCAGATCCAGTCCGCTCTCGCGGGCGTGTTTCAGGCCGGCGGCGCGGGCGATGTGGACGGAGCCAGTGTACCAGTTCCCGACCTCGCGGGAGATCGCAAGCGTCGGCTCGATGGTGTTAGCGTACCAGTCTTGATAGCGCTCGGTTTCGGTGAGTGCGTCGGTGTACTCCTTGATAGCGGCGTGGAACTCGTCGTCGGTCTCGAAGTCCGCGCGCATGGGCTGGTGACCGATTTCCTCGGCCATCAGGTCACCCACGTCGGTGCCGCGGATGATGTGCCGGTAGCCGAGTGCCGCGGCCTTCCGGACCATCCCCGGGAACGGCGTGTGGAACGGAATCATCTCGTAGTCGCCCGGGTGGATGTCGCCGGCCACCTCCGCGAAGTCCTCCAGCGCCTCGCGCATACGGGCGAGGTAGACGTTCACCGAGCGCTTGCCGTCGACGGACGGGAACTGCTGATTGGGCTTGAGGAAGTCAGTTTCGTCGGCGCTGCCGTAGCCCTGTTCGGTCGAGAGTTCGACCAGATTCGGGTCTTCGTCGACGAGCATCGCCACCGCGCCGGCCCCCTGCGTGGCCTCGCCGGGGTCGTCGCGGGCGTACAGGGCGGTGTCAGTTGCGATGACGAGCGCCGCCCGACCGCGGTTGCGGCCGGCGCGGATCCAGTTGTAGGCGTCGTCGAGGCTCTGTGTCCCGGAGATACAGGCGAACTTCCGCTCGCCCTTGTTGGCGTGGTGGAAGTTCTCGTCGTACACCTGTTCGAGACAGCCCGCGATGTACGTCGAGACGGGCTTCGAGTTGTCGAAGGCGCTCTCGGTCGCCACATCGATGCGGCCGATGTCCTCGGGCGTCAGCCCCTTGCGCTCCATCAGGCGATGGGCCGCGTTCGCCCCCATCGTGACGATATCCTCGTACACGTCCGGGAACGACGACGCGCGCAGGCCGAGCCCCTTCGTGTACTTCCCCGGGTCGTCTCCTTGAGCCGGCGCGAACGTCTCTGCGAGGTCGAGTTTGAGCTTCCCGGTCCAGATCTCCATGGCGTCGATACCGACTGCAGTCATGAGTATAGCGTCAGCGTGGATGTATATGGGCTTGTCGACTGTCTTTTCGACGGTTGACTAGTATTGCGCCGATGGGCCGCGAACTCTCTGTGGGACAGTTACTCGCTGGTCGCCGGTTCCGTACTAAAAGAGAAATCGACCATGCATTCGCCTTCGAGAACGTCGTACGGCTCATCCGGTGACGGAACGGCACGCGACCAGTCGGTGTTGTTGACTACGAGCCGATACGTCCCCGGCGAGATGGTAATCCGCTTGTCGCGGATGTTCGTCTCGTGGAACCGCGACACCTCACCGGCGTATCGGGCCCGGTAGCGGCTCTGGAACGCTCGATACTCCTCTTCGGTGAACAGGAGGACATCTACGGCCGGCCCCCGTCGAACAATGAGATCGTAGGTGAGCGTTGTCTGGCCAGTCGCGTCAACTGTGAAATCCTCGTACTCGTTTTCCTCCAGTCGGAACGTCGTATCGACCGACCGGTGGTCCGGCTCGGGTGTCGGCGTCGGTGTCTCGGTCTCGACCTGGAGACGTGCCGACGTCTCCGTAGAGTTGTTCGCTTGCGCCGCATCAGCGCGCTGTGCTGTCGGGGTGTCCGCTGAAGCCGCAGCACCCTCTGCCGCTGGCGTCGAGGCAGCCCCGGCGTGGTCAGTTGTAGCAGCACGCTGTGACGCTGTCGGTTCCGGGACTGGTGTCGTCTCGGACTCCTGTGTCGGTCGATTCCCGAGACAGCCGGCGGAGAGCGCGGCGAGCACCGAGGCCCCGAAGCCGCGCCGCGACAGGTCACCCATACCTCAGCACACGCAGCCACAGTAAAGATGTTTACGGGCGGGTTTTCGTCGCTGGTAATCGGAACGCCGATTCTGTCCAAACATATTTGTGGAGAGAGAGCCGAATCTACGCCGTTCGAACCAGTCCCGGGAGAACTGTATCCCACCTATCATCTCTCGGAACAGGACAGGAACGTTTCACATGAACAGATCGGTCATCACATTCGGATTAATTGTTCTGGCGGCACTCAGTGTCTCGGGACTCGCAGGAGTAGCAGTCGAAGGGACGCTTGGTGCAGACGCGACCGAGTCAGCGCCGGCGGAATCCACGGATGCGTCGCCGGCAGCGACGCCCAGTGCAGAAAGTGCGTCACCGGTGACGCCGAGTACCGAGGCGACTGCGGCCGGAGTGACGCAGTCCGCAGAACCGACCGCGACCACGGACGCGGCACAGACCACGCCAGCTGATTCGGGGACGGCTATCGATACGGCCCGTCTCGAAGACCGGCTTGTGGCGGCGATCAACGACCGACGCGGCAACCCGGTTGCCAACGACGCCTTCGACGGCTCGCTCTCGGATGAGACCAAAACCGGACAGAAGCTGTCAGCCATGGCCGGTAACCACAGCGAACGAATGGCCGCGCAGGGGTCGGCCTCGCCGATCGCGAACGGGTCAGACACGACGGACCGGTACGCGGCCGCCGGACTGTCCGAGCAGTGTCACCTCCGCCACGAAGGAAACGCGTACATCCGCCCGGTGACCGACCTCGAACTGGTCACGAGCATCGACCCGAACGGGGCGAACGCGACCCGGACGGCGAACGCCGTCGCCGACCACTGGTTCGACCTCTCTGGCCCCCGTGACACGTTGTACGTGGCGAACGCGAACCACATCGGTGTCGGTGCGGCGACCGCCGACGGCGTCGTCTACATTACCGTGAATCTCTGCTGAGGGCCGGTGAGAAAGGCCGTTACGGGACCTCTTTGCGGACAGTGTCGGCATTCCCTTCCGAGTCAACGACGCGGAGTGCGACCACTGTGCCGGAGTCCACTCTTTTCTTTTCTACTGTCTGGCCGGTCGTCTCGAAGATACCGTCTTCGTCGAAATCCCATTCGTAGGTCACGATGTCGCCTTGCGGATCGCTGGACGGGCTGGCGTCGAAGTCCCACTTGCCGTTCGATTCCGACCCGTCAGAGGTTATCGTGAAGTCGGCGTTCGGTTGCTCGTTCGTGTTCGCGCCACCGGGAGTGACCGTGAACATCTTCGAGTCGGTCCCGCCACTCGACCGCTCGTAGGTCACGGTTATCGTGACGCTTTCGCCGCTCATGTCTACCTCGGAAGAGCCAAAGAAAGTCTCTTCGCGGAACTCGAACAGGTGGAACGTCGCAATTGATGTATCAGACAGAACCGGGTTCGGACCGCTCAGACTGCCATCATCGTCGACGTCAACGGTTCGTGGGACGTCTGTCCCACCACCGAAATCAGTGTACCCGTCAGTGTTTGCCTCGATGTACAGCTCGTTTTCTTGCGGTGCCGGCTCACGGTCGTTGCTAAAGCTGTCGCTGAGGCGAATTATATCGTTGTTGACTGGGTCGATTGCCACTGTCGTTATTGTGATGGTCTCGCCTAATTCATTGGTGACCGTAAACTGGACGCCTCCATCAACGTCCCCGTTGCTGTCGAGGGCAACAGCGTCCTCGTTGTAGATGAGCCCGTTGTTGCCGGACCCGCCCCCGGATCCTGGATTCGCTTCCGTCACCGTCACCGGCACTGAGACGTCTTCAGGAGACCCGCCGTCGAACGAACCATTGATCTCGTCGAGGCTGAACTGGACGGTGGCTGTTCCAGTTGCCGTCGACTGGCTTGTTTCGTAGACGAACCTGACGCGACCGTCACTGTCGGATGACTCTGTGTCCGTGGTAAGCGACCCCGCGTTACTCCCATCGACTGAGCCGTTCACTTCGACATCGCTTACGGGGTTGTTGTACGCGTCCCGAACCTCCAGCACAATCTCTTCGTCGTCGCCCTTTGCGACAGTAACGTTCTCACTGCCGACAGTGGTGAGGTACGCGTCACTTTCAGAGGCAACACGAGTGCCGACGCCCGCTTTCGCCATCTTCAGGCGATATGTGGCTCCCCGCTCGAAGACGACTGTGACGTTGTAGAGCGAGCCTGGCCCCTCGGCTTCGATGACGTTTGCGATGTACCGGTCGTTGCTTTTGTTACCCGGATTCGGGTCGATTTCGTCTTCGAGAAGCACTCTCCACTCCTCCGCCGGGAGCCGGGAGAGAAACGAGACCGACACGTTCGACGTCTCTGTCGCGTTCGTGACGCGAACCGTTCGGGACGACTGCGATGTCGGCCGCACGTCGACCGTAACCGAATCGCTCGCCGAGCGGCTCATCGACCCGTTGAGTGCGACGAGCGTGATGTCGCGCCCATCGACCATCGCCTGTTCCGAGAGCGTGATGTTCCCCTCGCGGAACTGGTTGTAGACGACCGAGTGCTCGTACACGGTCTCCGGGGCCTCCCCGTAGACGTTGTACTCCGGCTTGTAGGCGATGGCCCCCGTGTTGTAGTGCCGCGGTGCGGTTCCGTCCCAGTAATCTGCCGTCTCGGGGTTAATCGCCTCGGCGTTACGAACCGTGAGGTTCTGCGACTCGTTGGTCGTTCCGTCCGTGTATAGCAACCCCGACGGCGGCCCGGGATTCGTCGCCACCAGCCGACTCGGGTATCGGGTTCCCAACTGGACTGAGACGGCTTGCTGGCTCGGCTGTCCCGGAACGGAGACGATGGCGTTTCGCAGGTCCTGTAGCTGTGTCTGGACCTGCTGATTGTGGTTGAACTCCACCTCCCGGTTTTGCTCCGGTACGGCAAACGCCTGGTACGAGGAGAAGGCGATGATCAGCACGCCGAACAGCAGTACAGCCCCGACCTGTACTGACTGCGCGCGCTCATCGCCCGTGAAAGTCATGCCGATGAGTTGCGGAGACGGCGGTAAAAACCTGACTGCCGAATTATCAACTCTCGTCTTCTTCGACGACTTCCGGGTCGCTCATCGCGGTCTGGAGACTGTCGAGTCCGTTGACCCACTCGGAGACGAGCCCGTATTCGAGGTCCTCGGCGACCTCCATCGGGAGCTCCGACCCGCCGATGATCTGCGTGCCGGCCTGTACACAGTACCCGAGCGCCGCATCGAGGTCCTCCTCCGCTTCCGCATCCGCGGCGGCCTCGATGTAGTCGGTGATGGTCGCGTCGTCCGCGGCCCCTTCAGCAACGAACTCCTCGGCCGCGTAGAACACGCACAAAAGCGAGGTCTGGACGCCGTCGATCAGCATCACGGTCTCCTCGTCGTCGATGTCGATGTCGTCGAGAACGATCTCTCGGACGCCGGTAAGCTCATCGATGGTCGCCTCTTCGTCGAGCGGCCCGTCCTCGTAATCGGTGAGGATCTTCGCGACCGCGATCGCGGCGTCGTCCTGGAGGTTCAACAGGAGCCGTGCTGAATCCTCGTCTTCAGGGTCGACTTCTTCTTCCTCGATACGGTCTAGCCAGTTCTGCCAGCGTTCTTCGGTGTAATACTCCCCCGGCGGAGTGCTCATATCACTCCGTTCGTCCCGTTGGGGATAGTAGTTTCGACCGGCGGCCGCTCCGCCGCGGCGTGTCTACCACCCAGGGCGAACGGCAAGTACTGGTTTTAGCGCCTGAGACGACTGTTCTGTGTGATTACCGGATCGGCTGCGCACTCCGAATATGTGTCACGGTCTCCGTCGAGGAGCGCACTTTTATATCATTCGAACATGTTATGAAATAGCATGGCACAGGGACAGCCGGCCGCGACCTACAGCGGACCCCTCGACCCGGCTGCAGTCGCCGCGCGAGCCGAACGTGTCGGTCTGGTGCTGATCGCCGTGGCGCTACCGGTCGCCGTCGGCACATTCGCCGGTATGGTTCTGACCTCTGGGTCGCTCTCGGCTGCGAGCGATGCCGCGACTGCCGCGATGAGCGGGCCGCTGACAACAGAGCAGGGGCTGTCCTGGCTGTTCTACGTCAGCACGCTCGGGACCGCACTGGGATGCTGGGTTCTCGGACTGGGGCTCCTTCTCGACGGTCTCGACCTGTAGGTCAGCCGTCGCCGTCCGGACGCATCTCCACGCCGCCTTCCAGCGACTCCTCGTCCGCCGCGTCCACGCGGTTCGAGAGGGTCCGCTGGGGGAACGGGATCGTGATGTCCTCGTCGTCGAAGGTGGCTTTCACACCTCGGACGACCGCCGAGATGGCGCGCCACTTTCGCGGTGGCGTCGGATGATCGATCCAGAACCGGAGTTCCATCACCACAGCGGAGTCCCCGAAATCTTTCGGGACAACATCCGGCGTCGGCGAATCGACGACGTGTTCGATGTCGGCCATCGCCTCGCGAGCGAGGTCCATCGCCCGGTCAACGTCGGTGTCGTAGTCCACACCGATGTCGACCGTGAGCCGCAACAGCCCCTTGCGGCTACGATTCGTCACTGCGCGGTCGCTCACGCGGTCGTTCGGAATGATGACGAACTCGCCGTCGAAGTTCTCTAGCCGCGTGTTGAAGATGGTGATATCGGTCACGATCCCTTCCTGGTCACCGACGAGCACCCAGTCGCCGATGGTGAACGGGCGAGAGAACATCAGGACGAAGCCGGCGATGAGCGACCCGAGCGTCTGTCTGGCGGCCAGACCGACCACGATACCGAGGAAGCCGGCCCCGACGAGCAGGCCGCTGAGGTCGATGCCCCAGACGGCGAAGATCGTCGCACCGATGGTGACGAACACAGTGACCTGCCCCAGTCGGAGCAGGATCTCTTCCTGGTGTTCGGTGAAGCCGGTAACGGCCTGGCTGAACCGGCCGATCCACCGCTGCATCTGATCGGACAGGACAAAGGCCAGCATGACGAGGACGACCGTCTGTATCGTCGCCAGTACTGACTGATCGCTCCCGTCGAGGTACGGACCCACTGTCTGGACTACATCGAGGACTCCCCAGACGATGAGAAACGAGACGACGACGAGGACGACCATCGAGAACTGAGCGATCCGGAGAAACACGCCCCGGATGGTCGTCGGCGTATAGTCGGCCATGACCTGCAGCCAGTCGCCGGTTCGGTCCGACGTGACAGACCGAAGCCGGGAGAGGGCTGCGGGAACGACGACGACGCTGAAAAGCAGGACGACCAGGAGGATGAGCGTCGCGACGAGTCGCCCCTGCGTCGCGACCAACTGGTCCAGCGATCGCTGTAACACGGTAAAGAGTTCCAAAAGGCCTTCACCGGTGTCGTTGGCCGCTGGCGTCGGCGTGGCCGTCCCCTGCACAGCCACCTATCGCCGCCGTAGGAACTTGTGTCTTCGTCTTTGTGCGGCCGTCTGTAAGCTGTCTGACACCGGAGGGAAACCGACTGGTCGCGCCGTTAGACGCCGCGGCCCTGCAACTGCTCTTCCTCGTCTAGGTCCGCGTTCGCCTGTCCCTTCATCCCCTTGCCGGGGTTCTTCGCGATCTCCTTGAGCTGTTCGGGGTCGTCGTAGTTGTTGACCGCCGCGACGATGGACTCGCCCATCGCCTGTGGGTTCTCCGCGCCGAAGATGCCCGAGCCGACGAAGATGCCGTCACAGCCGTGTTGCATCATCAGTGCGGCGTCGGCAGGCGTCGCGATACCGCCGGCCGCGAAGTTGACGACCGGAAGTCGGCCGCGGTCCGCCGTCTCGTGGACGAGTCGCCGGGGCGCGCCGTGTTCGCGGGCCCACTCGTCGCGCTCCTCGTGGGCCATCCCCTCAAGCATCCCGATGGAGCGCTGGATGTTGCGCTGGTGAGTCACGGCCTGGTTCACGTCGCCAGTCCCTGCCTCACCCTTCGTGCGGATCATCGCTGCACCCTCGTCGATACGGCGCAGCGCCTCGGCGAGGTTCCGCGCCCCGCAGACGAACGGCGCGGTGAACTCCCGCTTGTCGATGTGGTAGCGGTCGTCGGCCTGTGTCAGCACTTCCGACTCGTCGACCATGTCCGCGCCAGCCGCTTCCAGAATCTGGGCCTCGGCGGTGTGGCCGATACGGGCCTTGCCCATCACCGGAATCGACACTTCCTCGATGATCTCTTCGAGCTTGCCGGGGTCCGCCATCCGGGCGACACCGCCCCGCTTGCGGATGTCGGCCGGCACCGACTCCAGGTGCATCACGGCGACTGCGCCAGCGTCTTCGGCGATTCGGGCTTGCTCGCGGTTGACGACGTCCATGATGACGCCGCCCTTCTGCATCTTCGCGAAGCCGCGCTTGACGAGGTCAGTCCCGCGACGGAGGTCCTCGAGGTCGGTCTCTTCAGTCATTACCCAGACTTAGGACTGGATTTACTTAACGCGTGTCCTTTCGAGGGACAGAACGGCGTTTGACCCACGCGCAGAGGCCCCGATATCGCGCCAGCGACCACAATATTCTCCAGGGGACGGGGCTGAGACCACTACCGTTTTCATCGCGTCTCCCCACTGCATCGACATGGCTACGGACGAGGGTGTCGGCGGGCGCATCGACGCGGCTGTCGCGCGGGTGTTCAGCCGCCGGCTCCCCGATGCCGAAGGGCTCCCGCGGTACGTCGCGCCGCTACCGGCGTGGTTAGAGAACGTCGGGCTTCGGCTCGCCTGCCCAATCGCCCTCGTCAATCTGGTCGGGACGCTCTTCGGCTTCTGGTACTACGCCGGCCGCCCGCTGAACACAGCGCCGCCGCTCGTGGAGGGGCAACTGGGCGCGGCTCCGCTGGCCGCCTACCCCTTGATTCCGGACTCGCCCGTCGCGACGATGTTCATCGGGCTCTCGCTGGTGGCCTGGCGGCTCGACTGGAACGCGGAGTGGCTCCACATGCTCGGCTTCTTCGGCTGTATCAAGCTCGGTCTGTGGACGCCGTACGTCCAGCTCGTCCTCAACGGCCCCGGCGGGATTCCGCTGTGGCTCTACTGGTTCCTGATTCTGAGCCACCTGGCGATGGCGCTGGAGGCGTTTCTCATCCACCGCTACGCGAGCTTTTCCGTCGTGTCCGTCGCCGTTGCGGTGTTCTGGTACGGCTTCAACGACGTGGTAGACTACTTCGTCCCGATTCTCGATGGGCCACACCACACCTGGCTACGGGCCGAGCCGCTGGTCGCAGCCGGCGGGTTCGACCATACGGTGCTCGCCCACGACCTCGCGGCGGGCTGGGCGGTTGTGTTGACGCTCATGGCGACGTTTCTCGCACTGGCGACGCGCGTAGAGAAAGTAAAACGGCAGGCATGACCGCCGGTGTCTCGCGCTCGCGGTTCCTTCGGCGTCTCAGGTCGTGAACCCGTCCTCGGCCTCGCGCTCGTCGAGGACCCACTCCAGTTCCTCGATAGCGCGCAGGATGGCGACCTCGGCCTCGTCTTCTAGCTCGGTCGACGGCGGGTCGTGCCTGTCGTACTCGTCCTGCAGCGCCTCGATGCGGTCCCGGATCGTCTCCTCTGTTCGCATGGTTCCAATGACCGGACCCGCAGGTCTTGATGCTACTGGTCGCGGCGATGGGTGCGGACCAGCGGCCATTCCGAATACGAAAAAAACGCGTCGAGCTTACCGAACGACGACGACGGCGCTCTCGGTTTCGGTCATCTCGCCCTCGCCGGAGTAGGTCCGGGACTCCTCGACGGTGAACATCTCGTCGGCGAGTTCGTAGTCGCCGCCAGCAACGACCAGCGTGTCGCCGTCAATCTCGTAGTCGCCGCTCTCGATAGCGTCGTCAATCGAGCCGACTTCGCTGCCGAACTCGGGGCCGACGATGGAGTAGTCGAGGTCGATACCGCTGACCTCGGTCGTGATGTCCGGGGCCTCGTCGTAGGTCTCCAGTTGGGCGACGTGCATCGCCTCGGCGACGGCGTCCTCGAAGCCGGCGATGTGGCCGAACACCTCGACGTGGTCGAGGTCGGCGTTCAGCGGTAGGCCGTTCTCGGTCTTGTACCGCCGGAGCGCGGAGACGACTTCCATCGCCGTCTCGCCCGCTTCGAGGTCGGCGTCGTAGCCGCCTGCGGTCGGCCAGTCCGTCGTGTGAATCGAGTCTTCTTCCGAATAGCACCGCTCCCACAGCTCCTCTGTGATGTGCGGGAGGAACGGTGCGAACAGTTGCAGGAAGGTCCGGTGGGCCTGCAGTAGCGTGAACTCGGTCGAGGTGTCCTCACCATCAGACAACCGCTGCTTGGCGATTTCGAGGTAGTCGTCACAGAACGTGTTCCAGAAAAAGGAGCGGAGCTCGTTCCGGGCCTTCGAGAACTCGTAGTCCTCGAACTTCGTCGTGACCGACTTGACGGTTGCGTCCAGTTCGGCCAGCAACCACTCGTCGACCGCCGCCAGCTCGTCGGGCTCGTCGGGCTGACTCGCGGGCGTGAGCTGGTCGACCAGCCGCGAGGCGTTCCAGAGCTTCTGGAGGAGGCGCTCGCCGGCCTCTAGGTCGCCTTCCTTGTACGGGAAGTCGTCGCCGATGGAAGTGCCAGCGGCCCAGTAGCGCGTGGCGTCGACCGGGAACTCCTCTAGGACTTCGCTCGGCGGGATGACGTTGCCCTTGGACTTGGACATCGCCTCGCGGTTCTCGTCTAACACCATCCCGTTTATCATCACGTTCTCGAAGGGCACCTCGCCGGTGTGCTCGTAGCACTTGACGACGGTGTGGAACAGCCAGAACGAGATGATGTCGTGGCCCTGCGGGCGCAGGTCGAATGGGTACAGCTCGGGGTTGTCCCAGGTGAACTCCTCGCTGTCGGCGTCCCAGTCCCAGCCAGCGTTCACGAGCGGGGTCAGCGACGACGTCGCCCATGTGTCGAACACGTCCTCCTCGGGCGTCAGCGAGTCGTGGCCGCAGTGGGGACAGGCCTCGACCGGCGGGTCGTCAGACAGCGGGTCGACCGGGAGCTGGTCGCGCTCGGCCATCACGGGCTCGCCGCAGTCGTCGCAGTACCACACCGGAATCGGGATACCCGAATCGCGCTGTCGGGAGATACACCAGTCCCATTCGAGCCCTTCGATCCAGTGCTCGTAGCGGGTCGCCATCTTCTCGGGGAACCACTCCATCTGGCGGCCGGCCTCGATGTACTCCTCTTTCTTGTCGAGCAGTTCGATGTACCACTGCTCGGTGACGAGGTACTCGACTTCCTCTTCACAGCGCTCGTGGACCTGCACGGTGTGGTCGTGGTCGCGGCTCTCGAGCAGCGAGCCCTCTTCGCCGAGGTCCTCGATGATGGCCTCGCGGGCCTCGGTGGTGTGCATCCCCTCGTACTCACCGGCGAGGTCGGTCATCGTCGCGGACTCGTCGATGGCCAGCCGCAGCGGCAGGTCGTGGGCCTGGTACCACTCGATATCGTTCTGGTCGCCGAACGTACAGCACATCACGATGCCGCTGCCGGTCTCCATGTCGACGCGCTCGTCGGCGATGATGGGCACCTCCTGCTCGAAGATGGGGACCCGCGCACTGCCGCCGACAAGGTGCTGATTGTCGTCGTCATCGGGGTGGACGAAGACGGCGACACACGCCGGCAGCAGTTCCGGTCGTGTCGTCGAGATGGTGAAGGTTGCGCCCTCGTCGGCTGGTCCCTCGCCGGTCTCGACCAGATCGAAGGCGATGTCGTTGAACTTCGTGTGTTTGTCCTTGTCCTCCTGTTCGACCTGCGAAATGGCGGTCTCACAGTCCGGACACCAGATAGTCGGCGCGCGCTGGCGGTACTCCCGTCCCTGCTCGTAGAGGTCGAGGAAGGAAAGCTGGGAGACGCGCTGGACGTCCGGCGCGATGGTCTTGTAGGTGTTGTCCCAGTCGATAGAGATCGCGAGCGACTGGACGTCCTCGGTGAACTCGTCCTCGTACTCGGTACAGATGTCGCGGCATTTTTCCTGGAATTCCCGCCGGGCGAAGTCCTGGTGCCGGATGCCGAGTTCGCGCTCGGTCAGGCGCTCCGAGGCGATGCCGTTGTCGTCGTAGCCAAAGGGGAAATACACCGTGTCGTCGCGCATCCGGTGGAAGCGGGCGACGAAATCCTGTAGCGTGAACTGGTAGAGGTGGCCCATGTGAAGGTTCCCCGACACCGTCGGCGGCGGCGTGTCGATGGTAAAGCGGGTATCGGCGTCCTCGTCGTAGGCGTAGGTCTTGTCGGCGACCCAGCGGTCCTGCCACTCGGGTTCTACCTCGCGGGGGTCGTACTCCCCGTCAAGGGCGTCCTTTGATTTGTCTGCGGTCGATTCGTCCTGCGGTGGGTCCTGTGTGTCACTCATGTTCGAACTCGGGTGTAGCACCCGGATAGTATCGGACTGCGGCGTGGTTGTCAGCGGTGCGTGCGTCGATGGATGGGGGTGGTGTGGGGCGTGGGGACCCCTACACCGACGGGCGCGAGAACCAGCGTTCGGGAGAGTCGACGCACCATCTATCTAGTAGTCAGCCAACGGCAGGATTAACGACTTCGGTTTTCGCCGGCAGCCTGACGGGCTCACAGCAGCCACTCACTCACGGCAAGTCAGGCTCGCGGTGCTCGCGGTCCTCGGCGGAGTGGGCGCGAACCCAGAGCTGTCCGATGCGGGAGAGCGTCGTCCGGTAGGATTTCCCGTGGTCCTCCTGCTCGATGTACCCCTTCCCGCCGGGGCCGAGCCGGTCGACATTGTAGATGACCTTCGAGCGGAAGGAGTCGGTGTACTCCTCGCCCATGTCCCGGGCCAGTTGCTGGGCCAGTTCGGAGACGGACTCGAACTCGCCATGTTCGCCGAGCGTGAAGAGGATGACCTCCTCGAAGGGCTTGACGTTCGAGAAGGAGGCGACCGGCAGTTCGACGATGTGGGAGCCGTCGATTTCCTTCGCGCCGATGGTCGTCCCGCGCTCGTCGAACTCCGCTAGCAGGTCCCGTGCGGTTTCGAGCCGCTCGTCGACGCGCTCGTCGACTTCTTCGCCTGTGCGCATATCTTCCAGCATGTCGATTTGCTTGCGCAGTTCCTCCGCAAGCTCGGTCTCCAGATACTTCTCGGGGACCGTGTAGTAGGTGTGGATGCGGTCCCGGTCGCCCTCGCGTTCGACCATGATCGAGTGGGCCGCGGTCGCAAAGGCAAAGGAGACGGTCCGAGGCATCGCGGAGACGTTGACCCACACCTCGCTGCCCGCGTCGAGTTCGGCGTTGATGAGTTCGAAGGCCTGCTCGAAGGCCTCGTCGTAGTCGTACACGTCGGCGACGACGAACCGCTCGGTTTCGGCCCCGAGCAGGTTCTGGTAGTCCTTTTCGAGCTTCTCGGCGAGGTTTCGCGAGTACTCGACGTTGGCCTCGCTGCCGACCGCGCCCTCGAGCAGGATGACGCGGTCAACGTCGAGTTGCTCGCGCACGAGCGGCGCGATGAGCCGGTCGTAGTCGAACCCGACCGGGACGATGTGGGTCTGCATACGTGAAAGACTGGGACGGTGATTATAAAAAGAACCAGACTCGGGCTGCCGAGCGCGTATCGGGGCGGCGCGTTACTCGCAGCTTTCGTGCACGATAGCGCCGTCATCGTTCGGTCCGCGGCGCTCCCCGGGAACGATGGGGTCCTCGCAGACGGCGCAGGTCAGCTTACCACTGGCGTGGCCGTTCGAGGCCTCGGTATCGCCGGAGGAGGTGAAGTCCACGCTCACGTCCGTCGACTCGTCGGCTGCCGGCTCGTCGTCCGCATCCGGGGCAAACACGTCGTCGTCATCGGCCGTCGTGTCGATGTCGAGCGTATCGTTGAAGCCACAGTAGCCCGTCGAGGCGTTGAATCCCAGGCCGAGCGCGCCGATCCCGGCGAGCAGGCCGCGCTTGCGCTTCCCGCTGCGAAGCCAGCGCAGGGAGACGATTGTCAGCACGACTGCCAGCACCGCTCGGATCAGGCGGTCGCGACCGCCGACGTTTTGATCGGAGTCCATACCGACACATTGGTCTGGACGCTTTTGTAGGTTTACATGTCTGCCGACGGCCGCCGTCCAGTGGTTGCCGTGCCGGAGGGCGGCACGCAGACCGACCGCGTCTCAGTCGCTTTCGATACCGGTGACGGCGTAGGCGGTACGGTTCTCGGTCGCGGCGGGGGCAGTCACCAGCGAGACGGCGACTGTCAACACGAGACCGACTAGGATGCCGACGATGCCGGGCGTCCAGCCCAGGTACGCTGTCGGCAGGGCGACGTCGAGGCCGGCCAGTCCCCCAATCGTCGCAAGCACCGGGAAGACGTGCAGGCCGTAGAACACCTGACTACCCACCACGCCAGCGTACATCCCGGTGCGCGTGGTTCCCTGCCAGTACAGCGCCAGCGCGACTGGGACAGTTAGCTGGGCGAAGCCGCTGAAGGCGGTGTCGCCGATCTGGACCAGCGTCCCCGGCGTGTAGAGACTCGCAACGAAGGACAGTGTGGCGAAGGCGACGACGCCGATGCGGGCGACGAGCGCTTCGCGGCGGTCGGTCGCCTCGTCGCTGGCATCGTCGCGGCCGGTCAGCGGCCGGTAGAGGTCACGGGTGAGGTACGACGACCCCGAAAGCAACATCGAGTCGCTGGAGGACATCATCGCGGCCATCGCGCCGGCGATGACCAGCGCGGTGAACCACGTCGGCGTGTACTCGCCCAGCAGCGCCGGGATGACGTTGCCGCCCTCCGGCACCGTGACGCCGAGTCCCGCCGCCCACGCCCCCAGCATGAACGCCGGAACGAACAGAAGCAGGACCAGCACTGGCCAGAGCGCGAACGTGCGCTTGAGCACCTTCTTCGAGCCGGCGGCGAAGAAGCGCTGGTTGATCTGCGGGAACATCGTCACGCCGAAGGCGATGCTGACCGCGGTCGAGATGATGTACTGCGGCGTGTAGAGGCCGCCGCCAAGGCCGACGAAGGCCGGCTCTTCAGAGGCCAGCAGGGCCGTCGCCTCGCCCGCGCCGCCGACGGCCGACAGGACCCAGGCGACGGCGACCCAGATCAGCGAGAGCATGAACAGCCCTTGGAGCGTGTCCGTCCAGGCGACGCCGCGCATGCCCGAGAGCGCAACGTAGAGGATCATGAACAGCGTGATGCCGCCGGCTCCGACCCAGAACGGGACCGCGCCGTTCGTGAGGCCGACGATGGCCTGGCCGGCCCCCTTCTGCTGGAGCATCACGTACGGGAACAGCCAGACCAGGCTCACGGTGGCGACAAGGACCCGCAGCGCCGTTGACCCGAACCGGTCGCCCAGCATCTCGCCGAGCGTCACGTAGCCGTGGCGCTTGCCGACCAGCCACTGCTTGTACCCCAGCACGTACCAGAGAACAGCAAAAATAACGCCGTCCATCAGCCCCATCACGAGAATCCACTCGGGGCCGGCGCTGAACGCGAGGTTCGGGCCGCCGAAGAACGTAAACGCCGACAGCAGCGTCGCGAACGTCGTGAACAGCAGAACGACCGTGCCGAGCGTCCGGCTCGCGAGGTAGTAGTCCTCGGCGGTGCGCTCGGTGAGTCGATAAGCGACGGCCCCCACTGCGAGCGCGACCACCATGTACGCGCCGACGATACCCAACTGGAGCGCGGTATCGGCCACGTCAGTTCACCTCCTCGACGCCGAGGCCCCAGTCGGTGCGCGCGAAGACGGCGAAGACGACGCTCGCGAGCGCCATCCACCCGATGTGCCACCACAGCCACACCGGCAGCCCTGCGGCAATCGCGCTGGTGTCCCAGAGGAACCACGGCACTGCCAGCGCCATCAGCACGAACGCGACGACTGTCCACCCAGCGACCCTGACCGAACTCATATTACGACAAACTAGCCGCTAGCGATACTAATGGGTAACGAACCTTCACCCAGCCTCGTTGAAGAACAATCGTCTTCAATACGTCCGAGTCACAGAGATCGCTTTCAATACACGCGCGTCCCGGGTTCGACCTCCCGCTCGGGCGTCAGGTGGACGACACCGTCCTCGCTGTCGACGCCGGTGACCAGGCACTCGCTCTCGAAGCCGGCGATAGAGACTGTCCCGAGGTTGACGACAGCGACGACCTGCGAGCCGAGCAGGTCCTCCGGATCGTACACGTCGGTCAGTCCCGCGGCGGACTGGCGCGTCTCGTCGCCGAAATCCACGTCGAGTTTGTACACGTCCTTGCGGGCTTCGGGGAACGGTTCGACGTCGACGATTTCGCCGATACGCATCTCTACGTCTTCGAGGAACCGCGCGGGGTCGATCTCTGTTTCAGTGAATCCCATGCCCGCCGGTAGTATGTCCAGTTATTTCACGACAGCGTTCGCAGCAACGGTATGCAGACAGCGATCCAGCTCTGGACGCTCCGAAAGCTCCAGGAGCCGCTATCGGACGTACTCGACCGTATCGCGGCCGCCGGCTACGACGGCGTGGAGTTCGCCGGCATCGGCGACCCGGGCGCATCCCGACGCGCGCTCGACGAGGCGGGGCTCGGTATCGCCGGCGTCCACGTCCAACTGGAGGACCTGCAGTCCGATTCTCGCACCGTTGAGAATCAGGCCCGGACGCTCGACGCGCCGTACGTCGTCCTCCCGTATCTCGACGACGACCACTTCGCGAGCGGGCGCGCCGTCGAGTCGACCGCGACGCTGCTCGGGATGCTCGACGCGGAGTTCGACCGACCCCTGCTGTATCACAACCACGACCACGAGTTCGTCCCGCTCGGGGACGGTACCGCCTTCGACGCGCTCGCCGACGGGACGACGATCGGCTTCGAGTTCGACGCTGGCTGGGCGCACGCGGCGGGCCAGGACCCCGTCGCACTGATTCGGCGGCTCGACGGGCGCGTCCCAGTCGTCCACCTCAAGGACATGACCGAGGACGGGGAGCCGACCGCCCTCGGTGACGGCGTCGTCCCGCTTCAGGCGGTGGTGGATGCGGCCCGCGAGGCCGGGACTGAATGGCTCGTTTTCGAACACGACGACCCCGAGGACCCGGTCGACGCCATCCAGGCGGGTATCGACGGTATGCGCCCGTTACTGGAGTGAGTGGCCGACCTGTCGGAGGAGAGATGTTCCACACGGGCAGTGTCGGCTCGCTGCTCAACTGAGGCAATGTCGGCTCGCAGTTCCACCGAGCGATGGTTTGTCCTCCACCGACTCGCGTGCGCAAGGTTATTCCGCTGTACTTCCCAACATCAGTATAGTGACAGCAGTCCGTCGGAACAGCGTTCGAGGGGCTGGAAAACAGGACAATCATGCAAGATACGGCGAAATATCTGATACATGCCGACATCACGGCGGCGGGAGTCGTCGAGCGGAGCGACGTCGTCGGCGCGGTGTTCGGCCAGACGGAAGGGCTACTCGGCGACGAACTGGACCTGCGGGACCTGCAGGACTCGAAGAAGGTCGGCCGCATCGACGTAGAGATACGCTCTGAGGGAGGACAGTCCTTCGGCGAGATAACCGTCGCAAGCGGCCTCGACAGAGTCGAGACAGCGATTCTCGCAGCGGCGTTAGAGACCATCGAACAGGTGGGGCCGTGTCGCGCCGAGATCGAGGTCTCCGAGATAGAGGACGTACGCAGCGCCAAGCGGCGCGAAGTCGTCGAGCGCGCGACAGAACTCCTGAACGACTTCGAGGAGAAGTCGATCCAGACCGCGGACATCGTCGAGACGGTCAGACAGCAGGTCCGGGTCGCCGACGTGACCGACTACGAGGGACTCCCGGCCGGCCCGCGGGTGGCCGACTCCGACGCGATTGTCGTCGTCGAGGGCCGCTCGGACGTGATGCAACTGCTCAAGTACGGGATCAAGAACGCCGTCGCAGTCGAGGGAACGGACGTCCCCGACGCCATTGCGGACCTGACGGCCGGCCGGACGGTGACCTCGTTCCTCGACGGTGACCGCGGCGGGGACCTCATCCTGAAGGAACTCGCGCAGGTCGGCGACGTGGACTACGTCGCCGTCGCACCCACCGACAAGTCCGTCGAGGACCTCTCCCGCAGCGAGGTGATGTCGGCGCTCCGGGACAAGGTGCCGTACGAGACAGTCGCAAGCGCCAAGAGCCTCGACAGCATCCGCGAGGAGATGTCCCATCCCGGGGAGTCGACGACCGCTGACGGCGGTGCCGTGGCGGCCGCGACGTCGGAGGACACCACAGACAGCCAGCCTGCGCCCGGTCCGCAGGCCGGGTCGGCCCAGGCCGAAACGACCGAGGGGGCGACGAGTGTCGCGGACAACTCGAACGCAACCGCTGTGGCGGATGCCGCAGCCGACGAGGAGTCGACCGAAAGCGGCGACGGACCGACCATCCCCTCGCTTTCGGACCACATCGAAGCCGTCATTCAGAACCACAGCGGGACGGCCAGGCTGGTCGACGAGGACGCGACGCTGCTCGCTGAAGGCGACGCTGATACCGTCGTCTCGCTGCTTGCAGCCGCTGAGGCCGTTCCCAAGACCGTCGTCATCGATGCCGACTGCACGCAGAAGCTCCTCGATGTCGCCGCCCAGCGCGGCGTCGATGTTGTCGTCGCCGCCGGCCACGGCGAGTACGTCAAACAGCCGACGGCCGTACAGGTTCGCATCGAGGACTAGAGTTCGCGAACGAGCAACACACCGTCGCCGTCGTCGTAGTGGTCGGGTAGTTCGTCGGCGACAGAGAACCCGAAGCCGTCGTAGAACGAGCGTGCCCGCTCGTCGTCCGCGCGGGCGGTGAGTCTGATCGTCTCGAACTCGCCAGCGCGGAGCCTGTCCAGCAGCCCGTCCATCAGTGTCGTCCCGAGGCCCTGCCCCTGTTTGCCGGGCGCGATAGCGAACTCCGCCAGGTACGCGACCGGATGGTCCGGCACGACGAGCGCGTAGCCGAGCGGTTCGCCGATGTCGAGGACCAGCACGAGCGGCGGGCCGTCGATTCCGACGCCGAGGAGCCCCGGCCACGGCTCGTCGAGCGCGTTCGTCTGGATCGCCCGGAGACGGACCTCGTCTTCGGGGCGGGCCTCGCGGATCATAGGAGGCCGACGGCCAGCACAACGCCGGCACCGGTCAGCGCGGCTGCCAGGGTCGCGAGCATATTGACGCCCTGATTGCCGACGACCGACCCCTCTACGGTCGCACCCAGCAGGCTGTCGACGGTCATGCCGACCAGTCCACACAGGAGGATGACGCCGCTGCCGACTGTGCTGATGTCCTGCGTGAGCGCGGCGATGCCGGCGATGATGCCCGCGCCGACGGCCCCGGCGGCCACGCCCTGCCAGGTGACGCCGCCGTCAGTGCCCGGCTCGACGGGTTTGAGCGTCGTAATGAGCCGCGGGTTGTCGTAGAGCCCGCCGAACTCGCTCGAGAACGTGTCGGTCATTGCGGCGGCGACGGCCCCGGCGAAGGCATAGAAGAACAGGAGCGGGTCGACGGCGATGTGGCTCGGACTCGCCGCCGCGGCGACGACGGCGAACAGCGCGACGATGGAGTTCGCGAGCACGTTCCCGCTCCCGCGTGCGCCCTCGTTCTCCTCGGCGATGCCGCGGTCCAGTTTCTCCTCGTAGCGGAACTTCGTCGAGAGGCCACCGAGCGCGAAAAAGGAAATCAGCATGGCGAACCAGCCGAAACCGCCGAGCACGATGGTCAAAAAGGAGAGGAGAACGCCGGTGAGCATCCCCGGGAGGGACGCCGTGTCGAGCGCGTAGGAGAGATAGCCGAGCAGCACTGTCACGGCGA
Organism: Haloarcula sp. CGMCC 1.2071; assembly: GCF_037078445.1. Taxonomy (NCBI): domain Archaea; kingdom Methanobacteriati; phylum Methanobacteriota; class Halobacteria; order Halobacteriales; family Haloarculaceae; genus Haloarcula; species Haloarcula sp. CGMCC 1.2071. Next base: position 380,610 of record NZ_JAYMGY010000001.1, read on the forward strand.
GCGCGATGACGACGCGTTGTGCCGTCACCGACGGGTCGAGTTCGAAAAACAGCCACAGCAGCAGTCCCACCGTGAGCATCACGAGCGGGTCGTCCCGTTCGAACAGGACCGAGCGAAGCAGGGCAGCGACGAACGCGCCGCTGGCGGCGAGAAACAGCACGAGTGGCATGTCGACGGCGGCCGCTCCCTCGCCGACGGCGGCCTGAATCCGCGTTCCGAGCACCTGTCCCGCGACGCCGGCGACGAAGCCGACGAGGACAAAGCCTGCGGTTGCGACCACCTCGTCGGAGCGGACGGTGTAGGCGAGTCGCTGGCCGAGGTTCCCGTAGGCGACGACGACGACGACGCCGACGAACACCGGCACCGGTAGACTGAATCGGACGGCAAGCAGCGCGAGCCCGGCGGCGGCAAGCGAGAAGGCCGCCAGGCCGTACAGTTTCCCGTCCTCGTAGTCGCCGGGGCGCGCGAACAGGTCGAACAGCCGCGAGTCCTGCCCGATGACCGTCACACCGAGCGCGGCGACGAGGACGAAGGGTGCGATAGCGGCGACAGTCGCGAGTTCGAGCGAGCGAAAGCCCGTTGCGGCCGGGACGGCGACCGCGAGGGTCCCCACGGCGGCGAACGCGCCTGCCCGACGGACTGTGCCAGTCACGTCCCACCGGTATCCCCGAGAGGCACTTACCCTTTCCGAACTGCGGAGGCGACGGTACCGTGAGATTTACTGGGGCTGTCAGCATACCGGCGGGCGTGGGACTATACGACCGATATCTCGCGATGCGCGTTCGGCGCAGCGACGCCGACCTGCCCGAGACGGTCGCGCTGGTGATCACCGAGCGGGACCTCCTGGGAGACGGTGCATACCGGACGTTAGAGCGGTTCTTCGACTGGGCCGTCCAGTACGGGACCGACACAGTCGTCGTCTACGTGAGCGTCCTCGACGAGGAGGCGATTCCGACGCTCCAGCGCGAACTCGAAAGCGTCACTGCGCCACGGGAGATAGCGGTCAGAGTACCGGACGACGAGACGACGGCCGACGCCCCGATCCAGATTTCCATCGGCCTCGGCGGACAGTCGGAGTTCGCGACGGCCGTCCAGAAGCTCGCGGAAGACGTCGACGAGGGGTCACTCGACCCGGCCGACATCGACGAGGCCGCGGTCGAGGAGCATCTCGTCTTCCCGACCGACCCGGATCTGGTTATCAAGACCGGGGCCGAACGGCTCTCGGATTTCATGATCTGGCAGTCCGTGTACTCGGAACTGTACTTCACCGACGTGAACTGGCAGAACTTCAGACTGCGGGATTACCTGCGGGCATTGCGGGATTACCAGGAGCGCCAGCGTCGGTTCGGGCGGTAAGAGGTCAGTCCGCGAGGTCGTACTCTTCGTCGAGTTGCTCGCGCTCGGTACTCGGGAGCGCGTCCCGGAACCGTCCGAGCATCCGTTTGGCCGTCGGCAGTTCCGACTGCTCGATGGCACGGACCAGCGCGAGCGACCGCTCGGCACGGGTCGTCCGCCAGGACTGCTCGCGGTTCTGGTACGTCCGGATCGCCCGCAGGAAGTCGACTTTCCGAAACTCGGGCCAGTAGGGGGTACAGAAGAACGTGGCGGCCTCGTTGCCGTTGGCGTGCCACGGCAGGAAGTTCGAAGTGCGTTCGTCGCCGCCGGTCCGGACGATGAGGTCGACGTCGCGGGTCGGCCCCTCGTAGAGCCGCGCTTCGATAGTCTCCGCGGAGACATCCGTCGGGTCGAGAGTGCCGTCTTCGACGGCGGTGGCGACGTTGCGGGCCGCGCCGAGCAGTTCGGCCCGGCCGCCGTAGGCCAGCGCGATGTTGAGGTTGAGCTGGTCGTACTGGGCGGTTCGCCCTTCAGCGTAGTCGATAGCGTCTCGGACCCGCTCGGGTAGCATCTCCGTCTCGCCGATGGCGCGGATACACACACCGGCCTCGTGGACCCGGTCGGCGTCGGCAAACGTCCGGAGCTTCTGTTCGACGAGGTCGAAGATGTGTTCGCGCTCCTCGGGGTCGCGATCGAAGTTCTCCGTCGAGAACGTGTACAGCGTCACCTCACGAACGCCGAGTTCGTCGCACCAGTTCAGCAGCGCCTCCGTCGTCTGGGCCCCTTCCCTGTGGCCCTCCTGCTTTTTTTCGCCCTGCTTTTCAGCGTACCTTCGGTTTCCGTCCATAATGACTGCGACGTGGTCCGGCGTCCCTGACAGTTCCCACTGGAGCAATCGCTCGTAGGCCGCATATCCCAGTCGCTTCCCCCTCGATAGCATCGTTGTATACATTTCAACCACTCAATAAGGGCTTTGTGGAAGGGACCGGGTACAGTTATTTCCCTCCTAATCTGGCGAAATATATGCGCATAGTTTTAATATACCCCGGCTTAACGTTCAAATTGCAATGGCGACCGGTACGGTAGACTTCTTCAACGACACAGGCGGTTACGGGTTCATCGATACCGAAGACTCCGACGAGGACGTCTTCTTCCACATGGAGGACATCGAAGGTCCTGACCTCGAGGAGGGGCAAGAAGTGGAATTCGAGATCGAGCAGGCCGACAAAGGCCCGCGCGCGAAAAACCTCACGCGGCTGTAACCATGGCGACAGGCACTGTAGACTTCTTCAACGATACGGGTGGCTACGGTTTCATCGAAACCGACGATGCCGACGAAGACGTGTTCTTCCACATGGAAGACGTCGGCGGCCCGGACCTAGAAGAAGGGCAAGAAGTCGAATTCGACATCGAACAGGCAGACAAAGGCCCGCGGGCGAAGAACCTCACGCGACTGTAAGCGAGAACGGCTCGCTTTTCAACGGGTTCGCGACTGACCGAGCGGCGCTACTCGGCAGCGCGTGGGTTCCCACCGCTGTCGCTGTGCCGCCTCTCGGACCGAATATCTTCGGGTAGAGCCCGACCAGCGCTTGGAATCCGAAGTGTCTTAGGGACAGCAACACCGACCGCATGGTATGAGCGAGGCCGACGCACTCGACGACGACCTTTACCGCCGGACCAAACAACTGCTTGAGCCCGGCGAGATTCAGCTCAACGGCGCTGTCGTCCACACGGAGTACGACGGCAGCGACGAGATCGAGATGATGCAGGCCACCATCGAGGTCGGCGAACTCATCGCCGAGGGCGCGGGCTTGGACCCGAAGGACACGTACGTCTACTCCGGTAGCGACGATCCGGAGTTCGCGTCGAACCAGCATCAGGGCCTCACGCTGGACGACGAAGAGTTCGTCTGGGAGTGCCAGCAGCTCCTGCGTAACAGTTCCTTTGACCTGGTGTTCTACTACGAGGCCAGCGCCGACCACGACGGCATTCTCGAAGCTATCGAGGACGCTGGCTACGCGGTAACCGGTGTCGAAGGCGAGTAACCGCGTCAGTCGCCAGTCGCCAGCCGTTCCTGGCAGTTGTGACAGTAGGTGTAGTCGGGGCCGTTCGCTGCGCCACAGATGCGACAGGTCGTGGCCTCGACGGCGGCCTGTTCGAAGTAGGCGTTGAGCTGGCCGGTGTCGCGACCGTTGCGTCGGCCGCTGAACTGCTCGACCAGCGTGCCGTGTGCGGCGTAGTCCATGAGCCGAAACATCAGTACGAACCACAGCGGCACTCCTATCAGGACGAACAGGTAGACCAGCAGCCGGACCGCCAGTTCGGCTGTCGAGATTGCCACATGTGAGCTAGGGGCGGAAGGGGGTAAAACGCTCCGACGACCCGGACATGGTACCGGCTGTCCCGGACTGTTTTTATTCGCAGGCCCCCCAGATTCGGGCATGAGCGAAGACCTCGGGACGGTAGACCGGGCGGTGTTGAACGCCTTCCAGGGCGGCTTCCCGGTCGTCGAACGGCCGTTCGAACCGGCCGCGGCGGCCCTCGCCGACCACGGCGTCGACATCGACGCTGACGAGCTGTTGACGCGGGTACAGGACCTCGACGATGCGGGTGTGCTCACGCGGTTCGGGGCACTCATCAACGCCGAAGCTATCGGCGGCACCGCCACGCTTGTCGCGACCCACGCCCCCGAGGACAGCTACGACGACCACGCCGAGATGATAAACGCACACCCGGAGGTCGCGCACAACTACGAGCGCGAGCACCCGCATCTGAATATGTGGTTCGTTCTCTCGGTGGCCGAGGAAGGACGGGTCGAGGAGGTCCTGGCCGAGATCGAGGCCGAAACCGGCGAGGAGACGTACAACCTCCCGAAACAGCAGGAGTTCCACGTCGGCGCGAAGTTCCCCGTCGAGGGGCCACAGACCCAGGCCATCGACTGTTCTGATCTGGGGCCGGACGTGACGCCGACCGACAGCCAGTCCCTGACCGCCGACGAACTGGACCTGGTGCTGGCGATTCAGGACGGCCTCCCGGTCACTGCCACGCCGTACGCCGACGTGGCCGACGAGATCGACGCCGATGTCGACTGGGTTCTGGAGACGATACAGCGGTTCAACATGGAGGGGAAAGTCCGCCGCGTCGGGGTCATCCCGAACCACTACGCGCTGGGCTACAGCGAGAACGGGATGACCGTCTGGGACGTCCCCGACGAGGTCATCGACGAGGTCGGCCCGGCTATCGCCGAGTTCGACTTCGTGACCCACTGCTACGAGCGGCCGCGTCACGACGGCGTCTGGCCGTACAACTTCTTCGCGATGACCCACGGGCGAAGCGAGGCGGAGAGTCAGGAGCGCATCCAGCAGGTCCGCGACCGGATGGCCGACCACTGGGACGTGTCCGAGGACGACTGGGACACGCTGTTCTCGACGCGCATCCTGAAGAAGACGGGTATCAGGCTGGACGAACGAGCGCGGCAGAACACAGAGACGGCGTGACCGTGTCCGCTTGGTGTAGCAGCGCCAGATCAGGAGGGGAGCACCGATGATTCCGCTGATGCACGACTTCGAAGGCGAGACGGTACTCGTCGTCGGCGGCGGTCCGGTCGGCGCGCGCAAGGCCCGAACGTTCGCCGCGGAGGCGAGCGTCGTCGTCCTCAGCCCCGAGTTCGCCGACCGGGCGTTCGCGGACGCGGAAAAGGTCCGGGCTGCCCCGACTCCTGAGGACGCCACAGAGTGGGTCGAGCGGACCGACCCGGCGCTGGTCGTCGCCGCGACGGACGACTCGGACCTGAACGACGCCTTCACCGCGGCTGCCAAGGACCACGGCGCGTTCGTCAACCGGGCCGACGACCACGGCGACCAGTCGTTCGGCAACGTCGTCGTTCCGGCGACGGTGCGGGACGACCCGGTGACGCTGGCGATTGCGACCGGTGGGCGCGCGCCGGCGCTGTCGAAACACCTCCGCGAGCGTTTCGAAGACGAGTTCGGAAACGCCGGTCTGATGGCGGAACTCGCCGGCGACCTCCGTGAGGACCTGCGCGATCGGGGGGTCCCGCCGACCGAACGGCGTGACGCCGTCAGGTTCGTTGTCAGGTCACGGGAAGTTTGGAAGGCTTTAGATAGTGGCAGGTACAAGGGAGAGCAAGTAGCTAGAGACGTGATCGGAGAGTTACCTGGTGATCAAACGTGAGAGGGGACACTGGTGCAATCGTTGGGGTCTGTATCTCCCATGAGCGCGCGAGCGTCGACCAATTAGAGACCGCTGCGGCGGACAGCGAGCGCCACGCCGTCGAATCCCTGCTCGCCAACCCCGCGGTCGAAGAGGCGATTGCGCTGCAGACGTGTAACCGTACCGAAGGGTACGTCGTCGTCTCTGATCACGCGGACGGGCTCGACGCACTCGAACTGTTCACCCGCGCCGTGCCCGAAGATGTCGTCGTCGAGATGGGTCACGAGGAGAGTCTCCGCCACTTGCTCCGGGTAGCGGCCGGGCTCGAATCGATTGTGCTGGGCGAGGACCAGATCCTCGGCCAGCTCCGGACCGCCTACGAGACCGCCCGCGGCGTTGGCGGCATCGGGCCGATGCTGGAAGACGGTGTCACGAAAGCGATTCACGTCGGCGAGCGCGCCCGCACGGAGACGAAGATCAACGAGGGTGTCGTCTCGATTGCCTCCGCCGCGGTGCGCCTTCTCAAACAGGAGAGTTCGCTGGCGGACGGGACCGCGCTCGTCGTCGGGGCTGGCGAGATGGGCCAACTCGCTGCGGATGCGCTCAGCGAGGAGGTAGACCGGCTGCTCGTGGCCAATCGGACAGTGCCACACGCCGAGCACGTCGCCGAATCGGTCGACATCGACGCCAGCGCGGTTGCGCTCGACGGCATCGAAGCGGCCGTCTCCGAGGCCAGTGCCGTCATTTCGGCGACGGGAAGCGGCGACCAGGTGTTCGATATCGGGACGTTCAGCGACGTTGGCGAGGTTTCTATCGTCGACATCGCACAGCCGCGTGACGTCCCGGCCGGGGCGGACCGACTCCCGTCGGTGACGGTGTACGACCTCGACGCGCTGGAGTCGGTGACCGCCGAAACGCGCAACAAGCGACAGCGAGCCGCGGAAGCGGTCGAGCGCATCGTCGACGAGGAGTTCGACCGCCTGCTCACGCAGTACAAGCGCAAGCGCGCTGACAGGGTCATCTCGACGATGTATGAGAGCGCCGAACAGGTCAAGGCAGCCGAGATAAACAGCGCGCTCTCGGCGGCTGACTTCGACGATGACCAGGCGGAAGTCGTCGAAGCGATGGCCGACGCCATCGTCTCGCAGATCCTCGCCGCGCCGACCAAGAGCCTCCGCGACGCCGCGGAGGAGGACGACTGGTCAACGATTCATACGGCGCTCCAGTTGTTCGACCCGGACTTCGGCGGCCCGGACCAGGCCACCCCGCCCGAGTTCACCCAGGGCATGTCGGTCGACGACATCCCCGACGGCATGCGCGACGAGATCCCGAACGCGATGCTCGACCGGCTCTCCGACGACTGACCACGCCCACCTTTTTGCCCACGCCGCCCGACGTAGCCGATATGGCAGACCTGCTCTCTGATGCAGAGATTAGCGACCGGCTACCCGAGGAGTGGACCCGCGACGGCGACGAAATCGTTCGCGTCTTCGAGTTCGACGGCTATCTGGACGCGTCGGGTTTTCTGAGCGCCGCGGCCGGCCTCGCTGAGGACGCGTGGCACCACCCGGAGATGACCATCCGCTGGGGCGAGGTCGAAGTCCGACTCACGACCCACGACGCCGGTGGCATCACCGAGAACGACATCGACCTCGCCGAACGGCTGAACGGCATCCACGACTGACGGTGTGACCGTGGACACGACCGACGGACTCGCTTCGCTCCGGCCGACCGAGCCCGACAGCGCGACCGCACGATACGTCTTCCGGGTCGAAATCCGACTGGAGCCGGACGCGGACGGGCTGTGGACCGACCCCGACCGGTTCGAGACGACGCTGTACCGGGCGGCTGACGATCCGGGGACCAGCGGGTGGCTGTTCTTCCGTGACACGCTCTGGCGTGGCGAACTCGCTGACGAACCGCACTTCCGTCGGCTCGTCGCGGACGAACTCGGCTGTCCGGTCGTCTCGGCGTCGTTCAGCGAACTCCGGACTGACGAGGCGTATTTCGACGCGCTGAAAGCCGAAATCGCCGACGACCTGGCCCTGTTCAACGCCGACTCGGTCAGCGAGGTGCTCACCAAGTACCTCGGCAGTTCAGTTCGTGTGGCGTGAAACGAACTGTCGCTTCGTAGTCAGTGTCTATAGCGGCGTTATACGCAGCAAAACTAGTCGTAGGGCCCGAAAGACTTTATTAGCGAATCCCCAATAATTGTACCCCTCATGACCACCGACTACGACTTCTGGCTGTTCGACCTCGACGGAACGCTCGTCGATATCGAGCCAGCGTACCCCCGGAAAGTGATGGGTGCCGTCGGCGACCGCCTCGGCGTCGAGTTCACGGACCGGGAGCGGGATGCGCTCTGGTACGGTTTCGGTGGAACACGGTCACAGACACTCGCAGAGCGCGATGTCGACCAGCAGGAGTTCTGGCGGCTGTTCCACGAGGAGGAAGACCCCATTGCCCGGGCCGAGGCGACGTATCTCTACGACGACGCCGAGCAGTTCCTCGCCACCCTCGATACACCGGTCGGGCTGGTCACGCACTGCCAGCAGTACCTCACCGAACCGGTGCTCGATCACCTCGACATCGCCGACTGGTTCGAGACGGTCGTCTGCTGTGACGACGACATCGGCTGGAAGCCCGACCCGAAGCCGGTGGAACTGGCGATGCGGGAGATGGACGTCTGGTACAACGGCCACCGCGGCGTGCTCGCCGGCGACAACCCGTCAGACATCGGCGCGGCGTGGAACGCCGGTCTCGACGGCGTCCACGTCGGTCGCCGGTCCCCCGCAGAGACGGGTCGGTGCGTGCGTGGCGACCGGCGCGTCGCATCGCTGCTTGACCTGACCTCGTCTCAAGGGAGGTAGTCCCAGTTTTCCACCCTGACGGTCGTCCCGGCATCGATACCAGTTTCGTCTGCAGGCACGGATACCCAGCCGTCGGCTCGGGTCGCCGTGGCGAGGTCAACGCCGGGTAGCGGCGTCGCCGTCCCGTCGCTCACGGCGACCGGAGTAAACGTCCGGACCGCGTCCTGACTGTCGACCTGCTCCGCCAGCGTCGCTCGTGTCTCCGGATGCGCAGACAGCGGTGCATCGGCAAACGCCTTCAATAGCGGACGAAAGAGTTGTACCGCGCCGACGCGGGCTGCACTCGGCGACTCCGGCAACAGCAGGACTGGGCGGTCCTCGACGACGGCGACTCCCGTCCGCTGGCCCGGGTCGATATCGACGTAGTCGGTGAACACCTCCCCGAGGTCCGCAACGACCTCTCGAAGCGTGTCCCCCGGCTCGGTCCCGGTGATGACGAGCGCATCACGGGTGAGGTCGCGCTGGACGGCCATCCGGAGCGCCGGTGCGTCGTCGGCGACGGGGTCCCGGTAGGTCACTTTCCCGCCCCACCGGTCGGCGTACTGCGCCAGCGTGAACCCCGCTGTCTCGACCTCGCGGGCCGCGCTGGCAGCCGCTCGGAGTTCGTCGCCCGTCGGTACGATTCCGACCTGTGGTCGCTGGCGGGCGAGCAGTTCGGAGACGCCGCTTGCCCGCAACAGTCCCACATCGCCGGGCCGTACCTGATGCCCCTGCTGGAAGACGGTGTCGTCGACCGAGATATCCGCCTCTTCCACGGGTTCGTTCGCCGTCGCATCTGTCGCCAGCACTCGTCCGACAGCGACGGACAGCGGAATCCTGTCTGTCCGGTCGACGGGGACAGCGAAGCTACCGAGCTGTCTGCGGGCAGTCTCCAGCGCGAGCGACTCGGCCTCCGACGGCGGGGAGCCAGCCATACCCTTGCTAGTGGGTACTGTGGCAAAAACGCCCCGAGTGGCCACGGCCCATCAGTCACCGGTCCACATGGACTGGGAACGCTTTTGTTCGGTCCGACTCGGAGTGGCCGTATGGTCCTCCCGCAACTGGTCGCCATCGTGTTCCTGGTCATCGGCGGCTTCGTCCTCCTCCGCGGTGGCCGGGAACTCCGAACGGTGTTTCACATCCTCCGTAACGATCCAGTCCCGGTGCGCTCGCTCGACGGGCACTCCGGTCCCGTCGAAATCACCGGCACAGCTGTTGCCGACGAGGACGCCGGAACCGTCACGGCTCCCTTCACCGGCAGCAAGTGTCTGGCCTACACCTACGAGGTCGAGGAGTATCGGTCGTCGAGGAAACACTCCAGTTGGGAGACGCTGGACGAGGGGCAGGCCGGCGTCGACTTCGTTGTCGACGACGGGGGCGCTCGCGTCCGCGTGAATCCCGACGGAGCGGACGTGCGGTTCGAATCCCAGTCAGTGACGGTGTCCCCCGGGACTGAACTCCCCGAGCGCCTGGCCGACTACGTCGAGCGGACGGAGGGCGTCGAGGCACAGGACGGGTCCGTGAACCTGCTCGTGACGGAGATCAGCCTGGGGAACAAGCAGCGCTTTACCGAGCGCCGGCTGGACGTTGGCGAGGACGTGTACGTCTACGGCCAGGCGATGCGCGGCCCCGCATCGGAGTGGGGAAGCAATCTGGTCGACGCCGTCGTCGGGGACGGCGACGGGACGCCGGTGTTCGTCATCTCCGACACCAGCGAGCGTGGCACGGCCCGACGGATTGTTCGGGGCGCTATCGCTGAAACTGTGTTCGGACTAGCGGCTGTCCTCATCGGTGCTGCCGTCCTCCTCTCCGTACCCCTGTAGAGTAGCAGAGACCGTCGGGTTTACCACTGCGTACCACTTAGACAGGCGTATGCCAGCCCTGCGTGAAGCGCTTCGGGACCTTCCCGACGCCGTGTTCGCGGACGTGCTCGAATCCGAGGACGAATACCTGCTCGTGCTCGACCTGCCGGGCGTGACCGCGGAGACAATCGACGTGACCGTTGAGGGGGGCCGCCTTCGTATCGACGGGCAACGGACCAAGGACGTGCCCGGGGAGTTCACGTTCGTCCGCGAGGACCGCTCCGTGTTCCTCGACGCCGAGCTCCCGCTCCCGCCGGACACGACCGGGCAGGGCGGGGAGGGGACCGTGGAAAACGGCGTCCTCGAACTCCGCCTGCCGAAGGCGACAGCCACACCGAGTACTACAATCCCGATCGACGGGGACTGACCCAGAGGTGGCAAGCCGGTGAACCTTCGCGCGTACTGGCGGTTCCTCGTCGTCGCTCGCCACTTCCTGCCCCTGTTGGTCGCGTACGCACGAGACCGAAAGCGGTTCTTCGTGGTCGGCTCGTCTCGCCGTGTCACGCCTGAACAGCGTCGCAAACGTGCACAGCAGCTGCTCGACTCGCTGCTGACGCTCGGCCCGACGTTCATCAAACTCGGACAGATACTCTCGACCCGCCCGGACGTCCTGCCACCGGAGTACATCGAGGAGTTCTCCAAGTTGCAGGACCGCGTGCCACCGGCGGACTGGGACGAGGCACAGGTCGTCATCGAGGACGAACTGGGCTCTGTCGACGACCGCTTCGACGAGTTCGAGACAGAGGCGATAAGCGGCGCGTCGCTCGGTCAGGTGTATCTGGCGGAGGTCGACGGCGAGAAGGTCGCCGTCAAGATTCGCCGCCCCGGCATCGAAGCGCTTGTCGAAGCCGACCTCCGGGTCGTCCGCTGGTCGCTCCCGCTGTTGATGTATTTCATCGACGACTCCCGGTCGTTCTCGCTGGAGACGCTGGCCGACGAGTTCTCGAAGACCATCCGCGAGGAGATGGACTACCAGCGAGAGGGCCATATGCTCACCGAAATCCGGGAGAACTTCAGGGACAACGACCGCATCTGTATCCCCAAGGTCAAGGAGTCCCACTCCACGCGGCGCGTCCTGACGATGGAGTACGTCCCCGGTACGAAGATCAACGACATCGACAGCCTCGACGCGGGCGGTATCAACCGGACGGAACTGGCTGAGACGCTCCAGCGGGCGTACCTCCAGATGATCATCGACGACGGCGTGTTCCACGCTGACCCGCATCCCGGAAACCTCGCCGTACAAGACGACGGGACGCTCGTCTTCTACGACTTCGGGATGTCCGGCCGGGTCGACCCGTTCGTGCAGGACAAGATCATCGACTTCTACGCCGCCGTCGCCGACCAAGACATCGACGCCATCCTCGATGCCCTCATCGAGATGGGGACGCTCTCACCGGAGGCCGACCGGCAGGTGATGGGCGACGTGATGGAACTGGCCATCGCCGACGCTCGCGGCGAGGACATCGAGCAGTACCGCGTCCAGCAGATCATTCAGCAGGTCGAGGACACCATCTACGAGTTCCCGCTTCGGCTCCCGGCGAACCTGGCGCTCGTGTTGCGCGTCGCCACAGTCGTCGAAGGTGTCTGTGTCACCCTCGACGAGGATTTCGACTTCATCGGTGTCGCAACCGACTATCTCCGCGAGGAGGGGTATCTCGCCGAGGGCGTCCGGAACTTCGTCGAGGACCGGGCGACCGAAGTGTCCGACGCCGCCCGGTCGGCCGTCCGAATCCCGCCGAAACTGGAGTCCGCCCTCGACAGAGTCGAGCGGGAGGACTTCCGCGTGCAGGCCGACATCGAGGACTCCGACGGCCTGCTCGCGACGATGACCAAGCGGCTCATCCTCGGGATGTTGCTTGCGAGCACGCTGTTCTCGACGGCGTTCCTCTACACGCAGGCGTCGCTGCCGGCCACCGGTGTCGGTATCGCCGGAACTGTCGGCCTGTCCCTGGCGCTGTGGTGGTCGTTCCGTTCGAAGAAGGCCGTCCGGGCCAAGCCGCAGTTCACGCGACAGAGCATGCGCGAGCAGGACCGGGAGAGCCCGGGCGGGCTCAACACCTCCTTCGGCGAGGACACCGACGACGCCTACAGCGGCGACTGAACGCCCATCCGACTGTTGGGTCAGAGCCGTTTTTCGAAGTGGACGAGTTCGTACTCGCCCTGCGTCGACCGGCCGACCTCCTGATACCCCTCGTCGCGGTAGAACGCGACCGCGGCGGGCTGGCTCTGTGACGTCGTCGCAAGCAGGACCTCGTAGCCTCGCTCGGCCACTTGCTGTTCGAGTTGGCCGAGCAGGCTGCGACCGTAACCGCGCCGCTGCCGGGACGGGGCGACCCGCATCCGGTGGAGTTCGGCCGCGCCGGGAACGGTGCGCTCGTCCGCGTGGCCGACCTCGTTCGGGAGGAACCCGCCCATCGCGGCCAGGCCGCCGTCGAACGTCTGTGGGAGTTCGTCGTCGACGGCGGGCACGACGCCGACGAGAAACGCACCGCCGGTGTCGAAATACCGCGTCTCGATGTTTTGCAGGTCCGACGTGCCGGGGATGTCACTGGGGTCGTTTCCGGTCGCTCGTATCGCGCGCTCGTGGAGACGCCAGACAGCGTCGGCGTCTCGGTGGTCGTAGGACCGAAACTGAATCTGGTCGGTCATCGAACACGTCCGAAATAGTCATTGTCGGAGAAGGGTTTAGTTCTACCTTATCAGAGTATGGTTCTATTATAGCCGTCTGAATTTATCCGGAACGTTCAGTATTCAGTGTCTGGTATAGGGGGTATGAGAGAATTCGGTGGTACGCACTGGGCGCAAACCCCAGTTTGTGGACGCGATACGTCGGTACTATTACCGTTGTGGGGGAGTGTGGGCCGACAATGACGGCGCCGGCAACGAACAACGTGGTGCTGGTCACGGTTGACTCGCTGCGGGCGGACGCACTGGGTGGTACTGACAGCGTCTCCCCAGTCCTGGACTCGCTCGCTGAGTCGGGCGTCGTCTTCGAAAACGCCGTGGCACAGGGGAACTGGACGCCGTTCTCGTTCCCGTCCATCCACGGCTCACGGCCGGTGTTCGCGGAAAGCGAGGACATCGGTCTGGCGTCGACGCCGACGCTGGCCGAGCAGGTGTCCGATGCCGGTATCGAGACGGCAGGGTTCAACGCCGCCAACGGTTTCCTCACCGACCACTGGGGGTACGACCGCGGGTTCGACGAGTTCGAGCCGTTCGTCGACAGCGGCGGCTACAGCAAGTATCTGGCGGCTCACCCGACGATTCAGGCATGGGTCCAACTGGGGACCTCGCCGTTCCGTCGTGCCGCGACCGTCCTCAGCGGCGGGTCCGACGAACGGCCCTTCGCCGACGTGTCTCGGATGGGCGACCTCGAAGACCACGCCACCGAGTTCCTGAAGGCGACCGACGGACCGTTCTTCCTGTGGGTCCACTACATGGACACACACACGCCATACGTGCCGGCCCCGCGGCACATCCGCGAGGTGTCGGACAACCACTTCGGTGTCCTCCGAATGCTCACCTCCCACCTCCGAACCGGGCTGGGCTGGGAAGTCGACGACCGGACGCTGGAGACGCTCCGGACGCTGTACGAGGCGACGGTTCGGCAGGTCGACGCCAGCGTCGGTCGGTTACTCGACACCCTCGAAACAGAGGGCCATCGCGACGATACGGCCGTCGTCGTCGCCGGCGACCACGGCGAGGAGTTCCTCGAACACGGCCATCTCGCCCACTACCCCAAGCTCTATCGGGAACTCATCGACGTTCCCTACATCGTCTCGACGCCGGACAGCGAGGGCCAGTCGGTCGAGACCCCGGTCGGCCTCGACACGATCGCGCCGACGGTGTGCGATCTGCTGTCGCTCACGCCGGCGGCGGAGTGGGACGGGGCCTCCGTCGCCCCGGCGATCCACGGCGCGGGTATCGAGGACCGCGGCCCCATCGTCTCCGCAGCGGTCCGGGGCGAGAGTGTGACCAGCCAGCCGATCCCGCGGAGCCGCGCGGACGGGGAACTCCTCCTCAGCGCCCGCGACGAGCGATACACGTACATCGAGTTCACGGAATCGGGGCGTCAGGAACTGTACGACCGGACGAACGATCCCGAAGAGCAGGTCGATCTGTGTTCGGACTCGGCGGACGCCCCGCCTGCGACCGTCCTCGACCGGCTCTCGGATGCAGTTGCCGAACACCTCGCAGAACTCGATAGCGACGGGACCGGTACTGAAAACACCGAGGCATCCGACGAGATAACAGCACGGTTAAAGGCGCTCGGTTATCAGTAAGGCTGTATGGCGTCCGCTGTCGTCACACCGGCCCGACGACAGCAACTCGTCCGGTTTTTTCTCGTCGGTGTGTTTGCCGCGTCGATTCAGCAGGCGCTGTTGTGGTTGTTCAACGATGTCGGTGGCCTGAATTACATTCTCGCGGCCGCTATCGCAATCGAGTGTACGATTCTGCTTCAGTACGTCCTCAACAACGCTTGGACGTTCCACCGGTCACAGCATTCGGATCTGCGGGAGTACGTAGTCGGGTTAGGGAAGACGAACCTCGTTCGTGGAACGGCGATCCCGCTCCAGTTGGGCCTCCTCTACGCGTTTGTCACCTGGGGCGGTGTCGTGCCGCTGGTCGGCAATGGCGCGGCTATCGTCATCACGGGCCTGTACCGGTACGCCCTCGACGCCCACTGGACGTGGGGTTAGACGGTCGGGACGGGGACTTCGTCGAGCACGCTCTGAATGACTGTTCCTTTGTCGACCTGCTCGACGCGCGCATCAGGCGTCAGCACAAGCCTGTGAGCCAGTACCGGCTGCGCGACCCGCTTGATGTCGTCCGGCGCAACGTACTCCCGGCCCGCGATGGTCGCCATCGCCCGCGCTGCCTCGAACAGCCGCTGGGTCCCGCGCGGTGAGACCCCGACGTCCACGCGGTAGTCGTCTCTGGTCGCCCGGGCGAGGGCAGCCATGTACTGCAGCAGGTCGTCGTCGACGGTGACCGTCTCCGGGACGCTCCGGAGTTCCGTGACCGACTCCGCGTCGAGTATCGGCTCCACGGTCGGACTCTGTGTCGTCCGGCCGGCACGCCGCCGGAGGAGTTCGACCTCGCCCTCGTCGTCAGGGTAGCCAAGCGAGGTCTTTGCCAGGAACCGGTCGACCTGCGCTTCGGGGAGTTCGAAAGTCCCCTCCATGTCGACGGGGTTCTGCGTGGCGATGACGAAGAACGGTTCGGGCAGGTCGTAGGTGTCCCCGTCGACGGTGACCTGTCCCTCTTCCATCGCTTCGAGCAGGGCGGACTGGGTCTTTGGCGGTGCGCGGTTGATCTCGTCGGCCAACAGGACGTTGGCGAACACCGGCCCCTCGGTGAATTCGAAGCTCCGGGACTCCTCGTTGAAGATGTGTGTTCCTGTGATGTCGGCGGGCAGGAGGTCCGGCGTGAACTGGATGCGGGAGAAGGACAGTCCCAGCGCGGTCGCGACGCTGCGGGCGGTCAGCGTCTTTCCCGTGCCGGGAACGTCCTCGAGCAGGACGTGGCCCTTCGCGACGACTCCCAGCAGCACCGTCTCGAAGAAACCGCGGTCGGCGATGACGGCACTCCCGATCTCGTCGAGGATCTGACTCGACACCTCGCTTGCCTCGGTAGCGTCCATAGCCTGTCATGTTACGGGTCCGGTAAAGGGGTGTCGAGTCTGAAATCGAAACCCCTAAAGAGCAAACGGCGGTACTGATGGGTGAGCCGAGGTAGCCTAGCCTGGCCAAGGCGGTTGCTTCGAGAGCAACTGTCCTCACGGACTCAGGAGTTCAAATCTCCTCCTCGGCGTTCTCTGCAGCCATTCCGACGAGCGCAGCGAGTCGGCAGTGCTGCAGGACCGTGATGCGTGGAGAGTTGGAGTAGACCAGTCGCAGTCCGGAACGGCGCACCGCGCCGCACGCCCGGACCGTCTGGGCGTGGTTCAAATCTCCTCCTCGGCGTTCTCTGCAGCCATTCCGACGAGCGCAGCGAGTCGGCAGTGCTGCAGGAATCGGATCGTATCCGGTCGACCGCCGTCAGGTCAGCAGGAATATCAACACGCTGATCGTCATTACGACGAGAATGAACGCCCCGGCCAGCGCGCCCCCCATCGAGACCATCGCGTTGGCAGTCGAGGCCAGCGTCTCGGTCCGGTCGTTGCCGAACACCGTCACGGTCGCCTGTTCGCTCGCCATCCCGGCCTCGACGGGTTCGAGGTCGGCGACGGCTCTGTCGACGAGGTCCCCGATGAGCGCAACGATTTCCTTCTCGGGGATGACCTGTCCGACCTGGTTCTCGGCCTCGACGGTATTGACGATGTGGGTGTCGCTGGTCATCACCTCCATCAGATCCACGCCGTCGGCGGCGTCGATGATGCGCTGGCGGAGGCCCGGTTCCATGTTGTTGCCGTCGATGAGCACGTACGCCGTTCGCTGGCCGTTGACTTCGAAGACACAGACCCGGATTCCGAGCGGGCCGATACCCTCCTCGGGCTCCCAGGGGGTCCTGTCCCAGGCGACTCCACAGCGGAGTTGGCCAGTTTCGGCATCTGTGAGCAAGGTTCCAAGCTGTCCGGCCCCGTGGAGCATGTCGAATGACCGCTGACTGCCGGGAACGACGTGGCCGAGGTCGTCGCCCTCGAGCCCGTCGTTGCAGTTGTGTGCGTCGACCAGCAGCACGTCGTCGAGGCCGTCGGCCCGCGCTTCCGACATCGCTGAGAGACCCACGGCGTACTCCACGTCGTCGGCACAGCCCGGCGCGTACGTGTTCACGACGAGCGCGTCGTCGCCGAAGGCCTGACCGGTCAGCGTGGCCTCGCCCTCTGTGACACGGAGGCCCGCCGTCGCCTGGTCGTCGTATTCGAGGTTCTGGTACGCCGTCTCTGCGGTCGACAAGATCGTGTCGACCTCCCGCTCGGTGACGAGGTTGAAGTCGTGGCCGGCGGTCGCGTGTGGCGGAAAGGCCAGGCCGTCGGCCGATTCGGCGACGCGTCTGGGGAGGTTGCCGCCGCCGATTTCACCCATCGGGCCGGGGTGAATCATCGGCAGGACGAACCGGGCTTTCTCCTCGCCGCCCGGCCGACGGACCGACAGCAAGGTGACCGGGACGACGGCTTCTTCGCCGATTTCCTCGAAGAACTCCTCCAGTTCGCGCGTACCCTCGGCGATGTGCCCGATGAAGCCCCGGAGGAAATCCAGCGCGGAAACGCCGAGCGAGGAGCGCCACGGTTGGTCGATGACGACCAGGAACAGCCAGACTGCCAGCGCGTAGATGACACAGATAACCGCGAGAATGATGAAGTCCTGCGGGATGAACCCCTGTACCTGCGGCGGGACCTCTTCCGGGCGGGAGAGGTACTCCCGGAGCATCGGGTCTTCGAGGATGAACGCGGTCGCCCCGCTGTATATCGCCAGCAACACGGCGGCAGTGACCGTCTGGACGCTCGCCGGAATCGCCGCCTTCAGCAGTGAGTGCCGCGAGACGGCCATCAGTATCAGCAGCCGGAAGGCGAATATCGACGCCAGCGCGACTAACAGCACGTCGAAGACGAAGTTCTGCCCGAGGCGGACACTGAAGATGGCGATAACGCCGGCGACAGTCAACATTGCGATAGTGATCAGCTCACAGATGACCGCAAGCAGCGTGGCCCGGTTCGGGGTCAACTGCCCGCCCAGTTGCCGGTCGACCCACGGTGTCACGGCACTGGCGATTGAGGTCGGCAGGCCGATGAGAAACACGCCCTGCCAGGCGTCGTCGAGGATGAACCGTGAGTCGAACGCGACGATGCCGGTCATCGCGGCGATGACCAGCGCAAAGGCAAGGCTCGTATACCAGGTCGGAGCCCTGAAAATAAACCGCGAAAGGCTAGCGAGATTGCCCTGTGTCGCCGTCATTTATGTATCACAGCCTACGAGCGAATATAAAACCAGTTACATTGCCCTCCGACGGTTACTGGCGGGCGACAGACTGCTGGTCACAGACCGACAGGAAGTTCTCGAACACTTCCTCGCCTTCCTCAGTATGGGCGACCTCCGGGTGCCACTGGACACCGTATATCGCCTCGTCCGTGTTGCTCATCGCTTCGACGCCACAGACGTCGGAGGTCGCGGTCCGCTCGAATCCGGGCGGGACTTCTTTCACTTCGTCAGCGTGGCTGGCCCACACGCGCGTTTCGGGGTACAGCGAGCCCAGAAGCGGGTCGTCCTCGTCGAGGATGTCGACCGTCACGTCCGCGTAGCCGCCGTACTCGCCGCCGCCGACCCGACCGCCGAGTTCGTCGGCGATGAGTTGCATTCCCAGACAGATGCCGAGCACGGGAACGTCGAGGTCGAGGTACTCGGGACAGTTCCCGATATCGTCCATGTCCGGGCCGCCCGAAAGGACGATGCCGTCGGCATCGATCTCCTCCGGGGGTGTCGTGTTGTCCCTGAGCGAGACGTCGACGCCCATGTCCCGGAGCGCGCGCTGCTCCAGATGTGTGAACTGTCCGTGATTGTCGATAACGTCGATTCGGGTCATTACTGACGCGAAGGCTACGAAGGCGTATATATCTCCTGATGCGGTCGACGGTTCCCCCGCGTCCGGCTTCAGGGCCACTCTCGAAGGGTTTGGCGAACCCCGTCAAGAACTGTCGGGCCACGCAGTTCCAGCGTCACGGTGTTGCCGCCGTCCGAGGTCGTGAGGTGTACTGCCCCGCCGTAACTCTCGACGATCCACGTCGTCAGCCAGAGCCCGATCCCCTTTGAATGGCACAGTTGCGTTTCCACGCCGCTATTGAGGACATCTCGTTCGTGCTGTGGAATCGACGGACAGTTATCGCCGACGTGAACGAACACGGTTCGGCCGTGCTCTTCGACTGAGATATACAGCGTCGGGGTATTTTCGCAGTGAACGACCGCATTTTCGATGACGTTCCGAAGCACAGTGTCGAGCATCCAGTCGGCGTACACCTTCGACTGCTCCGGGAGGTCGAGTTCAACAGTTGTCTCCGGGTGCGATTGCGTGATTTTTTTCGCCTGTTCTCTGACACACGGCACGAGGTCGATCGGTTGCTGTGCGCGACGGTCCGCGTCGAACGCGAACTCTATCTGCCTCGCCTTCTC
Organism: Haloarcula sp. CGMCC 1.2071; assembly: GCF_037078445.1. NCBI lineage: Archaea > Methanobacteriati > Methanobacteriota > Halobacteria > Halobacteriales > Haloarculaceae > Haloarcula > Haloarcula sp. CGMCC 1.2071. Next base: position 399,936 of record NZ_JAYMGY010000001.1, read on the forward strand.
CGTAGTGGCGATGATATCGTCGATAGTACCGTTCAACTGCTCGACGTGCGCACGCGACTTGGAGTCGCCACGCTCTGCTGTCTCCCGCTGCAGTTCGCCGAGGTGCCCGAGTGCGACGTTGAGGTCGTTCCGGAGGTCGTGCCTGAGCACTCGAAACAACACCTCGTTGCTCTGGGTGAGTCTGCGCCGGGACCGCCGGAGTTCCAGCAGCCACCCGAACAGAACCCCGCCAAACCCGCCGACTGCGACCCCGCTTGCGAGTATCGACGGGATCATCGAGGACTGCGGTACTGGGGCGAGCAGCACGACGATTTTGATGAGCGTAAACAGCGCGATGCCCAGTCCGCACCACTCCGCGGCAGTCCATATCTGATCTCCGGACAGTCCGCTCACCGGGAGCCAGTAGTTCGCGGCTACCAGGGCTAGCGCCGGTGTCAACCCCACGCTGAGGATGACCACGTCTATCGGGGACGGCCGGACGATAGACATGCCGTGGGCGAGTAACGCGCCGGAAATCACGAAACCCGTTGCGACGACATATCCCGTCCCCAGCGACTGCTTCGTGAGCGCCGGAGAGGTCACTATACTAATCAGTTACTGTGTTCCTACTTATCCGTCTGCCACTGATTATCGGGTTTGATAATCGAGTGGGGCTACGAGTCGTCGTAGCGGTCGGCAGCCGATTCAAACCCCAGTTCGGATTGCTCCTTAGAGCGGCGCTGTTCCCGCTGTGCAATGGCTTCAGGGTCCGGGTTTGCGTCGTCGTCGAGCCGCGCCCACGACTGGTGGATCTTCGCGTGACACCACCGGCAGAGAAAGACCGTTATTTCGTGTGATAGCTCGTTGCCGCCTTCGCGGTACGAGAGGTGGTGTTCCTCTAGCAGCGGTCGGTCCGCAGAGTGGGCCATCCGTCGCTCTTCAAGTCCGCAACGAACACACTCCCGGTCGTGGTTCCGAGAGCGGAAATGCGGGCAGTCGGCCCAATCCCATTCCGGCTCCGCATCTGCGTCCGCGTCGTCGGGCGCAACTGCTGCCGGACAGCGGAAGTCGTCGGCACTTCGGGCGTTGGCGAACTCGGGGTCGTGGTGGCCGTGTTCGCGCGCCCAGCGACACTTCCCCTCGCTGGTGACGAAGTCACACCGCTGGACGTGGTCGTACGGGTCGTCGACGCCGACGGACGTCCCCCCGGGAGCCTTCTCCATACGATATAGTGAGTGCCCGTGCCCCCTCAAACCCCCGTTCCGACAGAAGACTTTTTCCCCACCTGTGACTTCCGCGGTGGTATGCGGCTCGTCCACGACCCCGACGGCGCGGCTCGCCCCCTCGCGACTGAGGTGGAGTACGCCGAGTCGGTCCTCGAACAGGGCCGGGGGCTGATGTTCCGGTCATCGATTCCCGACGACTACGCGCTCGTCTTCCCGTTCGACCGCGCGAGTCGACAGTTCATCCACATGCTGTTCGTCCGGTTCCCGCTGGACGTGCTCTGGCTCGTCGACGACGAGGTCCAGGCCGTCGAGACCCTCAAGCCCTGGCGGTCGTTCGGCTACGCGAACGCGGACACTGTCATCGAACTGCCCGGTGGCGCGGCATCGGGCGTTTCCGAGGGTGATACGGTGCGTCTTGAATCCTGAACGGGACCGGCGTGGTAGTCGGTTCCGTCACCTTTTAGACCATGAAGGTTAGAGTAGACACCACTATGTCGGAACACCCGACGGAGGATAGAGGAAGTCGCCGCGAGGCGGCTGGCCGCGAAATTCGTGGCGCGTGATGGAGTATCTTCTGTGAGTCAGAACACATTGTTCGAGGGGCACCCAGCGATGCGTGCCCTCTCAGACGTCGGTGAGGTACAGTTTCTCGACACGACACTGCGCGACGGCGAGCAGGCTCCCGGCGTGTCGCTGACGCCGGACGACAAGGCCGATATCGCCCGCTCGCTCGATGCGGCGCGTATCGACGTTATCGAAGCCGGGAGCGCCTGTACCGGCCCCGGCGAACGCGAGACGATTTCCCGTGTCGCGGGGCTCGACCTCGACGGCACCATCACAAGCTTCTGTCGCGGTATCCAGAACGACATCGACCTCGCGCTCGAGTGTGGTGTCGACGGCATCAACCTCGTCGTCCCGGCCAGTGACAAGCACGTCGAGCAGAAAGTCGGCACTTCAAAGGCCGAGAACGTCGAGACAACCGTCGAACTGGTGGAGTACGCCACCGACCACGGGCTCTGGGTCGAGGTCATCGGCGAGGACGGCTCGCGGGCCGACCTGGACTACCTCGAAGAACTGCTCGGTGCCGCAGTCGAGGCCGGCGCGGACCGCATTTGTTGGGCTGACACTGTCGGCCACGCGACGCCGGACCGAGCGCTCGAATGCGTCTCCCGGCTCTCGGACCTGGGTCCGGTCAGTACCCACACCCACGACGACTTGGGGCTCGCAGTGACGAACGCCCTGGTCTCCATCACGGCAGGTGCGGACCTCGTCCACGGGACGATAAACGGGATCGGCGAGCGCGCCGGCAACGTCGCCCTCGAAGAGGTCGCCATCGCGCTCGACCACGGCTACGGCGTCGAGTCGATGGCCCTGACCGAGGTGTACGACCTCGCCCAGCTCATCGCCAACCGGACCGGCATCCCGCTGGCTCCCAACAAGGCGGTCGTCGGCGAGAACGCCTTCACCCACGAGTCCGGTATCCACACCGACGGCACGCTCAAGGACGACTCGATGTACGAGCCGTACCCGCCGGAGAAAGTGGGCCGCGAGCGCCGCCTCGCGCTCGGGAAGCACGCGGGCCGGGCCGGTGTCGAGGCTGCACTCGACGAGCACGACGTCGAGGTCACAGATGACCAGCTCTCGGAGATCGTCAGCCGAGTCAAGGAGATCGGTGACCGCGGCAAGCGCGTCACCGACGCCGACCTGCTGACTATCGCCGACGAGGTGACCGGCGACGCGCGCGACCGCCGGGTCGAACTGCTCGGCCTGACCGCTGTTTCCGGCTCCGATACACCGACAGCGAGCGTCCGGCTCGCGGTCGACGGCGAGGAACGCAAGGAGGCAGCGGTCGGCTCCGGGCCGGTCGACGCCGCGATGAACGCCGCCGAGGTGGCGCTGTCCCACACCGCCGACGCGACGCTCGAAGACTACCACGTCGACGCCATCACCGGCGGAACGGACGCGCTCGTCACGGTCGAAATCGAGATGTCACGCGGCGACGACCACGTCGTCGTCTCCGCCAGCGACTCTGACATCACACGGGCGTCCGTGCGCGCGATGGTCGACGCGATGGACCGCCTCGTCGCCGACGACGAGGACCCGCTCGTCGCCGACGACTGACGGCACGACAGCTCTCTGGTTCAAACGCGTAGAATCAGTCTGGCCCTCACCGCGGACCACCACATGTCGTTTTGTTATTTATATCCGCGGCTGGCTTCGTGGTACTGGAACACTGTCTCCATGCCCTGCACCAGTGCGTCGAGGTCGACGCTGTCCGTGTCGAACTCGCGGTCACGGACGGACTGGTAGATGTCGGCCCACCGGTCCCGGAACCGGGCCTCGAACTGTTCGGCTTTGATTTTGTCGATGAGTTCGGCCTTTCCGTCAGGGTTTTCCAGTTCTTCGGGAGTGACGAACCCTTCTTGAAGGGCCAGCACGACGATTCCCGCGGTGTAGTCTCCCTCCCTGACTTCTCGTTCCCAGGTCGTGAGCCAGTTGCCGATGCGGGCCATTTCTTGCAGGTCCCAGATCAGGTCCCGGACCGTGCCGTAATCGGCGAGTTCGAATTCCGGCGAATACATGAGGTCAACGGCCGCGTAGGGGAACATTACCATGTTATGTGCCCCGTATGTTTCGGCCCCGCTGAGGTTCGCAATCCGTGGGTTCTCGTTGACGACGGCGCTGTAATCCATCGCGTTCAGCGTCTGTCGCATATCGTAGGTGAACACGTCGTAGAACTCGTCGACCCGGGGCGCGTCAGCTAGTCCACCCTCGAACTCGCGCCACACACGCTCGATAAAGGAGAAATATTCCTCGCTTACCGCCGCACGGCTCGGGTCAACGGACGACGGGTCCTGCACGAGTCGTCGGGCCTCTTCGAAGGTGTCTCGGTCCCCGTCGTTCTCGACGATGTCGTCCAGAATCGTGACGTACATCGTGAGTACCGTCTTCTGCGTCCGGACGTGGTCTGCGTGGTCCGGGTGGACGGAGGAGAGCGTGAACTCGGGGAACAGCGAGTAGATCCACTGCCAGAGGAACCGGTCACGCTCGCCACAGACCCGCTCGTACTCGTCTGCCAGTTCTGCAACCCGGTCGGGGAGGCTGGTCGTCCGAACCTCTTCGAGAAGGTCCTGCGTATCGACCGAGGGTGACTCAACGCTCATTGTGACTGCCCCCCAACGCTTGCACCCTGCATCTCGGCACAGCCAGTTGAATAATGTTCGATTAACCGACTTTTGGGTGTTTCTACTTCTTCAGATTGGTCGGTCACTGCCTCGATGCTTTTGCCCGACCGCGAGCCGGTTTCAATCAGTTGGTGTCCGAGGTCCATACATTCGAGAGGCGAAGTTGCGCTTATAGTGGTACTGACCTGTAGGATGCTGGTAATGTGCTATTAACAGTATACTTAAACAATTTTACTCTAAGTTACGTACCAGTTTTTCAACTGCTACTACAAAGGAAATATCTGCTTACTGAACTGTCTCAATGATATTCAAATGAGTGAGGAAATAAGGCGACAATAATGCACCTCTTGACGGGAGTCACGGGTAAGGGTACACAGCGCCAGCAGAACAGTCGCACACGGAGCCGAGTTACGCTTCGAGCCCAGTTGCCGCCGAGACGTCGCGGGACGGTGTCACCAGCACCGAACGGTTTCCTTCGACTTCGATACGACAGCCAGCCATACTGAACACGACCAGCCCGTCAGGGCTCGTGGTGCCGTCCGTATCGGGACGGAACAGTCGGTCCAGCGCATCAGGGTCGATACAGTCACTGATTCGGTCATCGAGGTCGACGGGGTCGATACCCAGCGTGTCGGCCACGGCGTGGACGATGGTTTCGCTCAGCGGTTCGTTGGGTGTCGGTCTGTAGACCAGTTTTGCCTGGGACATAGTTTGTCGCTGTTTGTCCCTTGATGAGTGATTGAAAAGGTGATTGTGGCTATACAGATACAGCCCGCCGGACTGGTCACTACTACTATAGCGACGGTCTCAGCTATCGCCGAACACGAGTTCGAGCAGTTTTCGCTCGCTGACGCGGAGATGGCGGTTGACCGTCGGCTGTGACACGTCCAGGCTGACCGCGATTTCCTGGCCGGTCGTCTCTCGAGGCCAGTCGAAGAAACCACTCAGATACGCCGTCTGGAGTACTTCGAGCTGTCTGTCGGTGAGTTGCTCCTCCAACGCCGACCGGACTGTACTGTCTCGCTGGCCATTGGACTGTGTGCCGTCACGGCGCGCGATCAGTTTGACGTCCGCGTAGCGCTCGCCGAGTTGTTCGACGAACTGGCGGACATCAGTTTCGCCCGAGACGACAACCGTCACCGTGAGTCCGCCCGTCGACGTTCGGATCGTTTTCAACCGCCCGCCCTGCTCCAGTAGCGTCTCCGCGACAGTCTGGCCGGTCACGACAACCTCATAGAGCCCGTCCAGTTGGTCGGTCGAAATCGCTCGTGCGGTGTCGACACGAGCCATCGACAGCATCTCCTCCTCGACGACAGCCGGGTCACAGTCCGAGATAGCGAGGAAGAGACGGATCGCGCCGTCGCTCCGCTGGACGGCCCCCTCACAGATGACCGGGACACCGACTCGATCCGAGAGGTGGGTCAGGAACGACTGCGGGGCTGACAGTGAGAGTTCGAGTTCGACGGTGCCGTCACCGGCCCGGCGCTGCCGGGACTCGACCTCCCGTATCGCGTTCGCGATGGTCTCACCGAGTTCGGCAAACACCTCCTGCAGCATCTCGTCGAACCCGTCTTCTTGCTCGGCGTACACCGTCAGGACACCGTAGACGAAGTCGTCGTATTCGAGCGGGATGCTGAGCGCCGACTGGAACTCGCGGGAGAGCGCTTCCGTCCGCCAGTGATCACCCCGGAGGTTGTCAGCCACCGACGGGACGATAGTCATCGCTTCGGACTGTGCAGTCTGGACGGCCGGCGGCCCGCCCTCGCGCTCCAGCGACAGCGAGATGGCGTCCAGATAGCTGGCGGTGTCGCCCGCCCACGCTCTTGGGACGAGTTCCGTCGCGTCCTGTCGGCCGATCCAGGCGAAAGAGAACCACTGGGATTCGGCCAACTGGTCACACACTGCCTGCTCGATCTCCTCGGTGGTCTCCGCTTCGACGAGCACCTGATCGATCCGTCGGATGATCGCGTTGACCTGCTTGAGCCGTCGCAGCTCGCGGTTCTGTTCGCGGCGCTCGGCCTCGCGTTCGCGGAGCGTCGTCTCGCGGTCGACGCGCGCGAGCGCGGCTTCCGCGCTGGCGGCGAGCAGATCCACCATCTCTCGGGTCCTGGCGTCGCTGTGTTGCTCGCCCAGTTCGATGTAGAACACGCCGTGGTCTTCGAGCGGGAGGCAGAGCCGCTTCGCGTCCGCCGTGACCGGTCCCGCACCGAGGTCGATGCGTTCGCCGGGGGCGACCTCGACGGCGCTGTCCTGCACGAACACGTCCCACACTGTGCTCTGCCCCGGCCCGACCGACGCGCTTCGGTCCGCTTCGGCGTCGCCGACGCTGCGAAGGGTGTTGTCGCTTCGGTCGAACAGATAGATCTCCACGTCGGGGAGTTCCAGCACGTCGACGGCCGTGTCGAGTATCTGTTCGGCCACGGCTGTCTTGGTTTCCGTGTGCAGCAGTTTTCTGGTCGACTCGTGCAGCGCCGCGAGCGTCTCCTCGAACCGCTTCCGGTCCGAGATGTCCCGAACGACGCCGACCTGCCGATAGCTTCCGTCTTCGCGGTCGTACGTCGTGAACTTGGTCTCTATCGGGAACGTGTCCCCGTCAGCGGTTCTGAGATCCGTCGTCAGCGTCCCGACGTCGCGCTCGCCCTCGATGAACTGCCGGGACATCTCCGCGGCCTCCTCGATAACGGATTCGTCCGCCAGTAGCGTCGCGTTCGACCCGACCAACGTGTCCTTGTCGTAGCCGGTCATCGACTCGACGGCGCTGTTGACCGTCTGCATCGTAAACCCCTCGTCGAGCGTGTAGATGCCGTCCTCGATGGTCTCGACGATGCGCTCGTACTGTTCGAGCATCTCCGTCCGCTCGTGGCGCTCGGTGATGTCGTGGACGATACCCAGGTACAGTTCCTCGCCGTCCCACTGCTGGGGTTCGAAGGCGATTTCGACCCACCGTTCCGTGTCGCTGGCGGAACACGACGACGTCAGCGGTGTTCCTGGCGACGGACTGCAGTGGGTTCCGAGGTCAACGTCACGCAGATCCGGGAAGAACTCGGCTATCGGACGCCCGAACACGTCCGACGGGTCGGAGTCGAGGAGGTCACAGAGGTGATCGTTCCCGGTCCGTATCTCCCCGTCCGCGGCGGTGACGACCACTGGCTCGGGCATTCGCGCGGCGAGAGTCTCCAACAGCACAGGGGGAGACTGCTGTGCCGGTGTGTCGCGTGCCGCTTGTTCGTTCTCGTCCGTTCCACCGACCGGCTTCTCCATACCGTTTCACGGCACTTGCCATGGGAAAGGTTGCTTTCAGTATACGTACCAGAATATGCTGACTATGCATCTGTTAGGTCCGGATACGATTCAGTCGCTCCCGCTGTGTCGGCCAGCGATCCGAACCACGTCTTCGAGGCCGGACACGTCGTGGTCCGGCGTCACGTCGAGTCGGGTGTCGGTCCGATGCGGACGACGGATGAACGCCGAGTCGATTCCGGCCCGGTGTGCCGCCTCGATGTCGGATTCGTTGTCCCCGACGAACAGGGCGTCACTGACACCGAGGTCCGCCATCGCCCGCTCGATGTAGTACGGCCGGGGTTTCTTCCGGCGGAGGCTCTCGACTGTCGGCTCGCGCGCCCAGACGGTGTCGAAGTAGTGACCGATATCGAAATGCTCGAACGCGAACGCCACGGTGTCCCGTTGATTCGACGAGACCACGCCCAGCGGACAGTCCAGTCGGTCGAGCATGGACACGTCGCCGTAGGGCTGTTTCTCGCCGGCCCGGATAAGCGCCCGCTGCACTGTAGTCAGTGCCTCGTCACGAGCCTGGAAGAACCGCTCGGGGTCGATATCGTACTGGGTACAGATGTCGGTGAGTTCGGGCACCGTCACGCCGATGCTCATGGCCTCGACGTGGGCTGTCGACGGCGACAGCACGCCGAGTTCCTCGAAGGCCCGGCGCGCGCCGACGTAGTGTGCGTCCATGTCAGTCAGCGTCAGCAACACGCCGTCGTTGTCGAAGATGACCGATTCGTACCACATCAACGGTATCAAGGGCGGCAGACGCAGAAATGTTTCGCGTTCTCACAGCCCGAGGTCCTCGCTGCCGCTCCCGCCTTGGTCGAACTGTTCCGGCGGTCGCCCGGCCTCGTCGATAACATCGTCCGTTACGACGACCGGACAATCCACCCGGAGGGCAATCGCGACGGCATCAGAGGGGCGGGCGTCGAACACCATGTCCTTGCGCCGGTCGTCGGTGTACTGCTCGGCGTCAATTTTCCCGTAAAAAGTCCCGTCGGCCAGATCGTCGATACGGACCCGGTCGATGGCGCCCCCGAACTCCGTCACCATCTCGACCAGCAGATCGTGGGTGAGCGGGCGCTCGAAGGGCTCGCCGGCCATCGCCAGTTGCATCGACTGGGCCTGGTCCTTGCTGACGAAGATGGGGACAATCTCTTCGCGCGCACGGAGCAGGACGACCGGCGTGCCACTCCCTTCTTCGCTGACGCCGACGCCGACCCCTTCGACCGTGGCATCGTGTTCCATGAACCAGTGTTGGGTTTGCGGGTATGAAAAGCTACCCCGGCGGCGGTTTCAGGGGTCTATCCCGTCCGCTATCGTCTGGCCGACTCCGGCTCCGTCCTCGTCGATCTAACCGACTGCGCGACGCGCACGCCAGCCATCCCGCCCAGCAGACCAGACTCGACGCTGTGGGGCGTCGAGTCCACCCTGAATCGGGATTAAACCGAATTAAAACGGGAGATAGAGCGTCCAATTCGGATAAATTCGACTTAATTCGCCTTTTCGGCTTGCCCCCTTCATATGCCACTGGGACAGAGAGACGAGCGGAGGCAACGATCACAATGAAACTCACTACGATTGCCGGCGGCCTGCTTGCCGTGCTCGTCATCACGGGCTCGGCGGCGGCACTCCCCGGCGCAGCAGGCGCACAGGCCGATGACCACGCGGACAACGCACAGGCGGACAACGCCGCCGAGCAGGCAGCGAACGAAACAACGACCGCAGACGAGAACGAATCGGGCGGCGCTGCCGAGGCAGCTGACCGCCGCGGCCCGCCCGCTGACGCCGGCCAGGCAGGCGACCAGCGCGGCCCGCCGTCGGACCTCCCCGGACAGGTCCCTGACTTCGTCAGCGAGATTCACACGCTCATGGGGCAGAAGCAGGCCGGCGAACTCGCGGGCGACCTGGGCGCACAGATCAGCGACCTGACCCCCGGTGACGAGAGCGACGGGGCCGAGAACGAAACCGAATCCGCGTCCGAGGACGCTGATGCGGACGATGCTGGCGAGGAGTCCACTGACGACGCGGATGCAGACGAGGACACCGACGAGACGGACGCGGACGACGAACAGTCCACTGAGGACGAAAGCGACGACAGCGACACGTAATCCCCTCTGACCTGACGGCTCTTCCATCGACGATCGACCAAGCGCGGTTTTTTTGCTTGCTGAACTCCGAGTAAGAGGTATGGATGACACCGCCGAGTCCAGCGTCCACGCCGACGACGGACCCCGTGACCGTACGACTGCAGACCTCCTTGCGGGTGACGAGGACTCGTCGGCGTCGGAACCGTCAGATGGGGTGAACCGGAAGCGAGCCCTCCTGTTCGTCTCGCCGTTTCTCGCTATCGGGCTGTTCGACCTGGCCCTGCTACTCGGCTGGGGCTTAGACCCGCTATGGGGGTTCATGATTCTCCCGCCGATACTGTTCGTCTCAGTGCTCGGCTGGATTGCGTTCCGAACCGGGTTCGCGAGCGACCGGACCGGGGACCCAGCCACGACTGACGGTTCGCGGCGTCGGTAGAACACCGAGTGACTGCCCGCTCCGTTGCGGGTCCCTATTCTTCGAACAGGTCGTCGACGGCGGCCCGAGCGGCAAGGGCAGCGTCGTCCGCGACCTGTGCCTCGTCCTGCCGACTGTCGGGCGCGTTGACGTACACGTCGACGTCTAAGACGCCGTCTTCGAAGGTGACAGTCACGTCGAGGTCCTCGACCGCGCTGACATCGTATCGCGAGAAGACAACGTCTTCGGCTGCGGTCGAGGCTGTCTCGACGACCTCATCGTCTGTCGGCATCGCCTTATGCGCCGCCAGCGCCGGGGCCGCCGGCCGGACCCGCGCCACCTGCGCCGCCGAGCATCTGCTGGAGCTCGCTCTGGAGCTCTTCGAACTGCTCCTGCACGCGCTCTTCCTGCTTTTCGAGCGTCTCGACGCGGACTTCGAGGCTGTTGACCTTCTCTTCGAGGTCGTCCTGCGCCTCGTCGAACTCAGTCTTCACGAGGAGTTCGCCGACCTCGCGGTACATGGTCGAGTCCTCGTCGATGTCGTCGAGCTCGTCCAGAGCCGTCTGGGACTCCTGGAGCTCTGTCTCGGCCTGCTGTTTCTGTGCGGCGACCTGCTGTGCTGTCTGCTGAAGGTCCTGCAGTTCCTCGAGCTTCTCCTGTGCTTCAGGCGGAAGATTACCCTGCATACCTCCAGAGTTGGGGGCCGCACTGTTAAACCCACGCTTTCAAGTCCAGCAGCGGGACGGCAAGGGGCTGAGAGCACAGTCGTTCTGTCGAAAACCCGGCGTTAAAACACACGAACCCACTATTCGCGGCAGTGAACTCAGGCGACTTCTCCGACTGCCCGCTCCCGCAACTCTCCGGTCAGGTGCATCCCGTGTTGGTCGATCCGTCTGACGATCCGCTTCGCCTGGGTCGGTTTGAGGTACTTGTCCTCGATAGCGGCCCGGACCACGACGCCGAAACTGCTCGTCACTTCTGCCCCCAAGCCCTGCGCCATCCGGCGGACCGTGCGATCTTCGGAGACGACGGCCACGGCGGAGCGGTCGTCGCTGTCGCGGTGGGCCAACACGCCGGCGAGGACCGTCACAGCGGCACCGAGGTCTTTCTCGCCCAGCAGGGACTCGGCCTGGTCGACGTGGGCCTCGTCGACGCCGGTGTCGATGCCGTTCTCGCGGTACTCGGTCAGGTTCGTCGCGGTCGGTTCGACCTGGACCTCGTCGATGACGGGCTCCGGAATGACGATGTCGCCGTCGAACGCGTCCAGCAGCGACAGCTCCCCCACCTGCCCCAGCGAGTACAGCGACGTCGGCCCGACGTAGATGCGGGTCATAGCTCCGCGGCCGTGTCGGCGTCGAGCTCCAGATCGGACAGCTCGAGCTGCGTCGTCAGGTTTCGCTCGCGGGCCACGTCGAGCCACTCGGCGATGGAGAGGTCCGCAAGCTGTGCGGCTTCGGCCGCCGACACGTCGCCGGACTGGTACTGCTCGACGGCGACGCGGAGCCGGAGCGTCTCCAGTCCCTCCCGCAGGGCCTTCCGAATCGTGGTCGACCGGTCCTCGGAGAGCAACTCGGCGACGTCGTCCAGTTCGTCTTTCTCTTCACTCGGGAGCCGCGCGCTGATTGTCGGCATGTTTTCACAGTCATCTCGTGTAAACATACATCAAACTACGGGTCGGAGAACCGCCTGTCGGTCTCCTGAAACTCTGGGCGGAGAGAACGTCCACCAGCCTGTGAGGACGGAGCGGGCGACCACCAATCCTTAACGCCACCGGGTCCCACGGGGAGGCAATGAGCGACGAAGCACACGCGTTCGTTCCCGGTCACATCACGGGCTTTTTTACGGTCGACCGGGGCGATGACCCCATCGAGACCGGCTCTCGCGGCGGCGGGCTGGCCCTGTCTGACGGCGTTTCTGTTACCGTCAGCCGCGGAGCTGAAACCGAAATAACGTTGAACGGCGAGGAAATCGAGGTGGAAGCCGTCGAGCGAGTGCTGGACGCGCTGCGAACCACGGCGACTGTCACCGCCGAAACACCGCTCCCGCTCGGCTCGGGCTTCGGCGTCTCCGGCGCGCTGGCGCTTGGCACCGCACTGGCGGCCAATGCCGTCTTCGGCCACGGGCTCTCGTACAACGAACTGGTGACAATCGCCCACGGTGCGGAGGTCCAGGCCGGCTCCGGGCTCGGCGACGTTGTCGCGCAGGCCCGCGGCGGCGTGCCGCTCCGGCTCGAACCCGGCGGGCCGCAGTTCAACTACCTCGATGCCATTCCGGCCCGCAGCCGCGTCGAGTACGTCACGCTCGGGGAGCTATCGACGGCGGATGTCGTCGGCGGTGACACGGACATCCTGACGGCTGCCGGCGAGCGCGCGCTCTCTACCGTCGTCAAGGAGCCGAAACTGTCGACGTTTATCCAGGCCTCCCGGCAGTTCTCCCGTGAAGCGGAGCTGCTGACGCCGGCGGTGAAAAGCGTCATCGACGACGTGGCCGAAGCCGGCGGGGACGCCGCGATGGCGATGCTCGGAGAGACGGTGTTCGCGCTGGGGACCGGCCTCACCGACGCGGGCTACGATGCGACCGTCGCCGCTATCTATCCGCCCGGTGCGACCATCGAAGACGAGGGCTGACCACACGTCGCAAAACCACCGAACCGGCTTCCTTATCAGCGCGCAGCCGTAGCCACAGCTATGGACTGTCGGCAGTGTGCCACGCCGCTCGACCGACCGGGCGACTACTGCCTGGTCTGTCACACTGCCAACACCGACGCCGTCGTCCTCGAACTCGACCGCGAGCGGGCGACGGTGACATCGCTGCTGGACGGGTCGATTGTGGGCCAGCGAACGGTGACGACGACGCCGGAGGGCGAGGGGAGCGACGAAACGGTCGTCGTCGAGCTCCGCAACTTCGCCGGCCTCGTCGCGGACGAGGTGCGACGGAAACGACCGGAGGAGGTGTACGTCACGGGCGACCGTGACGTCATCGCCGCCGTCCGCCCGCAACTGCACTACGAGTTCTTCCGCGTCGAGGGCGACGATCCGGTTCAGCGGGTCATCGACCGCCAGGGCGAGCCCGCGCTGGAAGTGGTCGACGCCGCGCCCTCGGAGAAACTCGGCGGGAGCCACTCGACGCTCATCGGCGGCCGGTCGGGCCAGCGAGTCATCCAGACCGTCGCCGGCCACCCCCACGTCAAGAAGGTCATCCCCGGCCCTATCGACGCCGGCGGCGCGAGCTCACCGACGGGCGTCCGAGCGAAGGCGACCCGCGCCGATGCTAACGGCAACGTCCGGGTGCTCATCCGCGACGGCTCCAGCGTGCAGGAGAACCGCGTCGTCACGACGGCCGGCGACCGCGAGCTCGGCGAGCACGTCCGGGCCGACCTGAACGAGGCGCTGCGAGAAGCTGAACTGCAAGAGTAGTGCTTGTGGTACTCTATTCACGCCACGACAACGCCGACAACGAGCACAGCGGCTACCGCGGCACCAACGACACCAGTCCGGTGAACAGCCGGTAACGCCGTCCGCACGTCGAGTATCATCGGATCTGCATGGAGCGCAGCGAGCGCCAGATAGCCGGTCGGGGCGACCAGCGGAAACGCGACGGCCCCGATAGTCAGCAGACAGAGGCCGACGACGCCCGCTCCGAGGTAGCCGCGGCCGCGCACGGGCTGACCGGCTCCTTCGAGGACGCCGCCGGTCCAGCAGTAGCCGATGGCCGTCGCGCCGACCCACGCGTGCCAGTACGCCAGTTGTTCGGGGACGACACTGAGGAGGCCGCCGACCGTCAGCGCCATCGCAGTGGTGTTGACCGTTCCCCAGGCGAGCATCGCGTCGGAGAAGCGGACCGAGTCCGGTGCGTGCAGGACCGTCAGGCCGACGAAGCCGCCGATCAAGACGACCCACAGCACCGTTGCGAGCAGCTGGCCGTTGGCGTGGTCGAGCCAGGTGAGCGCCTGGGTGCCGCCCCAGCCGAGCAGTCCGGCTGCTGCGCCCGAGAGCAAGAACTCCGAGGCCGTAAGCCGCCCGCTCGTGGCCGGTGCGACCCGCTGGAGGCGACTTCGGAGCCCGTCGAACGCTGCCATCGACCGACGGTTTGCCCGCCTCCCTCTTGAGTTCTCTAGGCTAGCTCCGCGGTCAGCAGGAGAATGCTGGGCGCGACGAGCAGGACCATACCGGCGAGTATCAGCACTGCCGGCACGACGAGCAGTCCCATCTCGGTGAACAGCCACAGCCCGAGCCCGCCCAGCAGCGCGACGAGACCGACGATTCGCACGAGCCATGTGACGATACCCTCGAACCCGGAGTCCGCGACGAGGTCGACGACGTCGAGTAGCTCGTCCATGTCAGTCGGTCGTTGCCGGCCGGGCCTGTTAATCCCTGTGGCCGTCGGTCGACCGGGCCGCATCTCGAAGGCCTTATGTGGCCGCTCGGCGGACAACAGACCACTATGGCTAGCAAGAGCGGAAAGACCGGCAGCTCGGGCCGTTTCGGCGCTCGCTACGGTCGCGTGTCCCGACGCCGCGTCGCGGAGATCGAATCGGAGATGAACGAGGACCACGCCTGTCCGAACTGCGGCGAAGACCGAGTCGACCGCCAGGGGACGGGCATCTGGCAGTGCAGCTACTGTGACTACAAGTTCACCGGCGGCAGCTACAAGCCGGAGACGCCTGGCGGCAAGACCGTCCGACGCTCCATTCGGGCCGCACTGTCCGAAGACGAGGAGTAAAGGACCCCCGTTCCTATCTCTCAACTATGAGCTACAAGTGTTCACGCTGTAAGCGCGACGTGACGCTGGACGAGTACGGCGGCGTTCGCTGCCCGTACTGCGGACACCGCGTCCTGCTGAAGGAGCGGTCACCCGACGTCAAAGAGATCAACGTCAACTGAGGCTGTCGGTACGCCGTTGACGGTCGACGGCCGACTGCGCCACGTTGCAAACGGCTTTTCTGGGACAGTCCCGCGACTGATACGACGACGCTCCCATTTCGAACAGTATGACTGCACAACACCAGACCCACCTCACCGCCGAGTACGACAGCGCCGACCGGGCTCGCGCTATCGAGCGGAGCATCCGTCCCGAAATCGACGACATCGAGGGCGACCGGACGACGGCGCGCCTCAGTCGGGACGGACAGCGGGTCGAACTCACTGTCGAGGCGGCCGACCTCGTCGCATTGCGGGCCGGCATCAATACGTGGCTGACGCTGCGTGGCGTTGCCGAGGACGCTCTGGCGGGACGGAAGTGACGAAAGCGGCGTCAGTCGAGCGTTACTGCCGGTATCGGTCCGGAACATAGGTCGCAATCGACTCGGGAACGTTGCCGAACACGACCGGGGCCAGGGTTGCCAATCGACGCCGGAGGAGGCTGTACGTCGCACCGGTGACGAGGGCCGCGGCGACGACCCACCGGAACGGCCCGTCTAGAACGACGAACAGCGGCGAACCCACGAGTACCATCAGCCCCACATCCGACGGTGCACCGTCGTACTGTATCCATCGCTTCGGCGACCGCCATCGCCCGCGGACGTGGTCGTACACGGCGCGTTCGGACGTGCCTTCCCACGGGCGGAGTTCGAGGCCGCCGCCGTACCGGTCCATCCGGCAGTGGAGGGCAGCGCCCAGCAGTACGAACGTGAGCGCGACGAGCAGCGGTGTCTGGAGGATAGCGGCGAACCCGGCGGTCGGGAGCGCCGCGAGCGTGTACCCGCTTGGATAATGGAGGGTACGCCGATGACCCGAGTAGAGGTCGAGGTCGGGCAGAACGCCACCGACGAGGCCGCCAGCGAGCGCTACTGCGGCGTGGTCTGGCGCAAGGACGAGCAGCGGTGTCGCGATTGCGAGCCCCGCTATCGCGTGCGTCGGCAGCATCATATACCTGTACAAGGGGCCGTAGCCGGTATAAACACGTCGCTGGGTTTATTCTCCGTCGTACCCCAGTCCACTGCAATGAGCGATGGTGCCGGCCGTCCCGACAGCAGTCTCGGGGCTATCGACCTCGATGACACGTTCGAGAAGCTCTTTCGTGATGGGCGAACAAACGCGATCATCGCGTGGATGCTCGTCGCGATTCTCACGGCTGTGTTCGTCGAAAGCGTCCTCGATATCGACTACCAGTGGATACTGCTCGTCGGTGTCGTCGGCTTCGTCGTCCTCGTGCCGCCGGTGGCGTTCCGCGAGTGGCGCGTCATGCTGCCCTGGGAACTGCTCTTTCTCGCCTGCCTGCCGATCTTGGTCCGCGGCCTCGTCGGGGGGACGGTCGGAACCTTTGCCACGTATGTCTCGCTGGCAGCGCTGTCGCTACTCGTCATCGTGGAACTGCATATGTTCACCGAGCTGGAAGTCACACACTGGTTCGCCGTCTGTCTCGTCGTCTTGACGACACTCGCCGCCGTGGCGGCCTGGACGGTGTTCCGGTGGAACGCCGACCGGTTTCTCGGGACGTCGTATCTCACGACCAACGAGGCGCTGATGACCGAGTGGCTGTACGTCACCCTCGCCGGACTCGCCGCGGGTGTGTTGTTCGATGGCTACTTCAGACGGCGGGACCGCCGCCTCTGGCGTGGTCTCCGACGGATGGTGCGGCGATGAGGCTGCCCCGACCGTCGATGCGGAACCAGCGGCGGATCACCCGCGCGATGCAACTCGTCTTGCTCGGGCTGGTCGGCTACGGCATCGTCGCCGGCCAACCGAAGCCGATCACGAACGGCGGTATCGGCCTGCTCGTGACGTTTCTCCCCGCGGTGATGCGGCGAAACTACAATCTGGCTCTGGACCCGTGGCTCGCCCTCTGGATCACGACCGCGGTGTTCCTGCACACCCTCGGGTCGGCCGGGCTCTACGGACAGATCGGCTGGTGGGACCACCTCACCCACGCGATGTCGGCTTCGCTCATCGCCGCGTTCGGGTACACGACGGCCCGGACCATCGACCTCCACAACGATTCGATTCACATCCCCAAGCGCGTCTTCTTCGTGTACATCTTCGTCGTCGTGCTGTCCTTCGGCGTGATCTGGGAACTGTTCGAGTTCGCGCTCGATATCATCGCCACCGAAACGGGTGTCACGATGCCGCTGGCGCAACACGGCCTCGACGACACGGTCCGGGACACGATGTTCAATTCGCTCGGGGCGCTCCTGGTCGCGGCGTTCGGACAGGCCCACCTCACCGATGTCGCAGAAACCCTCCGAGAGCGGCTGTCCGTTGTCGACTGACTCGGATGTGTCACTGGACCCGTTGCCGGGATGATAGCTGGCGGGACTGTGGTGACTGAACACAGTGCGTCACCGGTTCAAGCGTTTTCTGTCCGATGGGCTACGACAGGAACCGTGTTATCCCCGATGGGGTAGCCACTGTGTCGGCAAACGTGTCGGCTCGTTGTCTGGAGCTGCTGTGGCCGCCGAACAGTTATTATGCCTCAGTAAAGTGGTTGAACAGCATACCAGGGCGATGATTGGGAATGGCCTCGACGACGTCGCGTTTGCGGGAGCGAGACGGACCGGCGCTGCCAGTCGAGACATCGAAGTCGTGTATCTCGATTCCGACGCGACGGCACGAGAGCAGATACACGAGGTTCTGGCGGATCACAGCGCCGAGATGACGGTGACGAGCGTGGCAACGACGGATGCCGCGTTGGAGGCTGCCGCGTCGACAGCGGTCACCTGTCTCGTCCTCGACCCGACTGGACTGGGCGATATCCCGGCCCCACTGGTGTCGAACGACCGCTACCCGGTCGTCCTCTACACCGACGCCACTGCACCGGACAGCGCTGCGACTGTCTTCGACGATGCAGAGACGGTCGTCAGGAAACAGGGGGACGGACAGCCGACGTTTCTGGCGGAGAAGATCGTCAGCGTCGTGTCGGCGTCGGCCGATCGGACCGAATCCGCGCTCCGAGATGCGCTGTCCGGAATCGAATCGCGCGCTGAAGCGAACGAAATCGCTGTCCTGCTGGCGGATGACGGGACGGTACACTGGTCGAGCGACTCGGTGTCGACGTTCGTTGACCGCCTCGACGATACCCGCCGGGTCGAGGGCTTTTACGACGCCATGGCCACAGCGCTTCCCGACACGCCTGGCGGCCGTCGACAGCTACAGCGACTCCGGGACACCCCGACCGAACCGGTTGCGGTCCGGGTTCCGGGTAGCGACCGCGACCAGTACCTCCTTCGACACGGGCACGAGCTACCGGACGCCGCTGGGGGACTCACGCTCGTCCTGCTGCGAGACATCACCGAGACTGCACGACGTGATGCCCGCATGGCGCTGCTGGATCTCCTCGTCGAGCAGGCACAGGACGGCCTCTACACGCTCGACGAACGTGGTGTCATCGACTTCTGTAACGAGTCGTTCGCGGCGAACCTCGGGTACGAGCCGGACGAACTGTGTGGCGAACACGCCTCGACAGTGCTGGCCTCCGGTGAACTCTCGAAGGGGCAGGCGACTGTGGAAACGCTGCTCGAAACGCCTGGGCAAGAGAGCACGACTGCCGATCTGACGTTCTGTCGGAAAGACGGTACCGAACGGGAGGTGTCGATCAACTATACGCTGATTCACGACGAAGCCGGCAACTACAGCGGGTTGATCGGCGTCGCTCGGGACATCACGGAGCGCTGTAACCGCGAGCGGGAGTATCAGGAGATGACTGAGCGATTGAATCTCGCGCTCGAAGGCGCGGAACTCGGCGTCTGGGACTGGAACCCCAAAACCAACGATGTCACCTTCGACGAGCGCTGGACCGGGATGCTCGGCTACACCACGGACGAACTGGAGCCACACTACGAGACGTGGGCCGACCTCGCCCATCCAGACGACCTCGACCGAGTGGAACAGGCGCTCGCGGAACTGAAGTCCGGGGAGACCGATCTGTATCAGAGCGAGTTCCGGATGCGGACGAAAGACGGGGAGTGGCGATGGATCCGGGACATCGGCAAGGTGTTCGAGTGGAACGACGACGGCGAGGCGATCAGGGCCGTCGGGATCCATCAGGACATCACCGAAGAGCGGAAACGTCAGGATGCGATCGAACGACAGCGCGACGAACTGGCGACACTCAACGGGGTCAACATGCTCATACAGGACCTCATTCACGCTTTGGGTGGTGCCGCGACTCGCCACGAGACTGCAGAGACAGTGTGTGAGCGCATTGTCGAATCGGACCTCTGTGAGCTAGCGTGGATCGGTGAGCGAGCCGGCGCGGACGATAGACTCGTGCCGAAAACGGTAGCCGGCGACAATAGTGACGTTCTCGACGAACTCATCGTTAGTGACGGGAACGACCAATTGCTGTGTGAAACAGCCCTCGTGACAGGTGCGGTCCAGACGATACAAGACTGCGGCGACCCGGCCGAATTCAAGCAGTGTGGGGCCGCTGCTCGCGAGCAGGGGTTCAAGTCCGCCGCAGCGATTCCACTGGTTCAGGGAAACACTGTCCACGGCGTTCTCTGCGTGTACGCCGACCAGCCAGCGGCGTTCGGCGGCCGAATAGCTGACAGTTTCGCTGTCCTCGGTAAAATGGTCGGGTACACGCTCGCCGCGGTCCAGAACAGGCAACTCCTGTCTGACGATACCACGCTCGAACTGACATTCGAATCGGAATGCCCCGACATACCCCTTGTCTCGGCGGCGAATGCGTACGGGTGCCGAATCGAGGTCGTCGAATCTGTCGATACCGAGCCGACGCACCTCCTCTATGTCTCCGTCGACCACGGGCCGCCCGATGCAGTCTCTGCGCACCTCTGTTCTCATGCGGAGATTCTCGGCTCGCGGGTCGTCCGTGCAGACGATGCCAATGGTATCATCGAGCTGCAGGTTACAGAAACCGTCCAATCGCTGCTTCTCGATGTCGGTGCTCGCTGTCGGACGGTGGTTGCCGACGATGGGGCGCTCTCCATTACTGTCGAGGCCTCGCCGGATGCCGACTCCCGGGCGATACGGGACGCAGTCTCCGACCGGGTGCCTGAGAGCACGCTGACGGCAAAGCAGGAGTGCGACCGGACAGACGACATACTTGACGTCGAAACGGACCCACGCAACCACCTGACTGACCGCCAGAAGGAAGTCCTCCGCACGGCCTTCCTGACGGGCTACTACGCCTGGCCCCGGGATACGAACGCCGAGCAACTGGCAGAGAGGCTCGGTATCGCGTCACCGACGCTCCATCAGCATCTCCGGCGAGCGCAGCGGAATCTCATCGACGCTGTGTTCGATATGCAGTGATACGCGACGGTGACGCTGTTGGCAATTACAGCCAGCGCGTTCGACGGGTACCTAGCCGTCTAGGTACAGAGTTAATAATATTGGGAGCTATTAATTTAATACGAGTAAATGAGTAACCAAAGGAATGGAGGGTCGCAGAGTGACCAGTGGTGTGGGATGACGCCGTCGGACAGAACGCTGTCTACGGCGGATGTAGACGACGTGTTCGAGGTTTTGGCTGATTGGCGACGCCGTGCCGTCTGTCACTACTTCGCGAGCGGTGACCAGACGGCCGCTGACGTCACGGCGCTAGCCTCGGCAATATCGGAGCATGGAGAGACGAGCACGGTCGATGCAACAGATACGTCACCCTCGACGATCCGAACACAGCTCGAAGAGGAGCACCTGCCAGTCCTCCACCGGATCGGGCTCATCGACTACGACGAGCGAAGCGGCGCAGTGAAGTACTGGGGGTCCCCGACCGTAGAAAAGTGGGCGGACCACGCGGAAGCTGTCACGCAGCGGACCGACTTCTAATCGACCGGCGGGCCGCATCTGGGGGGATGTGGCCTGTCGGAGCCACTACTCCTTTTTAATAGGGGTCCGAACGCCGGAGCATGGATCTCCCACCGGTCGGACTCGGCACGATGGGTATCGAGGACGAGGCTGTCGTTCGGACAGCCATCGACTGTGGCTACCGCCACCTCGACACCGCTCAGATCTACGACAACGAAAGTACTGTGGGTGCAGGCATCACCGCCGCCGACACCGATCGGGCTGACCTGACTGTCGCGACGAAACTCTGGATCGACGCCCTTGAGGCGACCGCTGTCCGTCCAAGCACGGAAGCCAGCCTCGACCGACTCGGTCTCGACGCCGTCGACCTCCTGTACGTCCACCGCCCGCGTGGCGACTACGACCCCGAAACGACGCTGCCTGCCGTCGAGGCCGTGCGCGAGGCGGGACTGACCGAGCACGTCGGGCTCTCGAACTTCGAGCCGGACCAGTTGACTGTCGCGCGCGAGCACCTCGACGGAATTGCTGCACACCAAGTCGAGTTCCATCCGCTATTCTGGCGCGAATCGCTGCTCGCTGACGCCCAGAAACACGGCTACCCGCTGGTCGCGTACGCACCGCTGGCCGGCGGTCGCGTGTTCGAGGACCCGACCGTCGTCGACATCGCCGACCAGCACGACACGTCGCCGGCCGCCGTCAGCATCGCGTGGGTGACCAGCTACGAGAACGTCGTCACAATCCCGAAGGCGTCTTCCCGACCCCATCTCGAGGCCAACCTCGCCGCTGCCGACCTGGAACTGACCGACGCCGAAATTGCGCGCATCGAGGCCATCGAGCGTGAAGAAGAGCTGTTCCCGGAGTGAGTCATACGCCGTTCGACACGAGCGGTGAGTCGTGGTCTGAGACGGTCTAGTGCGGCGGTTCCGCTGCAGTGTCCGGGACTCGTCTCTCCCTTCCGAAACCCGAAAACAACGGCGGATACCGATACCGTTTGGCTACGCGTCTTTAAGTGTGCTCTTCGTAGTCAGTATACATGACAGCTGCCAGTACCACTGCAACGACAGTACTCCAGGCGACACAGTCAGACGTGCTCCAGGAGATACAGTCGAATTTCCTCCTGAACTCATCGCTCTGGGTGAACATCGCGCTGGCGGGCGTGGTCATCCTCCTGTTCGTCGCGATGGGTCGGGACATCGAGTCGCCCCGTGCAAAACTCATCTGGGTTGCGACGATGCTGGTTCCGCTGGTCTCGATTTCCAGCTACGCCGGTCTGGCCTCGGGCCTGACGGTCGGCTTCCTGCAGATGCCGCCGGGCCACGCTCTCGCCGGGCAGGAAGTCCTGTCACCGTGGGGCCGCTACCTGACGTGGACGCTCTCGACGCCGATGATTCTCCTGGCGCTGGGCCTGTTGGCTGACACCGATATCGCGTCGCTGTTCACCGCCATCACGATGGACATCGGGATGTGTGTGACCGGCCTCGCCGCCGCACTAATTACTTCCTCGCACCTGCTGCGGTGGGTATTCTACGGCATCAGCTGTGCGTTCTTCGTCGCGGTGCTGTACGTCCTGCTCGTCCAGTGGCCGGCCGACGCAGAAGCTGCCGGGACGAGCGAGATATTCGGGACGCTCAAGCTCCTGACCGTGGTCCTCTGGCTCGGCTATCCGATTCTCTGGGCGCTGGGTTCCGAAGGGGTGGCCCTCCTGGGCGTCGGCGTCACCTCGTGGGGCTACTCCGGTCTCGACATCCTCGCGAAGTACGTCTTCGCGTTCCTGCTCCTGCGTTGGGTCGCCGCCAACGAAGGCACCGTCTCGGGGTCCGGGGCGAGTATCGGCTCCGGCGGCGCTGCGCCCGCAGACGACTGAGATACGCGTCGCGAACGCTCCTCTTTATTTTGCCCGTTCTATACATCTCCCGGCCGCTGTTCTTCCCAACCGTGCTCACTCGGTCCCCTCGTAGCGGCCACCCAATCGGCAACCAGTGGCTGTCGTAGGTACACTCGCCGGCACCTGAGTCGCTCACAATCCACCGAAGTCAGAAACGAATATGAGACAGCGTTCGATTGACTAGTCTGTATGCCCTCCCCTTTCGAAAACCCGGTCGTTCGCTACGGTATCCCACTGGGCAGCGCCACGGTAGTTGCGGCTGTCGCGTTCCTCTTCCTTGAGGGAACGATACGGTACGTCGCACTCGGTATCGCTGCGCTCGAAGTTGTGGTCACGCCACAGATTCTGAAACAGGCGGCGTCGAACGCATAGTCGGGGACGGGTCGTACTCCCGTCCTCGTGTCGGATACAGTGTGTAGCCCTGCGGCTGTCTCAAGACGTGCCGAACTCGAACCGCTGCGAGACAGTGCGCTCGCGTGTCGTTCCTCCCCGTCGTCGGGCGGTGGTACCGCCCGACTGCCTGCGGGACCTTCGGTCCCGCTCTGCTCGCGATTCCGAGGTTCTTCCCCGCGGTCAGAACCTCGCTTCCTACGGGCTCAGACGCTGCCGATCTCGCGGGAACAGAACCGCTTCTCGGATGTTCTCTAACCCGAGCATCGTCATGATGAGGCGCTCGCCGCCGAGGCCCCAGCCGGCGTGGGGCGGCATGCCGTACTTGAACATCTTGGTGTAGTACTCGAAGGCTTCCGGGTCCAGGCCCTGCTGTTCGAACCCTTCGACGAGGTGGTCGAAGCGGTGCTCACGCTGGCCGCCAGAGACCAGTTCCATCGACGGGTGCATCATGTCGAAGCCGGTCGAGACCTCCTCGTCGTCGTCGTGGTCCTTGATGTAGAACGGCTTGATCTCGCTGGGCCAGTCGGTGATGAAGTAGTGCTCGCCGACTTCCTGCCCGAGGACGTGCTCAGCCTCGGTCGAGAGGTCGTCGCCCCACACCAGCGGCTCGTCGAGTTCGCCGGTGGCGTTGATGCGGTCCAGGGCGTCCTCGTAGGTGAGTCGCGGGAAGTCGCCCTCGGGGGCCGCGAACTCGTCTTCGAGGCCGAGCGCTTCCAGTTCGTCCTGACAGTTCTCGGCGACGCCCTCGTAGGCGGATTGGACGACGTGTTCGCAGGCGTCCATCGCTTCGGTGTGGTCGTAGAACGCCGACTCGAAGTCGATGGAGGTCGCCTCGTTGAGGTGCCGCGGCGTGTTGTGCTCCTCGGCGCGGAAGATCGGGCCGATCTCGAAGACGCGTTCGAGGCCGGAGCCGACCATCAGCTGCTTGAACAGCTGCGGGCTCTGGTTCATGAACGCTTCCTGCCCGAAGTAGGTGATCGGGAACAGCTCGGTCCCGCCTTCGGTCCCCGTAGCGACGATCTTCGGCGTGTTGATCTCCGTGCAGTTGAGGTCGCGGAACGCCTCGCGGACCGACCGGAGGACCTCTGCGCGGATCTCGAAGATGGCCTTCACCTCGTCCTTGCGGAGGTCGAGCGTGCGGTTGTCGAGGCGGGTCGGCAGTTCGGCGTCGACCTTGCCCGAGGGGTCGAGCGGGAGTTCGGGGTCGGCTTCCGAAATCACGTCGACGGACTCCGGCGTGACTTCGACGCCGGTCGGGGCGCGCGGCTCCTCCTCGACGTCGCCGGTGACCGAGATGACCGACTCGCGCTGGACGTTCAGCCCCGTCTCCACGAGGTCGTCGTCCATCTCGTCTTTCTCGAACTTGACCTGAATCTTTCCGGTGGTGTCCCGAAGGATAAGGAAGGCGATTCCACCGAGGTCTCGGATCTCGTGGACCCAGCCGGCGACGGTGACCGTGTCACCCGGCGCTGCGTCCGTCGTGTAGGTTCGGTTTTCCATGGACGTTGGTTCTTGTGGGCCTAACTTAAGAACAGTCTTTCGAGGCGAGGGCGCAGGTCCCTCTCGGACGCGGTGGTCTCGGGACAAGACGCCATTGATGCGCAGGCCCGGCAGAAGCGATAGCTCGGTGCCGTGTAAACAGAGTAGCCGTTGACAGTGTGTTTTATATGAAACACTTTCAAATCCGACTACATGGCCCTCCCCCGATGGTTTCCCGTCGCACGGAAAGAGGCAGTCGCGTTACTCAAATCGAAAGGAACCTGGATACTTGCGCCCCTGCTCGTCGTCTGGGGGTATGGTCCCACATACGAGAGCTGGGACGTGCTCGGCCCGAACGTCACGGTCGGCTTCGTTCAGGTCGCCGGGTCAATCCTCCTCCCGCTGGGTGTGCTGTTGCTGACGTATCGGTCGATTATTCAGGAGCGCACGTCGGGCAGTTTGAAATTCCTGCTTGGACTGCCCCTCACGCGAACTGATATTCTCATCGGCAAGGTCTTCGGTCGGAGCGTCGGGGCTATGCTCCCGTTTGCCCTCGCAACAGTTATTCTCGGCGTGATTGGCGGTGTCAAGTTCGGCCTGTTCTCCCCGTTACGTTTCATCGGCGTGTTTCTGGTGACAGTGCTGTACATCGTTGTGCTCGTGTCAGTCGCAACAGCGGCATCGGCAGCCACGACCAGCACAGTCCGTGTCACCAGCGTACTCTTCGGCGGTTTCTTTCTACTTTTGACGCTGGGGTGGAAACGCATCGGCGTCGGTATCTATTCCGCTGTGACCGGCAACGCAGTCAATCCGCTCGAACCGCCGGCTGACGGTCTGTTGTTCGCTATACTTCGGCTTTCGCCGGGTCGAGCGTACCGAACTGTAACGAACTGGATACTCGGACTGGCGAACTCCGGTGGCCAGTACACGTCAGTCATCGACGTGCTGTATCCCGGTATCTCAACCAACGAGTACGTCGTTGATGTAGCCTTTAGTGGACAGCCAGTTCCGGTCTACCTTCACGAATCGCTCGGCCTCGTCGTACTGCTTTTCTGGGGTGTCGTCCCGCTGGCACTGGCCGGCTATCGGTTCAAGCGAGGTGACCTCGCATGACGCCGCCGGCAATCGAGACCGACGGGCTTTCGAAGCAGTACGGCGAGACTGTTGCGCTCGATGCGCTGAACATGACCGTTGCACAGGGCGAGGTGTACGGCTTCCTCGGCCCGAACGGTGCCGGCAAGTCGACCACTATCAATCTGCTGATGAACTACATCAAACCAACGTCGGGAACGGCCCGCGTTCTCGGCCACGACCCGTGGAACGATGTCGTCGCCTGCCACCAGCGCGTCGGTATCTGTCCCGACCGCTTCGAGACCTACGAGTCGCTGTCCGCGCGGCGGCACCTCGAACTGGTGATCGATACGAAGCGTGCGGACGACGACCCACGAGCACTGCTCGAGCGCGTGGGACTGGCCGACGCTATCGAAAGACCCGCTGGCGAGTTCTCACAGGGGATGGAACAGCGGTTGGCACTCGCGATGAGTCTCGTCGGGGAGCCGGACCTCCTGATTCTCGACGAGCCGTTCACCGGGCTCGACCCCCACGGCGTCGCGCTGGTGCGAGATGTTGTCGAAGCCGAGTCCGAACGCGGTTCGACGGTGTTTTTCTCCAGTCACGTCCTCGGGCAGGTCGATCTGGTCTGTGACCGCGTCGGGATTCTCTACGAGGGGGACCTCATTGTCGAAGGGACCCTGCCGGCGCTCCGGGACACCTGTGACCTTTCGTCTGACGCGACAGTCGAAGACATCTTCATGACACTGACTGACGGCTCCGCTCACGCCGGGGCGGTGGACGCATGAACCGCCGCCAGTATCTGGCCGTGTCGACGGCGGCGCTGTCCGGTCTCGCCGGCTGTCTCGGCGATACCGAGTACACTATCTCCAGCGTGGAGACCGAGGATGGTTCGCACCCGCTGGCACTCGATGTAACACCGGCTGACCGGGCTATCGAGATCGAAAGCCCCGGTCGGCTGGACATAACGCTCCGAAACACCGGGACACAGGACCTCAGAATCAAGAACACCGGCGTCTGGCCACTCGGGGTGTTAGGACTGGTTTCAGCAGGCGATTCGGGGTCGCTCGACGTCTTACTACTGACTGACGAGTATGCGGAGGTAGATACCGTCGAGATACGGCCAAACGGGGCGAACAAAGACAACGCCCCACTCACCGGAACGCTGGAGGCTGGTGAATCCATCGAGCGGCAGTACGAACTCATCGGGCGGCGGGTTTCAGGTGCCGGCACGTACACGCTGCAGGGCTACTTTGACGAAGTTCCCCTCTCCTACCGCACTGGCGAGAATACCGACTGGGTCGCGTATCACCCGACGGTAACCGTAACACTCACCGAACAGTCGGTGCTTTCCTGAGACACAGCGGCGTCTGTGGCTCGAATCCCCATAGCGAGTCGCCGTGTTGCTGGCGAACCACAGCGGAGTGTCGAGGACAGTCGGGCGATACCAAGGCGTCGGGACAATATCCTGAACCTTTGTACTGGTAGCCGTCAAAACAGCCGACATGGCCGACGCGGAGTACCCTATCGACGATCTGGACCGGAACATCATCTACGCGCTCCAGCAGGATGCGAGACACACGTCGGCGAGTGAGATCGCTGAATCGCTTGATGTCTCCGCACGAACTGTTCGGAACCGAATCACAAAGCTCGAAGAGGCCGGCGTTATCGCCGGCTACGATGTCGATGTCGATTACGAGGCTGCGGGGTATCAGCTCCATACGCTCATCGTCTGTACGGCACCGATCCACGAGCGCGAGGAGGTCGCACAGCGGGCGCTCGAGGTGTCCGGCGTCGTCGCCATCCGGGAAGTCATGACCGGAGCCGACAACGTCCACGTCGAGGTGGTCGGCACCGACGGCAACGACCTGAGCCGCATCGGCAGGGACCTCAACGACATCGGACTGGAGGTCGTCGACGAGGACCTTATTCGGAACGAGTACACCCGGCCGTTCCACCAGTTCGGGCACGACGACCCCGGTCCAGACACTAAGTAATATAAGCTTCCGAAAATTGATTATATGCATAAATAGATCCGGAATCGGAAACAGGTCCTAGATATTTATCGGATGTCGGAACCAATGGGTGCGTATCGGTCGGGTAGCTCCGACCTCTACGAACCCATGATCTCGCTTACAGGACTCCGCGAACGAGTGGACGACGACATCGACCCCCCGTCGGTGCTGGTCATCAGTGACTGTCACGTCGGGTCTGAGGTAGTAACGACGTTAGATCGAGGTACCGATGCCTGTCTCGTCACCGACCACGACGGCGTTGCCGGGCAAACGCCCGACGACACCCGCGTGGTAGTCGGTGACGGGCGGGAGCGTGCTGTGCTTCAGGACGCCGGGGCCGAAACGACCGATGTCGCCCTGATCTCGATGCAGACGGACCACGGGGCGTTCCTCGTGACACAACTGCTTCGGACGCAGTTCGATGTCGAAACCGTGGTCGTCGTGCTCAATGACCCACAGCATCGATCGGCGTTCGAGTCGGCTGGCTCGACGGTGATCTGTGGCTCACGCATCCTGGCGACGGAACTGGAACGCGCTGTGGAAACAACGCTCCAGACGGCCGAAATCGCCTAACAATGGCAAAGGACCTGGAACGCGACCTCGGACTGCTGTCAGTGGTAGCGATATCCATCGGCGCGATGGTCGGCAGTGGTATCTTCATCTTGCCGGCGCTGGCGGTGAAAGACGCCGGGGCCGGCATCATCGCCGCCTACCTCCTCGCGGGCGTGCTCGTCCTTCCCGCCGCACTCAGCAAGGCCGAGATGGCGACGGCCATGCCGGAGGCCGGCGGCACGTACGTCTACATCGAGCGGTCGATGGGGCCGCTGCTGGGCACAGTTTCGGGGCTCGGAACGTGGTTCTCCCTCTCGTTCAAGGGCGCGCTCGCGCTCGTCGGCGGCGTGCCGTACCTCGTTCTTCTGTTCGATCTACCAATCAAGCCGGTTGCCATCGGGCTCGCCGCCGTCCTCATCCTCGTCAACATCCTCGGCGCGGAACAGACCGGCCGACTCCAGATCGGCATCGTTGCGGTGATGCTCGTGGCTATCGGCTGGTTCGTCGCCGGCGGCGGCCCGGCAGTCAACACCGCGAGTTACGGCGGGATGTGGGACTACGGCATCGAGGGTATCTTCGCCGCGACCGGCCTCGTGTTCGTCTCTTTCGCGGGCGTGACGAAGATCGCCTCCATCGCCGAGGAGGTAGAAGACCCGGACCGCGTCATCCCACTCGGGATGCTGGGCTCGCTCGGCTTCACGACGCTGTTGTACGTGCTCGTCGTCGCCGTCGTCGTCGGCGTCATCCCGCTCGACCAACTCGCCGGGAGCACGACGCCCATCGCGGACGCGGCCGAGGCGACGCTGGGAACTGCTGGCGTCGCGGCCGTCGTTCTCGCGGCGATTCTGGCGCTGGTCAGCACGGCCAATGCCGGCATCCTCTCCTCGTCGCGGTACCCGTTCGCCATGAGCCGTGACGGCCTCGCGCCCGACCTGTTCAGCACGGTCAGCGACCGGTTCGGCACGCCGGTGACCGCGATCACGCTGACCGGCGGCGTGATGTTGCTGCTCATCCTCTTCGTTCCGATCCTGGAGATCGCGAAGCTCGCGAGCGCGTTCAAGATCCTCGTCTTCGCGCTCATCAACGTCGCGCTCATCGGTTTCCGGGAGAGCGATGCCCCGGACTACGACCCCTCCTTCGAAGTGCCGCTGTACCCGTGGACGCCGATATTCGGCACCATAACCGGCTTTGCCCTGCTGACGCAGATGGGCCTGATCGCGATCGTCGGGGCCGTCGGTATCGTCGTCGGCAGCATCGTCTGGTATCTGGGTTACGTCCGGCCGCGAGTCACGAGGGAAGGGGCGATCAAGGAGTCCGTCCGCCGGAGCATCGGCGACCGCGCGCTCGACCGGACCGAGGAGACGCTCGATGAGACGACAGAGACCTCCGTGCTTGTCGCGCTCCCCGAAGGCTCCTCGCGACAGAGTGAAGCGACACTGCTGGAAATCGGGGCCGCGCTCTCGCCAGCCGGCAGCAGTCTCTCGGTCGTCCAGTTCGACGAAGTGCCCGACCAACAGCCCCTCGATTACGCCTCCGGCGTCCAGTCCTCTGACGACCTCGAGTTCGAGTGCCGGACCGACACGCTGGCGGCTGAGTTCGATGTTCCCGTCGAGTACGGTGAACTCGTAAGCCACCACCCCGAGCGGGCCGTCGCCAACGCGGTCGACGAGCGGGACGTCGACGTGCTCCTGGTGGAACGGGGCGCGTCGTTCGAGGACTCGCTGTTGGGCGACAGTATCGACCGCATCCGGAAACAGACCGACTGTGACACCATCGCTGTCGACGCACAGTCCCTCG
The DNA here is from genome assembly GCF_037078445.1 of Haloarcula sp. CGMCC 1.2071. NCBI lineage: Archaea > Methanobacteriati > Methanobacteriota > Halobacteria > Halobacteriales > Haloarculaceae > Haloarcula > Haloarcula sp. CGMCC 1.2071. The sequence continues at coordinate 430,011 of NZ_JAYMGY010000001.1, forward strand.
AATCGTTGGAAACAATCACGCTGGTCACGACCCGCGGCCCGTACGACCCGCTGAAAGTCCGCGTCGGCAACGCTGTCGGGACGGAGACCGGAGCCGACCTCCAGTTCCTCTACCCGCTCGACGAGCGCCAGTCCGCGGAGGAACGCCAGCAACTCGAAGCGTACCACGACGACCTGCTGGACCTCTGTGACGTGCCGACGGAGCGGACCTTCGTGGACCGGCAGGACCTCTCATCGGCGATAGACGCGGCTGACAGCGACAGAACGCTCCTGATACACGCGAACAACGGTGGACTCGCGGCTCGTACGTCAAACGACGACGGGTCTACGCAGTCAGCAATTCAGGACAGCGACCACGCGTCGATGGAAGTAGACACGAAACGCCATCCGGGGGGCGTCGTCGGTCGATTGCTCGAGCGGCTGGCGTTCTAGCTACTTGACCGTCGCCGTCGCGTCTTTCGCGCCTTTCACCGTCTCTCGAACCGCGTCGACACCCTCGTCGTGGACGAGGTCGCCGACGACGATGGTGTCCGCGTGCTGTGCCATCGTGCGGGCGGACTCGTAATCGTGGATGCCACCGCCGTAGAACAGCGTGGCGTCGTCGAGGATGTCCGCGGCGGCGGCGACGATGTCGGTGTCGCCGAGCATCCCCGAGTACTCAACGTAGACGATCTCCTGCCCGAGGAGGTGTTCGGCGGCTTCGGCGTAGGCGGCCACGTCGTCCGCGTCGAGGTCGCAGTTGGCCTGCGTGTAGGACGCCACCGACGCCTCCGGGTTCATCACGATGTAGGCCTCGGTGAAGGTCCGCGACCAGTCGATATCGTCGTCCATGCGTATCCACTCCTTGTGCGCGCCGGTGATCCAGGCCACGTCGCCGGCGTTCATCACGACCGGGATGAGATAGCCGTCGTGACGGTCGCTGTGGACGACCGATGCGGGGTTGGACGGCTCGATGTACACGGGGATGTCGTGTTTCCCGCAGGCGTCGACGACCCGCTTCATCTTCTCCTCCGTCATCCCGGTCGTCCCGCCGACCTCGATGGCGTCGGTCCCCGTCGCCGCGACGTCTTCGAACGTCTCTCCGTCGACCAGCATCTTGTCGGGGTCTATCTTCACGATGTGGTCCCAGTCCGCCCAGTCGCTCATACCTGCCAGACTTGCGCGTGGCCGTATAACCGCTTCGGATACACCGACCACAGTGGGTCACACTGACAGCCCGCCCAAACAGCCACGCTGACAGCCCACCCGAACAGCCAGATAGCGACCGAGTGGTGTCGGCCCCATACGTATATCTCCGAAGATTTATGATGACTATGTTACAATCGTCAGACAATGACCGCGGACAAGCGCCGGTACGTCGTCGCTGCTATCCGGGCCGCGCTCGTTCTCACAGGCGCTGTCGTAACGGTGGCAGTGCTGTACTCGTTTTCGACGATGCCGACAGCGTCACCGTCCGGCAACGGCTTCGTCCGCGGGCTCTCGTATCTGTTCGGTAGCGTTTTCTTTATTCTGGCGCTGGGCGGTGCCGGACTCGGCATCGCCTTGCCATCGCTGCTGGGGGCTGAGGACGCGCTGGCGTTCGACCGCTGGCAACGCCGCTGTCTCCAGGGCGCTGGCGGCCTCTTCGTCGGAGGGTTCGTCGTCGGACTGACGGCAGGACTGCTCACCGAGTTGCAGTTCGGTCTCTTTCTCTGGCTCGTCGCCATCGTCCTTGCCGTGCTCGTCGTCAGTTGCGTCTTGGTCTGGCGACTGTTCGAGGTGTTCGTTACCGCACTGGTTCGCCTCATCGCCGCGGAGACCGGCGAGTGACGCGCACAGTTCCCGCCGTACTACGGTAACGCTGATACCGGCGCCAACCGAACACGCCAGCCGTGCAGCGACTTACGACAGTCGAGACGGTCCACGAGGACGGGTCGTGGCTGTTCACCGCCGAAGACGCCTACGGCGACCTGGAGGAGGTCGTTCTCGTCCCCTGCGAGGACGGCGTCGAGGCATGGGTGAACCGATGTACGCACGAGGCACAGCGGTTCGACACCGGGCGAGGCGTCCCGATGCGGGACGACCAGCTCATCTGTCCCCGACACGGCTCCCTGTTCGACGCCTGTGACGGCGGCTGTGACAACGGCGACGCCGCGGGGACGACGCTCCCTGGCGTCGAAATCTCGGAGACTCACGGCGACGTGTTCCTCACGGACGACGACTACACGTTCGCCCACGAGGGCGGTATCGATGACGACGACGGCCCGAGTTCCACGTCTCACCTCCAGCTGTGACCACTGGCCACAGCATCGACCGGGACCGACTGCGGGCGGGCGTCGTCGAGTGCCCGCTCTGTGAGCGCCAGATTCCCGAGCCGGTGGCACACGCGGTCGTCTACGGTGCCGTCGACCCAGTCACAGCCGACAACGCGGAGGCCGTCGAGTGTCCGGTCTGTGACGGCGTGACGTTCGTCGCCGACTGACCGGACCGAATGTTAGGCTTCCAGTTCGTCCTGCCACTCCCGGACCTGCGTGGCGCTGACACCCTGCACCTCGGTAGCGACGATGTCGGGGTCGGCCTCCCGGAGCGCCGCCAGCGAATCGACGCCGGCATCGCCGAGCTTCTCCGCGGTCGCCGAGCCGATGCCGCTCAGGTCTTCGAGGTCCTCGACGGCGGTGCGGGCCTGGTACTCCTCGTAGTTGCAGATGGGACAGCCCAGTTCCCAGGGGTCGTCGCTGTCGGCGTCGATGACCAGCTCCGGGAGGTCGTGCTCCTCGCAGAACGCCTCGGTCACCGAGATGTCGCCGTTGCGGGGCAGCGGCAGCGAGTAGTCACAATCGGGGTAGCGCGTACAGCCGACGAGCCGGGAGCCTGAGCGGAGGTGTTTGATGGCCAGCTCGCCCCCCTCTGCTTCGTCGCCGTCGCCTCGTTGCTCCTCCGGAGCAACGCCGCATTCCGGACACGGCCCGATGACCTCGTCCTCGCTCTTGTCGGCTTTCTCGGCCTCACAGCGGGGGCAGCCGTGGACGAAGGTGTCCCGGCCGGCGAGCATCTTGACGTGGTGCATGTCGTGTTCCTCGCAGTGGTCTTCGAGCACCTGCGGCTCACCCGTCGACGGCAGCGGCAGCGTGTTACGACACTCGGGGAAGCCGTCACAGCCGACGAAGTACGACCCCTGGCGCGAGCGCCGGACCAGCATGTCCTCGCCGCATTTCGGACAGGGGCCGAGCGTCTTGTCGGCTTTCAGCGACTCCTGGAGGTGCTCGCCGATCTCCTCGCGGGAATCGCGCAGTTCGTCGAACACCCGCTTGAGCATCTCGCGGGACTCGTCGGCCACCGTATCGAGCGACTCCTCGCCGTTGGCGATGGCGGTCATGTCAGCCTCTAGCCGGGCGGTCATCTCGTCGCTGACGACGTGGTCGGCGAACTCCTCGGCGGCCTCGACGACGGCCATCGCCAGCGTCGTCGGGCGGGGCGGGTCGCCCTCGATGTAGCCGCGGTCGTACAGTTTCTCGATGGAGTTGTGTCGGGTCGACTTCGTCCCCAACCCTTTATCCTCCATGGTCTGAATGAGCCGCGACTGGCCGTAGCGACGCGGCGGCTGGGTCTGTTTGGCTTCCATCCGCACCTCGGAGATGGCCAGCTCTTCCCCTTCCTCAACGTCGGGGACGTGGTTCTCGCTGGCGCTGGAGTAGGGGTACACCTCGTGGTAGCCCGGTTCGACCAGGCGCTTGCCGTTGGCCTTCAGCGAGCGGCCGCCGGCGTCGGCGACGACGCGGAGGTGCTCCCACGTCGCGGCCTCGGCGACCGTCGCGAAGAACCGTCGGACGACCAGTTCGTAGATCTCCCACTCGTCGTCCGAGAGGTCGACCTTCGGCGGAATCTCGCCCGTCGGGTGGATGGGCGGGTGGTCGGTGGTCTCCTCGTCGCCCTCGGTGGCGGTGATGTCGTCTTGCTCCAGCAGCTTTTCGGCGTCCTCGCCGAAGTGGCCGGCACCGACGAACTCGTCGAGCAGGGCGTCCTCTTCGAGGTCGTCGGGATACACCGTGTTATCCGTTCGCGGGTAGGTGATGTAGCCGGTGGTGTACAGTTCCTCGGCGATAGACATCGCCTGCTGGGCGGAGTAGCCCAGCGAACTGGCGGCGGAGATGAAGGCGGTGGTGTTGAACGGCGTCGGCGGGCTGTCGGTGCGGGTCCGGCGGCGGACGCTCGTCACCGTCGCCGCGTCGACGCCCGTCAGGTCGGCGTAGGCGTCGTCGGCGTCGTCCTCGACCCAGACCCGCTCGGCCTCCTTCCCGTCGTCGTCGTAGAAGTACTGGGCCTCGAAGCCCGAGCCGTTCTTCTGGAGGTCGGCGAAGATCTCCCAGTAGTCCTCGGGGTCGAAGGCCTGGATCTCGCGCTCGCGGTCGACGATGAGCTTCAGCGTCGGCGACTGGACCCGACCAACGGAGATGAAGTCGTCGCCCAGTTGCCGGGCCGACAGCGAGAGGAAGCGGGTCAGCGCCGCGCCCCACACGAGGTCGATGATCTGGCGGGCCTCGCCGGCGGCCGCCAGGTCGAAGTCGATGTCGTCGGGGTTGGCGAAGGCGTCCCGGACCTCCCGCTCGGTGATCGAGGAGAAACGGACGCGGTCGACGGGCGCGTCGGTCTCCTCGCGGATGAGTTCGTAGGCCTCCTTGCCGATGAGTTCGCCCTCGCGGTCGTAGTCTGTCGCAATAGTGGCCTCGTCGGCCTCCCGGGCCAGTTGCTTCAGCGTCGTGACGATGTTCTCTTGGGTCGGCTCCTTCGTCACGTCGGCGTCGATGAGTTCCACCGGCTCCACGTCGCGCCAGTCGTTGTACTCCTCGGGGAAGTCGACGCCGACAACGTGGCCGGAGAGGCCGACGACGCGGGTGTTCCCCCACCGATAGACGTTGACGCCGTTTTGCCGGCTCGCGGACGCGCTCCCCTCGGAGAGGATCTCCGCGATGCGGCGGGCGGCGTTGTCCTTCTCGGTGATAATCAGCCGCATCAGACACCACCTGTCTCTGTCATTACCCGTCGCTACGGAGTCAATTGTTCTAAAGGCTTTCGGGAAAATCAGGCGACAGCGCGGGTGTGCGGGCGCTTGCGGGGCCGCTCGCGCTCGCGCGGAGGTAGCCTCTTACCACTCGGTAGCGGTCCCGCACTGCCGCCGTAACCGGCGGCACTTATCACTTCGATGCACTCTTGCCACTGCCACCCCGACTGCCGGTATGGATCGCCGGACGACCAAACTCCTCCGCGGAACCGCCGCCGCACTCGTCTTCTCGACGGCGGCGTTTCACCTCTGGTGGGGTCTCCCGCGAAGCATCATCTACGCGCAGGCGATCGAGGGACTGTTGGGACAGGGGCTCCCGCCGGACCCCCGCCCGTTCCTGTTTGTCGCCTTCGCCGCGGTGTTGCTCGCCGGCCCGTATCTCATCACCCGGGGCGTCATCGGCCTGCGGAACGCCTACATCGCCGGGACGCTCCTCATGATCACGTCCATCGCCGGCTGGGTGTTCTGGCACGCTACTGGACACGGTGCCTTCCTCGTCGAGGGGTTCTCTGCACCGTCGTCCGGTGGCGGCGGACACCACGGCGGGAGTACCGCGTTGCTGATACTAGACCATTTCAACACTGAACCGACCGAATCAGCTATCAAGACCCTCGAAGCCCTCGCCGCTGCGATATTCGTCACGCTGCTGTGGAAGGACCCCGCGATCATCCCGGGCGAGCGGCGCGAGAGCGTCGAGTCGAACGCGTCGAGCGAATCGTAGCACGCAGCTCAGCGTAGCGGCTATCGGGCCGGCCTCTCAAATCAAATTCACCTGTACGATTCAGGATCGATTCGGCAAGGAAACGGCGGTATCGTGACATTTATCATCAATAGTATGTCTCTTGTTACAGGATGGAAACCTCTATCCCGGATGTGATATGGGACCCAGGGATGGACCGGGTGTTCGAGGCGTTGTTTACCCGCCGTCGACGAATGATTCTGTTTATGGTAAAACAGAGTAGTCCACGGCCGATTGTCGACTTTCTCCCCAGAAGTGCCGGGGCCAGAAACACCGAAACCGAACTCCGCCACGACGACCTGCCGCGGCTGGCCAGTCTGGCATACATCGACTGGGACCGAGCGGCCGATGAAGTATCGCGGGGCCAGCGATTCGACGAAATCGAACCGATGCTCGACCTGCTCGAGAACCACGCTGATGAACTGCCGGCCGACTGGCCACAGCGGTGACTGTGACAACTCACCACTGTGCCGCGCAGGCCGAGTAGGACGCTGTCTTAGCTCTCCAACTCCTCGCGAAGCAGCCCGTTCACGTCGCCGGGGTCGGCGCTCCCGCCGGTCTTTTGCATGACCTGCCCGACGAGGAAGTTGATTGCGCCGTCCTCGCCGTTATGGTAGTCCTCGACGGCGTCGGGGTTTTCGTCGATGGCGTCCACGACAACCTGCTGGACCTCGTCGCCGGAGGTCTTGCCAAGCCCTTCGCGGTCGACGACAGCGTCGGGGCCGTCGCCCGTGTCGAGCATCTCCCGAAGCACGGTCTCGTGCGCGTTTTTCGCCGTGATATCGTCCTCGGCGACGAGTTCGACGAGCCGGGTCACTTCGTCGAAGCGGTCGTCGATATCGGTGATGGCCATGTCGCGGTAGTTCAGTTCGCCGAGTAGATTGTCGGCGACCCAGGTCGCAGCGAGGTTGGCGTCGAAGCGCTCGGCCACGTCCTCGAAGAAGTCCGCCACCTGCTTCGTGCTCGTGAGCTTCGAGGCGGCTTCCTCGCTGAGGCCGTACTCCGCGACGAACCGCTCGCGGCGGGCGTCGGGGAGTTCCGGAATCGGGACCTCGTCCTTCCAGTGGCTCACGCGAAGCGGCGGCAGGTCGGCCTCCCGGAAGTAGCGGTAGTCTTTCTCCTCTTCCTTCGAGCGCATCGACACCGTGTTGCCGTGCGTTTCGTTGAAGTGGCGGGTCTCCTGCTCGACGGCGCGGCCCGACTGGATGAGCTTCCGCTGGCGGGAGGCCTCGAAGGAGAGCGCCTGCTCCGCGCCCTTGTGACTGGAGATGTTCTTGACCTCGGTGCGGTTGGCGTCTTCGAGGACGGATTCGTCGATGTCACCGTCGTCGTCCACCTCGCTGGCGTCGACCATGGAGAGGTTCGCGTCGATGCGGAGGCTGCCGTCCCGCGTCGCGTCGAACACGCCCAGGTACTCAAGCACTTCTTCGAGCTTTTCGAGGAACGACCGGACCTCGCCCGGCGCGCGGAAGTCCGGTTCCGTGACGATCTCCATCAGCGGCGTCCCGGCGCGGTTGTAGTCGATGAGAGTGTAGTCCGCGCGCTCGATGGAGCAGGTTCGGGACTCCAGCGGCCCGGTGCCCTCTCGGACGTGCTTGATTGAGCCGGGGTCCTCTTCGAGGTGCGCCCGGCGGATGTCGACGCTGCGGCGCTCGCTCTCGACGGAAAATTCGAGTTCGCCGTCCTGGCAGATGGGCGAGTCGTACTGCGTGATCTGGAAGTTCTTCGGGAGATCGGGGTAGTAGTAGTTCTTCCGGTGGAAGGTGGTCTCCTCCGGGATGTCGGCGTCGATGGCCTTGCCGACCTTCACGGCGGCCTCGACCGCCCCCTCGTTGATGACCGGGAGCGCGCCGGGAAGGCCAAGACACACCGGGCAGGTGTGGGTGTTAGGTTCGGCATCGGCCACGTCGGTCGAACAGCCACAGAAGATCTTCGTCTCCGTCTCGAGCTGGACGTGGACCTCCAGCCCGATGACGGCCGCGAGCTCGCGGGCTTCGGACGCTTGCGCAGTCATTGTCCGGGATTCGGTGGCGCGTGGCTAAAGGCTAACGACCCTGTACAGTGTCGGGAGGGGACTCGATCCATCGGACCGGACGTATCACTCGGACTGCCAATGTCTGACGTAGGTATAAGTGTCCACAATGGCTGGGTTACGGATATGTGCGGCAACCGAGTCGAGGAACTCGAAACGCGCGTCAGAGAACTGGAAGCGTCGGTCGAAGGACTGACCGACGAACTCGTCGAATGCAAGGTCCGCATCCGTGAACTCGAAGCCAGCGTCGACGAAGACAACGGATTCAGCGCTGACGAGTCCGACTCGGAGGAATCGGCCGCTACCCCGACGGAGGCCGACACACCTAACACCGAGGATACCGACGAGGTTGATAACAGGGAGGAAGCCGAGGCCGCGTCGGAGACCGAGACCGAGGAGGACTCGGAGTCCGACATCATCGTCGCGTAGGGCTGTCGGCCATACCACCGCATGCATATCAAAGAGCTCGTCCTCGACAATTTCAAGAGCTTCGGACGCAAGACCCGAATCCCGTTCTACGAAGACTTTACCACTATCAGCGGCCCGAACGGCTCGGGCAAGTCCAACATCATCGACGCGATTCTGTTCGCGCTCGGACTCGCTCGCACCTCGGGTATCCGCGCCGAGAAGCTGACTGACCTCATCTACAACCCCGGCCACGCCGACGAAGACGCCGAGTACGACGGCGAACGGCAGGCCAGTGTCGAGGTAATTCTGGCAAACGACGACCGGACGCTGTCACGTTCACAGGTCGTCAACGCCGCCGGCACCGAGGACGTGGGCGACGTGGACGAGATCGCCATCAAGCGCCGGGTCAAGGAGACCGAGGACAACTACTACTCCTATTACTACATCAACGGCCGCTCGGTCAACCTCTCGGACATTCAGGACCTCCTCGCGCAGGCGGGCGTGACGCCGGAGGGATACAACGTCGTCATGCAGGGCGACGTGACCGAGATCATCAACATGACCGCCGGCTCCCGTCGGGAGATCATCGACGAGATCGCCGGCGTCGCCCAGTTCGACGCGAAGAAGGCCGACGCGTTCGACGAACTGGAGGTCGTTCAGGAGCGCATCGACGAGGCCGAGCTCCGCATCGAGGAGAAACAGGAGCGCCTCGACCAGCTCGAAGACGAGCGGGAGACGGCGCTCAAATACCAGGACCTCCGCGACGAGAAAGAGGAGTACGAAGGCTATCGCAAAGCCGCCGAACTCGAAGACAAACGCGAGGAACTGGCGGCCGTCGAGGAAACTATCGACGAGCTGGAAGCGGAACTCCAAGAACTGCAGACCGAACTCGACGAGCGCAAGGGCGCGGTTATCCGGCTGGAAGACGAGCTCCACGAACTCAATCAGGAGATCGAGCGCAAGGGCGAGGACGAACAGCTCGCCATCAAGCGCGAGATAGAGGAGATCAAAGGCGACATCTCCCGTCTGGAGGACAAGATCGAGTCCGCCGAGGAGACCGTCGAGGCCGCCGAGAACGAGCGCCGGCAGGCGTTCGTCCAGATCGACCGCAAGCAGGAGACCATCGACGACCTCGAAAGCGACATCCGCGAGACGAAGGTCGCCAAATCCAACGTCAAAGCCGACATCGCCGAGAAGGAGTCCGAACTCGCGGAGGTCCAGCAGCGCATCGACGAGGTCGGCGAGGAGTTTCAGGAGGTCAAGGACGAACTGGAGGAGAAGCGCTCGCGGCTGGAGACGCTCAAAAGCGAGAAGAACGACCTCCAGCGCGAGCAGGACCGCCTGCTCGACGAGGCCCGCCGGCGCTCGAACGCCGAGGACGAGAAGCGTGAAGCCATCGAAGACGCGGAAGCCGAGATTCCCGACCTCGAAGCCGATATCGAGGACTTAGAGACGGAACTGGAGAAAGCAAAGCAGAACAAGGCCACCATCGGCGAGGTCGTCGACGACCTCCGGGCCGAGAAGCGGGAACTCCAGTCGGACCTCGACGAACTCGAAGACGAAATCAGCGCGAAACAGCAGGAGTACGCCCAGCTAGAGGCGAAAGCCGGTGAAGACGGCGACTCCTCGTACGGCCGCGCGGTGACGGCGATTCTCAACGCCGGCCAGGACGGCGTCCATGGGACCGTCGGCCAACTCGGCGGGGTCGACCCAGAGTATGCCACGGCCTGTGAGACGGCCGCCGGCGGGCGGCTCGCCCACGTCGTCGTCGACGACGACAGCGTCGGCCAGCGCTGTATCGAGTACCTCAAATCCCGCAGCGCCGGCCGGGCGACGTTCCTGCCGATCACGCAGATGCAGAACCGGTCGCTGGGGTCGCTGCCCAGCGCCGACGGCGTCATCGACTTCGCGTACAACCTCGTCGACTTCGACCGCGAGTACGCGGGCATCTTCTCGTACGTGCTCGGCGACACCGTCGTCGTCGACAGCATGGACACCGCTCGCGACCTGATGGGCGACTACCGGATGGTCACGCTCGACGGCGACCTCGTCGAGAAGTCCGGCGCGATGACCGGGGGCTCCTCCTCGGGCACGCGCTACTCCTTCTCGGGTGGCGCGGGCAAGCTTGAACGGGTCGCCACGCGCATCAACGAACTCGAAGACGAGCGCGCGGACGTTCGCGAGGACCTGCGGGACGTGGAGGAGCGCCTCGACGACGCCCGCGACCGCGAATCCGACGCGACCGAGCAGGTCCGGGACATCGAGACGAGCATCGAGCGCAAGCAGACTGCCCTCGAAGACACCCGCGACCGTATCGAACAGCTGGAAGCCGACCTCGAAGAGATCGCCGACGAGCGCGAGGACGTGGCCGACCAGATGGACGAACTGGAGGCCGACATCGAGGAAAAGACCGAGGAAATCGACGCGCTCCAGAGCGATATCGACGACCTCGAAGCCGAGGTCGAGGATTCGGAACTGCCGGACCTGACGGACCAGCGCGAGTCCATCAAGGACGACATCGACGCGCTGGAGGGCCGGCAAAGCGAACTCGACGCGGAACTCAACGAATACGAACTCGAAAAGCAGTACGCCGAGGATGCCATCGAGGACCTCCACGACGACATCGAGGCGGCCCAGAACCGCAAGACCGAACACGAGGAGCGCATCGAGGACCTCGAAGCGAAGGTCGCCGAGAAACAGGAGCTGAAAACAGAGAAGGAGCAGGCTGTCGCCGATTTGGAGGAGGAGCTGGCCGAACTCAAGGCCGAACGCGAGGAGCTGAAAGACGACCTGCAGGAGGCCAAAGAGGCCCGCGACGAGCAACAGGCCGCAGTCTCCGAAATCGAGCGGGACCTCGAATCCGAGCAGGAAACCCAGGAGCGCCTGGAGTGGGAAATCGACGAACTCGAAGCGCAGGTCGGCGACTACGACCCCGAGGACGTGCCTGACCACGACACGGTCGAGCAGGAGATCGACCGGCTGGAGACGGAGATGGAGAAGCTGGAGCCGGTCAACATGCGCGCCATCGAGGAGTACGACCGGGTGAACGACGACCTGCAGGAACTCGAAGACAAGAAGGCGACGCTGGTCGAGGAGGCCGACGGCATCCGCGAGCGCATCGACACCTACGAGGCGCGCAAGAAGGAGACGTTCATGGAGTCGTTCACGGAGATCAACGACCAGTTCCAGAACATCTTCGAGCGGCTCTCGAACGGCACCGGCCACCTCCACCTCGAAGACGAGGACGACCCCTTCGAGGGCGGGCTGACGATGAAGGCCCAGCCGGGCGACAAGCCGATTCAGCGCCTGAACGCGATGTCCGGCGGCGAGAAGTCGCTGACGGCGCTGGCGTTCATCTTCGCCATCCAGCGGCACAACCCCGCGCCGTTCTACGCGCTTGACGAGGTCGACGCCTTCCTCGACGCGGCCAACGCCGACCTCGTCGGCGAGCTGGTGGACGAACTCGCCGGCGACGCCCAGTTCGTCGTCGTTTCACACCGCTCGGCCATGCTCGAGCGGTCCGAGCGCGCTATCGGGGTGATGATGCAGGGCGACAACGTGAGCGCCGTGACTGGGATTGACCTCTCCGGTGAGGGCACAGATGACGGTGACGAGGAGGTACCAGCCGATGACTGATGAAGGGGTTGAAAGGCAAGCGGATGACATTCCACTCAACATTACCGGCCACGAGGACCGTGAGCCGCCCGGCGAATCAGGTGATGCGGCGGCGCTGCTGGGCGACTCCCCCGATTCAGATGATGCCTCTCCCGAGCAGGGCGGCCCCGAAAGCGACTCGGACGACGACAGCGAGGACGAGGACGTCGAACCGGTCGAGGTACTGGTCCAGCTCGCGGACGACGGCGAAATCGACCCGTGGGACATCGACGTGGTACGGGTCACTGACAAGTTCCTCCAGCGCATCGACGACGCGGACCTGCGCACGTCGGGCCGGGCGCTGTTCTACGCGAGCGTCCTCATCCGGATGAAAAGCGACGCGATGCTGGGCGAGGGCGACGACGAGGAGGAGCCGGCCGAGCCGTGGGAGCAGGCGATGCACGAGGACGCACCCATCGAGGACCCGGATCCCTTCGCCGCGCTGGAATCGGAGATGGACCGCCGGCTCGAACGCCGGCGTGCCCGTGGGATGCCACAGACGCTCGACGAACTCGTTCGGGACCTCCGCGACGCCGAGCGCGAATCGTGGTGGAAGGAGTCCCGCGAGTACGACACCAGCGACTCCCCGAGCGGGTACGACCGCGGGACGCAGGAACTGGACTACCGCGGGGCCGACGACATGCGGCTGGACGAGGAGCCGTCAGCGGCGGACGTGACCGGGACGGCCCACGCCGAGAACATCGACGACATCATCGCCAACGTGCACGACGCCGTCCGCGAGCAGTACGACCAGGGCCGCGAGGAGGTGCTGTACCGCGAGGTCGACACCGCCGGCGGGACCCGCGTCGAGACGTTCCTCGGCCTCCTCTTTCTTGCCCACCGCGGCCAGGTCCGCCTCCAGCAGGACGACCTTTTCGGCGACCTCTGGATTCAGGACCCCAGCGCTGCGACCGGGTCGGACGAGGCTGTCGCGGACTAACGCCCTCCGAGTCCTCTATTGGCGGTGTGTCCCTCTTCTAGTGCCGCGGCAAACAGGTTCAAACGGGTCGAACCCCAAACGCGAGTAATGGCGACCCAGTCCTCGCCGCCGGAGTTACCGGACCCGGAAGCGCTCGCAGACTCGTTCTACGTCTACGAGGTCGACAGGACCGCCGAGGACGGCGTCCGGTATTACGGCGAGCCGATGACCGAGTCCGAACAGGTCATCCACCGCATCGCACCGGCGTTCCGTCAGCGCGGGTATCGCGTCACGCTCAAGCGGGAGATGGGCGAGTGGGTCCTGATCGCGCGGGAGCGGTCGCTCGGCGTCGATGGCATCCCGTGGCTGAACGTCGGGCTCGCCGTCCTGACGCTGTTGTCGACGCTGTACGCCGGGACCCGCTGGTACGGGCTGTCTGTGCTCGACGAGCCGACAGCCATGCTCGAGGCGTGGCCCTTCGCCGCCGCTGCACTGGGAATCCTTGCGATTCACGAGTTCGGCCACTACGTCATGAGCCGCTACCACGAGGTCGAGGCGAGCCTGCCGTACTTCCTGCCGTTCCCGAACGTGCTCGGGACGCTGGGCGCGGTCATCAGCATGAACGACCACATCCCCGACCGGAAGGCGCTGTTCGACATCGGCGTCGCCGGTCCGCTGGCGGGCCTCGCCGCGACAGTCGTCGTGACCGCCATCGGCGTGACGCTCCCGCCGGTGGAGGTAACCCGCGGCATCGTCACGAACATCGAACTCGGCTACCCGCTGCTGTTGCAGGGCATCGCGGCGGTGATGGGTGAACAACTGGAGTACGCGAACCCGCAGCTCCTCCCGAACCCGGTCGTCATCGGCGGCTGGGTGGGGGCGTTCGTGACCTTCCTGAACCTTCTGCCGGTCGGTCAACTCGACGGCGCACACGTCGCCCGCTCGCTGTTCGGCGACCGCCTGTCGCTGGTCCAGCTAGCCGTCCCCGTTGCCCTGTTCGGGCTCGCGGGCTACCTCGTCGCCTTTGAGGGGGGTCGCGCAGCCGGACTGTGGGCGTTCTGGGGGCTCCTGGCGCTGGTGTTCGGTCGGCTCGGGTCGGCGACGCCGCTGGACGAGACGCCGCTGGGGCCGGGCCGCTGGGCTATCGGCCTGGTCACGTTCGTTCTGGGCATGCTCTGTTTCGTTCCGGTGCCGCTCGTCATCACGATGTAGGCTCCTGTGGACCGCCCCACCGACCCCTTACAGCCCGTACGGGTCGTACTCGGGTCTGTTGTCCGTGTCGGCAGAGAGATCATATCGGTCCCGGAACTCAGCGAGTAGGTCATCAGCGGCGGCGGTGAACAGCACGGCGACGCCGTAGGGGCGGGCGTACGAGTCGGCATCGGGCGGGTCGGGGTCGATGAAGATAGCGTCTGTCGGCGGTTCGCCGATACCGGGGAGGTCGGTCAGCAGTGATTCCATCGGCACGAGGCCGGTGAGCACGCTCGGGACGAACGTGCCGCCGGGCAGCGGCGCGCGCGGCTGCACGAAACACTCCGCGACCGGCTCGCCGTCCTCTTCGAGCACGGCGCTTGCCGGGCGTTCGAGCCCCGGTTCCCAGAGGTCGGCCGCCACTGCTGGGACTTCAGCATCCACAGCAAAGTCCATCGCGACGCGGTCGAGCCGCTCGAAGGAAAGTAGCGACCAGGCCTCGTCCGAATCGTCGGGATCACCGCCGAGCGTCGCCTCGACGCGGTCGCCCGTCCGGAGGTCGTCGACTGCTGGCTGGCGTTCGCCGTAGCCGGACTGATACACCGTGTAGAGCCGCGTCGCGTCGGTGTCAAATAAATTGATGTGCGGGACCGCTTCGACGACGCGGTAGACCCTGAATACGCCCGTACGCTCGTCCATATCTGCCCGACGGGTTCCACCGTCAAGACTCCGCGGACTCACTGACGCTCAGGCAGCTGTCATGAGTTTGAGCCAGTCGGTCAGGCAGTCGTCGCTACAGTGGTGGTGGCGCTGTCGTCCGCAGGCTGTATCCAGGACTCCGACGACGAGATGCCAGTCGTCAGCGTAGACATGGCCGCCACAGACCACGCAATCGCGCACCGTCTCGTCGTCCGTCCGTTTTCCGACGGATACCGTCTCGACGTAGTAGGTCCCCCCGAGGGCGTACGGCGTGTCCAACTCCATCGGCACAGTCTGAGGACTACACACCCCTAAATGACGGGGACAAACTGACTGCTCCGACGCAACACGGAGGTAGCCTCGGCTCTAAGCCACAGGTATGAGTCAATCCACGGACCTCCCGGACCCGGACCCGGAACAGCTCCGCCTGGCCGTCGAACGGCTGCTCGACGAGACGGTTGATCGCGACGAGGCGCTCCACGTCACGGCCGATGATCTGTCGGTCTCTATTCCGATGCGATTCGGCTCGGACTCCCCGCAGGCGACGTGGCGGTTCGACGGCGACATGACGATCTCAGTCGACGGTATTCGGGGGCCGCTCAGAGAGTGGGTCGACCTCCTCGAAGAGTAGCCGGAACGGAGGTGAGACGCTCAGAACGCTTCGACGTGGGGGCGGAGGTCGAGTTCCAGCGTCCACGCCGAGCGGTCCTGTTCGACGAGATGCCAGTACGACTGAGCGATTTCGTCCGGGTCAAGATACGACTGTGTGTCGCGGTCAGCTGCGTCGGCGGCGCTCGGCGGGAGAATCTGACCGTCGATGACGACGTGGGCGACGTGGATGCCTTCGGGACCGAGTTCCCGGGCCATCGATTCGGCCAGCCCGCGGACGGCGAACTTGGCGGCGCTGAACCCGACTGCGCCGTCGCGGCCCCGGACGGCGGATGTCGCACCGGTGAAGATGATCGTCCCGCCGTCACCCGTCAGCATGTCGTCGACGGCCTCCTGCGAACAGGCCAGCCCGCCCGCCGGGCCGACGGCGAGCGCGTGCTGGAACTCGTCGTGTGTGATCTCCTGTATGCCTTTCCACGCGCCGCCGCTGGCGTGGTTCACGAGCACGTCGACAGGGCCGAACTCGTCCCGGACCTGCTCGAAGCCTGCCGCAACCTGGTCCGGGCTGGTAATATCAGTCTGTACTGCGAGCGCGTTGTCACCGAGGTCTGCCGACAGTGACTCCAGATACGACGCCGACCGGGCGAACAGGCCGACCTGACAGCCTTCGTCGATGAATGTTCTGGCCAGTGACTCCCCGAGGCCCGGACCGACGCCTGCAATGACTGCTGTCCGTGACATATGCACACGAACGACTACCGGGTGGATGAAAGTATGGTCACAGCGGCACTGCGGGGAGGAGGGCCGCACTATCTACGGTAATGCCTGGTATCATAGGGTTCCGTGTCAGTCGTCTCCACCGTGTGCGTGGCCGATACGCAGCGTCACGGCGTTGAAGACGACGAGCGCGACGAACGCGATCCGCGTCGCCCCGGAGTTCAGGCCGGTAATCAGTAGCGGGAGATATAAAAACGGGAGCGCAATCGCCGTCCAGAACGCGATACCTCGAACGGCGGAGACGAGTGACTCGTCGAACTCCGGTACGGACTCATCAAACTGGGCGAGTAATTCGTATGCGGACGAACTTGACATATGGGGGACCTATCCACGGCTTCTACTGGAGATAGCTTATAACCTCTAGAGGTTTCCGCCCGTTTCGCTTCGTTTCACGCACAGCGGCCCCTAGCCGTTCATTTTATTACCGGCTAAAAGACGCTTAGACGTTTTATTGGCGGTGTAGCTGTGGTATGACCTACTGTAACACTCCCAGTCCCGGTAACGCCTCCGGTGGACGTGTACGACCGATTACGGTCCGAGTAGTGACACAGTTACGTCGTGCGCTGTGTCGCTTAGTGTCGTGCTATCGACGACGTGGTCCGGAAGCGACTCCCGCCACTCGGCGAGTCGCTGCTCGTGGTAGGTCCGATGGCGCTCCACCGAGTACGTCTCATCGTCGTGAGCCCGGAGTTCGTCGGCGGTGTCATCGGGCGTCGGATACGACGGTGCATCCGTAGTCAGCAGTGAGTCGGGCTCTATGTGAACCGTGTCATCGTCGTCGTCGGGCTGAACGACGTGGAGACGCGCCCGCATCCGGCCGCTGAACGGTGGTGTGACGCGCAACACGGTCTCTGATTCGTCTGCAGTCGCTTCAATAGCTGCGACGAGGTCGGTGGCGCTTATCGCGATTGATTTGATGTCTGTCGGGTCAGTGTCCATGGCTGAGTCTGTGGGTCCCATTGGTTCAGGCAGTTACATCCGGTTGCTATAGTCCCAGGTGTGGAGACGGTCGGGCGTGATCGTGATCTGGATCTCGCGGCGGTCGGGTGCGAGCAGTCGTTCGGCCAGTGGTGAGTCGGTCCCGCCGAGGTAGCGGTGCAGCAGGTCGGTGAGCACCGTCTTGTCCTCGTCTGTTGTCATCGTCGCTGTGCCATTGCCTCTGACGCCGCGGTACGGCGGCTCGTTCGTCGAGACTTCGAATGACACGTCGTCGTCATAGTCGAGGTAGTCGACAACCGCTGCGTCTGCCCCGGTCGCACACTCGAAGATACCGTCAACGAATCGGTACCAGAGCGAGAGCATCCAGGGCCTGTCTGCTGGAGTTCGGCACCCGAGACGGAGTGGAACCGTTTCGGCGCTGAGAAACTGTTCCATCTCCCCGCTCGTCCACGGTCCGGAGACGGTCACCATACACACAGGGTACGGTCGCCGCTATGTTAACATCTCTGGGATAAGTCACTGCCTTGTGACAGCACGCCTCCATGAAAAAGTCAACAGACCAACTGCAGTATTCTCAGAATCGATAATATGCTGGGTACCTTTATCTTGCTGTTCGGGAAAGTCACCGTGAGAGCAGTACGTGAGTCGACAGGAGGGATAACAAGTGCAAAAGCGTGGTGAGACGGAGGAGGCAACGGTGCTCGTCGTCGACGATGAACAAGATATCGCGGATCTGTATTCGACGTGGCTGCTGACCGCACACGACGTTCGGACCGCACACAGCGGTACGGAAGCGCTCCAGTTAGTCGACGCGTCCGTCGACGTCGTCTTTCTGGACCGGCAGATGCCCGATATGAGCGGTGACGAAGTCCTCGATACCATCGCGGAACGGGGTATCGACCCGGCGGTAGTGATGGTAACGGCCGTCGACCCGGACTTCGACATCGTCGAGATGCCCTTCGACGAGTACCTGACTAAGCCGGTCAGCCGCGAGGACCTCCTCGACACCGTCTCGGAGATGCTCGTCCGGACCACGTACGACGATCAGGTGCAGGAGTACTTCGCCGTGGCCTCGAAGAAGGCGACGCTGGAAACGCAGAAGAACACCGCGCAACTGGAAGCCAGCGACGAGTACCGGACTGTCAGCGAGCGACTCGAAGAACTCCGCGAGACAGCCGATTCCACGGCCGCAGAGATCGACGACTTCGAGGCCGTGTTTCAGGAGTTCCCCGGCGGCGGCCTCTCGTCTGGCTGACCGCTGGCGGTTCTTTTCCCACGAAACTACCATCTACGTCTCCAAACAGTCGTGACAAGCACGACAGCGTTCGGGAGCGACTCGGCGAGGATACCGTCTGATCACTCGGAACAGCCCTGCTCGGGCTAGTCGCGTACCGTTTGTTCGGCACGGGCCAGTGATGCTGCTGGCTGCTGGCCGATGTGATCTGGAAAATGCCCGGGGAGGGCTCCGAACCCTCGATCTCCGCATGGCCCAGGTCTGGGGCGTGACGAGCGCCCCGGGGTCATGACGGGTGCACTGCCGCATGAGTCGAAAGACCCTATGAGTGCGGCGCTATGTCCAGCTAAGCCACCCGGGCGCGGGTGCATTCAGCCGTTGGCCGTTAGCCGTCTTGAAGGTTCTCATCTCTGCCGGGACTGTGGCACAGTCCCACGCTGTGTCCACCTGATCGGTGCTGATAATCGACCCGCGGATTTAAGCCACCACGCAGGTATGCAGGCAGTATGGAGATACCAGACCTCGTCCAGCAGGAACTCGGGGACGAGGAGATCCGGGGCGGTGTCAACCTCGGCGACGAAGACGCGGCCTGTTTCACACCGACCCGGACGCTCGTCTACCGCGGTGAAGGCCTTCTCAGCGACGAGAAGGTCGCCAGCTATCCGCACGATTTCGAACGGCTCACGGTTTCGGAAGGCCGGCGCAAGACCAAGTTCTCGCTCATCTACACTAGTGAGAAACTCGAACTGTCCGTGCCCGGCAGCCGCGGCGACGCCGTCCTCGAACGGCTGCTCGAAGGGAAGCTCACCGTCTCCGGCGGTATCGCACCCGACGAGAGTCTCGCTGGCGTGTTCCGGTTCAGCGAACTAACGCTGGTCGTTACCGACCGCCAGCTACTCAAGCACATCGGCAACGTCACCTGGGACGCCGACTACGAGGCGTTCTCCTTCGACGACGTGACCGGCCTTGAGTTCGAGGAGGGCAGCGTCGCTACGGCTGTCGTCCTCTCGTTCAACGAGCGGCCAGAGCGCATCAAGGCGCCGTCCGAGCAGGCACCGATGGTCCGGAAAACGCTCGAAGAGGCCCTCTTTGCGTACCACGAGGTCGGTTCGCTCGCTGAGCTCAACGCCAAGGTCGGAGCGGACCCCGAAGAGAGCGCCACAGATGCGGGCAACGGGCTCGGCCTCGAATCCGGTATCGACCCGCTTGTGAGCAATGATGAGGAGAGCGGTGACGGTTCTGAGGCTGAAACCGCGAGCGCCAGCACGCAGGCCGCGACCGCATCGACCACTGAGCAGGGAACTGCCGCCGAAGCCACGACGGAAACCCAACCCAGTGACACCTCTGACATAGGCACCGACTCGGTCGAGCCGGACACCTCGGCAGACCCCGATGTCGCTGACCTCGAAGCACAGGTCGCCGAACTGACCGCCGCTGTCGAGGCCCAGAACGAACAGCTCCAGAAGCAGGAGCGCACCATCAAACAGCTCATCAAGGAACTCCGCCAGGGCCGCTGAGGCATCTGTTTTTGACTGCACTCGTGTGTTTGGGGACGTTTATCTAACGTGGTGACCGCGGCCACGACCTCGCTGCCACCAGGGTCGCTCCGCTATTGCGCTGCTCACGGCTCCTCCCGTCGCCGTTCGCATCAACGAGGGCCGCTCACTTCGTTCGCCGCTCGTAATTCCGAGGGCCGCTCGCTTCGCTCGCGCCCCTCGCTACTCCCGCCCTAACACTTTCCGAATACACGTCGACCCGAACGGTCCCAGTTCGCCGCCGTCGAACTGGACGAAGTGGCCAGTACTGATAGCTGCGCCACAGCGCTGACACGAAAACTCCCCCTCGCGAACGACGACGTCGCTGTCGAAGTTCACGTACGACCCCTGTGACCGCGGGCGAACGACACCGTTCTCGCGCTCGATGAGGCCACGCATCACTGCAGTATCGAGTATCTCGCGCTGGACCTGTGGGTTGGTCGTCACTGTCTCGATACGGTCGAGCGCGTCGGCGACGGACAGCTCCCCGTGTTCCAGATGGGCGAGCAGTTCGACGCCGAGTTCGACCGGATCACGCCTCTCGGACACAATCGCCGATTCAACCCCGAACAACCTAAAAGATACCACAAAGCGTTTGTCGATTGCTACCGCTCAATTGGGTAGATGGACCGCCTCGCGAAGCGACAACTGGTCGGGACTGCCGGGCTGGTGGTAGTCGTCGCCGTCGCGACAACGCTGCTCACCCCCGAGCGGGTAGTGGCCCAGACGACGCATCTCGCCGACCACCCTGTCTACCTCGCCGGCGTCATCGTCGGGCTGTACCTAGTTCGCCCGTTCTTCGCGTGGCCGACGATGCCGCTGTCCGCGTTCGTCGGGTTCGTCCTCGGTGTCAAATACGGCTTCCCGGTCGCACTGATGGGCGCACTCGTCACCTGCCTCATCCCCTACCGGTTCGCGCTCCGGGCCGGCGAACAGGGCGGGATGTTCGGCTGGCTGGGCGACTCAGGCCGCCGGATTATCGAGGTGACCGGCGAGACGCGGGGGGTGCTCGCGGCACGGCTCTCACCGGTGCCTGCGGACCCCGTCTCTTATGGAGCCGGGTTCGCCCGCGTCTCGCCGCGCTCCTTTGCGGTCGGGACGTTCCTCGGCGAAATTCCGTGGGTCGCGGTCGAGGTCACCGCGGGCGCGTCGCTGCGGTCGCTGACGCTCACGGGGCTCAGTGTCGACGCGCTCCCGCACGTCCTGTTGTTCTCCGCGGCGCTGGCCGTGCTGGTGCTCGCGGGGCCGGCCTACCGCCACGTCAACGCTCCGAACTCGTCGTGAACTCGAACCGCGCGCCGCCGTCCTCGCTTTCGGTCACCGACACAGACCAGCCGTGGGCCTGTGCGACCTCAACGACGATTGCCAGCCCGAACCCGGTCCCGGTGTCGCTCGTGGTGTAGCCGCGCTCGAACACGTCATCTCGCTCTTCTGGTGGGATTCCCACGCCGTCGTCGGCGACGTAAAATCCGTCGTCCGTTGTTCCGACGGAGACAGTGACCGGGGCTGCGCCGTCTGCACAACGTCCGTGTTCCACACTGTCGTCGGACTCCGTCCGACTGCTCGTGGAGCCATGTTCCACACTGTTCCGGAACAGGTTCTCGAACACCGTGCGAAGCCGTTCCGCGTCGGCTTCGACCGCCGCTGTCCCGAGCTTTTCGAGCGTGGCCTCGCCGGTTTCGACATCGACCCAGGCCTGGCTCGCAAGGGCAGCGAGGTCGACCATCGTCGTCTTGCCGACCGTATCGCCCTGTCTGGCGAGCGTCAACAGATCGTTGATGAGTTCGTCCATCCGGTCGGCCGCGGACGCCGCCGCTTCGAGGTGCGAGACGTCGCCCGACGTCCGAGCGACCGATATCCGACCTTTGACCACGTTCAGCGGGTTTCGCAGGTCGTGGCTGACGACAGACGCGAACTCCGCGAGCTGTCGCTCTCGCTCTTTCCGGTCGCTGATATCGCGGATGACGCCCGCTGTACCGTTGAACTCCCCGTCCGCGGCCGGAAGCAACGCGATGTGGATTTCGATAGGGGTGTGCGCCCCGTTCTGGTCGACGATATCCGTTTCGAAGGTCACGTTCTGCCGGGTCGGGTCAGACAGCATGGTCCGGATGAGGTCATTGCCGCGGTTGATGTCCTCGCCGGCCATGATCGTGGAGATGTGCTCGCCGACGAGTTCGTCGGGCTCGAACCCCGTCAGTCGCTTTATCGCCTCGTTCGCGTAGGTGAACACGCCCTCGTCGTCGAGGGTGTACACCGGGTCGCCGACGGCCTCGATGATCGTCTCGTAGCGTTCGAGTTCCCGTTCGCGTTGCTTGCGCTCCGTCGTCTCGCGCATCACGCCGACCGAGCCGTCGAAGTTCCCGTCCTCGTCGAACAGCGGTGCGATCCTGTCCTCGTTGATCCGGACTGTCCCGTCAGCGGATATCGTCCGCATCTCGTAGGCCCCCCACGTCCGCTCGTCGTCGTCGAGCAGGTCACAGATGAGTGCTGTCGCTCTTTCGACATCCGTCTCGGGCATGAAACGGACTGGTTCCGAGCCGACGATTTCCGAGCGGTCGTACCCCAGATGGGCGGCCATCGCCTCGTTTACCATCTCTACTGTCCCGTCAGTATCGAGGACGTACATCGGGTCCCCGACGTTTTCGACCAGCGTCCGGTACTCTCTGAGCTCCCGTTCCCGGCGTTTCCGTTCCGTGATATCCCGGCCGATACCGGCAATCCCGAACAGGTCGCCGCGCTCGTCTTCGATGAGCGAGCCCTTGAATTCGTACTGGAGCGCCCTGCCGTCAGCCGTCTCGACACCTGCTTCAACGGTTCCGTATCCGGTCTCCAGCGTCTCCTCGAACACTCGCCATAATTTCTCGTGGTCGGAATCCACGATGAGTTCCCCAATGCCCATCGACGCTAACTTCTCGTTTGTGTAGCCGGTCACCGACGAGACGGTGTCGTTCCATCGGACCAGACTGCCATCGGGACCGACAACGTAGAACATATCGTCGACGGAGTCGATGAGCTTCTCGGTAAATGCCCGCTGATTCGCGAGTTCGCGCTCGCGCTCCTCGCGCGCGGTTACGTCAGTGATGAACCCTTCGAGGATTTCGACCCCGTCGTCGTCAGTGCCGACGACGCGCCCGCGCTCCCACATCCAGCGGGTCTCACCGTCGGCCGTCTCGATCTGGTAGGAGACTTCGAACGGTTCGCCGGCGGCGATACAGGTCTGGACAGTCTCCCAGAGACGCTCCGTCTCAGAATCCTTGATCAGCGTCCCCCAGGAGACGTCGCCGCTCTCGAGCGCCTCCGAACTGTAGCCGACTAACTCCGTCGCACCGTCGCTGACGAACTCCATCGGCCAATCGGGTTCGTTCCGTGCGCGGTACACCATCCCCGGCAGGTTCGAGATGAGCGTCGACAGCATCCGCTCGGACTCTTCGAGCGCGGCCTTGGCCCGCCGTTCCCCGACAGCCCGCTCGATACGGTTGGCAAGGACAGTGTACTGGTCCGTCCCGACTCCTTTCTGGAGGTATTCGGTGACGCCAGCGGAGATGGCATCACTCGCGATTTCCTCGTTTCCTTTGCCAGTAAAGAGAATAAAGGGTAGCTCCTCGTACTCCTCGCGGACGACCTTCAGGAATTCGAGCCCGTCCATACCCGGCATGTCGTGATCGCTGACGACACAGTCGAACGTGCGCTCGGACAATCGCTCTAACCCATCTGCCGCGCTTCGCACGGTACAGACGGAAATATCACCGTGAGTTTGCTCCAGATGGACCGCCACGAGATCGCCAAGGTCGGGGTCGTCGTCGACGTGCAGCACCGAAATCTCTCCCCCGTGGCCACTCATATCACCTCTTTCGTTGTTCCAAGATATTAAACCCGCGAGCGTATCGTCAGTAGAACGTGTCAGCGCAGTCATATACGACGCCGTGCTCCGGACAGACGTACTTGCAGTGTCGGTGGTACATTGCCCGTTCACAGAGCGGGCAGGGCCGACCCCCGGGCTGCTCGTCCATGATTTCGTAGAACAGCTCCGCTCGCTTGTGTCTTCCGGAGTTTCGGAACGGAATCCGGACGAAATTGGAACAATCCCTTTTGCGGGGTAGACCCTCGATTGAGTCATGACTGACGACCTCCTCGACTCGCCCGGCGGTCGGCTGCTGGTCAGCGTTGCCGCCGCCATCGCGGGCCTGGCCGGCTCTTACGCGGTGACCGGCTACGCACCCGCGTTCGTCGCCTCACCTATTGAGCGGACGCTCGCACGGTCGATGCCCGGTATCGTCGTCTCGACTGCCATCTCGACGCTCGGCAGCCTCGGCCAACAGCTCAATCTCCTGCTCGCTATCGGACTCGCGGGGCTGTTCATTGCGCTGGCAGCCAGGGCAGCAATCCTCACCGGCCAACTGGCGAACAACCGCGCCCTCCCGGTCGTCGGAACGGCTGTCGTGACCTGGGCCGTGAGCGTCGTCCTCACCGGCGAGGTCGTCCTCGCGGCCGGTCCGGCGGTTCCCGCCGCCGCCGTTGTCGGACTCGCACAGACACTCGACAGATTCGGTGGTCCGATGTCACCGATCTCCTCGAAACGGCGGCGGGCGCTCTCGACGGTCGGCGCGGCCGTCGGCGCGGCGACGGTCGGCTACGCGGCTGGCAACCAGCGGTCGGTCGTCGCGACGGGTGACGATGCGCCCGCACTCAACGCGCCGGGGGCCGATCTCGACGATATCGACGAAAAGCTCGCCGTCGCAGCGGACTATTCCCTGGGCTTCGACGATATCGACCCGCTGGTCAGCGAGAACTTCTACGAGGTCGACATCAACTCTATCGACCCGGAACTCTCGGCCCCGGACTGGTCGCTTTCGATCACCGGCGCCGTCGAGGAGGAGGTCACGCTCACCTACGCGGACCTGCTGGAGATGGATGCCGAAAACCGGTTCGTTACGCTCCGTTGCGTGGGCGAGCGCCTCAACGGCTACAAGACGGACACCGCGCTGTGGACTGGCGTTCCCGTCGACAGCCTCCTCGAAGAAGCCGGCGTCCAGAGCGGCTGTGAATGCGTCATGCTCCGAGCCGAGGACGACTACTACGAGGAGTTCCCCATCGACGCGCTCCGGGGCGGGATGCTCGCCTACGGCATGAACGGGAAGGTCCTCCCGCGCGGCCACGGCTACCCCGTCCGGGCACTGGTCCCCGGCCACTGGGGCGAAGTCAACGTCAAGTGGCTCTCGGAGATCGAAGTGCTGGACGAAGAGGCGGACGGCTACTGGGAGAAACGCGGCTGGCAGGGGACCGGCCCCGTCAATCCGGTTGCCAAGCTCCACTACGAATCGATGCTTTCGGACGGTCGCCGGCGCATCGGCGGCCACGCCTACGCCGGCCTGCACGGCGTCCAGCGCGTCGAAGTCTCCACCGACGGCGGCGAGACGTGGGCGGACGCGACGCTCTCGGACCAACTGCCGGCCGCCAGCGGCGACGGCCCCGCAGAGGACGCGTGGCGACAGTGGGAGTACACCTACGACCCACCGTCCGGCGGCCACACCGTCGTCGTCCGGATGGTCGACCAGCGCGGCGAGGTGCAGCCCGAGGAGGAGACCGATTCCTATCCCAGCGGTCCCTCGGGATGGGTGTCGAAGCAGTATTCGTAGTGCAAAGCGAGCGGCACATACCGCTGTAGTCGCTATCGTGGGTATGGACGAGACGATTGCCGGCGAGGTCATCCACGTCGTGGAGCCGGCCGAGCACGAGGATTACGACTTCGAGCCCAAGATGGCGTCGCTCGCGGACTCGCGCTACGTCATCGTCTGTCGCAAGGGCGGGAAGCCATCGTGGCTCGAACGGATCGCGGCCTTTCTCCGCCGCCAGCCTATCGAGCCGGTGACACTCGTCGCGGACTCGGCGGCCGAGGAGGGCGCAGAAATAATGGCGGTTGTCGAAGAGACTGGTATTTCTGGCGTGTACGACGTGACGGAATTTCGATAGCAGAACGCGACGGGACAGCGCGGACAGAAAAGAACGGCCGCAGGCGCGTCGAAATCAGAATCCGCGTCTCAGGCGGTAGCGTTCAGCACTCGGACCAGCCACAGGACTCGCAGGTCTTGCAACCCTCTGAGTAGTACAGCGACAGCGAGCCACAGTCAGGGCACTCCGGGCTTTCGCCGGCGTCGATGATGTCCTGCTGGTCGCCACCTGCGTCAGATGCGGCGGCGGCCGCACCGCCGTCAGTCTGGGTCTGCGTGGCGGTCTCGCCGTCGGCCTTCTCGGCAGTCTCCTCCAGCGTAGTCTGGTCGGGGTAGGCCTTGTCGACGTCGCCGTCGAGGTAGCGGCGCAGGGCTGTGCCGATGGCGTCCGGGATGGACTGGATCTGCTCGCCCTTGTCCCAGGCGACCTTCGGCGACCGGATGCCCTGCAGTTCGTCGGCGATCTCTTCGGGGTCGACGCCCGAGCGCAGCGCCGTCGAGATGGTCTTGGCCAGCGCCTCGGTGAAGGAGGCGGTGAAGCCGCCGGAGTTGCCGATGTTGGCGAACAGTTCGAACGGCCGGTCGGCCTCGGGGTCCTCGTTGATGTTGACGTAGAGCTTCCCGTAGCCGGTGTCGATGCGCTGGGTCACGCCGTGGAGTACGTCCGGCCGAGTCTGCTTCTCGGCGTACTCGGCGTCCCCGTCGGCGACACCAAGCACCTGTTCGATGGAATCATCGATGGCCGCCTGGACGGCCTCGTCTTCGAGGAAGCCCTCGATGCCGCCGAAGACCTCCTCGATCTGGGCGACGATCTCGTCGGCGTCCATGTCCGAGAACTCCGTGTTCTGGGCGCGCGTCGTCAGCACCTGCTTGCTGCGGGTGCCGTCGCGGTAGTAGGTGACGCCCTTGCCGCCGTGGTCGTAGATGTACTCGAACACTTCGGCGGCGTCCTCGGTCGTGGAGTCGTTCGGGGCGTTGACCGTCTTCGAGATGGCGGAGTCGACGCCTTCCTGACAGGCCACCTGGATGCCCGCGTGCTGCTTCGCCGAGAGGTCGCCAGTGGTGACGAACAGTTCGCCGATAGCGTCGGGCACGGTCGTCAGCCCGTCGACGCCGTCGAACTCGTTGTTGGCCATCTGCTCCTGGGCCTCCTGTTTGACGGCCTCGACGTCGATGTCGTTGTCCTCCAGCGCGCGGAGGAAGTAGTCGTCGAACTCCACGAGCATCTCGTCGCCCTGCACGTCGTCGGAGACGTTCTTGTAGTAGGCGACGTTGTAGATCGGTTCACACCCACCGGTGGTGTTGCCGATCATCGAAGTCGTCCCGGTCGGGGCGATGGTCGTGGTGTTGTGGTTCCGAATCGGGTAGCCGTCAGCCCAGTCGCCGGCGTCCTCGCCGGTCTGCTTCTCGAACCACTCGGGGTAGTCCGTCGGGTTCGCGTACTTGGAGTTCTCCCACTCGGAGAAGACACCACGGTCCTCGGCGAGTTCGTGGCTCGCGGCCTTGGACCCGTGGTTGATGTGGCGCATCGTCTGGCGGGCGATCTCGTTGGCCTCTTCGGTCCCGTAGGCGACGCCGAGCTGGATGTACAGCTGGGCCAGGCCCATGATACCGAGGCCGATCTTGCGCATCTCCCGGACCTTCTGCTCGATCTTCTCGACCGGGAAGTCGGACATCGTGACGACGTTTTCGAGGAAGCGGGTACCGAGTTCGATGCGGCGGTCGAACTCCTCCCAGTCGATGGCGTCCTCGAGGAACGCGTCGATAGCTGCCTCCTTCGAGTCGTACTCGCCGGCGTGCTGGTCCGACCAGACGCGCCAGTCCGGCGCGTCTTCGGCGGCCAGCGTCGAGAGGTTGATGTGCCCGAGGTTGCAGGCCTCGTACTCCTCGAGGGGCTGTTCGCCACACGGGTTCGTGGCGAGAATCTCGTGGTCGGGGTGCTCCTCGACGTCGAAGGAGTGCTGCTTGTTCACCCGTTCGAGGTAGATGACGCCGGGCTCGCCGTTCTCGTGAGCGCCCTCGACGATGTCGTCCCAGAGTTCCTCGGCCGGAATCGAGAGCTCCTCGCCGACCTCGACGTGCTCGCCGAGGCCGAACATGTCGTACAGTTCCTTCGTCTCCTCGGTGGCGATGTGGGCCTCGCCCGTTCGCGGGTTGGTGAAGGTGAACTCCTCACCGGCCTTCAGCGCCTCCATGAAGTCGTCGGTGACGCCGACGGAGATGTTGAAGTTCGAGAGGTGGCCCTCGACGGCGTTGCGGAGGTGCTTTGGCACCTTTCCGTCGTCGTCGATGAGTTCGCGGGCCTCCTCCAGCGCCTCGGCGAAGGAGTTGTGCGTGAAGTCGTCCGGGTCGTTCAGGCGCAGCGTCTCGGCGAGCGAGACGTCCTTGTTCTTGGCGTGGATGAACTGGATGACGTCCGGATGGGAGACGCGCATGACGCCCATCTGTGCGCCGCGGCGGGCGCCACCCTGGGCGATAGTCTCGCACATCTGGTCGTACGTCCGCATGAACGTGATGGGGCCGGACGCGATGCCGCCGGTCGAGCCGACGGGGTCGCCGTACGGGCGGAGCTTCCAGAACGCGTAGCCCATGCCACCGCCGGACTGGAAGACCTGTGCGGCCTCCTTGGCGGTCTGGTGGATGTCGTCGATGTCGTCACCAGGGGAGTCGACGAAACAGGCCGAAAGCTGCTGGAGTTCGTCGCCAGCGTTCATCAGCGTCGGCGAGTTCGGCATGAAGGAGAGCTGCTCCATCTGCTCCTGGAATGCGTCGGCGGTCGATTCGACGTGGTCGCGGACGCCCTCAGGAAGTTCCGGCACGACCGTCTCGTAGGCGAACTTGTTGACGTTGTAGACAGAGAGCTCGGTCTCGACGTCGTCGTCGACGGACGTTCCCTTGCCGAACACCTCGTCGGCGAGTTCGTCGCGGCGCGGGTGGTCGGGCTTCAGCTGGTCCGGCGAGACGTGTACGTCGACGTCCTGCTTGTTGGCCTCGAACACGGCCTCGGCGAGCGCGATGTTCTTCGCGACACGGTCGAAGAGATCTTCGGGTTCCTCGATGAGGTCACCGTTGGCGTCCTTCCGGAGGTAGCGAGCCGGGAGGATGTTGTGGTAGGCGTTGCCTGTAAGTCGCTCTTCGATAGTGTCACCGTCGGTACGTTTGATCGGGAGCGTGATCTCGTCGGCGGAAAGGTCGCTGTTACTCATCGCCCGCTCCTCCTCCCGACAGCGGCCGTCTGTCGGTCGATACCCCTCGTCGTAGCTACCCGTGATCCTGTCATTTCTGGCGGCGAATACGTATTCATCGATAGCGTTTAATCCTTCTTGTCTGCGATTCGGCGGCGGCCGTAGCAATCTCGGGAGTCGTGGCTACGGTACTCGACGAACTGTGCTGGTGACGCGTGAAACGATAGCCGCGTACAACGGAATAGATGCCGTCGATTCTCCTTAATACTGTCCAGACCGAGGTGAAAGTGAAACCCCGGCCCTGTGAACCACCAGACGTAAGCGAGATATCCAATGGAAACTGGCGGGGGTTTGCGGGTGAGGATATACGCTCGCCAACAGTGCGTAGGGATGTAATAAGGCTGTGTCAGACGCCCCGCCGTAGTGCGGTTTCGATGAAACAGGCCTGTCAGTCCGTGCGGTGTCGATATGGTGTGGTGGTAGCTCAGTTCGTCCCTGTGCCATCCGGGAACGTGCCCGGTATTCAGTTCGAGGCCGGACCGAATGGAAGGCGAGAGGCGGGACGCTTACAGGTCTGTGGACCGAAGGAGTGTGCGTGCAGTACGACGGGCTCACCAAGGGAATCGCAGTGGTGTTTGGAGGCCTGACAGTCGTCCTGACAGCGGTGGGCCTCGTGATCAATCCCGCGGTGCTCTTCCTGGCGCTCATGTTCGGCGCGTCGACGTATTTCATGTACTACCACCTCAGCGGGAAGATGGCCGCGAGCCTCTACGAGCGGGTCGAACGACAGGCGGCACAGAACACGGGGAACGCCCGCCGCGGTGGGTTCGGGGCCGGCCCACGCGAAGAATGGGAACCGCCACGAGACGGCCGGCGAGCGCGCCGCTCGCGAGCGTCGCAGGGTGGCCAGCGTCGTCGCCAGGGGCGGCAGCGACAGCGTCGCCAGGCAGCGGGCGGCCGGCAGCGCCGACAGCGGGTTCAGTCGTCGGGACCGAGTCCGGCGGAGGCCTACCAGCGGCTCGGCATCGAGCCGGACGCCGATCAGGGGACGATCAAGCGGGCTTACAGGGAGAAAGTCAAGGAGGTCCACCCCGACACTGACAGCGGGAGCGAAAGGGAGTTCAAGCAGGTGCAAGCGGCCTACGAAACGCTGACTGACGACTGACCGCAATTCCCATATGCGGCGCTCCGAACCCGGACGTATGGACAACGACACGCCGCCGCTCATCGTCGACATCGACGGAACGTTGACTGACGAAAGCCGAGCGATTGACCCCCGCGTCATGCCGGTCCTTCGCGAGTGGCCTGCACGCGTCGTCATCGCGACCGGAAAAGCGATGCCGTTTCCAATTGCGCTCTGTGAGTTTCTCGGCATCGAACGGACGGTCGTCGCCGAGAACGGCGGCGTGGTGTTCGTCGAAGCTACCGACGAGCTCAGACTCGAAGGCGACCACGAGGCGGCGCTCGCGGTCGGCGAGGCCTATCGCGACCTGGGCCATGACCTGGGGTTCGGACAGGTCGACCTGGCAAACCGATGGCGCGAGACGGAACTCGTCGTGTCGCTCGACCAGCCGCTCGAACCGCTGGAGGACCTGGCCGCGGCACGCGGGCTCGTCGTCCTCGACACCGGCTTCGCGTACCACGTTACAGACCCGGTCGTCGACAAGGGGACGGGCCTCGAAGCGGTGTGTGCTGAACTGGACCTCGCTCCGGAGACGTTCCTCGCCGTTGGCGACTCAGTGAACGACGCCCAGATGTTCGACCTGGCTGGAGAGGCCGTGGCCGTCGCCAATGCCGACGAGACAGCGCTCGAACGCGCCGACCGGGTTACCGACGGGACCTACGGCGACGGCTTTCTCGAAGCAGTCGCGCCGTACCGGGAGTGACAGTCGTGTGATTCACTTTTAGACCAGTCGCTAATCAGATAGGCAAACAGGAGACACCATCGGCGCAACCCAGCACACGGAGCGGCGTCACACAACCGCAAACTCCGTGTGGCGGCTCAGTCCACGACCCGGTCTGGCCGCGCCTTCGCGTATAAATATCCGCCGACCGCTACTGTGAGAGGGATACTCAGCCACCGCGCTCAGGAGTTCTCTGGAGCCGTAAATCCGGGGAAGGCTTATATCTGCCCCACAGTAACGGGAGGATATGAGCCCCGACCGGGCCGTCCTCCGGCGCGCGCTTGACCGCGGCGAGCGGGAGGGCGGCAGCGTCGAGTTCAAAGAACGGCTCACCGAAGATCTCCACCTGTCAGAGGGGCGACTCGAATCCCTCGCAGCGCAACTCCGCCACCGCGTTCTCTCCGGGGACGGGGAGGCGACGTACGTCGTCGGCGTCACCGACGACGGCGGGCTCGCCGGCATCTCGCCGGCGGAGTTCTCAGAGTCGATGGACGTACTCAGCCTGCTGGCAGAGGAGGCCGGCGCGCACATCGAGGAAGTGAAAACGTGGGGCGTCGACGGCGTTTCGGAAGACGGGGCGACAGTCACCGACGGCATCGTGGGCGTCGCGACGGTTTCGGAGGGATCGGTCCTCGCAGACGACGACCACATCGTCGTGGGTACAGCCGGCCACGTCGACCACGGCAAATCCACGCTCGTGGGGTCGCTGGTCACCGGCGACGCTGACGACGGCGAAGGCGGGACACGCGGCTTTCTGGACGTTCAGCCACACGAGGTCGACCGAGGTCTCTCGGCGGACCTCTCCTACGGCGTCTACGGCTTCGACGAGGACGGCGAGCCGATCCGCATGGACAACCCACATCGGAAGGACGACCGCGCGCGGGTCGTCGAAGCATCCGACCGGCTCGTTTCCTTCGTCGACACTGTGGGCCACGAGCCATGGCTACGGACGACGATCCGCGGCCTCGTGGGCCAGAAACTCGATTACGGTCTCCTGACCGTCGCGGCCGACGACGGAGTGACAGAAACCACGCGCGAACACCTCGGCATCCTGCTGGCGACGGACCTTCCGACCATTGTCGCAATCACCAAGACCGACCTGGTCGATGCGGAACGGGTCGCGGAGGTCGAACGCTCCGTCGAGCAGGCACTGCGAGAGGTCGATAAGACGCCGCTCCGGGTGGCGCGACACGGCGTCGATACGGCCATCGACGAAATCTCCGAAACCGTCGTCCCCGTCGTCACCACCAGTGCCGTCACCAAGGCGGGGCTGGACGACCTCGACGAGATGTTCGAGGCGTTACCCAAGACGGCCGGCGAGGTGGGCGACTTCCGGATGTACGTCGACCGGACGTACAACGTTCAGGGGGTCGGCGCAGTCGCCTCTGGCACCATCAAATCCGGCGAGGTCGAAGCCGGCGACGAACTGCTGCTCGGGCCGATGCAGGACGGGAGCTTCCGCGAGGTGGAGGTCCGGTCCATCGAGATGCACTACCACCGGGTCGACGAGGCCAAGGCCGGCCGCATCGTCGGCATCGCGCTGAAGGGAGTCCGCGAGGCGGACATCGAGCGCGGGATGGTCCTGCTGCCGAGCGACGCCGACCCATCGCCCGTCCAGGAGTTCGAGGCCGAGGTGATGGTGTTGAACCATCCGACCCGTATCGGTGACGGTTACGAACCCGTGGTCCACCTCGAAACGGTCAGCGAGGCTGCGGCCTTCTATCCAGAGGGCGGGCAGTTGCTCCCTGGCGACGCGGGCAAGGCCCGAGTCCGGTTCAAGTTCCGTTCGTATCTCGTCGAGGAAGGCCAGAAGTTCGTCTTCCGCGAGGGGAGTTCCAAGGGCGTCGGGACCGTCACCGACACCGACCCGGCCGAGTAGCGGCCCGCTGTCTCACTGGTCTGTCCCGTCTTCAGTCGGCTGTCTGTAACCGTCGTCCGTTTTCTCGGCGAGTCCCAATATCACAGCCCACTCCAGCAGGTTCGCCGTGCGCTCCTGCCAGACGGCTTCCCAGTCGGTGTGACGTTCACGTTCCCAGCGAGGAATCTCCTCTCGGAGTGCATCGAACGCAGCGGCAGCCTCTACCGGCTCCGAACCGAGCACGGCGAGGAGCACGTCGACGCCGAAGACCGATTCCTCGAAGGCCGTCGCGAGGGCCGCCCGGTCGGGGTCGGTCCTCGTCCTGTAGTAGCCCCGGTCGCTCTCGGCGACCAGTCCCAGCGCCTGTAGGAAAACCAGATATTTTTGGGCCGTTTCGCGGTCGGACACGTCAGTCGCCGTCTGAATCGCGCGACAGCAGTCGGCCTCGCTGTCGGGGACGAGCGGAATCGCGTCTCTGGCGCTCTCCAGAAACGAGTGCGAGCGGGCCGGCGGCGCGACCTTGTAACGCATACCCGATTACAGGCCGAAGCTCTCGGCCAAGACGCCCTCGCTCGTCTCACCGACGACGTGCGTGTCGCCGCCGACCACGTCGAGGGTGACCGCGGCGGGGCCGAACAGTTCGACCGGGAGCTCCGCGAAGTCCCAGTCGACGTCCTCGAAGACGCCTTCCAGCGGCTCGCCGTATTCTTCGGCCGCGACGGAAGGAACCTCGTCGAAGCGGTCGAGGGACTCGTCGACGGTGAGGTGGACCTCGCTGCCGTAGGCGAGCGCGTCCGTGGTCCGGGCCATCGCGGTCGCTTCGTCGCCGGCGACCGGCGCGACCGGCGCGCGGCCGCTGGCCGACAGGACCGACACCGGGTCGAAGCCGAGTTCGGCCAGTCGGAAGACGGCCAGTTCGGCGGCCCGGGCCGCGGCGACGACGCTCCCGGTGACACTCGCAGTCGCGAACGACGGCAGGAACACGCCCGTCTCGGGGACGCCGGTGCGCTCGGCGACCTGGCTCGCAACGTCCTCGTCCGGCAGTTCGTCGGTTTCCAGGGCCAGCACGGCGAAGTCGGCGTCCTCGCGGTAGCCGATGCGCTGGAAGGCCTCCTCCTCAGCGACGAGCGCGCGTGCGGGACCGCTTCCCAGCGCTTCGAAGCCGTCGACGGCCAGTTCCCAGCCGCCCTTTTGCGAGCACAGCAGGGCCAGCGCCGGGTGGTCCGTCGACAGTTCGACGTGGTTCAGCGGCGCGCCGTCGACGGTGGCCATCGTGGACTGGACCGTCGCCAGCCCGGCCGTCTGGATTTCCGCGAGCAACATTCCGGCTTCGACAGCGCCGGGGACCTCGACGCCGAAGTCCAGCACCGCGGCGTCGCCCTCCAGCGCGTGTACGTCTATCGTGAGCTCGTCGGCGAAGTCGATGGCCTCGTCGACGAGTTCCGTGGCCATCCGATTGAGACTATCCATACGCCGTCTTTGGCACCCTTCCCTTTAATTGCCGCCTTCGGTCGCGCCGCTTCTGGCCGCCCGACCCAGATGCTCCTCGACGGCGTCGACCTTGTCTTGTGCCTGCTGGTCGACGGTCCGCTTGTCGTCGATCTTCAGGAACGTGCTCACGCGGTCGCTCTGCTCGCCGACGGCCTCGTGAGCCGCGTGGGTGGCCGCGAACAGTTCCTTGCTGTCCTCCGCTTCGATGATGGTCCCCATCGGTGTCGTCTCGTACTCGACGTCGAACGCCTCCAGCGCCGCGACGGCGTCGGCGACGTAGGAGGACATGCTGCCTTCGATGACCGGTGCGACCGAGAGAAACCCTATGCAGGTCATATCGGTCTTCACGCGCGCCCGCGACCTAACCGCTGTGGTGTACGCGACCCGCCGTGGTGCTCGCGTGACGCTACCCGCTGTCAGACTGGACTAAAGAAGCCGCCGCTGTTCGGAACGATTACTCGCCTTCCTCGACCGGAGCCCCGCGAGCGTTCGTCTTCACGCTCTGGAGGCCCTGCTTCGCCTTCTGCTTGGAGGCGTAGCCCTGCCCGCAGTCCGCGATTATTTCCCCGTTGTCGTGGCGGAGCCGCCAGCGCGCCTTGCCCTCGCTGTCTTTGAAGAGTTCGAACGTCGCTTTGCTGCCCCCCTCTTCGACAACACCGTCGTCGTCTTTGGACTCGTCGACGACGTACGCGCCGGGCGCGTTGGATTTGACGCTCTCGAGGCCCTGCTTGGCTTTCTGCTTGGAGGCGTAGCCCTCCCCGCTGTCGGCGATGATGTTTCCGTTGTCGTGGACGAGCCGCCAGCGGTACTGCTCGGCGTTGTCCTCGTACACCTCGAACGTGGCCTTGCTCGCAGCCACGTCAGTCGCTACCTCCCCCTCGTCTTCGTCCCACTGCATATCGATTTCAAGTGAGACAGTGCCGTCTTCCTGCTCGACCTCCACCTCGAACTCGGATTCGGCCGGCGGCGTGACCGTCACAGTCTGTTCCTCATCTGCCGGGGCCGGCTCACCGCGGCTGAGTCTGTTCGCCAGCCGTCGGAAGTACGACGCAATTCCTCTTCGACTCCGCGTCTCCTGTGACTCGTGGACCGTCTCGTCTGTCATACAACCGGACTGTCGATGGGGTAGCAAATAATGGTACTCCCCATCTGTCAGGCAATGCGATAGTCGCTCAGGGGAACCCTCGATACGTGGTGTGCAATCAGATGACTCAAAGGGACGCATCGCTCGTCGGTTTGCGTCGTCAGAAATGCGCTGGCTGGGATTTGAACCGGAGCCAGACGGTCGCCCTCACTCGCTACGCTCGTTGTGGGCGCTGCGACTGGCAGGATTCAAATCCAGTTCGATTTTATGACTCACAGATTACGAGCACACGCTACGCGGTGCTCGGTGGAGTTGTTCGTCGTAGAAATGCGCTGGCTGGGATTTGAACCCAGGTTGTGACCATGGCAAGGTCACGTGATACCAACTACACTACCAGCGCGCACTTCGTTCTGCACTGACCCTTGCGGCCGTCGGCCGCTCGGTACCAGCGCGCAACGCCTCGTTGCAATCAAATCTGGCGGGGGTGAGAGTAAAAAGCCTTCCGTTTTCCGGGGAAAACCATGGGAAGTGAGGGCAATCGCCGCCCCGTCTGAGAGCCGTATCGTGTGATGGCGTCACGGGGCATGGCCTTTCGGAAGCGGCAATCCAGCGAACGGTCCCATCGGTCCCGAACCGGCATGACGGACCATGTGAACGCGACGCATCGCGAACGCGAAACGGGGCCTTTTTAAGCCCGGGAAGGGGAGATATCGGCACAGTCTAGTGGCGCGACGTGGAAGCGTCACGGCATGACGACCAGCGTACTCGTGCCGTCTTCCCTCGCACGGGAAGCCGAAGACAGACGCGAGGCAACTCGCAAGCTCGGTTACGTGGCCCGCGCGGCCGCGGTCTACCGGGTTGATCGGCTGACAGTGTACCCCGACCCTGACGGGGCGGGCAAGTGGGAAGACGGGTTCGTCGAAACCGTGCTGCGGTACGCCGCGACGCCCCCGCACCTCCGAAAGGAGATGTGGGGTAAGCGGGACGAACTGGAGTACGTCGGCGTCCTGCCGCCGCTCCGCGTGCGTTCACAGACCGGCTCCGGATCTGAGGGTTCGGGGTCGTTAAGACAGGGAATCGTGACCGAGGTCGGAGCTGATGGGCGCGTCCGGGTCAATTGCGGCATGCAACACCCGATCTCCCTTCCCGTCCCAGCGGATATGGACGTGGAACAGGGGGAGCGCGTGACCGTCAGGGTCTCTTCGCGACGGCCGGTCCGGGCGAAACTCGTCGACGCCCCCACAACGGGATTCGACGTTGTCGCCGCGGACCTCGATGCGGCACTCTCGCGCGACGATGCCGGGCTCACTATCGCGTCCTCGCGATACGGCGAGCCGGTAACGTCGACCCGTCTCGGCCAGTTGGCCGAGCGGCGCGACGCCGAGGGCGGCATGACCGTCGCCTTCGGGGCACCCGAGCGCGGGTTACCGTCGATACTCGACGTTGCCCCGGACGCCGTCGGGGGAGACCAGACGAGCGACGAACCAGAAGGGTTCGACCTCTGGCTGAATACGGTTCCGAACCAGGGCAGTGAGGTCGTGCGAACGGAGGAAGCTCTGTTCGCCTCCCTCACCTGTCTAACCCTCACGGAGTAAACGAATGCCACAACCAAGCAGACCACGCAAAGGCTCGCTGGGCTTCGGCCCGCGCAAGCGCTCGACGAGCGAGACACCTCGCTTCAACAGCTGGCCGTCTGACGACGGGCAGCCGGGCGTCCAAGGGTTCGCCGGCTACAAGGCAGGCATGACACACGTCGTGCTCGTCAACGACGAACCCAACTCCCCCCGCGAGGGGATGGAGGAGACTGTCCCGGTGACAGTCATCGAGACGCCGCCGATGCGCGCCGTCGCCCTGCGAGCGTACGAAGACACGCCGTACGGTCAGCGTCCGCTGACGGAAGTCTGGACCGACGAGTTCCACTCGGAACTCGACCGGACCCTGGACGTTCCGGAGGACCACGACCCGGACGCTGCTGAGGAACAGGTACGAGACGCACTCGAGGCCGGTGACCTCGGGGACGTGCGACTCATTACGCACACCGTCCCCGACGCCGTCCCGAGCGTCCCGAAGAAAAAGCCCGACGTGATGGAGACTCGCGTCGGCGGTGGGTCCGTTTCGGACCGCCTCGACCACGCCCTCGACCTCGTCGAGGACGGTGGCGAACACGCCATGAACGACATCTTCCGCGCCGGCGAGTACGCCGACGTGGCCGGTGTCACGAAAGGCAAGGGGACGCAGGGTCCCGTCAAGCGATGGGGCGTCCAGAAGCGGAAAGGCAAGCACGCCCGCCAGGGATGGCGCCGACGGATCGGCAACCTCGGTCCGTGGAACCCGTCCCGTGTGCGCTCGACGGTCCCCCAGCAGGGGCAGACCGGCTACCACCAGCGCACCGAGCTCAACAAGCGCCTCATCGACATCGGCGACGGCGACGAACCGACCGTCGACGGTGGCTTCGTCAACTACGGCGAGGTCGATGGGCCGTACACGCTCGTGAAGGGCTCCGTGCCCGGTCCGGACAAGCGCTTGGTGCGCTTCCGGCCCGCGGTGCGTCCGAACGACCAGCCGCGCCTCGACCCCGAGGTGCGCTACGTCTCTAACGAATCGAACCAGGGATAACCTATGCAGGCAACAATCTACGACCTGGACGGCAACACAGACGGCGAGGTCGACCTGCCGGACGTCTTCGAGACGCCGGTTCGGACCGACCTCATCGGCAAAGCTGTACGTGCCGCACAGGCCAACCGAAAGCAGGACTACGGGTCCGACGAGTACGCCGGCCTCCGAACGCCGGCCGAGTCCTTCGGTAGCGGCCGCGGCCAGGCACACGTCCCGAAGCAGGACGGCCGTGCCCGCCGCGTCCCGCAGGCGGTCAAGGGGCGACGCGCCCACCCGCCGAAAGCCGAGAAGGACCGCTCGCTCGACCTCAACGACAAGGAACGGCAGCTGGCCGTTCGCTCGGCGCTGGCCGCAACGGCCGACGCCGACCTCGTCGCCGACCGCGGCCACGAGTTCGACCGTGACGAAGTGCCCGTCGTCGTCTCCGACGACTTCGAGGACCTCGTCAAGACGCAGGAAGTCGTCTCGCTGCTGGAGGCGCTCGACGTCGACGCCGACATCGACCGCGCCGACGACACGAAGATCAAGGCTGGACAGGGCTCGGCCCGCGGACGGAAGTACCGTCGCCCCGCCTCGATTCTCTTCGTGACCAGCGACGAGCCGTCGACGGCCGCCCGCAACCTCGCGGGGGCCGACGTGGCGACCGCCAGCGAGGTCAACACGGAAGACCTCGCGCCCGGCGGCGAGCCCGGTCGACTCACCGTCTTCACGGAATCCGCACTCGCGGAGGTGGCCGAGCGATGAGCTGGGATGTCATCAAGCACCCACACGTCACGGAGAAGGCCATGAACGACATGGACTTCCAGAACAAGCTCCAGTTCGCCGTCGACGACCGCGCCTCCAAGGGCGAGGTCGCCGACGCCGTCGAGGAGCAGTACGACGTGACAGTCGAACAGGTCAACACGCAGAACACGATGGACGGCGAGAAGAAGGCCGTCGTTCGCCTCTCCGAGGACGACGACGCCCAGGAAGTCGCCTCCAGAATTGGGGTGTTCTAACGATGGGACGACGAATCCAAGGACAACGGCGCGGCCGCGGGACCTCCACGTTCCGTGCCCCGTCGCACCGTTACAAGGCGAATCTGGAGCACCGCAAGGTCGAGGACGGCGACGTCGTCGCCGGCACGGTCGTCGACATCGAGCACGACCCTGCCCGCTCGGCCCCGGTCGCCGCCGTCGAGTTCGAAGACGGCGACCGCCGACTCATCCTCGCGCCGGAAGGCGTCGGGGTGGGCGACGAGCTACAGGTCGGCGTCAGCGCCGAAATCGCACCCGGGAACACGCTCCCGCTGGCCGAGATCCCAGAGGGGGTCCCGGTGTGCAACGTCGAATCCAGCCCCGGTGACGGTGGGAAGTTCGCCCGCGCGTCGGGTGTCAACGCCCAGCTGCTCACCCACGACCGCAACGTCGCGGTCGTCAAGCTCCCCTCCGGGGAGATGAAGCGGCTTGACCCGCAGTGTCGTGCCACCATCGGCGTCGTCGCCGGTGGCGGCCGAACTGACAAGCCGTTCGTGAAGGCTGGCAACAAGCATCACAAGATGAAAGCGCGAGGGACGAAGTGGCCCAACGTCCGCGGTGTGGCGATGAACGCCGTCGACCACCCGTTCGGTGGCGGCGGCCGCCAGCACCCCGGCAAGCCCAAGTCCATCTCGCGGAACGCCCCGCCTGGCCGTAAGGTCGGGGACATCGCCTCGAAGCGAACTGGTCGAGGTGGCAACGAATGAGCTCAGAATATCAAATCGGCCACGAAGGAGAGTTCTCCTTCCGCGGCCACACGCTCGACGAGCTGCAGGAGATGGAGCTCGAGGAAGTCGCGGAACTGCTCCCCGCTCGACAGCGGCGAAGTATCGTACGCGGCCTGACCGAGGAGAAACACAAGCTCCTCGAAAAGGCCCGCGAGGCCGGCGAAGAGGAGACAGCCAACGACCCGATCCGGACCCACCTGCGCGACATGCCGGTGGTCCCGGAGATGGTCGGGCTGACCTTCGCCGTCCACGACGGCCAGAACTTCGAGCGTGTCAAAGTCGAGCCCGAGATGCTCGGCCACTACCTCGGTGAGTTCCAGCTCACACGGAGTAGCGTCGAACACGGTCAGGCCGGTATCGGAGCGACACGCTCCTCGAAGTTCGTACCGCTCAAATAATCATGGGAATCAGTTACTCAGTCGAAGCCGACCCGGACACGACGGCCAAAGCGATGCTCCGGGAGCGGCAGATGAGCTTCAAGCACAGCAAGGCCATCGCCCGCGAAATCAAGGGCAAAACGGCCGGCGAGGCTGTCGACTACCTCGACGCGGTTATCGAGGGCGACCAGCCCGTTCCGTTCAAACAGCACAACTCGGGCGTCGGCCACAAAAGCAAGGTCGACGGCTGGGACGCCGGACGATACCCGGAGAAGGCCAGCAAGGCCTTCCTCGACCTGCTCGAGAACGCGGTCGGCAACGCCGACCACCAGGGCTTCGACGGTGAGGCCATGACGATCACGCACGTCGCCGCCCACAAGGTC
This sequence comes from Haloarcula sp. CGMCC 1.2071, assembly GCF_037078445.1. NCBI lineage: Archaea > Methanobacteriati > Methanobacteriota > Halobacteria > Halobacteriales > Haloarculaceae > Haloarcula > Haloarcula sp. CGMCC 1.2071. The sequence goes on from NZ_JAYMGY010000001.1 coordinate 470,374, forward strand.
GGCGAGCAGCAGGGTCGCAAGCCCCGCGCGATGGGGCGTGCCTCGGCGTGGAACAGCCCGCAGGTCGACGTCGAACTCATCCTCGAAGAGCCGGAGGTCGAAGACTAATGGCCGACGAACAACAGTTCATCGAGGACGGACTCCAGCGGACCCAGATCGACGAGTTCTTCGCAGAGGAACTCGGTCGCGCCGGCTACGGCGGCATGGACGTCGCCAAGACGCCGATGGGGACCCAGATCGTGCTCAAAGCCGAGAAGCCAGGGATGGTCATCGGCAAGGGCGGGAAGAACATCCGGAAGATCACCACGGAACTCGAGGACCGATTCAACCTCGACGACCCGCAAGTCGACGTGCAGGAAGTCGACGAGCCGGACCTCAACGCCCGCATCGTCGCGGACCGACTGGCCAACGCACTCGAGCGTGGCTGGTACTTCCGCAAAGCGGGCCACACCACCATCGACCGTATCATGGAGTCGGGCGCGCTCGGCGCAGAGATCGTCCTCTCCGGGAAGGTCACCGGTGCACGCTCGCGCGTGGAGAAGTTCAACCGCGGCTACGTCAAGCACAACGGCGAACCCGCGGAGGAAATCGTCGACAGCGGTGTCGGCGTCGCCGTGATGAAGCTCGGTACCATCGGGGTCCGAGTCAAGATCATCCCGCCGGACGCTGAGCTCCCCGACGACTTCGAGATCTACGAGGATGTCGACGTCGAGGACTACGTGGCCGACACCGACGGCGAGTCTGTCGAGGAACTCCTCGAAGGCGAGCCCGAAGACAGCGAGACGGCCGAGGAACTCGACGAAGACGTGGCCACCGGGGCCGACGACGAGTCCGAGGCTGACGAGGAGTTCGTCGACGAGGAAATCGTCGAGGAAGACGTCGAGGTCCCGACTGACGACGATGTCGAGGACGTCGACGTCGACGAACTCGAAGACGCTGTCGACGAGGAACTCGACGAGGACGTCGAGGCGGAAGCCGAAGAGCTGATGGACGAAATGGACGACGAGGAGGCTGACGACGAATGACCGTCCTCCACGTCCAGGAGATTCGGGACATGACGCCCGCCGAGCGCGAGGCGGAACTCGACGACCTGAAGACCGAACTGCTGAACGCCCGGGCCGTGCAGGCCGCGGGTGGTGCACCGGAAAACCCCGGTCGCATCAAGGAGCTGCGGAAGGCCATCGCCCGCATCAAGACGATTCAGGGCGAAGAAGGCGACCTGCAGGAGAACGAATAATGCCACTGACACCCGAGACGCTCCCACGACACGAACTCGTCGGCCTCGACTGTGAGGTCGTCGCGGCGTCCAACCCGGACGCCATCGGTATCAGCGGAACTGTCGTCATGGAGACGACACAGATGCTGACAATCGAGGGGGCCGACCGGGTGTGGCACGTGCCGAAGGACAGCGCGACTTTCGCCTTTGCCGTTTCCGGACAGCGAGTCCGGGTCGACGGCGACCGACTCGTCGCGCGTCCCGCTCGTCGCACAGAGAACACAGGAGATTCACTATGGCGCTAGGACTGAACGTACAGGAACCGGAGGAAACCTGTGCCGATCAGAACTGCCCGTTCCACGGAGAGCTCTCCGTGCGCGGACAGACACTGAACGGCGAGGTAGCCTCCACTGACATGGAGAAGACCGTTGTCGTCGAGCGCGAGTACGACGTGAAGGTGCCGAAATACGACCGCTTCATGAAGCGGCGGAGCCGCGTTCCGGCTCACGCACCCGATTGTCTCGACCTCGCGGTCGGTGACACGGTCACGATAGCAGAGTGTCGACCGCTCTCGAAAACGAAAAGCCACGTCGTCGTTAGCGCGGGCTCGGACGAGGCCGCGAACGACGAACAGGACGGTGATGCCTGATGGAAGCACTCGGTGCTGACGTCACGCAAGGCCTCGAGAAGGGCTCGCTCATTACGTGTGCGGACAACACGGGAGCGCGCGAACTCAAGGTCATTTCCGTCCACGGCTACTCGGGAACGAAGAACCGCCACCCCAAAGCTGGGCTGGGCGACAAGATCACGGTCTCGGTCACCAAGGGGACGCCCGAAATGCGTCGCCAGGTGCTCGAAGCCGTCGTCGTCCGCCAGCGAAAGCCGATCCGTCGACCCGACGGCACCCGCGTCAAGTTCGAAGACAACGCGGCCGTCATCGTCGACGAGAACGAGGACCCGCGCGGGACCGAGCTGAAAGGTCCTATCGCACGGGAAGTCGCACAGCGATTCGGCAGTGTGGCATCAGCAGCGACGATGATCGTATAGAACCATGAGCAAGCAACCAGACAAACAACGCAAGAGTCAACGACGTGCCCCGCTTCACGAGCGGCACAAGCAGGTCCGGGCGACGCTCAGCGCCGACCTCCGCGAGGAGTACGGCCAGCGCAACGTCCGCGTCAACGCTGGTGACACCGTCGAGGTGCTCCGTGGCGACTTCGCCGGCGAGGAAGGCGAAGTCCTGAAGGTGGACCTCGACAAGGCCGTCATCCACGTCGAAGACGTCACGCTCGAAAAGACGGACGGCGAGGAAGTCCCGCGACCGCTCGACACCTCGAACGTCCGCGTGACGGACCTGGACCTCGAAGACGAGAAGCGCGAGGCCCGTCTCGATTCGGAGGATGATTCCGCATGAGTAACCACCAGAAGCGACTCTCGGTGCCGGACAGTTGGCCCGTAGAGCGCAAGACCGCGACGTTTACGGTGAAAGCCGGCGCCGGCCCGCACGGTGAGGACGGGGTTCCCCTACTCATCGTCCTTCGGGACGTGCTCGGCTACGCCGACAACCGCAAAGAAGCCCGCTACGCCCTCAACGAGGACAACGTCCTCATCAACGGGAAGGCCATCTCCGACGAGGAACGCCCCGTCGGGATGTTCGACATCCTGGCCTTCACCGAGCGCGAGGAGTACTACCGCGTGTTCCCCGGCGAGGGTGGTCGGCTGGCGCTGACCGCAATCGACCCGGACGCGGCCGAGTCCAAGCTCGGTAAAATCGTCACCAAGACCCACGTCTCCGGTGGCGACGTCCAGCTGGGCCTCCACGACGGTGAGACGCTCATCGTCGAGGACGACCAGACCTACGACGCTGGCGACTCCATCGTCGTCGGCAACGAGGACGGCGAAATCGTCGCCCACTTCGAGTACGAAGAGGGCGCGCTCGTCACCGCCGTCGACGGCGCCCACGCGGGCGAAGTCGGCGAGATCGAGGAGATTCAGGTGACGCCGGGGTCGGCCCAGAACAATGTCATCGTCTCTCAAGAGAACGGCGAGGGCTTCGAGACGGTCGAAGAGTACGTCGTCGTCATCGACGAGAACTTCACGGGTGATGACGAATGAGCTCCGAGAGTGAGTCCGGCGGCGACTTCCACGAGATGCGCGAACCGCGCATCGAGAAGGTCGTCGTTCACATGGGTATCGGCCACGGTGGCCGCGACCTCGCCAACGCAGAGGACATCCTCGGGGAAATCACCGGGCAGACGCCGGTACGAACGAAGGCCAAACGGACCGTCAGCGAGTTCGACATCCGCGAGGGTGACCCCATCGGTGCGAAGGTCACGCTCCGCGACGAGATGGCCGAAGAGTTCCTCCAGACGGCGCTGCCGCTGGCCGAACTGGCGACGAGTCAGTTCGACGACACCGGCAACTTCAGCTTCGGCGTCGAGGAACACACCGAGTTCCCGAGCCAGGAGTACGACCCGAGCATCGGAATCTACGGGCTGGACGTGACGGTCAACCTCGTCCGCCCCGGCTACCGCGTCGCAAAGCGCGACAAGGCGTCGCGCTCGATTCCGACGAAGCATCGACTCAACCCGGCGGACGCGGTCGCCTTCATCGAGTCGACCTACGACGTGGAGGTGAGCGAATGAGCGAAAGTGAAACCACAGACGAGCCCGATTCCGAGACGGCAACCAGTGAGCGAACTGGCCAGCTCGAGTCCTGTCAGCGCTGCGGTCGCGAACAGGGACTCGTCGGCAAGTACGACATCTGGCTGTGCCGCCAGTGCTTCCGCGAGATTTCGCGGGGCATGGGCTTCAAGAAGTACAGCTAACAATGACAGGGAACGACCCATTTGCCAACGCACTGTCGGCGCTTAACAACGCCGAGAGCGTCGGGCACTTAGAGCAGACAGTATCGCCCGCTTCGAACGAGATCGGCAGCGTCCTCGAGGTCTTCTACGACCGCGGGTACATCGACGGATTCAGTTTCGTCGACGACGGCAAAGCCGGCGAGTTCGAAGTCGAACTGAAAGGAGCCATCAACGAGTGTGGCCCGGTCAAGCCCCGCTACTCTGCGGGCGCTGACGAGTTCGAGAAGTGGGAGAAGCGGTTCCTCCCCGCCCGTGACTACGGGACCCTCGTCGTCACGACCAGCCACGGCATCATGAGCCACTACGAGGCTCGTGAGCAGGGCGTCGGTGGCCAAGTCATCGCGTACGTATACTAACAATGCCACGAGTAGAACTGGAGATTCCGGAGGACGTGGACGCCGAGCAGGACCACCTTGACATCACCGTCGAGGGGGACAACGGCAGCGTCACGCGTCGGCTCTGGTACCCTGACATCGACGTGTCCGTCGACGGCGACACGGTCGTCATCGAATCCGATGAGGACAACGCCAAGACGATGTCGACGATCGGTACCTTCCAGAGCCACATCGAGAACATGTTCCACGGCGTGACCGAGGGCTGGGAGTACGGTATGGAAGTCTTTTACTCTCACTTCCCGATGCAGGTCGACGTCGAGGGTGACGAAGTCGTCATCGAGAACTTCCTGGGCGAGAAGGCCCCCCGCCGCACGACGATCCACGGCGACACGGACGTCAAAATCGACGGCGAGGAGCTGACCATCAGCGGTCCCGACATCGAAGCCGTCGGCCAGACCGCCGCTGACATCGAGCAGCTCACGCGCATCAACGACAAGGACGTGCGCGTGTTCCAGGACGGGGTGTACATCACCCGAAAACCGAACCGAGGTGACGCCTGATGGCGGATAACGAAGAAGACGTCGAAGCAGAGGAAGAGTACACCGAACTGACTGACATCAGCGGCGTCGGTCCGTCCAAGGCGGAGTCGCTCCGCGAGGCCGGCTTCGAATCGGTCGAAGACGTTCGCGGTGCCGACCAGTCCGCGCTCGCCGATGTCAGCGGTATCGGGAACGCGCTGGCGGCCCGAATCAAGGCCGACATCGGCGGACTCGAAGTCGAGTCCGAGACCGAAGCCGAAGTCGAAGAGGAAGGCGTCGAGGAAGCGCCCGACGAGGACGTGGAGACGGAACTCCAGGCCCGCGGGCTCGCCGACAAGACGCCGGACCTCTCCGACGAGGACGCGCGCCTGCTGACCCAGCGACACCGGGTCGGCAAGCCGCAGTTCAACCGTCAGGACCACCACAAGAAAAAGCGCGTCTCGACCTCGTGGCGCAAGCCCCGCGGCCAGCTCTCGAAGCAGCGCCGCGGCATCAAGGGCAAGGGCGACACGGTCGAGGCGGGCTTCCGCTCGCCGACCGCGGTTCGCGGCAAGCACCCGTCCGGCTTCGAGGAGGTCCGCGTGCACAACGTGGACGACCTCGAAGGCGTCGACGGCGACACCGAGGCCGTCCGTATCGCCTCGAAGGTCGGCGCTCGCAAGCGCGAGCGAATCGAGGAGGAAGCCGAGGACGCGGGCATCCGCGTGCTCAACCCCACCTACGTCGAAGTCGAGGTGAGTGAGTGATGACTGATCTCTCCGCACAGAAGCGACTCGCGGCTGACGTCCTCGACGTCGGGAAGAACCGCGTCTGGTTCGACCCCGAGCGACAGGGCGACATCGCCGACGCGATCACCCGCGAGGACGTTCGCGAACTGGTCGATGAGGGCGCCGTTCAGGCGAAAGACAAGAAAGGCAACTCCCGTGGACGCGCCCGGGAGCGCCAGAAGAAGCGTGCGTACGGCCACCAGAAGGGAGCCGGTTCCCGGAAGGGCAAGGCAGGCGCACGGCAGAACTCCAAGGAGGACTGGGAGTCACGCATCCGCGCACAGCGGACGAAGCTGCGCGAACTGCGTGACGAGGGAACGCTTTCGAGTTCGCAGTACCGCGACCTGTACGACAAGGCCGGCGGTGGCGAGTTCGACAGCGTTGCCGATCTCGAACGTTACATCGACGCAAACCACGGTGACGCATAATGGCGACAGGACCACGATACAAAGTACCGATGCGGCGACGCCGCGAGGCCAGAACCGATTACCATCAGCGGTTGCGCCTGTTGAAATCCGGTAAGCCACGTCTCGTTGCTCGAAAGAGCAATAAACACGTCAGGGCGCAGCTGGTGACGCTTGGCCCCAACGGCGACGACACTCTCGCGTCCGCTCACTCGAGCGACCTCGCCGAGTACGGCTGGGAGGCCCCGACGGGCAACATGCCCTCGGCCTACCTCACCGGTCTGCTCGCCGGGCTTCGCGCGCAGGAAGCGGGCATCGAGGAGGCAGTGCTCGACATCGGACTCAACAGCCCGACCCCCGGAAGCAAAGTATTCGCAATACAGGAAGGCGCAATCGACGCCGGCCTGGACATTCCGCACAACGACGACGTACTCGCCGACTGGCAGCGCACGCGCGGTGCCCACATCGCCGAGTACGACGAGCAGCTCGAGGAGCCGCTGTACAGCGGCGACTTCGACGCTGCAGACCTCCCGGAGCACTTCGACGAGCTCCGAGAGACCCTACTGGACGGTGACATCGAACTATGAGTGCTAACAACGGATGGGAGCCACGGACACGCCTCGGCAAGCAGGTCGTCGAGGGCGAAATCGACTCCATGCAGGAGGCGCTGAACTCCGGACTCCCGCTGAAAGAATCGGAAGTCGTCGACCAGCTCGTTCCCGACCTGGAAGACGAAGTGCTGGACATCAACATGGTCCAGCGGATGACAGACTCCGGCCGCCGCGTGAAGTTCCGCTGCGTGGTCGCCGTTGGCAACCGCGACGGCCTCATCGGCTACGCCGAAGGGCGTGACGACCAGGTCGGCGGTGCCATCCAGAAAGCCATCGACATCGCGAAGCTGAACATCATCGACGTCTCCCGCGGCTGCGGGTCCTGGGAGTGTGGCTGTGGCCGTCCGCACACGGTCGCGCTGCGCACCGAGGGCAAGGCCGGGAGCGTCGAAGTCGAGCTGCAGCCGGCCCCGCGCGGGCTGGGCCTCGCGGGCGGAGAGACCGTCCGCAAGGTGCTCGAACTCGCCGGTATCGAGGACATCTGGACACGCAGTAGCGGGAACACGCGCACCACGGTCAACTTCGCAAAGGCGACGTTCAACGCCCTGCAGAACACGGCCGAGGCACGCGTCCCCGAACGAACCTTCGAGAAGCGAGAGGTGATCGAGTGATGCACGCGCTCGTCCAGCTCCGTGGCGAAGTCAACATGCACAGCGACATCCAGGACACCCTAGAGATGCTCAACATCCACCATGTGAACCACTGCACGCTCGTCCCCGAGACGGACGCCTACCGCGGCATGGTGACGAAGGTCAACGACTTCGTCGCCTTCGGTGAGCCGAGCCAGGAGACGCTGGAGACAGTCCTGGCGACGCGCGCCGAGCCGCTCGAGGGCGACGCCGACGTGGACGACGAGTGGGTCGCCGAGCACACGGACTACGACGACATCTCCGGGCTCGCGTTCGCGCTCCTCTCCGAGGAGACGACGCTACGCGAGCAGGGACTGTCCCCGACACTCCGTCTGCACCCGCCCCGCGGCGGTCACGACGGCGTCAAACACCCCGTCAAGGAGGGCGGGCAGCTCGGGAAACACGACACCGAGGGTATCGACGACCTCCTGGAGGCGATGCGATAATGACGAGCAAAAAGAAACGACAGCGCGGCTCGCGCACGCACGGCGGCGGCTCGCACAAGAACCGACGTGGTGCCGGCCACCGCGGTGGTCGCGGTGCCGCAGGCCGTGACAAACACGAGTTCCACAACCACGAACCGCTCGGCAAGAGCGGCTTCAAGCGCCCGCAGAAGGTGCAGGAAGAGGCCGCCACTATCGACGTTCGCGAGATCGACGAGAACGTCACGCTGCTGGCCGCCGACGACGTCGCCGAAGTCGAAGACGGTGGCTTCCGCGTCGATGTCCGTGATGTGGTCGAAGACGCCGACGACGCCGATTACGTGAAGGTACTCGGTGCCGGCCAGGTTCGCCACGAACTCACGCTCATCGCCGACGACTTCTCCGAGGGCGCTCGCGAGAAGGTCGAAGCCGCAGGCGGGAGCGTCGAACTGACCGACCTCGGCCAGGAGCGCCAGGCCGAGGCCGAGACAGACGAAGACGCGGACGCGGACGAGGAATAACGAACGATGAGCTGGAAGGACACCGCCGAACCACTGCTTGTCCGGATGCCCGCAGTCCAGCGGCCGGACGGACACGTTCCGTTCAAGCGCAAGCTCACCTGGACAGGAGGCGTGCTCCTGCTGTATTTCTTCCTGACGAACGTGAAGCTGTTCGGGCTGGACATCGACGCCAGTCAACAGGTGTTCGGGCGCTTCTCCTCGATTCTGGCCTCTGGCCAGGGGAGCATCATGCAGCTGGGTATCGGTCCGATTGTCACGGCGTCCATCGTGTTACAGCTCCTCGGTGGGGCGGACCTGCTCGGGCTGAACACCCAAGACGACCCGCGGGACCAGATCCTGTATCAGGGGCTCCAGAAGTTGCTGGTGCTCGTGATGATCTGTCTGACCGGGCTGCCGATGGTGTTTGCGGGCAACTTCCTGCCGGCGGATACGGCAGTCTCGAACTCGCTGGGTATCGGCACGGCCGGTGTCCAGTGGCTCATCTTCGGCCAGATGTTCGTCGGCGGTGTCCTCATCCTGTTCATGGACGAGGTCATCTCCAAATGGGGCGTCGGCTCCGGTATCGGCCTGTTCATTGTCGCCGGCGTGAGCCAGCGACTCATCGGTGGCATCCTGACGACACCGTTTATCGGCAACAACGAAGGGATCATCTACACCTGGTATCTGTTCATCACCGGCGAGCGCGGCACCGGGCCAGTGCTGGCTGCTGATGGCCTCCAGACCGTGTTGCTGCAGGGCGAACTGCTGGGACTGTTCACGACGGTCCTCATCTTCGCAGTGGTCGTCTATGCCGAATCGGTCCGCGTGGAGATCCCGCTGTCGAACGCCCGCGTGAAAGGAGCCCGTGGCCGCTTCCCGGTCAAGCTCATCTACGCGAGCGTCCTGCCGATGATCCTCGTCCGGGCGCTACAGGCGAACATCCAGTTCCTGGGCCGTATCCTGAACGCCCAACTGGGCTCGATGCCGTCGTTCCTCGGCACGTACGCCAACGGCCAGCCGACCGGCGGCCTGTTCTACTTCCTCGCTCCCGTCCAGAGCCGTGGCGACTGGATGTGGTGGCTGGAAGGGACTGCTCAGCCGGTCTGGCAGATCCTGACCCGTGTCGGGATTGACCTGTTCGTGATGATCGTCGGCGGCGGCATCTTCGCCGTCTTCTGGGTCGAAACCACTGACATGGGTCCGGAAGCAACGGCCAAGCAGATCCACAACTCCGGGATGCAGATCCCCGGCTTCCGACAGAACGTCGGCGTCATCGAGAAGGTCCTCGAGCGGTATATCCCGCAAGTGACTGTCATCGGCGGCGCCTTGGTTGGGTTGCTCGCCGTGATGGCCAACATGCTGGGTACCATCGGCGGCGTCTCCGGTACCGGGCTGCTACTGACGGTCTCCATTACGTACAAGCTGTACGAGGAGATCGCCGAAGAGCAGCTCATGGAGATGCATCCGATGATGCGCCAGATGTTTGGGTAGAACTGCGGAAGCTACCTTTCTTTATTTTATCAATACTGCTGAGCGGCTGCTCCGTTGTCAACCTTCCTTCGTTGAGGTTTGGTGCGAGTCATATTGCGACTACCCCGAACGCATGTGAGGGCAATGTTATTTTCACCGAACACGGCAAGAGCCCGTACTGGGTCGTAAGCAAACTGCTTTTTGACGGATTTGACGGCTACTCTGGAGAAATCGAGGTGTCTCTTGGGGAAGTACCTGGACGGTCAACCTAGAGATCAGAAAGGGGGCATCGCTCCACGCCCCGACGATCCTGTCGACGTAGATCGGCTTTATGAGTTCCGCATAGGGCTCTACGAGGAAGGCGAAAGCGAGCGGAAGGCGAACTACCTAATTCAGCCCCGGTTCACCGGGATACAGCACTACGAAACGGGCGACCGGATCAGCAGCCCGTTCGACCACGCGAGCAACGCAGAAGGCGTCAACGTCCACTTCAGTGGGACAAATTTTGAACCAAAGGAGTACTATTGCCGCAAGTGCTCAACGTTCTTGCGAACGAGGGAGAGATGCGCGTCAACTCCGACTACTTCGCTACGCAGCCCCACGAGATGAGCAATATCACGACCTTCGAGAGGTACGTTCGCCTCCGGCGGTCGATGAGTCCCAAAGTCGTCGGACAGTCGGGTATCATGCAACGGTTCCTCCACCTCTGCGCTACTAAGCAGGGGAGCCGGTTCGAGTACAAGGTCGACAACGAAGAGATCGTAGGCAAGAACCACCAGAAAGTTCTCCCCAAACAAGCCGCCAAGCGGCTAATCTCCGGCCACCAGTACGGTAAGCAGGTCATACACTACCATCCCAAGCACGTCCGAAAGAAGGACGAGACGGACCTACTCTTCCATCCCAAGATCGGCGTGCTGGTTAATAAGTCGTTGAATAACGATAATGCGGTCAAATGGGCACAGAAAGAGGAGTGCGGCGGGAGATTGAGGAGGCGTTCATCAACACTCTCTATGGGCTGATGTTCCGACAAAAGCGGATCCCACGCCGAGGGCAGCGAACATCCTCCGGTACAGCGAGGAAATCATCACGCTGATCGAGGATCAATGCAACATCCGGAATAAGGCCATCGTGGCGACCTGCTGGTCGTCCGGCGGTCGCCCCGAGACGGAACTCCACGAACTCACCCTCAAGGATGGAGAAATCAAGAACGGATTCGTTCGGCTCTCGATCCCTGAGAACACGAAAACCGGCAGCCGAGAAGTGAAGATGTACACCGGCGCGCCGTTCCTCGTCAAGTGAATCAAGAACCACCCAGGCCACGACATCGAGGGTGGCCTCCAACCGGACCTGCCGCTGTGGGCGAATATCCGACCAGGATACGTGGCCATCTACGACCGCATCTCGTACAACCAGTTCGCGAAGCCGCTCGACGATGTCGCCGACGCTCTCAGCATTCAGAAGATCTGACACCCCAGCACTGCCGACGGAACCGCGCAAGCAATCTCGCCGCGAAGACCTACATCAGCCAGGTCGGTCTCGAAGTCTGGTTCTACGCACACAATCCCTGACCGGTCATCGACCGAGAGGACTGGGACGAGTGCGAACTCCGAGTCGTGGAAAACACGAAGACGCTCCTCGACCTGCTCGATCGACATGACGTGACGGCGACGTTCTTCGTGTTGGGCTATGTCGCTGACAGAGCCCCTGATTTGATACGGGAAGTCGAAGCCCGGGGACACGAGATTGCAACCCACGGATACAACCACGAGGAGGTGACCAACCTGACGAGAGCGGAGTTCAGGTCCGATGTCGAACGGTCGATCGAGAGTATCGAAGCCGCTATCGACGGCGACGTGCACGGATACAGAGCATCGAGCTTTTCGATAACAGGGTGGGCACTCGACGTACTCCGGGAACTCGGGCTGACGTACGATTCGAGTTCCTCCCCCGTTCGTTGGTCATCCGCGGTACGGGAACATCGACCTACAGTGGGAACGTACCTTCGTCAGGCTGGACAACAGTCTGGTCGAGGCTCAGCTGCCGCTTCTCTGGATCGCTCGAAAACAGATCCCGTGGGCTGGCGGTGGATACTTCGGGTTCAGGCCGTACACGATTTACCAGCGCGGGATACAGCACATTCAGAAACGGCAGGATGTTATCTTCTACGTGCATCCCTGGGAACTCGATCCCGACCAGCCCTCACTGCCGGGGCTCTTGCCGCTCTGAAAGGTGCGACACTACCGGAACCTCGGTGTGTCAGTCCATCTGCTCGATCGGCTGTTGGGTGCATTCGAGTGGGAACCGATCGGGGCAAAGGTGAACAAACTGTAAACCCGCTACATTTAACCATTCGTCGTTGAAGGAACCAGTATGCCCCACCAGAACGTCGTCCTCGTGACTGTCGATTCGTTGCGACGAGACTCCGTTAGATTTCTCTCCGAATCCTCCCCTCAGACGCCTGCCATCGACGATAGAGCGGACGACGCGGCAATCGCGAGTACGACGACGACACCGAGTACGCACACCCGGGCCTCCGTGCCGGCGATCCTGAGTTCGCAGTACGCACACAACTTCTTCAACCACTTCTTCGGCGACACCGAGATCCCACATCTCGGATCCATCCTCGGCGAGCACGGCTACGAAACCGCGGGGATCCACTCGAATCCACTGCTGTCCTCGTTTTTCGGGTACGACGAGGGGTTCGGCACGTTCTACGACAGCATGAACGAGGTGACGTTACCCTCGGAACGCCTCACGACCGTCTACTCGAAGATCAAACGGCTACTCAGACGCCATCCGTACGAACCGGCCGACGAGATTACGGATCGTGCCATAGAGTGGCTCGGAACCGCATCTGAGCCCTACTTCCTCTGGGTCCACTACATGGACCCACACGGTCCGTATCGGCTCGACCCCGGGCGGGGGTACCTTGACAAGTTCGCGTCAGAGCGCCTCTGGTACAAGGCGGTCCGATCTCCAGAAGCGGTGACAGACCGCGAGAACGATCGTCTCCGAGAGGGATATCGGAACGAGGTCGAATTCACCGACGCAGAGATTGGTCGGCTACTGTCGGCAGTCGGGAACGATACCGCCGTGGTCCTCACAGGCGATCACGGAGAGGAGTTCGGTGAGCATGGGGGCTACTCCCACTCCAAGAAACTGTACGACGAACTCGTACAGGTCCCGTTCGTGCTCGATCTCCCGACCGTGACGGAACCCGTCGACGGGCCGTACTCGTCGCTGGACATCGTGCCGACGCTATGTTCGTATCTCGATATCGAAACCGACGTGGAGTTCGTCGGCGACGACCTGCTGGACGATACTCACGCCGATCGGAAGCATGTTCTCACGGAGACGAACACGGACGAAGCAGTGACGATCGGGGTGCGGTCGTCGACGCACAAACTCATCGCCAAAGGGGACGAACGAGAGTTTTACGACCTACGGGCGGATCCAGACGAACAGAGCGATCTCTCGGGGCGAGAGGGTGAGGCGTTCGACCGGTTCGAGTCGATACTCGCGCAATTCAGGGCCTCGACAGAGATCGGCTACTCCGGTGTCCTAGACGGATACGGTGATATCGACCCGCACACGGAGGACCGATTGCGGGACCTCGGATACATGGACTGACAACGATGCCCGGCGTCTCCGCGCTCGTCTGTACGTATGCGGGTGACGATGCCGACTACCTCGCGGAAGCCTTACAAAGTCTCCGAGCTCAGACACGCCCACCCGACGAAATCGTGATCGTCGAGGACGGTCCCGTGACACCTGCGATAGCCGAGACGATCGAGCACTTCCAGCGAACGTCCGAAATCCCAGTAAACCGGACGGCGCACGACGAGAACCGAGGACACGGCGCGGCGAGAGCGACCGCCGTCTCGACAGCGACCCACGAGTTGATCGCGATACAGGATGCCGACGACATCTCGGTCCCGGAACGGATCGAGAGGTCGCTCTTGAAGCTTACCGAGACGGGTGCGGATCTCGTCGGTGGCTACATCGAGGAGTTCGAGTCAGATATCGGGGAGCCACACGCAGTTCGAACGGTGCCCTGTGAACAGCACGCGATCGAACAAATGGCCCCACTCCGCAATCCGATCAACCACACGACGGTCCTCGCGCGGAGAGATGCGATACTGGCCGCCGGAAGCTACCGCGCCGTCGGACAGATGGAGGACTACGAACTTTGGGCACGGATGCTCACCAGGAACGATACGCTGGTGAACGTTCCCGTGGTACTGGCGAAGGTGCGTGCTGGAGAAGCGATGTACCATCGCCGAGGGGGTCTCGAACACATGAAAGAGGAGGCACGACTACAGCGCCACTTCGCCGAGATCGGGTTCGTCTCGCGGCCCAGAGCAGCGGTAAACTTCGTCGTTCGATCGGTTCCAAAGCTCGTTCCGAGCCGGCTCCGGGGCTGGCTGTATCGGACCTTCTTTCGAGAGTAAGAGCGGAATCCATCCACGGCGAGTGAGCACGGAACCGATGGCTTCTAAACGAGTCTGACCGTACGTCCCAGCCATGCAGTCCGGTTCGCGGAACCACTGGCGCTGGATAGCGATCCTGCTCGTCATGTACGGGATTGTGCTCTTTCGTGGACTGGACTACGTCCAGACCGGGCTCGCGTCGGTCGGACTCCTCATCGCTATCGACTCAGTTGCCAGACGGACTGGCGTCAATCCAACCGTCCCACTGGCGGCATTCGGCGTTTTCGCTGCACTCATTCACCTGAACGCCGTCGGACAGTTCTTACCGGGGCTCCCGGACGCGGATACGTATCACGGACTAAGCCGGTACATTGCCCAGCAGCTCGCAGCGGGGACCATACCGTCCCCACCACACATCCGTCTGCGGGTGAACGCGTTCGTCTACGTCGTCGGTGCGATCTACTTCGTGATTGGCGAGAACCGACTGCTGATCGGATTGCTGAGTGCCGGCTGCTGGTCGGTGTCGATCCTGTACTGGATGCGGATCGCGAAATTGGTCGCACCAGACCGAATGGCGGCGACCAAGCGGCAATTCGCCACCGCCGTCGGCGTCCTCATGATGGGGGTCCCGGCCACCGTCAACCTGATGCGAGATGTCCTGCGGGAGCCCGTCGCGATGCTCTCGCTCACCCTCTGTTGCTGGTTGCTGCTCAAATGGACACGCAGACGGAAACACCGGCATCTCGTATACGCACCGCTCACTCTCCTCCCTGCCGCGCTCGTTCGACCGGAAGTGTTCGCGGTCGTCCTCGTCGCTGCGAGCTGTACGGTCGCTTTTGTCGTCGCAGAACGGAACGGGCAAACGATACCTGCGCTGACGACGCTCGCGCTCACTGGTGCGGTTCTTTTCACCTACGTCACGTCGATGTTCAATTTCCTGGCACTCGAGTGGTTGAATGGGTATCGCCAACACGGACTCTACAGCTACCGAAACGGCGAAGCGTACATCGACCCGAAAGCGTATCTGCTGGAGATGGAGTACGAGACGTGGTTTGACGTGATCCTGTTTCTCCCGATTCGTGCGTTCTATTTCTTGTTGACGCCGTTCCCATGGAAGCCGGAAAACTACAGCGCGTTCGTCTCGACGGTGGACGGAACCTATCAATTGCTGCTCGTACCACTAGCACTCTTCGGTGGGGCGTACGTGGTCCGTGAGTGGGATTGGGAACACGTCATCCTGTTCGGCGGTATCGCCGCCCTGACAATCGCGGGGTATGCGACGATCGTTAGCGCCGGCGGAACTGCCACCAGGCGACGGATCTTTGCGACACCCGTCATCGCACTGTTTGCGGCGTATTTCCTGAGTCGCAGCCTCCGTGTCGCGCTCGAAGTCCCTGACTGGCTACGGTCTGTGACCGATGTCGAGCCGGAGGCTCGTATGGATGCCGAGGGGACGTATGTGCGGATCTGGCAACGATCGCGTGTCGGTCGGACGATCGGCCGATACTTCAGCTGGCTAGGCCGGCAGTGGGCACCCGCTCTGGCGGCAGCCAGAACACATGAAATAGCCCGGCGGATCAGGGTCGGCGTTCGCCAGTCCCGGGTCCTGTCGATTGGTCGGCCGACACGCCTGTGGTCGGCGTGGGCCGGGTCCAATCTGAGACGACAGTATGTCCAGCCAGCGGTGGCCTCGTCGACAAGCGTCACTATGACAGCTTCGGTCAGGCAGACCACCGTCGAGAAGCTACCACAGTGGAGTCGGAGTCGTGACGTGCACCAGATACGCGTCGACCTTCGGGATGCCACAGTCGTACGGGCCCTCGAGCAGTTGCTCGGATTGCCCGATTCGATACGGACGGCGTCGACGCCCACACTCGCCAGACGGGCGAAGCGGTACGCAAATCGATCACCGATAACAGCAGCGCTCGTTTCAGCGGCGGCGATCACCGGCCTGAATCTCGTCTGGATGCTCGTCACCAACCAACCGATGACCGTGATCGCCGGACGGGGTGCGCTCCTCTGTCTGTTCTCCGTTGCAGCAGCCGGGTCCGCCGACGAGGCCGTCCAACATATTTAAGAATAGTGGAGAGCTTCACCTACTCATGCCACAGACCGACGCGGATGTGGAGTCTACGCTGAGGGAGATACTGAACGATATTCTTCGTATAAAGGACGGTGCCGAGGAGATCGAGGAGTTAGACGCACAGCTCTCTTTGACAGACGATCTCGGACTAGAATCGATCGAGCTCGCGGAGATGACGGTCCGTATCGAAGACGAGTACGGTGTCGATGTCTT
The DNA here is from genome assembly GCF_037078445.1 of Haloarcula sp. CGMCC 1.2071. Classification (NCBI taxonomy): domain Archaea; kingdom Methanobacteriati; phylum Methanobacteriota; class Halobacteria; order Halobacteriales; family Haloarculaceae; genus Haloarcula; species Haloarcula sp. CGMCC 1.2071. Next base: position 486,859 of record NZ_JAYMGY010000001.1, read on the forward strand.
CGAGGACGAAGTCGTGGACGAAATCGGGACCGTCGTCGAAAAGATCCGGCAGCGATGACCCTGTTTTGGGCGACAATCGAGGACGGGGGAGACCGAACGTATCGACAGTTGGTGACAGAGGTCAACGATCGAACAGTCCTTCCATCCGTCGTGTACAGCGACGATCCCTGGGACGTGTTCACCGCCCTCGTCAAGAGCATCGTCGTCGATCGCTCCGTGACCGTGTTGGATCCCGCCCTCTCAGCGCAGACGATCGAGGAACTCGGCTTCGAAGACGAACTCACTGAACAAGAATCGGTCGAGGAGACGGACTTCGACTCACCGGCGGCCCTCATCGATACGGTCTTCGAACGACAGTCTTGGGAGGTGACGCTCTACACGTCGGGCACCACGGGCACACCGAAGCCCGTGACACAGAGTCTCGGTGATCTGACCAGGAACGTCCGTCGGGAACCACGGACGCGCGACGCCACGTGGGCCTTCGCGTACAACCCGACGCACATCGCCGGTCTGCAAGTGTTCTTTCAGGCGTTCGGGAATCTGAACCCGATGGTGTATATCTTCGAGTCGTCACCGATAGCGATCGCGGACGCGCTGTCCGAGTACGGCGTCACGCATCTCTCTGCGACGCCGACGTTCTACCGGCTGAAAGTATTGCAGTCTGACAGTACTTTTCCGGCCGTCGAACGGATCACGACTGGGGGAGAAAAGTTCCAGTCGGATCTGGTGGCAAAGATCGAACGACAATTCCCGAATGCCGAACTGAGAAACATATACGCGCTCACCGAGGCAGGAACCATCCTCGAATCCGACGGTGCAACGTTCGAGATCGGTGACGACGACCGGGTCGACGTGTCCGACGACGGAGAACTTCTGATCCACGAATCGCTCATCGGCCGGACCCCAGAAGTCACGGACGACGAGTGGTACCAGACCGGAGACCTCGTCGAGACGGTCGAACCGGGGCGGATCGAGTTCGTTGGCCGCGACGACGACCTCGTCAACATCGGTGGATACGAGGTCAATACCGCCACTGTCGAGGCGGCGATTCGTGGTCTGGACGAGGTCGTCGATGTCGTCGTTAGCACGCGGAGTAACAGCGTGACTGGAACGATGTTGGTCGCAGACGTGGAACTCACATCGAAAGTCGACGCATCAGAACGGTCGGCGGAGATCAAATCGACGCTCCAAGAACGTCTGCCATCGCACGAGGTCCCGCGACTAATCAGTGTTGTTGAGAATATTGATACGTCCCGGACCGGAAAGAAGCAACGAGAATGAGTGCAATCGTCGTCACGGGCGACTCTCGTGGACTGGGGGCTGCGGTCGTGGCCGACCTTTTGGAGTCCACCGAACACGACGTGATCGGCCTCAGTCGCTCGGAGACGGAACAGGTCGATACGCTGAGTGCCGACTATCCAAACCGGTACCATCACCTCACGTTCGATCTCGTCGAGACCCCCGAGATAGAAGCGCTGTACAAGGACGAACTGAAGCCTCGCGGACCGATCGAAGGGCTCGTGAACAACGCCGCGATAGGCTATGACGATCTCGTGACGAACGTCGATATTGGGCGACTGGAGCAGATGATGTACGTCAACGTCCTGTCGCCGATCGTGTTGACGAAATACGTACTGCGAGATATGCTACTCAACCGGACCGACGGCGCGCTCGTCCACGTCTCGTCTGTGAGTACGGCAACCGGATACAAGGGACTCAGTATGTACGCGGCGAGTAAGGCAGCGCTCGAAGGCTTCTCCCGCAACGTCGCCAGAGAGTGGGGCGAACGGGGCATCCGATCGAACGCCGTCGTCCCGGGATTTATGGAGACCGATATGACGGCCGATCTCTCAGAGCGCCAGCGTGATCGAATCTACGAGCGGACCGGCCTGGGCGAGCCGACAGATATCGGCAGTGTCGTCGATACTGTCCGCTTCCTGCTGTCGGACCACGCACGCTCTATCACCGGTGAGACCGTCCGAATCGACAGCGGCACTTTGTAGGTAAACCCCAGAAGGGTGGTTTCCACGCTCCCCCCCGCTATCAGCGGGGGAGCCCGATAGCGACGAACAGACCGACAGCGACCCCACTTTCGTGGTCGTGAGAGAGCGAAATCGAGGTCGCGGTACTGTCCGAGTCGACCCCGTGTGTCGACAGGACTTCGCGCCACCGCGTCGCTGGCGTTCCACTGAGTGAGAGGGACGGTCGCCCCTCGGAACGAGTTACTTCGATCGACTGAAGTTTTGAGGATAGCTCGGGGTCACCGATCCCTTTCAGAAACGCTTCCTTGACTGCCCATCGTCCGGCGTAGTGCTGTGGCGGATACTGCTTGCGGTCACAGTACGTCTGTTCCGCTCGCGAGAACGCGTACGATTTGAACTGCTTGGGGTAACGGTCAAGCAGTCGTTCAAGCGCGTCGATGGCGATAGTGTCGACACCTGACAACAGCATCGGCTGAGCCACACTCAGAACGCCTCGTTTTCGATCTGTGCCAGATGCCAGTTGTCACACTCGGCTAGTCCGGAAAACGCGGACGACTCGTCACGGACGATAAACGGTGATCGGGGTGGCTCTGGCAACCGGTCGCCGACTGCGTCTGGCAATGCTTCACGCAGCGTCTCGACGACGCCGAAGTCGACAAACCCCTGTCGGCGGACCAATGTCGACGACAGGCTCGGAGGGACCTCGATGACCGCGGCGTCGATATGATCGGCGACGACACAACGGAGCAGGTGACGAAACACTGCTGGCTGTTCAGTGGGTCGAGCAGGCAGATAGTCACAGATCGACACACGCCGACCGCCGACCTGCTTTCCCGTGACGATGCAGCCAACGATGTCGTCCCCCTCACGCGCGTAGTACGCTGTATACTGATGCCCGGGCTTGGCGAGTCGCCAGTCGTAGTACGCCCCGTTGCGGGTGATATGATTCGCCGCCGGTCGGTGGTCGGCGTACACGGAAGCCAGTGTCGACCCTGCGGGGTCGGACACAACAGAGACGGAGAGATCAGTCGAATCCGCGAGGAGCCCAGAGAGAGTGTCGAGACCACGGAACCCCAGTCGCAACAATGGGGCGAGACGGGATGCCGACCCAGCCAGAGACTCGCGCCCAGCGTAGTCGAGCAGTGTCCCCGGATCGTGGACGCGCCAGACTCGCGACGAATCGCAGACGAGGTCCCAGTCCAGCAGTCGGGTGTAGATCCGAGTGGTGTCGCTCTGGGGATACCCCACCTGGAGGTCGGCGACGGTGCCGTATCTGTCAGCCCCGGACTGGAGCAACTCGATAAACGTCCCGCCGTCGCGATACTCGGGGTCGACCATCGCGTCGGCTGGCTGCAGCAGCGAAACAGATCGGCCGTCGACGTGACCGTCGTACCGGATGTACCCCAGCGCGCCGACGAGTGAGTCGTCGGCTTCCGCCACGAGGAGTCGTGGTCGCTCGGAGAGTGACTGCTGACCGTATTTCCACTCGAACCACGCGTCGTCGACCGTCGACGAGAAGATATCCCGGTGGAGCGAGAGGAACGCAGACCGGTCAGAAGGATCATATTCTCGGACGGAGACCAAAGACATCGACACAGATATTCGCGAGACAGGGTATAAAAACCTTCGTTCCGAACGTTCGTCGCCCCCCAGCGAACCGGTACATTCAACCATCGTCTTTGCTATGATACAGTACGGATGTGCAGCGACAGGGGCTATCGGACCTTCGTGTCTCGATGGCACACCCAGCGATGTCTGACGGCGCCGTTCTCTGGAGACTGATACATGACAGACACACCAGCACTGTACGGGGGAACCCCCGTTCGTGACCAGCCGATGGGTTACGGGAGTCAAACGATTGAGCAGCGAGACAAGGACGCAGTTCTGGATGGGCTAGACGGGAACTATATCTCTCGTGGCCCCACTGTCGAAGCGTTCGAGGAGGCGATGGCCGACTACATTGGTGTCGACCACGCTGTCGCGACGACATCGGGGACGACTGCACTACAACTCGTCGGTGCCGCGATGGATATTGGCCCGGGCGATGAGATCGTGACCACACCTTTGACCTTCGTGGCCAGTACATATCCGGCCTGCCACCAGGGTGCGAAACCGGTGTTTGCCGACATCGACCCGGAGACGCGAACGCTTGACCCGGCAGCCGTTCGGGACGCAATCACGCCGGAGACGGTAGCACTGCTCCCCATGCACTACGGGGGCCATCCCTGTGACATCGAAGAGTTGCTCGCAATCGCCGACGAGCACGACCTCCAAGTCATCTGGGACTGCTGTCACGCGCTTGGCACGGAGTACGAGGGCGAGCAGATCGGCGCACAGCGGGACGTTGCGACGTTCAGCTTCCATCCGGTCAAAAACATCACCACGGGCGAAGGCGGGATGGTCGTCACCGATGACGACGACCTCGCGGCCGAACTTGAAAGACTGCGTTCGTTCGACATGAACTACGATGTTCCCGGCCACGAGGACGAACCCTGGTATCAGATAAGTGAAGGACTGGGATACAACTTCAACATCACGGACTTCCAAGCGGCACTCGGGTACGAACAACTCGACCGGATCGAGGAGTTCAAGCGCCGACGCCAGGAGATCACCGCCCGATACGACCAGGCGTTCACGGACATTCCAGGCCTTGAGACGCCGGTCGTCGACGACGGCGTCGACCCGATGTTCCACCTGTACGCCGCCGAAATCACCGCGAAGTTCGGGTGTTCACGGAAAGAGTTCGTCAACGCGATGCACGCCGAGGACATCTACGTGCAGGTCCACTACGTCCCGCTCCACTACCACACGTACTTCCAGTCGGAGTACGGGTACGAACGTGGCCAGTACCCGAACACTGAGACGGTATACGACAGGCTCGTCTCACTGCCACTGTATCCCGCGATGGACGATGAAGATGTCGAGGATGTCGTCCGAGCCGTCAAGCGACTCCACGACTACCACACAGACTCAGTACGAGCGGAGTAGGCCTTCTGGAGTTTCGGCGTCACTTTCGTCCGCCTGACGGATCTCGACATCGACGTAATAGGTCTCGCCGTCGACTTCGAGGTGCGCGTTATCGAACGGCGGAAAGGTAAGTGCACGGAGAATATCCAGAAGCTCCTTGGCTTCGTACGTCGCCTCTGGGTCGATTTCACAGAGTGATCGAAAATCATTGATACTGTGATAGCTACTGGCCGCCGCGGACTGTGGTGTCGCCTCAACGGTTCCGTTGGCGATTTTCGGCCAAACCTCGGTGAACAACTCGAACTGGACGCGCTCCATTCGTCGATACAGCGTCTTTCCGGTGTCGGTGAAGTCTGTCTCGACCATCCGCTGGGCGATAATCTCGCCGGTGTCGAACTCCGCGTCCATGTAGTGAAGTGTTACCCCGGCAGGCGTGTTCTCAACGAGGGGCCACACGTTCCCGCTCTTTCCGCGGTTGTGTGGGAGATAGCCCGGGTGCATATTGATACAGCCTTCAGAGGGAATCGAAAGGATCGAATCCGGCACGAGATGATCATAACCGACTGAGACGACCAGATCTGGTTGCAGTTTTTCGACGAGTTCTAGCTGCTCTTTCGTCGTGACCAGCGACAACACCGACACGTTCGGTCGGTCACAGAGCCACTCGTATATCCGCATACCGACATCGTTGATGCCGAGAAAGACCACGTCCATACAGCACAATCCAGTGACTGTGGTTAATCAGTAACGGTTCGCCACTACCTGTCGAACGGTACGTATATTCTCTTGGCAGTGTTTGTTGTCAGTATGACTGTCCTCTGTGTCGTCGCACATCCTGACGACGAAGTGCTGGGGGTCGGTGGAACGCTCGCACGCCACGCCGCTGCTGGCGACCGAGTGGTCGTCTGTATCCTCTCCGACGGTGTCACGTCCAGGTACGATGCGGGCGAGCAAGTGGCCACCGACGAGATTGAACAACGCCGAAGTCGGGCCGAAGCGGCCTGCAATGAAATCGGTGTCGCCGAGGTCAGTGTTCATGGGTTTCCGGACAACCAATTCGATTCCATGCCGTTACTCGACATCGTCCAAGCGATCGAAACAGAAATCGAAGAGCACGACCCGACACATGTGTACACACACCACTACGGAGATCTTAACGTCGACCACGAGCTGGTGTGCCGGGCGACGGTGACGGCGACACGACCCCTGCCGGAGTCGTCGATTGAGAGCGTTCGAGCGTTCGAAACACTCTCTTCGAGTGAGTGGTCGGTCCCCTCGGTCGAGAATGGCTTTCAGCCCCAGATGTACATCGACGTGAGCGACCATTTGGAAGCAAAGCTCGAGGCACTCAGAACGTACGAGACAGAACTCCGTGACCCACCACATCCGAGATCGGTCGATATCATCCGACAAAACGCACAGGTCTGGGGGGCGAAAGCTGGAGTGCCAGCAGCAGAGCCGTTCGAAGTACTCCGCGCCGTACACCGGTAAGCACCGTCTCGGGGTACCGGTGATCTAAAGACCCCCGCTACCATGGGTTTTGATTACTGATGCGATCGGACACAATTTCGTTCGACGGCGGGACGATCGGTGATGGGGAGACGTTCATCATCGCAGAAGCGGGCTCGAACCACAACGGTGACCTCGAAACGGCAAAAAAGCTGGTCGATGCGGCAGCGGAAGCAGGTGCCGACGCTGTGAAATTCCAGACGTTTCGCGCGGAACGCCACTTCGTGGAAGACAGTGGGACGATTCCCCAGATGGAAGGCGATAAGTCGATCTATGAGACGTTGGCTGAGGTCGAGATGCCCTACGAGTGGATCCCGGAACTCCACGAACGGGCCGTTGAACAAGACATCCTGTTCATGTCCACGCCCTCCGACGAACAGTCGGCACACGAACTCGACCCTTACGTCCCGATGTTCAAGATCGAGTCGTTCAACCTCAGCAACTACCCATTCCTAGAGTCAGTTGCCGAGATCGGAAAGCCGATGATTCTGTCTGCCGGTGCCCACACGTACGAGGAGATCGAAGAAGCTGTCGAGTTCCTCGATTCGATCGACGGCCCCCCGACGGTGTTGCTTCACTGTGTCTCGGCGTACCCGACCGATCTGTCGGATATCAACGTCCGCGCGATCGAACGAATCCAGTCTGACTTCGGTCTGCTGTCCGGGCTCTCCGATCATACGACCGACCCGGTGACGGCACCGAGCGCTGCCGTTGCAGTCGGGGGGAGTGTCGTCGAGAAACACTTCACACTCGACAACGACATGCCGGGGCCGGACCACGATTACGCGCTGGAACCGGACGAGCTATCGGAGATGGTGACTGCGATCAGGAGAACTGAAATGGCTCTCGGAGATGGAGAGATTCGAGTCCTCGAAGAAGAACAGGGCGATATCGTCCGCCGGCACGTCCACGCAACGGTAACGATCGAGGCCGGCGAACAACTCACCGAAGACAACGTCGCCCTGCTCTCGTCGGGGATGAAGGATCCGGGTCTCGAACCGAAACACTACGAAGAAGTCATCGGTCGGACGGCAGCGCGAGACATCGACAAGGACGACGGCATCACCTGGGACGATCTCGAATAGTCACTCGATATACTGTCGGTGATCGTCAGTGCCAAACAGTGCGTCCAGTGCGATGACGTTACCATCTGGCCACGGACATTTCCAATCTTGAACCCGGATATCGAGGTCACGTGCTTCGAACGGTTCTTCGCGCAAGTAGGCGTTGTACGCGTTCGCCCCGCAAAAATAGGTGTCGCAGTCGAAGTGGTCGGTGAGTCGGGCATTATACACCGATGGCTCGCCTTTTTTGTATGGAACATCGAGCGTTGACGAGTGGTAGATCTCGATATCGATATCGAACGCCTCAAGCAATCGTTTCAGTAGCGGGACCGTGATCTCTGACAAGTGACTATCGTCGTCGATTCGGTCGTAGTATTCTCCGAGTATGTCCGTCGCCCCACCACCGTATTTCGCCTGAAGTGTGCCCGTGTGCTTGCTGATCCAGTCTTGGGACATATCAAGCGGTGCCTCGTTAATCCGCATCGTGTCGTCGCTTCGTTTGACCGGGATAGTCAACCATTTGGAGTTCTGAAAGTCGATCTTGGTCCTGTGTTGGCGAGAGCTGCGTGTAAACTCGGCATCGTCGAAGATGACGAAAACATCGCTCCTCGCCAACCGCGCGAAATAATGTAGTTTAGGGAGATATAATGGTTGCCAGACCGTCATCACACGACTCATCTTTATTGACGGAGCGGCTGGGATTCGAACCCAGGCATGCAGTGTTGCACTCCCAGTGTGAGTGGGCGCTCTTGCCGTACCGCAGTACTTTGGCGGAAACGCTTACTCTTCCCGCGGTTGCGAGCTACCGCCCCATCGTTGGATATGATTAAATCTGGTATATGCCTTTCGTTCTCCAAGCGGGGAAAGCCCGGTACGGCGCGTCGTCGTCACTTCACAACCGTTCGATGGTCGCCGTCGATCGACCCTCGGTAGCGTTTCGAGTGTCGAACACGAACTCGGAGTGTTCGACCACGAAATCGAAGTCGAACTGCGAGTGGTCCGTCGCGATGACGACACAATCGGCCGCCGAGAGGCGTTCGGCAGTCAGTGCAGTCGATTCGTAGGTGCCGTTGTTATGAACTTCGACAGTGTCGACGTACGGATCGTGGAACGAGATTGAAGCGTCGTGGGCCTCCAGTTCTTCTATGATGTCGAGTGCCGGTGAATTGCGGATATCGGCGACGTTCGGCTTGTACGTCACGCCGAGGACCATCACGTCGGCATCGGGAACGGGGACACCACGGTCGTTGAGACTCTCGATAATCCTGGTAACGACGTACGACGGCATCTCTCGGTTGGTGGTGTCCGCGAGGTCGATCAGCGGCGTCTTGAGCCCATCCTGTTTCGCTTTCCAGGAGATGTACATCGGATCGACGGGGATGCAGTGACCCCCCAGCCCCGGACCGGGATAGAACGGCATGAAGCCGTACGGCTTCGTTTCCGCCGCCTCGATGACGCGCCAGAAGTCGATATCGAAGTTGTCTGCCACCTTCGCGAGTTCGTTCACGAGCGCGATGTTGACGTTTCGGAACGTGTTTTCGAGGATCTTGGCCATCTCGGCTTCAGTCGATGAGTCGACCCGCTTGATCGTCTCGAACACCTCGCCGTAAAGCGCTTCGACGTGGTCGCCACACTGGGGTGTGACGCCACCGACGATCTTCGGAATCTCTGTCAACGAGTACGCGTCGTTACCGGGGTCGACACGTTCCGGCGAACTGGCCAGGAAGACGTCCTCACCGACGGTAAACCCCGCATCTTCGAAGACACCGCTGACGGCTCGCTCGGTCGCAGTCGGGTAGACCGTGCTCTCGATGATCACGGTCGTCTCCGGCTCGATGACCGCCGCGAGACTCTCGGTGGCAGAGACTATATAGGAGATGTCCGGTTGGCCCGACTTCTGTAACGGTGTCGGAACACAGACTGCCACGTGAGAAACCTCGGTGAGCCGATCGTACTTGGTCGTTGCTTCGAACCCGTTCGCCGTAAGCGACTGTACCGCAGTGTCCGGGATATCACTTATATATGAGCTGCCGTGGTTGAGAGCGGCCGTCCGCTCAGCGTCGACATCGACACCGAGAACGTCGAATCCAGCGTCGGTAAACGCGATAGCGAGTCGCAAACCAACTTCACCGAGTCCGACGACGCCGAGGGATTCGTTCGATCGCATCCTGAGTGGCACACAAACGCCACGTAGTTATATATGATCTGATTTTGCTCGCACCAGCAGTGGCGTGACGATCGGCAAGACGAAGCCTTTACCCCACGTTCGATAGAACCAACCGCAAGGACAACCATATGAGTGAGAGAATCCTCGTCACTGGTGCGACCGGGTTCGTCGGTCAACACCTCGTCCAACGGCTCGTCGAAGACGGCCACAAGGTGACCGCAGTCGACATCAAGCGCCATCCTCCGGCAGCGATCGAACACCTGGTGGGTGATCAAGTCGAGTACCATCACGGGAGTGTCATTCATGAGGACTTCGTCGAGAACGTGCTCTTTCCGACGCCCAACGCGTACGATCGAATCTTCCATCTGGCGGCAATCGTCGGGGTCGACCGGTATATCGAGCCGACCGACCCACTCTATCCGTTCGAGGTGAACTTCACGGGGACAAAGTACCTCCTTGACCAGATTCGAGGGTCGCGGACGCGGTTCGTCTACACGAGCACCAGCGAAGTGTACGGCAAAAACCCGAACATCCCGTGGTCGGAGGACGACGATCAGGTACTCGGTGCGCCCGGGAACTCCCGCTGGAGCTACGCGGTCTCGAAGAGCCTCTGTGAACACATGATCCAGCTGTTCAGCGAGGTCGATCTCGGCGTTTCGTCGACGATCGTTCGGCCGTTCAACCTCTACGGTCCGTACCAGCGGCCGAAGTTCGTGATTCCGAAGTTCATCGATATGGTGCTTGACGGTGATCGACCGACGGTCTACGGCGACGGCACTCAGAGCCGGTGCTTCACCTTCATCGACGACTTCGTCGAAGGGCTCGTACGGGCGTCGGAGACGACACGAGGAGAGAATGTGGTCTACAACCTCGGCGGAACCAAGCAGACCGAAATCGGCGAGCTGGCCGAACTCATTCTCGAACTGGCCGACGCCGACCAACGAGAGCCCCGGTACGTCACCCGAGAGGAAGCGACCGGAAGCGATTTCGACGATATCGAGACGAGGATCCCGGACATCTCCCAAGCGAAGTCAGAACTCGACTGGGAGCCGACGACGACGTTACGAGACGGCCTCGAGGAGACGATCGAGTGGATGCGGACCGCGAAGTTCGACTGAATCGACATCACCTCGCCGAGGTGAATCGGTCACAGACCGGCGATCGCGTCCGCAACTCGGACGCCACCACGCCCGTCGACGAGCGCTCGGCCGGCATCCTGTTTCTCCTCCCGAAGTGACGAGTCGGTCACGTATCGCTCGATCGCTCGTCGAAACGCATCGGTTCCGGCGTCCCTGTCGAGGACGATCCCGAGGTCACGGTCCGAAATCTCGTCCGCGATCCGCTCCTGATGATCGACGACTGGCTTGATGATGCCAGGCGTGCCGAGCGCAAACAGCTCGAAGGTAGTACTGCTGGCCGTCGTAACAGCGAAGTCCGCGGCAAAGAGCCGATCGGCCAGATCGTCGGGGTCGCGGGTGACACGAACCTCAGTCTCCACTTCGGCTGCGGTTGTGCGGACGCGCTCTTCGAGCGATTCATCGAAGCCGGGGCCGACGATCGCTTCGACACGACCGTCGAACCGGTCGAAGGCTCGGAGGATCGATGGCGTCTCCTCGGTCGTGTCGCTACCACCCATGGTGACCACTGCATGCTCTGGCACTGCCCGGCGTGGTGGCTCCCGATCGGTAAGCTGCCGGATCGGTTCGCGCAGGAGCGCGTACTTCGGTCCGAAGTACGTCTCCGGTTTCGGACCGGTAAACGAGTAATCGAGGCCGCTGGCGTAGAGGTTGTTGTTGATCAGTGCGTCGGCCGCGATCGGGTACGCCGCGTAGTCCTCGAACGCGACGTGCTTGGCGTGCGTGCGTATCTCGCGCTGGTAGTCCGTTTGCACGGGATACGCGTCGGTGTACACGACAGCCGCGTCGTTCGTTGCGAGCCACTGGCACAGGGGTTCGGGATCACTGCGGTCGGGAAGCGAGACGGTCTCGGTCCCATCGGGAAAGCTCTCCCGGACGGCCGACGGCGTCGTCGTCGCAACAGTCACGTCGATGCCCCGCTCCAGCAAGACAGTCGCGACAGCGCTCGCTCGCATGAGGTGTCCGTACCCGATCTCCGTCCCGCCGTCAGCTCTGAAAACGACGTTCATTGGACACCCACTCCTCCGAACGAAACGACGACTGGACTGGAAGTCGCACGAAGGTACGGTCTCATCCGTCCTCTCCCTCGACGGTCGGGAGGTCGTCGACGCTCTCGACGAGACGCATCCGATCGTCCGGATCACCGTAAATGTGCCAGGCGTCTTCGATCACATCTGGCGTCTCGCCATCCGGTTTGTCGGCGTTCAGGCTACCCAGTTCAGCCCCGTCGTGTTGTTCGATGATCCGACCCAGATCGTACGGGTTCCGTGCCGACCCGACGTGCTCCCAGAGCCGCCGCACCAATACGAGATCCGACGGATTGTCGACGGTCAAACGGATGTCGGGCCGTTGGAGCGAGTCCTCGGGTTCGATACCGAGGATGCCGAACGACTCTGGATTCTCGGTCAGGAACGAGGCAACGTGCTCGCTCCGATGTCGATCGTCGCCAAGTCTGTCCGCATCAGCGAGTGCCGCGAGATCGAACACCTCGACGAACGAGCCGAAGGGAAGCTTGCGTGGTGCGACCAGATCGGCCTGTGTGTTCCGTGCGGCGGTGACGACGTCGTCGACGATTCCGTAGTGCAAGAACGGGTTTTCGGTTGTCGATCGGAGGACCAGATCCGCGTCCGCCTCCCGGCCCGCGGCGACAAGGCGACCGACAACGTTCTTCGGGTAGCCAACGACGTACGGGAGGTCTCGTGACTCTGCGAAGTCGATGTAGGCGGTCTGTGAGGGAGCGTCGCTGATCGCCAGCACAACCTCGTCGATCGCGTCGACCGCCCGGAGCTGATCGACCTGATGCGCGATGATCGGCTTGTCGCCCAGCAGTTGCAGTGGCTTGCCGTAGAGACGCGTCGACTCAGATCGACAGGCCAGCGTCGCGACGACCCGTTGCGTGAGATGGCGACGACCGATCGGCTGTGAGCGGGGAATATCGGTCCGCGCAGTCTGACCGACGACCGGGTCCGTCGATTTGTACGCTCGTTCCGGGTCGTCGACCGGCCGGCGAACCGTGACATCGTCGGGCTCGATCCGTTCACCGGGCTCTATCTTTCGGGTCGCCAGCACGCACTTCTTGTGGGAGTTTCTGTACGATAGCTCGCTCTCTGAGAGGGCGATCGTCCGTTCCCCGACGGCAGTCTGGGCCTTCTCGACGGTATTTGCCATCTCCTCAAACGCTGCCGGTTCGAGTGAGGAGTAGTAGTCGATCCCTTCCTCGGCCCGATCCAGCGTGACGTGAACCTCGACGAACGACGCACCGGCAGCGACGGCCCAGGCGGGGAGCTGTGTGGCGAGATCCGTCCCACCGTCGAGGTGGCTGGTGTAGCCGACGGGGTAGTCGAACCGGTCGATAAGCTCGCGAAGGCGGTGCAGATGTGTATCCTCGAGTTCGGTCGGATAGTTCTGAAAGCCGTAGACCAGCGACAGTGGCACCGAGGCGGTCGTTTCGATCGTCTCGATCGCCTTTCGGAGTTCGATCGGCGTCACACCGCCGGCAGAGAGAATCATTGGCTTGTCGAGCACGGCGACGCGTTCGAGCAGTGCCTGATGAGCGAGATCCGAGCTATGGATCTTGAACCCGTCGATATCGGCATCTTCGACGCGGGAGATGCCGTCGGGGCCTTCGACATCGGCGAGAATCTCGAGACCGTGGTCGTGTGCAACATCGGCGAGACGTTCGACATCGTCATGTGAGAGCGACAGTTCGTCCAGAAGTTCGTGATCCTCATGCGACGAGATGACCACGTCTTCGGCCGAAAACACCTGTATCTTGACCGCGTCGGCAGCCGTCGCGACGCGCTCGATCATTTCGACAGCAGTCGAGAGATTGCCCTGATGAGCGTTCGCCAACTCGGCGATGACGGTTGTCTCACCGTCGAAATCTACCATACTCGCACATCCTGTCGAGGTGGACTTTAGTATTGTGTCTGGGCTGGTAGTGGCGACTCACTCGTCACCGAAGTTCCGGTCGACAGCCTCCCGAATCTCGGCGGGGAAATCCTCCGGGTGGAGCAGCGAGTGGTAATGGTCGTGCAAGGTACGGTCGGGAAACACGTTGTACCCGACCGGGTACGGCTCCTCGGACGTGTTGTCGGCGACGAGCGAACGCAGCCACGCGTAGACCGAGACGATAGCCTCCTGTGCATGGCTCCCATTGGTCTTGTGCTGTGCGAGCAGTTTCAGTTGTTCGAGGCGGGAATCCGCCTCGAGGAACGACCGGACGATTCTGATGTCACGCCCGAACGTGTCGACGGAGGCACCGTACCACTTGAGACGGTCGTCGAGGTCGTCGAACCAGGCGTCGAGTCGATCGGAGAGCACGTCCTCGGGGAGTTCATGCTCCGAACGAAGGTGCTCGACGCGCTCACCGTGTCGTATCCCGTATCGAGCGAGGTACTGTGCCTGGAGTGACTTCCCCAGGTCACCACGGAAGTCCTCGGTTGCGACGTGGAGATAATCTAACGTCGGGTCGTAGAACATCGGCCGAAAGCTGTTGCGGATCTCGGTGCTCGGTTTCCCGTCCCAGTGCTGGCGGTTCGAGCAATTCGTGTAGTGATAGAGTTCTCCCCACCCGAACTTCGCCAGGCAGAGTATCGGGAGGATCTGGTGGATCAGAGTCGGCGGGAAGTCAAGTGGCTCACGCTCGAAGAAGTCCACCTCGGTCGCCTTCGCAGCATCGAAAAGGATGTACTGATCCCCGAAGCTCCCTGGCGGGTAGTGCTTCAGGAATGAGTGCGTTTTCGCCGGAAACGCGACGGCGGCGTCCCGGTCGGCAGTCTCCTCAACGAGCGACTGGAGCGACGATTCTGAGAGGGGCCAGGCGTCCGTGTGTAGATGAAACACGTACTCGACGCCGTCGGCGCTGATCGCTGCTCGCGCCGCGCGCCGAATCGTGTCGTATATCCGGTAATAGAGGTTCTGCTCGCCCCGTGGATCTTCCATCGACGGGTCATACTCTATTTGCGCACCCTGTTCGAAATGATCAATCTCGTCCTCGAACGGTTCGATTTTCGTCGGCGCATCGGGATGGTTCGAACAGACCGACACGTAGTACTCGTCTTCCCAGTTGTGTCTGATGATGTCGAGGAGAACGCCGAGATCGTCGAACTTGTCGTAGAGGGAGATAGAGATACCGATCATGGTGGATCCAATTCGAGTACAGTCGAAGTAAGTTACGGTGTGGCACCGAACGACAACAAGGCCGCGTTACAGATCGAGGTTGTGTCGCTTTGCGAACGCCGGTTCGAACGCCACCACATCCTCCGGTGTGCCCAGAACGTGAACCGAATCGTCGTCGATTTCGGTGGCAGTCACCCGGTCGCCGTTGTCGATGAGCCACGAGTACAACGGACAGATATAGGTCTCGCCGTATTCTTCCTTGACCGCCTCGCGCATCGCAGCGTACGCGTCCTTGAACGACCGCCATGTGGCGAAATGATAGAACCCGACCGTCGCTAGGTCGGAGATTCGCTCTTTCTCCGCGACTGCTGTGACGGTGCCGTCCTGATCTCGCTCGACGAAGCTCCACTTGTCTCCAGGCACTGAAAAGACCGGAATCCAGGCATCGCCCTCGATATCGGCCGGACGGAGCGTCCCTTCCTCGATGTAGGTGTCGATATTGTAGATCGCGATGGCATCCTCATCGTCGACGTACTGATCAGCCGCCAGGGCCGTCGTCGCCTGCCCGTCGGTGACTGACTCCAGTTCGACGATATCGAACTCGTCGATCCCGAGGTCGGCACACTGCTCTCTGATGAACGGTCCGTCGTCGTTAGCAGCACGCGTGGCGAAGACGAACTCCTCGTCGAAAAACGCCGACAGCGACGAGAGTGAGTAGTTGAATATCGTCCGGTCACGGACGTACAGTCGGTGTTTGAGTGTCTCGATACCCTCGTTCTTGAACCGGCTTCCGCGACCGGCCATCGTGATGATGATCTTCATATGGTCTCACCGAAAACGCGGTTGTACTTCTCGATACCCTGTGCCAACATGGTAAACTGTCGCTCCGGTTCGTCGGCATGGAGCGGAACCATACTCAGCCACAGCAGACTTTCGATCCCCCAGAGACGGTCGATCTCCTCCGGGTAGTGGGACTCGAGCATGGAGAGAAAGAGGTCCCGGCGCTGGTCGTGCGTCTGGTCGGTGTACTTCGTGTACTCGATACGACCCGCCTGTGGCTCCGCTGTGACATCGAACCTGTCGTTGATGATGAACTCGTAGTTGCCGTCAACACTGTGAAGGAGTTTCGCGAGGTCGTATCGAGAGTCGCCGTAGACATCGTAGGTACCGAACGAACCCCGTGGGTCGATGAGTTTCAGGAGCGACGTGCGAACGTCGTACAAGATGTTGGCGAAGCAGAGATCCCCATGGATAACAGTCGGTGTGACGGGATCCAAGAGGCCGAGCGCATTGAGGTCCGATCGAAGCGACGAGAGCATCACATCGAGACCCTCGTACTCGGTCCCGTTGATCGTGACGGTCGAACGATCGAAGAACGGTTCGAACTGTTCGTCGTCGGCCAACCGTTCGAGACGATTGACGGTCTTGTCGTAGTAGATCGCACTCTGGGCGTCAGCCATCGCCGAGTGATCGCCCGTGCTGTGCTCTGCAAACGCATCAAGCGTCTCGAACAGGGAGCGGAAGATGCCCTTCCAGATATGGATGCCGTGATCACCGTAGAGATAGATGTCACTAAGTGTCGGGTAGCCGATATATTCGAGATCGACCGTGGTAGGCTGTCCGAGCGAATAGTCGAACACCTGTGGCGTGAACGGCTTCAACTCCTTCGGGAGTCGGTCGTACCACCTGATCTCAGGTCCGAGAATATCCGGGTCGTCGCTTTCCTTGCGGATGATATTCCGTTGCTCGTCGATCCGCATCTCGTTGAACTCCCTCGTGTTCAAAAACTGTGTCTTCGCCCGGTAATACGTGTCCAAGTGACCGACGTCGATCCAGTTGTCCGGCTGACGAAGCGTGTACGATCCAGCGTCGAGATAGGATAACAGGGCCGCGTAGAACGGGTCGAGACCGCCGCTCGCTGCAGTGTCGCCGCCAAGGGCGCGAGTCAGTTCCTCGTGATATCCGATCGGGTCCTGCAACTGAAACTGGCCAACGAACGTGTTCGTTCGCTTCCGACCCTCCACGGTGAACTTCTCCGAAATCGACGAGATCCGTCCATCGGGACCCGTCTCGAACGTCGTCCATCGCAACGGATGGTCGGCCGTCTCGTAACAGATCGAATCCTCCCCGGCAGGAGCGCACGCCGGGTACACCAGCGTATCGGCGAACTGGACAAACAGGGACCCCCGGAGTCGGTCCTCGCCGAGTGTACCGAGCGCCTGCCCGACAGTCGCTCCCAGGGACCGCGTCGACCCGATATCGACGACCTCCCAGTCGTACTCGGAGCGCTCGGTCCACTCCACGATCTGTTGGCTCTGTTCGCCACACGCGATCACTTTGTGCGTCGGCGGACAGTCATCGGCCGCTTCGTACGAGTCGGCGATATGTTCGATGGCCGGCTTCCCGTGCAACGGGATCATCCCGGTCGGGATCGGCCCGAGTTCGAGTTTCAGTTCGTCTGGGACCAGCACGGCCGACGGAATCAGAAGCGTGGCGGGCCCCGTCCCGGTCATTGTTCCGTCTCGCGGCGTGTCGCCGTACTCAATAGCTCGCGGATCTCTGCCGGGCTCTTTTCGACGAACTCCGAGGGGCGGATCGCGTTGTCGTCGATGTAGAAGCCGTCGTGGCCACACCACGGTTTCCCATAGTGGATCTCGTCATACGGAATATCGTGTTCGTCGAGCCACTCGACGAGTGTCGGCGCTGTCTCGGCGTTGATCTTGCCCATCCGACCCTCATACGTTCGCATATTCCGAGCGGTGTTGAGGATTATATAGAAGCCGTCCTCGTCATATCGCCTGAGCGTCTCGACGACATCCGCGTCCGGGGTGAGCTCCGAGTACTCCTTTTCCGGGTGTTTCTGCGCGAGTACACCATCGACATCCACGACGATGCGGTCGTGTTCTTCGACATCCATCAGTTAGTCACTCTTGCTTTGGCCGAGTAATAGAACTATCGTCTCCAACATTATGGCTACAACTAAAAACGACAATCATACGTAAATATGTCAATATATAGGGATTCTAGATTATATATTTGGGCGCATATATCGGCCGTATAAGTAATTCGGCTAAAATATCGCTCAAAATCTGATGAAGATCGTCTAAGTTTGTCGATGGGAAATCACTTAGACGGCAAAATAGGAGTTGTTCAAACGAAAATTTTTACACGGCACCCTGGACACCCCTACAATGGTTCAGATTAAATCACCGACTGAAAAACTTCGTGCTGGGGAATTCAAAAACTCATAATAAAAGTCCGTTAGAATTTGGTAAAAGTGGGGAGATACATCGGTATGGACATTCAAAAGAATCGAATCGATGCATTACAACAACGATTCTCGGATACTAATCATCAATTTAGTTATTTGGATGTTTATAATGGAAGAGATAACCCAACTGGAAATCTAAATTCCGAAACGTTTGACCTCTATTCCCGGACGATTATCTTGATTTGGTGATTCTTCGTAGTGTTTTCATACATATATTACCCGCAGATATTGAAAGTCATCTGGCGGAAATTGACTGCGTACTCAAAGAAGGTGGAAAAGCTTGGACAACATTCTCGTGTTCAAATAATCCGTTCGTCAAATCCGTTCAGCAAGGTAGTTTTATAACATCCAGTCGATAAGAACAATCGACACCTCGACTGAAAGTCACACACGATACATATTTCTGCGGGGGGATGATGGAACTCCGTAATGACACTGCCAGACAGCGCAGTCAGCAAGGGGATCCGGCGGCCAGATCGGGCAGCCGCTTGGGTCAAACGGCAGGTCACTCGATACGTTGAGCGTGAGATCGTCACTCCGGTCTGCGGACGCTACCTCTACGATCACGACTGGGACCTAGCAGTCGTGCTCGACGCGTGTCGGTACGACCTCGGTGCCCGGGGTGCAAGTGAACATTCGATCGGGTTGGGAGAGCCCGAACGGGTCTACAGTGTCGGTTCGCAGTCACCACACTGGATCCAGCGCACGTTCGAAGCGGCGACGGATGCGGAGATCGAGCGAACCGCCTACATCACTGCGAACGCCCACACGGACAGGGCACCGAAGCATCGGCTCGCGTTGCTCGACGACGTGTGGCGATACGCCTGGGACGAGGAGTACCAGACCGTCCTCCCGCGACCGGTCACCGATCGAGCGATAGAGGCGATGCGAAACGATGTTGCGGACAGGTATATCGTCCACTACATGCAGCCACACCTCCCGTCGGTCGTCGAACGGTCCGAACACGTCGGTGGGTGGGTACCGTACGAAGGGAAGCCGGGCAAAGGAGATGCGGGCGGCGAGTGGGAAGCGGCACAGAATGGCTACGCAGAGGAGGTGACAGAGGCGTACGAAAACAATCTCGGACCTGTTTTAGACGATCTCGATCTACTGCTGGAGAACGTCGACGCACCGTCAGTGGTCGTCACGGCCGACCACGGGAACTACCTCGGAGAAGGCGGACGCTGGGGACACCCACCCTGGCATATGCGGTCCCCTGTCCGTCATGTGCCGTGGTGGGAAACGACGGCCAGCGACGAACAAACTCACTCTCCCGGCGAGTACGACAGGTCGGCCGACGACGGGACACGGAATGAACGTCTCGAAGCACTCGGTTACAAGTGAGGGACCGTCTGCTCGTCGACACCGGTTTCGGAAATCGTTAAATCGGCGGCCGGGTAATCAGTGGTCGATGGCTCCGCGTGTCGCCGCAACGCTCCCCTGTCGATCAGAGTCGACGCGATTGTACGGTAAACCGCTCCAGCAGGTCGGTGAGCGGCCGATTCTCGAGCATCTGGTCGCCCAACTCGAACGCGTGGACGCGATCGACGAGATCGTCCTCGCGATCGGCGACGCCCCGTCCAAGCGGAGTTACGTCGATTTCGCGACCACGCACGGGCTCGAATACGTCGTCGGTTCCACGGAACGGGTCCTCGATCGGCTCATCGAGGCGGCCGAGGCGGTCGCGGCCGACACCGTAGTCAGGACGACGACTGAGAACCCAGTCGTGTACTGGGAGAACCTGACCGAACTCGCCGAGAGTCATACACGAGCGGGCGCAGATTTCGCCGTTACGCGTGATCTCCCCCACGGTGCGCCGGTTGAGGTCGTCTCGATCGATGCACTGCGAACGGCGCGCGACGAGGGTGAAAGACGTCACAGAAGGGAAGCGAGTACGTCGTATATCACCGAAAATCCGGGTTCGTTCACGATTCAGACGGTCGATCCGCCGGCTGTCCTCCGGCGGCCGGAGATCCGTGTGACCGTCGACAATCCCTGTGACTTGCAGTTCTCCAGGGCAGTCTACGAGCGGCTCCCAGACGAGAGCGAGCCACTGTCGCTGTTCGATGTCGTCGACGTAATCGACCAGCATCCGGAACTCCTCGATATCAACGGTCACAAGCCCGACGGGACGGACGAGGCGGTTCGGTCGGGGGCCCCCATCAGGTACGGGACAGACCGATCGCGAGACTCACGCACATAGCGCCGCGACTTCGGACATCGTGACGACTTCCAGCCCGTCGCTTTCCAGCCGCTGGATCTCCTCGATCAGGTGTTCGATTCGGCGTGCGGGCATGTCGAGCCGAAAGGCTTCGGGATGACCGTGGACGTGGAATACGCCACCCTCGTCGACGGTTCGTTCCAGCCCATGCGTCAGGTACCGTTTGAAGCCCCTGTGAAACGGAGAACGAGTGAAAATCTCCTCTTTGGGCCGATTGTACGCTTCGAGCGAGAGCGAGGGCCGGATTTCGACCACACCATCCGCTGTGACCCGTGGCTGGGTCGGCGACGGATTGTCGAATCCGGTGACGATCCGCGCGGCGCGTTCAGCCTGTTCGAAACGGGAACTGGGGACGTGCCTGCGGACCACGTCGAAGCCGTGGTCGGCGAGAAGTTCCGTGTGCCCAACCCGGTTTTGTGGATAGACGAACGACCGCATTTCGACACCGAGCGTCGATGCGATCTCGTTCGACCGGCGAAACTCGAAGCTCGCCCGGTCGCGCGAGATGGTATCGAACTGTGGGTGCGAGAAACTGTGCGAGCCGATCTCGAAGTCGGCGTCCGCGTCGAGCAGTCGTGTGACGAGATCAGGCGCGTACCACAGCTCAGCGTCCGATCTGTCGGTCTCGGGATCGCGTTCGATGTCGAACTCGTGGCCGTCACAGGCTTCAAGCGCCAGATGCCCGACCGTGTTCCACGTGACGGGGACACCAGCCGTTTCGAACCGGTCGATCAGGTCGTGAATCCGTCCACGAACGTCGGACATCTCCCGTTCTTTGGCCTCGTATGCCGAATCCACCAGTCCTCGCCACCCGGTGATCAGCTCGAAATCGAAGTTGATCGAGACGTAACTTTCGTCGATCCGCGATCCCATCGCTCGCCCGTTCCGCGTAAAGTGTTCAGTATCTTTCGGTTGCCACTCGAGAATGGCACGGGTGTATCGTGGGCAAACAGGAAAGTGCGAGCGGTCTTTCAGCCAGACTCCTGCTGCAGTTTCCGTTCGGTCAGTTCGACGATGCGGTCGTGCATCTCGAAGAACTGAGTTCCGTTCTCGGCGGTCTGCTCCGTTCTGTCCGCATCCCCCTCCAGGAGGTCGACGACGGCGTCGATCATTGCCTGGAATTTACAGCGGTAGTAGACGGCCTCGGTGACTTCGGCCATCGTCTCGAACGACTCGACACTGAGTTCGCGTGTCGCGATGACATCGCCGGTGTCGACGCCCGCGTCGACGATGTGTGCGGCGGCCCCGGCACCGTCGCCGAACAGGACTGACCAGTGACCAGAGTGGTAGCCGCGGTACGCCGGTAACTGAGCTTCGTGTGCGTTGATCGTCGCGATCTCCGGGACCTCGAACACCGCCGGATCGAGGATGGTCCAGGGCGTGTCGATCGTCATCAGATCGGGTTCGATCTGTTCGAGCAGTTCGACCGTCTCCGTCGCGTTCGGGTCATCGACGAAGGAGAGTTTGAATCCGTTGATCTCCGCGTAGTCCCGGAGGATCTGGTCCTCGTCGCCGCCCTCTCCGACGACGATGATGTGGTCGAATTTCACGCCTCGTGTCTGTGCATGATACTGGAGATGGATCGAGGAAGACTTCCGTTCCGAGAGGTGGCAGAGCCGACTCACGACAGGCCGACCTCCGCTTCAAGGCGATCGAGTTCCGCTTGGGCACGTGCATCGAGTTCCAGCGACGAGAGTAGCGACGGTTCATGCTCGCGGAGCCAGTCGTTGAGTTTGAGGGCGGCGTTGAGAAATCTGTAATCGCCACTTGACCGTGTCTCGTCGAGGAACATCGACGAGAGATCGGCGATCTGTTCCGGTGTGAGTTCGGGATCGAGCGTTTCCCAGACGCGCTGGATCTCGACGTAACGGAGCCAATCCTCGACCGTCTCGTCGGCCAGTTCCATGGCGGTGGTACCGATGCAGAGAGTAAAAATCACGCGGTGTCGTCAGGGCGCATCGACATCGGGGCTTCACAACGGCGTAATGGGTCGTCAGGACGTGTCGATCGTCTCGAGAAGGGCCGTCGCAATGGTCTCCGGTGAGTCCGGCGTGTTGCGGTCGATCACACGGTACGCGTTCTCTCGACCGGTCTGGACGACCTGCTGGGCGACCGACTGTGTCGTTCCGATCTCCTCGACGAGGTCGAACAGCATCGTCGGACTCGTTACGACACGGAAGTCGTCGGCCATCGGTGCGTCGGCGATCCACTCGCAGTCGGCCTCGGGGAAGCGAGCGAGAATCACCGGCCGTCCAAGCAGTGCTGCCTCGTACGCGACCGTGGAGTTGATCGTCACGACCACATCACTGTCCATGATCGACTGATACAGGTCCGTGCTCGTCTCGCTGATCGTCACCAGATCACTGTCCGGGACGAGTCGGTGCCATTCGCCACGGCTCCGGGGATGGGGGCGAACCTCGAACCTGATACCGCGCTCGACAGCCTCGCGTGAGAGCCGCTCGATCTGTTCCTGTTGGACCTCCGCCATCGTCGGGAGACCATGTGACGCGTATCCGCTACAGATGTACAATACGTCGAACGGCTGTTCGCCTCCGACAGACAGATCTTCATCGGCGCGTTCGAACAGCCGTCGAAAGCGGGGGACACCGGTGACTGTCACTCGTTTGGGGTCGACGCCACTGACGACGAGCGTATCCTTCGTGTGTTCTCCAGCGACGTAGATTTCCCCGTCGTGGCCGCGGCCCGTCGTTTGATCCCGCCTGAGGAATCCGAGTCGCGGCAGCCGAGCGAGCAACTGTGATCGAGCCACGCCTTTCGTGACGTGTGCGACCCGGTTGGTCAAGCCCGGTTCGAGCGTCGGACGCTGGTGTAAGAACCCCTGAACGATCTGGACAGTCGGAACCGATGCCCGGTCCGCGGCTGCAGCCATCGCACGCATTGGGATGCCGTCGTAGCCGAAGACGATCAGATCGTACTCCGCCGCGAGCGGTTGCAGTGCGCTCGCGGTGTGGTACATCGCACGGACCTTGTCCAGTGCCGAGACGAACGCGTACGGTTCCTCAAGCGCGTACGGGTAAATGTCTGTGTCTATGGTTGAGACGTCGTGTTCCGAGAGCGCCTCGGTCGCGTCCTGTCGGTAGATCGGATCCTGAGAGAGGAAGTCGATGCTGACGGAGCGATTACGGTCTTCGATCGCTTCGGCGACCGGTACGAAATTCTCCACCTCCTGGGAGTTGTGGCAAGAAAAAAGGAGCCGTACCGTCTCGTCAGCAGTCGCGGCCGAGTCCATATGACGCACTCTGGCGGCGGGGGTTTTTTAATTCTTGTAAATTCGGTCCTCATCCGACAGCGCCGGCGGTCGAGCCCGGATCAGCCCCCGATCCTCGAATTCGAGGAGGTAGTCGCGAACCCACTCGAACTGCATCCCGAACGTCGACGCGATTTCGAAGGCAGTGTGGTCCCCGTCAAGGTACCGAAAGAGCCCGTCCCGGAACTGGAGCAACGACCCGTCGTCGACCACCGCGTCCTCGTCCGTGACCTGACCCGGACCGACGTAGAGGTCGTAGTCGGGATGTGAGAGGCTCGGGATGCCGTCGAACGTTCGTAGGGGCACGAAGTCCGTTTCGAGCACGTCGATAACTGACATGATATATTCACAGTACTCGGTGAGTCGATCTTCGGTGACGATGCTCGGATCGTCCAGATGTGTGTGATACTCCGGATACGGAAACCGGCTCACCGAGACCATTGGGATCTCGTACCCCGGAGCCTCGAAGATCAGTTCATCGTTCCCGATCTTCTCACGGTAGGCAGCGACTTCGCCGTCGTCGGCCAGTGTTTCGAGTCGCTCTGCAGCGATGCGGTCAAGCCGTGTATCGCCCGTGAACGACCGCTGCACCAGCAGCCGATTGTCGTTGCCGGGCATCTCGAGGAACAGCCCACAGGCGAGGTCAGAAACGTCCCGGGTTGAGAGGTAGGCGACAGAGCCGAGCAACTCCTGTACGATGAGAAAGGTATACGAGTAGCGAAGCGAGTCACGCTGTCGTAACCGGTGCATCAGTTCACAGCCCGCGGCGACGCCAGCCAGGTCGTCGTTTGCCATCCCAGTGTGATCGAGATGCGCAGCGAGGACGACCGTCTCGTCACGCTCCCCTTCGATGGTGTGCTCTGCAACACGCATCTCGCTGTCGGAGAACGTCGTGTCGATGTGTACGTCGTACTCGTCGGCGTCAAGCGAGTCGACGAGGCGCTGTGTCGCACAGAACCCCCATTCGCTGTCCCACGGCCGGTAATTCTGCCGGAAGTGCCACGGGATCGCGTCGTCGCGGTCGCCGTGCGTGTGGACGTGATCCAGCAGCGTCGATCGTGAGACGGTCCCGTGAAACGAGTCCGAATACGAGATGAGATGCAGCGGGTGATCGTCGTAATCAATGACCGTCTCACCGTCCGCCGTCACGGTGGCTTCGTCGACGGTCCACCGCTGTGGGACCTCCCAGGAGTTCAAGAACTGTCGACCGCTCTCGAAGGAGTGATACTGAAGCGGGAGTTCGTTGTCGTCGATGTAATCGAGGCACGCGTCGTACTCGTCGGTGACGAACCCACGATTCGTGAGATACAGCGCTTCGACGAGGTCTTTCATCTGTCTGACTGGGACGGGAGTGCCGCTCGACAAGCGTCGTAAAGCTGCTCATCGATGAAGTGGCTCCGAACGACGCTATCGGCGACCGAATCGCGCACGTCGTCGGAGCATGCCAGCAGTCGGTGACGGGTCGTCTCGACCGACATCTGGGTGACGACATCGGTATCGGTACGGTCCGCATAGTACGGCTTGATCCAGGCCGCCAAGTCTTCGAACGGTTCTGTCGGTGGGGAGAGGACCATCTCGTCGGGGTAGCCGAGGCCGTCCGCATGGACCGGCTCGTACCCCAGCAGCGACATCTCACCGAAACACAATCGCTCAACGTACTCCACGACAGTCTCGTCCAGCGTCTGTCGCCACTTATCCACCGAATCGGTGTTGAACTCGGCCTTCTGTTCCTCGCCGTCGTGAGACGTGTTCTGGAGCCATTGCTTACCCCGCCCATCGGTAAAGTTTGCAGGGTTGAGGACGGCTTCGTCGACGGGAACGTTCAGGAAATCACAGATCTCCTCGACGGTCCTTTCGGGGTGCTGGACGAGATCCTCGTACCGGACGAGGTGGGCGTCGTTGTGGTCCGCGAGTGCGGTGTATCTGTGAGTCAGCATCGCTATCTTCCGCCACTGACGGGCCAGAAAGAGCCACGGATACATCGTCTCCCAGGCGTACTTCGAGGCACAGACTGCACGGGGATCACGAACCATCAACAGGAACTTCGCGTCGGGGTACTGACGACGCAACGCCGGGACGAACTCCGTCGCCCATGTGTCTTTGGTGCCGATCCACCGTTCCTCGCCGGTCCCGTACTGTTCGGGCACTTCGGCGAGCAGGTCGGCGTGGATATCGGCGAATGTTTCCCCCGAAACGTGCGCCTCGGTGAGGCTGTCGGCGATAAACTGCGCGTGGCCTTGCGCGCGGTCAACGAGCTGGGAGAGCAGTTCCGTCCGGTCACGCTCGAACGGGCGATCCAGCGTCGCGTCCTGGACCGCATCGAACAACGCAACCTGTGCTTCCTCGGCAAAGTAGTCTCCGAGCGGGTCGTACGGATCAGTCTCGACTCCGATGTCCTCGGCAACGGCATCGCGGAGCGCGTTGTAAAACGGGCGATACGGATCGGCAGCACAGACGATATCCTCGTGGGTGTCGAGCAGGCGTGCCAGTAACGTTGTTCCGGAGCGGAACATCCCGAACGTAAACAGCTGCTTGGCCATCGGTGTGTGTTCGCTCAACGCCACACCGATATTTATATGCTGGTATCAACTGCTGGCGACCGTCAGACAACGCAGAAGTTATATATGAACATCACGCGGTATGCACAGTTGATGAAAGGAATCGCTATCTCGCTCTATGATAAGTTCGATGAGTTGGCTGTTTTTGTCGATATGATTCGAAGCGATTGGGAAGATGAGTACTTCATATCTGTCTGCTGTGCCCATCCAGATGGTGAAGAGGCGATTGCCGAGCGAGGAATTACTGTCGACTGCTACGTCCAAGGCGGTCGGGTCCACTTCACACCAGATATGCCATCGGAGAACGGTGCTGTCTCTCGAAAGGGAGTGAACCGAACTGCCCGGATCTTGGACTCGATGTTTCTTGCTTGTCAGGCAGCCCTGTCAGAACGAGACGATGTAGAGACCGTCATGCACTGCCATGCTGACGCGTGGCCGCTCTCGGAACAGAAATTAGAGGAACTGATCGAAGAGATGTACGCTCGCGACAGACGATTAGCGATTCGCGGACTGGGACTGGAGTGGCGAGAACCGAACAATCCACTCGGAGTCGTGATGGATCAGTTCTTTATATTCGATTCCGAATTCGCCGAAGAGAGATCGCTGTTCGATGCCGACCCGCTGACTCTCCTCCCTCACAAGTCGATCCACAATGCACTGAGTATCCTGTTGCTCGGGCGCGCAGGACTGGACAACATCTGGTACTACTCGTTGATGAAAGACGACCTGCAATGGGACGGGACACCGGTCGAACTACCGTATATCGGTGTTCGGCCGGGAATATACAATCCCGAATGGGAACTGTTGCACATCGCCACTGACGAATTTCCTGACGACTTGGGAAAGAGCGTACAGGCCCACTACCTCGAGACGCATGGCAACTGGACCGGTGAGACGGTCACATCATACATCGAAGAGTATCACAGAGAGGACACATTCGAGCGAGTGTTACAACACGAGGAACGTCTCAACGATATCCTGAAACGTCGTGGATTTGACATCAAAAAACAAGGTCGGAAGTTCAGTCAGATGCAGGCGCTAATCGAGGAGTCGTCGGATAGTCCACTCGCCGCTGCCAAGCGGTTTCTGAAGCAGCGCGTGGCCAAAGAGTTGTTGTTCCGGTTCCTGAGTGCGATCCCAGCAGAACGGTTCTCACATCTCGGAGATCCACGGACTCGGAAGTTCTATCATGACGCTGAGTGGCCCGGTTCACTTGTGGAAGCCTATCGTACGACACTGGATCGAGATGATTTCCCCGACGATATGACGTTCTGGTTCGAGGGCTGTTACGGAACCGGAGATCAGGGAGAATAAAACGGGGCGTGACTCTAAATAACCTCAGCACATAATTCAATGCACGTCTGCTTTCTTTTCCATCGGAAGTTTCCTCAGAACAACTCTACTGCGATGAACGAATACTCGAGGAAGCTGGCGGCAAACGGTATCGATGTGTCCGTCGTCTGTGCCCGCGAGGAAGCCGACCGGCCGCTACGGGAGACGGTCGACGGTGTTGACGTGTATCGGATCCCGTCGGACACGTCTTCGAGCGTCGGCCTCGAACCGACGCGGTTCGCGTACAAGGGACTGAAAGAAGTGCAGCGCCTCTGTGAGGATGGCACCGTCGACGTGCTCCACATGATCGCGTTCCCGAATCTCGGCCTGGTGCTCGACAGCGTCCCGTGGCTGGACGCACCGCCGACCACTGTCGCCGATATACGGGGAACGGCGATCAGTAACGCCGCTTTCGAGTACGTTTCGCGGTTGATCATCAACGTTCAGGATCGGCTCGTCGATCACACGATCGCGCTACATGAGGATGTGGCCGAGAAAGTCCTCTCGAACCCCGAAACGGCGACAATCGTACCACTCGGGGCCAGTTTCGATCGGTTCGAGCCGGGGACGAACCCGGAACTCCGGGCCTCGTGGGGTGTCGATGACGACGATGTCGTCTTCGGATACACCGGAAACGTACATCGGTCGCGGCGCTTGACACGACTGGTGGATGCATTCGAAGGACTGGAAGAACCGTACCGGTCGCGAGCAAAACTGGTCATCGTCGGGGACGGACCGGACTTCGGTGCCCTCGAAAGCTACGTCGAGGAGGCAGACACCGATGCCGTGACGCTCACCGGTGGCGTTCCGTTCGACGACATGCCGGCGTACCTGAAGGCGTTCGACATCGGACTGGCATACATCCCGGATCGACCACAGTACCGTGATCAACCTCCGCTCAAGACGGTGGAGTTTCTCGCAAGTGGGCTTCCCGTGATCGGCACGGACACGCCGGGGAACAAGACGTTCCTACAGGACGGAGAGAACGCCCGCCTCGTCCCGGATTCGGTCCCGGCGTATCGGAGTGCCGTCGAGTCCGTCCTCGACGAGCGAGCGGTCTTCGCACGGTTCGGGCGGAACGCCCGGGACTCCGTGAGGGAGTATTCTTATGAGACGATCGTCTCCGACGTACTCGTCCCGCTCTATCGACAGCTCATCGACGGGCCACACAGTAACCATTGAAAATCAATGCACACCTGATCGCACTGCCGTCGTGCGATCGGTGTGTACATCGTTTAAATTGGTGCGATAGTTTCGGATCGCCATCACTGGATCTTGTATAGGTCGGCGTACGTGCCGCCGGTCTCGACGAGTTGGTCGTGAGTCCCTTGCTCGACGATCTGTCCGTCCTCCATCGCGTAAATCCGGTCCGCGTTGACAACCGTCGACAGACGGTGCGCGATCACGAACATCATGTAATCACGGTCAAGGTTTTCGATCGCCTCGTGGACCTTCTCCTCGAGTGCCGTATCCAGGTCGCTGGTCGCCTCGTCGAGGACCAACACGTCGGAATCCTTGAGCAGCGCACGCGCAATCGCGACGCGTTGTCGCTGGCCGCCCGAGAGTTTGACACCCTCGTCACCGAGTTCCGTCTCGTAGCCCTTCGGGAGTTCGTCGACGAATTCGGTCACTTGCGCGATCTCGGCGACCTCGCGAATCTCCGAATCGGTCGCGTCGCGACGGGCGATACTGAGGTTCTCTCGGAGCGTGTCGTTGAAGATGTATGGGTCCTGCTGGACGAACGAAACGTGCGATCGCCACTCATCGATATCGAACTCGGCGATCGGCGTACCGTTCGCCGTGATCTCGCCTTCGACGGGTTCGTACATCCGTGCGAGCAGTGAAACGACCGTCGACTTCCCGGCCCCGGACGGGCCGACGAATCCGACGAACTCGCCGCGTTCGACAGTCAGTGATACGTCGTGCAGGACAGTCTCGTCGTCGGAGTCGTACCAGAACGTCACGTCGTCGAACGACAGCGTCGTGACGGTCTCGGGCGTCGGCGCACCGTCCGTCTCCTGTTCCTGGTTCCGGCGGAGTCGGTCGATGAACTCGTGCGTCCGAATCAGGTGTGGAAGCTCACCCTCGATGCCGTAGAAAAGGTTGTTCAACCCACTTACCCGCGGCCCGAGTCGGAACATCGCAAACAGGAAGATCCCGAGTTCACCGACAGTCATCTGCGTGAACGTGACTGCCGCGAAAAGTAGGACGAAGATCGATAGTGCAGTGGCAAGCTGATAGAAGTTCTTGATCGCGGCGTCGTTTCGAAACAGTTTGATCATCGACTGTTCGTACTGGTCGACCGCGTCGACGAAGTCGTCGAGTAGTTCGGACCGCATACCGAACAGCTTCACGTCACGAATACCCTGTGTGCCGGCCTGTGCGGCGGCCTGCACGCGCTCGTTTGCGTCCGCGACCCGATCACCGATCGAGTATCCGTCTTCGAGCACAGTACGAGAGACGAGCGTCATGACACCGAGGAATACACCAACACCCAGCGTGAGCATCGGTGCGACGTAGAGCGCAATCAGGCCGTACATTATCGACAACAGCGTCTGTTCGAGAAGTCTGACCGACCGATTGATGACGCGTCCGGCGTGTTCGGACTGCGTGACGATGGCGTTCAGGATGTCGTCTGAACCCTCTGTGTCGAAGTACGAGACTCGTGCTGACAGCGCGTTACGGAAGCCGAGGGTCTGAAGATGACGAACGTACTGGGCTCTGATCGCTGTCCGGAGCCAGTCGACGAAAAAGCTCATCGTGAATCGAACGACCATGACTGCGGAGACACCGACGACGAGATACTCCATCTGGAACGGGATGCCGAGCATCTCGTAGGCGAAAACAAACACACCGAGAATCCCGTCTGCCTGTTCCGGCGATGGTCCGTTCGCCTGTGCGAACTCGATGATCGGGAGGATGAAGGTCAGGCCGATGCCTTCGAGCATCGCAGCGAAGACACTGAGAACTACGATTGCGGCGAACCGCACCGGTTTGAACCGAACGATCCGACGAAGAGCGTCGGCTTTCGATCGCAGATCGATCTCGTCGTCAGACACACTCATAGATGCTCGATCACCGCTCTCGTCCGCAGACTAGACATACGTGGGTTTGATCAGTCGGACTCAATAAGGGATGCGTTTCGGCTCAGCACTGCGGGTCGACGACGAGTGGGACGTGGAGTATCTGGTCACTGTCGACGGAGACGGACAACCCGACCCGGCAGACAGCTCCCATGTCACACAGGCACACAACCAGTCTGACGCGGACATCGTAATCGGCAGCCGTTTCGATAGCAGACAGTCGGACAATATCCCGCTGATCAGGGAGTTCAGGATCAGAACGATCAACACGCTGTTGAACACGACGTTCTGACCGTTGAATCGCGGTGCAGGAATCACCGACACACAAAGTGGATTCCGGAGTTACAACTGAGACGCCATCAAAATGCTGACCGAAAAGAACGTCAGCGGCGACATGGGTGCGAGTGTCTACATCCTCTATTTCGCGGCCAAACACGGTCTCTCGTTCGACGAAGTTGAAATCAACGTCGACTACGATGTCGAGGATCCGAACACGATACCGGCCGTCATTCACGGCCAGATACTGATTCGGACGCTGTTTCGGGTCTCGAAAACGATCAACCGATTCTCGTGCTCGCAGTCCCGGGGCTGCTGCTGGCACTCATCGGTATGGGATTTGGCTACTGGACGATACTGAACTATCTACAGATGGCGACGTTCCCGCCCGGACTCTCGATTACAGCAGTGTTTATCGCGCTCGTCGAACTCTTGTCCGTGTTTACCGGCATCTTACTGCACGCCCTCAACAGACAGCGACGGTCGACGTGACAGCGATGCGTGAGGAATCCCCAGACAGCCCACCAACCGGTGCAAGGGCTGACCCGCTGAGAGACCGGAGGATCGAATCAAGAGCGGGGAAACGATGAGTGACTCGTCGTCGGCCTACGAACGTGTCATGCAAGGGGTGACGGTCGTACTGATCGGCAACGTGGTGGCATGCTCTTTTCGTTTCTCACGCGGTTGATTCCGGCAACGCTCCTCCAACCGGGAGACTACGGCCTTCTCGTACTGGCGAGTACCGTGATACTGGTCGGCGGGATGATCTTCCGTCTCGGGTTCGAGGTCGGGTTGGCACGAGAGCTCCCCCGATCAAGTTCGCCGTCAACGACGTTCCTGTCCGGATTTGTCCTCATATTCGGTACGTCGATCGCGTTGGGGCTGCTCGTTGAATGGCTGGTCGGACCGATCGCGCTGCTGTTCGACGAACCGGCGTTAGAACCATTCTTTGTCGTATGTGCGTTCGGAATTCCGTCGATGGCAGTCATCAAGATCATCGGGAGCCGGTTCCGCGGGACCGAGGACATGGTTGGCGCATGCTGATGGACACCCTCGTTCATCGGGTGAGTGTATTCGTGGTCGTAGTAGCCGCGACCACCTTGGGGTACGGCGTCTTCGGTGCCACGGTCGGTCGGGTTGGCGCGCTTTGTCTGACCGCACTGTTCGGGATCGAACTTATCGGACGTCGAACATCACTGTTCACCGCGACTGTCAAGCGGGCGCTGTCGCTACGAGAACTGCGGAAACTGCTCGCCTTCTCGCTCCCGCTCGTCGGAGCCAACGCCGTCTGGTTCCTCACTCGGCAGTTAGACAACCTCCTTGTTGGGTACTATATCGACAGTGCCGCACTCGGCACGTACGACACGACGTTTACACTTACACAGCTCGTGTTCGTCTTCTTCTAGTCCGTCCGGGCCCTCATGTTACCATTCGTCTCGGACATCGCAGCAGCCGCCCTATGGACGATCCGAGAGGTTTACAGACTCACGAGGAAGTTGGTCGTCCTGTTTACCCTTCCGCTCGTCGTACTGTTGTTGAGATTTCCGGGCGAGATTCTCAGTGTCTTGTTCGGACCTGCCTACAGCACTGGACAGTTAGCACCCAGTATCCTCACGGTCGGCCTCCTGACGCACGTCGTCGCCGGGCCCAACCGCGAGACCCTTATCGCACTCGGGCGTTCACGGCTCGTGTTCAGTGCCACCACGCTGGTACTCGTCGCCAACGTCGTCTGTAACCCTGTCCTAATCCCGCCAGTCGGAACAGCTGGGACTGCCCTCGCGAGTATGATCTCATACACGAGACTGAACATCGTCCTGACCAGAATACTGATGCGTCGGTATCAGATCACACCGGTCTCGCCAGCATTACTGTGGTCGTGCACCGTCGGTGTGCTGGGGCTGGGGCTCGCACTCACTGGAATTCGATACGTGATCCCGGCAGTAGAATTCGCTCTCGTTGGGAGCACGATAGCGGTGACACTCAGCTATCCGGTGTTATTCGTGCTAGGGTTCGAACCGGCCGACGCAAGGCTAGTACGGCAGTTCGAGAGCTCAATACCGGTCAACACGGAGCGATTGCTCACCCGGCTGTCGCGTCACGATTGACATTATAGGGGCACCTGAGAACTCCGAAAGCTTTTCTTTCCGGTACCGGCCACAGTCTGTACAGTTCGCAATGATCCCCCCGCACGGAAATACGCTTGTTGACCGATATCTCGACACTGAACGCAGTCAGCAACTCCGTTCCGAGTTCGATACTGCTCCACAGATCACGCTCGACCAGAACCTCTTCTACGACTTCGTCAATCTCGCATCTGGTGCCTACAGTCCTCTGAAGGGGTTCATGACACAACACGACTTTCTCAAGGTGGTCAACGACCTCTCGCTGGAAAGTGGTGAGCCCTGGCCGCTGCCGATCGTGCTGGACGTGTCGACGGAAACCGCGAACAACGTCAGTCCGGGCGAGCGTGCGGGACTTCGGGGCCCCGACGGCGAGCCAATCGGATTCATCGACATCGAAGAAGTGTACCGCTACAGTGTCGACGACACCTGTCAACAGGTGTTTGGAACGACCGACAGTGAGCACCCAGGTGTGCAAGCATTCCGTGAGAAAAAACCGTTCTTTATCGGCGGGGAGATCACGGCATTCGAAGATGTAACACCGTCTGCAAAGCATTTCCTGAAACCAGCAGAAGCGAGGGTTCTATTCAACCACAATGGGTGGGAGACTGTTGTCGGCTTTCAGACACGGAACGTCCCGCATCGTGCACACGAGTACCTCCAGAAGTCAGCGTTGGAGCTGACTGACGGTATTCTCATCCAACCCAAAATAGGCGAGAAAAAGGCAGGAGACTACACGAACGAGGCGATTCTCTCGGCTTACGAGACGCTAGTTGAGGATTACTATCCCGAAAATACTGCCGTCTTGACGATCTTCTCGTCACGGATGTGGTACGCTGGACCCAGGGAAGCAATCTTCGACAGTATCGTACGGAAGAACTACGGATGTACACACTTCATCGTAGGTCGAGACCATGCGGGGGTTGGTGACTATTATGGCGACTTTGAATCGCAGGCAATCTTCGATCAGTTCAGTGATCTTGGCATCGAACCACTACAGTATCCTTACGCCTTCTTCTGTTACCAGTGCGACGGCGTCGTTTCCGAAAAGGTCTGTCCCCACGATTCGACCGACCGCGTCGAGCCGAGTGGGACAGAGTTGCGCCGAACGCTGAGGGCGGGCGAACAGCCGGATCCCAAGCTCATGCGCCCTGAAGTTGCCGAAGATATATTATCGATGGACGATGTCTTTGTAACTGATTGACCGATGTTTACACTCTGGTTCATGGGCCGTCCGGCCTCCGGTAAATCGACGCTGGCAAGCGCGGTTGAAGACCGATTGCGGGAACGGGGGTTACCCATGGAGAATCTCGATGGCGACGATCTCCGGAAGAACCTCCACCCGGATCTGGGTTTTAGCCGCGAGGATCGCAGACTCAACAACAAACGGACAGCCTACATTTGTAAGCTGTTGAATCGGAGCGGAATCCCGGTCATTGTCGGGATGATCACACCGTTCCGAGAGTCACAGCAACAGGCGCGTGAGATCATCGAACCAGAGGGAGACTTCGTACTCGTCCACACGAAGTGCTCGCTCGAAGAGTGTGAGCGACGGGATCCGAAGAACCTCTATCAGCGGGCACGTAAAGGTAAGATCGAGAAGTTCACCGGTGTGAACCATCCATTCCAGGAACCTCACGATCCAGATATTGTCGTCAATACTGAGGATAGATCGCTGACGGAGTGCGTCGAACATGTCCTGTCACGGCTTGACGAACTCGCGGTGGTCGACGAGCAGCTGAGCGACCAGTACAATTTCCACATTTCGAAATCAGAAGAAAAGACTATCAAAGATAAATTGTCGAAGAAAGGGTTCCTTGATACATGAGAATCTCTACGATGTATAAGTTCGAGATCTAATCAGCGAAGCGAACGAAACCAGAGGAGTGTCGATGAAAATCCAGAACATCTCACTGAAACAGTAGTGGCTGGGTGTCCACTATTTCAAGTCCGGTTATCGAGCCACACGGACGATGGAGTCAGTCTCGTACCGCAGTCCAGCTCAATTCGTCCTACGCTTGACTCGTATTGACGGCGAACAAAACGACGAGGGTCTCGTCGTCACCGTGTGCGGTTCTCAACGAGCACCACGCTTGGATCGAGGTCAACCAACTCCACGGAGACGTCCCGAACAAACTCGGCGAGCGAGTGAACAGTGGTAATGACCCGTGATCCGTCGATAATCCCGCTGGTTTTCTCCCCGACCGGTTTAATAGGGTTTAGGGACCCGGATTCCTCGGACATCCGATTATATATTGGTTTGAGTGGCACTGTCTAGATAAGCTCCGCTGGCGTTCACCCATTTAGCGCCTGATGCGGCCGGTGTCGGTTGTAGTAGCGGCGAAATTGCCGACACCATTCTCTGACAGCCTGCCGACTGCCCACCCAGCTCGTATGGAAGCGGTCAGTCCGGACTTTGAAGGTCTGAAACCACCGTTCAATGTGGCTTCGGTCGGTATAGTCACGCCGACCGCTCAACCCTAATCGAGCGAGGGCAGTCGAGTATCCATAGCCATCGACGAGAAACGTTGTTTCCTCGAGATCGTGTTTCTCGGTAAGTCGATGCAGAAATGCAGCAGCCGGATCGGTGCCATGGCGGCTAAAAACCTCGATATCTAGCACCAGCATCGTGTCGAGGTCGATCGCCGCGTACACCCAGAACCACTCACCGTCGACTTGGACAGCGGTTTCGTCGACCGCGACCCGCGACGGCTGCGCCGTCGACGGGTCCGAACCGCTGTCGGCCAGCCGATACGTCCACTCCCAGATCGCCTGGTGCGAACGATCTACGCCCGGCAGGTCTAAGATCGCCGCTGTTTCGCGGAGCGACAGACCTGCTGAATGCAGGCGGACGGCGAACGCCTTGATGGGCGTCGCCGTCCGCTCGCGTTCCCAAACATCATTAGATTCAGCGTCTAAGCTTTCGCTGAGGAGTTCTTGCAGCGACATAGGCACTCCTCGCTTTCTTAAACTTACTAACTAGACAGCGCCGTTTGAGTGAGCGACGATACGGTTTATGATGTCGTTCAGAGCCCAACACTCACGACTGTCGCTTCGATAGTGATTGTTCCCAGATTGATCACAACTGTCGAGCCCTGCTGGAGAGTCTCGCCTTTGAACTGGACACCGCTTGTCGACTCGCGGATCCGGAGTTCAGTCGTGATGGTGATATCACGCAAGTACGGATGATCAGCGACGTTTACCGTGCCGTTATCGCCCGTCGTGATGATGACAGATGGCTCGGTGTTGACGCGGCTGACGCGAGCGATTGTTTCGCCACCACTGGTCTCGGTCATGCCGGGTTCGATCGCATCCGCCATGTCCGCACGCATGTCGGTCATCCGCAGGGTTACCGTCCGATTGGTGAGCGTTCCACGCGGTTCGAGTGCGCCAACACGTTCGATGGTGCCGGAGAGTTCGTAGCTTTCGGTCGAAATAGTGATGTTGTTCCCACGCTGGACGGCGGCGCTACCGAACTGCTTACGACCGGCGTTTTCCAGAGTGGCCAACGAGAGCCCCACGAGCGCGCGTTTGCGGTCGGGGTTCTGGGTCGCGTACGTGGTAACCGTTCGTACTTCGGCTGCCTCGTACCCGGCGACGGTAGTGACGTCGCCGGCAGCGATACGGCCAGCCGTTTCTGCATCGACGGTTGTTTCCAGGAGCACATCAGTAGTCGTTGGCTGGAGGCCGCTATCCACCTTTTCAATGCGACCGTCGAAGGTGTAGTCTTTGGCCGGGAGCGTGACCGTCTGCCCGCGCCGCATCTGTGTGCCGCCGAACCGACGGTCAGACTGCTGTCTGTGTGTGTCGAGTTCTGCTTCGACGAAGACGGTCTGTTCGGTTGAATTCTCGGTTGTGTATGCAGCTACGTCTTCGATAGTCGCGACAGTGCGTCCGCTGAGTCGGATCTCATCACCGGGAGTGACGTCTCGCGCTTCGGCGGTGGCCATGGTGTCTCTGAGAACCACCGTCGTGTCTTCCTGAGTGAAACTGTTGTCACCACCCACTGCACGGATCTGACCGTCTACTTCGTATCGACTCGTCGCGATGGTCAGCGGTCGCCCGAGGCGCGGGGGCGCATTCGCATATGTGAGACTGTCCCCGTCAGGCAGTCCCTGAAGCGTAGCGCGTAAGATGACACGTGTCTGGTTACCCTGCGGTGTCAGATGGACGTCTGTGATCGTGAGCTCCGAATTACCGTTTGGACTGTACGTGTCTCCCTCGGTGATTTCTGTGACGATGTATTCAGGTTGTGTCCCGAGATCGAGAGTGACGTTGGTTGTGTTCGGAGCAGGTGGCTCTGGCTCCGGTTGGAGGACAAGTGCGGCGCCTGCCACAACGACCGCAATGACGAGCAGGGCGGCCAGTGCATCGACGACGTTGACGAGGCCGAAGAGGTTTCCATCCTCGTCGAGGAGGGCCGACGAACGACTATCTGCCATACTGTAGGCATTTTTTCGGAGTGGTTTGGCTGTTTCGTTGTACTACTATGACTGTGCCCCTCTCAATTTGCACTTCTCTAAGTAAGTACAGTCCCTCAGTCAAGATTCCGCTCTGACTGATCCCCCATCTCCCGGACCGAGTGTGGTTAGTCGTCACAATCATTCAGGTCTCGCTCCAACTGAACTACGGGCTCCCCACGACGAGTGACATCTCAATCGGTTCTACGACCCGACGACTCTAAGCTCGTGCCACAGTCCGGACACTCACCGTCAGTAATCGTTACCTGCGCGTCACATGCAGGACAGTAGTCGCGGTAACACGCTGGGTCGCCCATAATCGTCTATACATTCCAATGGATTGAGAACGTTGCCCCGGCTGCGGCCAGTCAACGCAGCGAAGTTGCAAGTATAGCAACTGGTACCCAACTGCTTGATTGCACCGACCCCTCCGTTTCGTATGACTTGCAAGGTTGGAATAGACCAGCTGAGACCGACAAACCGACCGAACACCGTCCTTTGTCAATCTGCGGGTGTCCACCCCACGTCAACACCACCAGAACAAGATGAATGACCGCTGTCGTACCTGACTAGGTTGGTGGATGACCCAGCTGGTGTATGCCGTATCTGACCGGCCAATACGGCTGATTTCGTGGGACAGTACCCTACTCAAAGCCAGTCCGGAACCACCGTGAAGTAGGACTTATTTCATTCAGTTTGAGTTGTCCCGGCGAAACCTGTTATTGGAAGATACTGTTCTGTCTTGAAAAGTGATCAAACACCGGACCCACAGAGTGGCTATTAGTATAGCCCCTCGATTTTCAGACACTATCTGTATAGTGATAATGTCCTTGTGCCCGATTCGTCTGGTGTCCACATGCGCAACACCGGCGACCAGGGGTCGGCAACCGAGGCAGACCAGCCAGTCGATGGTGCTGGATACGGGCCGGCAAGCCCATCGGAGACGGATGGGTCACCACGGGAGAAAAGCCTCGGTGTCGATCTGTGTCTGAGTCATCCGGAGCTGGTTCTGACGGAGGCAGTCGAGAGCAGTCCGGACATAACAGTCCGTCCGGAACAGATGGTCGACGACGGGACGTCGAGTTTTCTGGTGATAGAGGCCGTTGGTGAGAGTCTTGACCAGTTCGAGACAGAACTGGAGGGAGACAGCACGGTATGCGAGCCCGTCGTGTTAGACTGGACGGAGACGAACCGCGTCTATCGGGTTAAGGTGGCCGACAGCGCCGTCCGACTCACACCCTCGCTCGTCCGCGCCGGTGGACGGGTGCTCGACATCGAAGGAACGGGTGGACAGTGGCAGGTACAGGCGCAGTTTCGGTCGCGAGCAGCACTGTCGCAGTTCCGATCTGAGTGCTCTGAACGGAATATCACGTTTCGACTTGATCGACTGTACTGGACCTCTGGGGAGGCAAACGCCGGCGTATGCGGACTGACCGCAGACCAGCAAGTCGCGCTCGAGACGGCACACAGAGAGGGGTACTTCGACGTGCCCCGTGGCATCTCACAGGCTGAGCTGGCGGACAAACTCGACATTTCGCCATCGGCGATGTCACAGCGGATTCGGCGGGGGATGGATCAGGTCGTTGGGTCGGAGCTCGGATTATCCGATGAGTAAGTAGTTGGGACGCAGCGGAAACCATCATTGAAGTATCAGGTGTGGCTCGAAGTGACAAGGAGACTATATGCCAAAAAGGATATTGTCCCGCTGTGACACTCGTACTGTATGAGACACCGGATCGTGAGCGGGATCTGCGCTTTACTCCTCCTCTTGACAGTCGCGTCTGTCTCCGTTGGTGTCGCTACCGCAGCGGACGCCGGGCAGTATGCTGAATACACAGCGGCGGGCAACGAAACAGCGCCGGCGATACAGTCGGTCGAGCCCACACAGGCTGCTGCGGACAGGCCGAACGGAACCGCGTTCGTCTGGGAACGGATAGACGGCGAGCGGGTCAGCGGGTATCGGATCGCAGTGACCGTCAGTTCGCCGCATGAAAACCTCTCAGTCTGTGCGCGTGCGAACGGGTCGGCCTGTACGTCGGTCGGCCCGAACGGGATCGCAGCCCTCACAACCCCCGGAACGGCGGGGCTCGATGATCTCTCTATCTCGCTCTCCAACACGAGCTCTAACACCACGCTAGATCGGCAGTCGGTGTCTCTACAGCCGATTCAGCGTGCCGGTGATACTGACGACGACGGGCTCAACAACAGCAACGAGGTCTCTCAGGGGACAAATCTCACTGATGCTGACACTGACGGCGACGGGCTGACGGACGGTGCGGAAGTCCACCAGCACGGGACGGACCCAGCGGCCGCAGACACTGACGAAGACGGTGTCGCCGACAGGACTGAGCTTCAACAGGGTACTGACCCGCGACAGAGCGACACGGACGGCGACGGGATGTCGGACGAGCGCGAACTGTCACTTGGGACGAATCCGACCGTCGCCGATACTGACGGCGATGGGCTGTCCGACCAGCGAGAGGCGTCCGGCAAGACCGACCCGACCGACGCAGACACGGACGACGACGGTGTTCTCGACGGTCGGGAGCTGGAGATTGGCACGAACCCAGTACAGGCTGACACTGACGCCGATGAGGTCGCCGACGGGCGAGAGCTGGCCATAGGCACGGACCCGACAGTCGCGGACACTGACGGAGATGGGGTAACAGACGGGACAGAAATCGAAACAGGCACCGCACCTACCGAGAGCGATACGGACGACGACGGCCTCGACGACGGAAAGGAACTGGCGGCTGGCACGTCCCCGACCACCGCTGATACGGACGGCGATGGTCTCAGCGACGGGCGCGAGGTTTCGGACCTCGGAACGGACCCGCTCGCGGCCGATTCGGACGGTGACTTCCTGACTGATCGGCAGGAAGTCGCCTGGGGAACGAACCCGAACAGCATGCTGACGCCAGTCTGGGTGACGAGTTCGCTTCTTGGGTTCCTCATTGGGATCGGGGTGGCAATCGCGGCGATCAGGCGTGGCTGGGTCACGGAGCTTTCCGTGGCGGCCAGACTGTACATCTATCGCCGCCTCGAACTGGACCGAGAGATTATCGAGGTCAACCGTGAAATCGAGGCGACGGACAGAGTGGCCGGAGCTGACCGTACAGATATCGACGCGGACACCGCGGCTGAGGCCTTCGAGCAAGCCGACTGGGAACTCACCCCTGACGCGCGGCTCGTGAAACTGATGCTGCAAGTCGAGAACGGCCGTATGCATCAGACCGACATCGTCGAGGCGACGGACTGGTCGAAAGCGAAGGTCAGCCGCCTCCTTTCGCGGATGGTCGACGACGACGAGGTCGTCAAGATCCGTCTCGGCCGGGAGAACCTCATCTGTCTGGAGCGGGCGAAACCCGCAGCCGCGAACTCGCCACACGCGGGCGATATCAAGCCACCGACGCCCGGCGGATAAACTGGCTCACGGCTCGGATAGCCGGGTCGATAGTGGCATCACTGTTCGCTACCGGCGTTTTGCGGGTGTGTCTCCACCAAGTGAAACTATTCGCCACTGTCACGACAGTCGTAACTGAAGCCACACCGATAGCCGACAGGCACATAGAAACGGTAACTTTCGCCCTCTGATCCTTCTATGGCCGACAAACAGCAGAATTAGCCCGAGAAACAACGCCTACCGCAACTGCACATATGTGTATTTGTAGACATTATTTGCCGTCGTAGTGATGAAACAATTTAGTATGCTGTGTGAAACAGCCGTGGAACAGAGTTCTTGACCCGAAACCCCCAGCAAATAGGTGCAGGCACTTCAGAACGCTGTTTTATTGCACGTTGGCCCCGGGTAAGTCGGCCATTATCGACCCGTTAAATCGGTGAAACAGTCGCAATCGGCGGAACAGTCGACCCGGTATATGTCGGTTGCTGGAAAAGGAACGAGCGAACATGTCCATAGCTGAAACGACTTCCGACCCCACGACAACTGAGGCCGAGGAGTCCGCGACAGAGGAGTCGTCGTCTTCGGAGTCCACATCGGGCGACGAACTCACCCGCGACGACCTCTTCCACGTCCTCCAGTGTCGTCGCCGCCGCCTGGTCCTCAAGTACCTCCACGAACACCCCGGCGACGAGCCGGCCGATATGAGCGACATCGCAGAACACATCGCGGCGCTGGAACACGACACGACGGTCGATTCGCTCCGCTCGAAACAGCGTCAGCGCGTCTACATCGCGCTGTACCAGTCCCACCTCCCGAAGATGGACGACGCGGGCGTCATCAACTACAATCAGGACCGCGGACTCGTCGAAGCGACCGCACTCGCGGACTCCTTCGACGGGTATCTCGACGAGGAACCATCGCTCCTGTCGACGCCGGACGCGGAGTCGACGCCGTCGACTGAGTCCGTCATCGATCACGACCGGACAGGTGCTCACACCTCGGCCGATGAGCGGTGGTCAGGTCGGTATCTCGGGACCGCGTGTGCCACACTGATTACCGTCGGCGGACTCGCACTTAGCGGGGTCACAGTGCCGGGCATCGCCGTCGCGCTCGTCGTGAGCGTGGTGTTTGTAGCACTGGCGATGAGCCATCGGCTCTCACTGTCGGCACCACAGTCACTTGCTGACCGTCTGCGGGCCGCTCTCGATACGGAGAAATAAGCTACGTACTGGAGAGATGCGTGACACAGTGGCACATCCGGAGGGCGATAACGCTTGCTGCCGACAGTCGGATCTAGTGCAGTCCATCTTCTCGTACTCGCGTCCACAGCCACGTCTACAAATAGTCACTAAGCTGCCAGCGTGACGGTGAGTGGCAGTCACACCGACTAGCGACGGGAGAGTAGTCACCTGCTACTAAGCGAACGGTCCGCCAAGTGTCCGCTACGCGTTGGCCAGAACCCTAGACAAGAGTCTGTGTAGCTATCGCGTCACAGTTGCTGCGGTCGGTTCGACGAACGGATCGGCGCGAGCGACCGACAGAAGTACGCGTCTACCGGGTAGATAGCAGGCGTAAAGAAGCATATAATCAAACGGTGGGGCGACAGATGAAGTGTGTATGACCGACTACGCCAGTATGCGAAAGGCGATCGAAGAGACGAAAGAGTCGTTCGATTCAGTCGAACGGTTCCAACGTCGGTCAGCCCTCTGTCCCTGGTTAGACGTGCCGCTCCGAGATGAGCCGTAAGCGGCTCGAAGGTTACATCTTCACCGATGAATCAGCCCTCGTTCATCGCCGGGTTCGATAGCCCGGCCGCCCCGATGGGGTTGGCCCGCCGCCCGGATGAAAATACACTTCACCCATCGGTGGAAAGCTGATGCACATGTATCAGGCGGAGGCGCAGCCGTGTATATCGTAATCGTCGGCGCGGGCGAGGTCGGTTCGAACATCGCCGAGAGCCTCGCCGAAAGCCACGAAGTCGCCGTCGTAGATATCGACCCTGACCGCGTGGAGGCCCTGATGTACGAGGCCGACGTCCTCGGCGTCGAAGGGGATGGCGCGGAACTCGACACGCTCGCGGAGGCCGGTATCGAGAAAGCCGACGTTCTCATCGCCAGTACCGACGACGACGAGACGAACATCGTCACCTGTGGGACGGCAGTAACGGCGGCTGATCCGTTCACCATTTCCCGCGTCAAGAGCGCGAAGTTCCTCCGGACCTGGGAGAAGTCAGAGGGGGCCTTCGGTGTGGACCACATGGTTGCGACGAACCTGCTCACTGCGGAAAACATCGCCCGTGTCATCGGGCTCCCCGGCGCGCGCGATGTCGAAACGTTCGTTGACGGACAGGTCCAGATGGGGGAGTTCGAGGTTCGCGAATCCAGTCCTATCACGGACCTGACCGTCGCGGAGGCTGACCGCTACGAATCTCTGACCTTCGCTGCCGTACTGCGCGACGACGAAGTCATTATCCCGCGCGGGGAGACGGTGATCAAAGCCGGTGACGATCTCGTCGTCATCGGCAGCCGCGAGAGCGTGCGTCTGTTCGCGACTGAAATCGCGCCGGAGTCAAAGACAACCCAGAACGTCCTCATCGTCGGCGGGAGCGACGTCGGCTATCACACTGCGCGACTGCTTCAAGATCGAGGGATCAAGCCCCGGCTTATCGAAAAGAACCACGATAGGGCACGCGAACTCGCGGAGGACCTGCAGGGGACCACCGTGCTTGAGAGTGATGCAACGGATAGCGAGTTCCTCGAGCGCGAACACGTCTCAGACGCCGACGCCGTGGTTGCGACGCTCGACAGCGACGAAAAGAACCTTCTGGTGACGCTGCTGGCCAAGCGACTCGGTGCGGAGCGAACCGTCGCCGTCGTCAACTCCGGCGAGTACGTCGACCTGTTCGAGGCCGTCGGCGTCGACGTGGCCGTCAATCCCCGCGAGACGACCGCCGAGGAGATCACGCGGTTCACCCGGGAGTACGACGCGACGAAGGTCGCCATCATCGAATCCGACCGCGCCGAGGTGCTGGAAATCGAGATCTCCGCCGACAGCGTCCTCGCCGGGCGGCCGATCCAGGAATCGGTGCAGGAACTGCCGACCGGCGTGGTCATCGGGGCCATCAGCCGCGGCGGCGAACTGGTCATCCCCCGTGGTGACACCGTCATCGAACCCGGCGATCACGTCGTGGTGTTCGTCGACGCCCACTGCTTGGAAGCGGTCAACGACAAACTGTAGCCGCGCCGAAGAGGGCGCTCCCAAGGGACTAAGCCTGTCTCCCGCCTCAGCCAGTGTATGGCTCCCGTTGCGGACCGTCTCGTGCTCTCGTTTGCCCCCAGCACCGCCGATGGGAACCCGTGGTCCGGCGTCGACACCGAGTGGATAGCCGACGAACTCCGCGGGGACACCTACCAACAGTACCTCCGACGCGCCCACGGCGGCC
This sequence comes from Haloarcula sp. CGMCC 1.2071, assembly GCF_037078445.1. NCBI lineage: Archaea > Methanobacteriati > Methanobacteriota > Halobacteria > Halobacteriales > Haloarculaceae > Haloarcula > Haloarcula sp. CGMCC 1.2071. Next base: position 531,240 of record NZ_JAYMGY010000001.1, read on the forward strand.
CAGTGGCTGTTGGCGATGAGTGGGACGAGTTCGTGAGCTGTGGTTGTGCAACGCCACAGGACGTGGTGTTGCGCGTCGAGCGCGTCGAGGGCGGAACGGCACTCAGCGACGCGACGACGCTGGACGTTCATCCCCGTAACGACACCGAGGCAGTGTCACAGTAGGCGGTTTTCGCTGTCGAGCATGCCTGTCCCTGCATAGTACGCCCGCTGCTACCGTCGCGCCGGTCGGTATCGGGAGATATTGGGAGAAGGGAAAGGCTGATGCATACAACCAGCACATTCCGGACTATGCCACGCGATTCCTATCAGGAGGGACTGAACTCGCTCCGCGAGGACGTCCTCTATATGTCAGAGATCGTTCTCGAGCGGCTCCGGCTCGGTCTGGATGCGCTCGAACAGAAAGACGAGGAGATGGCTCGGGAGGTCATCGAAGGCGACCACGAGATCAATCAGCTGTATCTCGACCTCGAACAGGACTGTATCGACCTGCTGGCGCTGCAACAGCCGGTCGCGTCCGACCTCCGCTTCATCGCCGCGTCGTTCAAGATCATCACTGACCTCGAACGCATCGGCGACCTCGCCACGAACCTCGGCGAGTACTCGCTCACTGCTGAACGCGACGTGTACCCCGAGGTCGACATTCAGGACGTCGCCGATGTGACGATCGAGATGGTCGAAAACGCCATGGAGGCCTACGGCGACGAGAACGCCGACCAGTGCTACGCTATCGCCGACATCGACGACGAGGTCGACGAGCGCTGTGAGGCCGCCTCCGAGACGGTCGTGCGCGACCTCATCGAGCGTGAGATCGACGCCGACTCCAGCGAGGAAGAAATCGAGCAGCTGATGGCCGACGTGTCCCGCCTCCTGCTGACGATTCGGGACATCGAGCGGGTCGGGGACCACGCTGTCAACATCGCCGCGCGGACGCTGTACATGGTCGAGAACGACGACGACCTCATCTACTGAGAGTACCTTTTTACGTCACCCCCTCTCCTCGCGCGCTCAAAGAGCGCGCTGCGGGGAGTGGGTTCGCAAAAATCTACGCTAAAAACGACCTCCGAGTCGCGCTCTGCGAGCGCGCTCGGAGTGAAACCGCGCTCGCTCCGCTCGCGCGGTATGCGTTCGAGTACCGACACCAGCCACAAAACCGCGACAGCCACACGCCTCCCCAGCCGACTGCGTTGCTCGGCTCGCTCCGCTCGCCTGTGCGACTCGTCCCTCGCGCTTGCGACGCGGCCGTCGCCGCGACGGCGGCGCGCCTGACAGCAACGCTTCTCGACGAAAAGCCTACTTCGGCGTCTCGGGTGTGTCGTCGCCCACGAGTCCTGCATCGGTGATACGGAACTGGGCCGTGTCGCCGGCCGGTTTGGCGCGGTGTTTCTCCAGGGTGGCGCGGCGGTTGCCGCCGCGGAACCGATCCAGGCGGACGATTGCGCCCGACCAGTGATTGAGGGTATGGCCGCCCAGCGCCGTCGAGCGGTCGCTGTCCGGGTCAGTGAACACCTGGTTCGTGTACAGGACGGCGATGTCGTGTTTGCGGGCCAGCGAGAGCAGATGGGTTATTTGGCGGGCCACGTCCCGCAGCGTCTCGCCGCCGTCCTCGTCGTCCCGGCGGAGCCGATAGAACCCGGTTGCGCTGTCCAGCACGATGAGTTCGACCTCGGCGGCGAACTCGGCGGCGTCCTGGACAGCCTCGGCCTGCTCGTCGTAGTCCAGCGCCTCGGTGATGATGAGTCGGCCAGCGAGGTCGTCCACCGTCTGGGCCGTCCCGCGTGCGCGACCTTTGGCGACCTGCTCCATGCGGTCGGCCGAGAGGCCCTCAGTGTCGATGTACAGCGCCGCGTCGCCTGCGGCGGCGACTTCCATCACCGCCGAGAGGGCGAAGTTAGTCTTCCCGGCCGCTGGCGGGCCGTACACCTGCGTGACCGCGCCGCGCTCCAGCCCACCACCCAGGAGGTCGTCGATTGCATCACACCCGGTCGGGACGTACTCGCTCACGAGCAAGGGTTGGGCAGGTTCGGATAAAAACGCTGGTACCTGATTGGGCTGCTGTCAGTCGTCCGAAAGCCGCTCGGCCAGCGTCCACTCGACGAGCGACACGTCGTCGATGTCAGCCGTCGCAAACCGCAGGTCTGATCCCCATCTGCGGGTGATAACGAGCGATTCGGAGTCGAGGTCGTAGGATTCCAGTTCGTTCCAAGCGTAGAACCACCTCGCCACCGGAAGCCTGATTTCCAGACCGCGCTCAGTCGCGACGGCGGTTCGGGTCCCGCCCGTCGGGAGGAGAACGAACCCGGACGGGAACAGCACCTGACCGGTGTACTGGAGCAGGGCGAGATCGAACACCGCACCGACTGCGACGCCGACGGCCGCGACGCCGACAACGGCCCCGCCGACGTACAACCGCCGCCGCCGCGCGGACTCGGGCCAGCTCGCCCGCCAGCGAGTCACCTCCTCCGTGCCGGCGGTGACCGCGGCGGTGTACCGCGTCTGTGCCATGACTGCGATAGCGCCTCCGAGTAGAAAGGCCAGCAGGCCGAGGAAGAACGCCAGCACGCCGACGACGCCAGTCGTCTCAAGTGACGCGAAGCCGATGACGGCGTACGCGAACGCAATCGCCGACGGAAGCCAGCGTGCGCGAGTCGCGCCGAGTGTAACGGCCACTGGTGGTCGACTGGAGAGTACCCAGCCCGTCACGGTAGTCACGAGGCCAACGGTTCCGATCAGCGCCAGATATTGCGTCCCGGCTTCGGTGACGCCGACACGCTCGATGAGCGGTATGACTGGCGGTACCAGCATCGAGCCCAGATAGGCGCCGCTGACTCCGCCGAACAGCGGGTCGGACTCCGTCTCCCCCCGGTCGGTACTGGCCGCCGAACGCATCACTAACAGTCCAGCCACCTGTCATAAAAAATCTATCAAACGTAGTAGATGCACAGACGGCCTCTATCTAACTGCATCCTTATCCTTCTCATAACTATCTGAAACACAGATATGGACCACCGGACTCCCACATCTGTAAGTGATCGGCGTCCGAAATCCGGCCGTGATTGTCGTCGCCACCGAGGATTTCGAAGTGTACCACGGCGTCGTGAACGAGCTCCGCGACCGCGGCGTCGCGTTCACGACTATCGAACCGGGCGACGAGTGGCCAGAAGGGGCGGACGTCGCGGTCATCGCGGCGGGGGAGTCGGTCGAAATCCCCCACGGTGTGGATGTCGTACAGGCGGACCCGGACGCGCCGCGGCGGGCCGTCGAAGCCGTTATTTCGACACTCCGCGGTGGCGACGGTCGCACCGTCATCGGTATCGACCCCGGCGAGCGACCGGGCGTCGCGATTCTCCACGGCGACATGGTCGTCGCAGCGTTTCAGGTGCCCGCGGCTGAGGCCGGCGAAATCGTCCGCGAGGAGGTCGAAGACGCTGTCAATCCAGTCGTTCGCATCGGCGACGGCGCGCGGCTCGTCGGCGCGCGCATCATCGATGACATCCAGTCCGTGCCGGTGGAGCTGGTCGACGAAACGGGGACGACGCCGTACCTGGGCTCCGGGGCGCGCGGGATGGGTGACGTGCTGGCCGCGGTCAACATCGCCCGCCTCGACGGCGAGGAAATCGAGAGCCGAACCATCGAGCCCACGGCCGGGGAACTCCAGAAGATCAAGGACCGCTCGCGGGAGGAAAGCGACACGAACCGGGCCATCAGCGAGGACCTCGCCCGGCAGGTCGCGACCGGCGCGCTCACCGTCGAGGAGGCGCTGGCCGAACACGACAGCGATAGCCCGGCCGGCGGGAGCGAGGCGAAAAGCGGTGAGGAAGCGGCCCATTCAGAAGACGAAACAGCCAACGAGAGCGGTTAACGCGAAACCATCCGCTCGGCCCGTTGCATCACTTCACGAACGGGAAGGCCGGTCGCGTCCGCGACGGCCGCGGCGTCGTCGTACTCCGTACTCACGTCGAACACCGTGCCGTCGGTGTCGCTTGCGATCTTGACCGTGACCTCGAACTCCTCGCCGTCGACGGAGAGCACAACCGTCTCGTACTCCCGGTCGGCGACCCAGCGGTGGCCGGCCCCGGACTCGCGTACGCCGAGCGTCCCGGTCGCTTCAGCGAGGCGACGCGCGACTCGCTCAGCGTCTTCCGGTCTGCAGATGACTTTGACGATGTGGCCGGGCCGGGACTTCTTCATCGTCGTCGGCACTATCGACACGTCGCGTGCGCCGACCTCTGCAAGCGAGCGCTGGAGGTCGCCGAGCACCTCGGGCGGGACGTCGTCGACGTTCGTTTCGAGGACCGTGATTTCGTCGCGACGGAGCCGCCCCGCGCCGTCGCCGACCATCGCCCGCAGGACGTTGGGGCGGTCGTCGAGGTCCCACCCGCCAGCGCCGTAGCCCGACGCGTCGATGTCGAGCGACGGCAGCGACTCGGTGCCGTCCGCGACGTGGGCGAGAATCGCCGCGCCGGTCGGCGTCAGGAGTTCCCTGTCGATAGGGCCGCCTTGCAGCGACCAGTCGGCCCGCTCGGCGATCTCGACTACCGCGGGAGTCGGGACCGGGTAGGTGCCGTGGCTCATCTCCACGCTCCCGCCGCCCGTCGCCAGCGTCGTCGTCACGACCCGCTCGGCGTCGAGGTCATCGAGCAGGAGGCAAGCCCCGACGATGTCGGCGATGGCGTCGTCGGCCCCGACCTCGTGGAAGTGCGTGTCGTCGAGGTCCGTCCCGTGGACCGACGCCTCGGCCTCGCCGAGTATCTCGAATATCGCCAGTGCGTCCGCTCTGACGGCCGTCGGCAGGTCCATCTCCTCAACGAGTTCGACGACCTCGGCGTACGCTCGGTTCGGGCCGTGGCCCTCGGCGTGGGTGTGGACGTGGTCATTGTGGTCGTCGTGGGCGTGGGAATGGGAGTGGTCGTCCCCAGCGTGGCCGTGTCCCTCGTCGTGGTCGTGAGAGTGAGAATGCGAGTGGTCGTCGTGGGCGTGGGACCCATCGCCGTCGCTATCAGCGTCGGTCAGCAGTACCTCGACGCGCGTTGCAGCGATCCCGCATCGGTCTACCTCGGAGACGGCATACTCGATAGAGAGGGCGTCCTCGACCGGCGACAGGGCTTTGCGGTCGGCCCCGGCAGCCAGCAGCGCGCCAAGCAGCATATCACCGGCCGCGCCCATCCGGCCATCGAAAGCGAGTGTTCGCATACCCGGAGGGTCAGGCCGCGCCAGTAAAAGCCCTCCTGCTATGCCCTCAGGCCCGGCGGACGATGTGGACGTCGTAGGACTCGCCGTCCGTGACTTCGCCGATAGGGACGACGATGTCCTCGGTGTCGTCGCTGCCGAGGAACACGACGCTGGCGTCGACGTCGCGGGCAGTCTGTCTGATCGTCGTCGACAGTTCGCTGGTGGAGTGGGCGCTCACGTCGTCGTACCGGAGTTCGGAGTCGTCGGTCGCCTCCTCGATTTTGCGCCGGAGGTCGTCCGCGGCAGTTTCGGCGGCGAAGTCCTCGGTCGGGTCGACGCGACGGCGTCGCTCGGCGTAGTCGGCCCCGGTCGGGATGAACGCGACGGCGACGACGTCCTCGCCGAGGGCCGCGGCGTAGGAAACAGCACGGTCGAGCGCGGCGTCTGCGAGCGGTGACCCGTCGAAGGGAACGAGAAATACCATACCGGCGCTATCGCGTCCAGCCTTATGAAACGCGGCGATGGCGGCAGCCTGTGTTACCGCCACTCAAGCCGGAGGGTATTAGCCCCTGCTGTGCGGTGTGTTATTAGGTGTCATATAAACCCGTCGCCGGGCGTCTTGCCCGCCGGTAGCATAAAGCATATCTCCGGGGCTACCCGAGTTCGTTGTAAGCAGGCTCTACTATGAACGAAGTCCAATTGGAAGTGGCGAAAGCGTACCCGAACGACTCGGGGCGCGGTATCGCCAGACTCGATCCCGACACGTTGTTGCACCTCAAGCTCTCTCCCGGCGACATCATCGAGATAGAGGGGAGCGACACGACCGCGGCGAAGGTGTGGCGGGCCGACCGGCAGGACTGGAACACCGATACCGTCCGCATCGACGGCTTCACGCGCCAGAACGCCGACGTGGGCATCGGCGAGCGCGTCACCATCCGGAAGGCCGAGGCCGAGAAGGCCGACAAGCTCGTCCTCGCGCCGCCCGAGGAGGCCTCGGTCCAGTTCGGCTCCGACGCCGCCGGCATGGTCAAACGGCAGATTTTGAAACGGCCGGTCGTCGAGCGCGACATCGTCCCGGTGATGTCCTCGACGAACCACCCGTTCATGCGCTCGCCGGGCCAGGCCATCCCGCTCATCGCGGTCGAGACTGAGCCCGAGGGCGTCTGTCTCATCACCGAAGATACCGAAGTGGAACTCCGCGAGGAGCCGATCTCCGGCTTCGAGAAGACTGGCGGCGGCATCACCTACGAGGACATCGGCGGCCTCCAGAACGAGATCCAGCGGGTGCGAGAGATGGTCGAGCTGCCGATGAAACACCCCCAGATCTTCAAGAAGCTCGGCATCGAGCCGCCACAGGGGGTGTTGCTCCACGGGCCGCCCGGCACCGGGAAGACGCTGCTTGCGAAGGCTGTCGCCAACGAAACCTCTGCCAGTTTCTTCTCTATCGCCGGTCCCGAGATCATCTCGAAGTACTACGGCGAGTCCGAACAGCAGTTACGCGAGATATTCGAGGACGCGAGCGAGGAATCGCCCTCGATCATCTTCATCGACGAGCTGGACTCCATCGCGCCCAAGCGCGAGGACGTGACCGGCGAGGTCGAGCGCCGGGTCGTCGCCCAGCTGCTGACGATGATGGACGGCCTCGAATCGCGGGGCCAGGTCATCGTCATCGCCGCGACGAACCGCGTCGACAGCGTGGACCCGGCGCTGCGCCGCCCGGGCCGCTTCGACCGCGAGATCGAGATCGGCGTGCCGGACGAAGTGGGTCGCGAGGAGATCCTCCAGATCCACACCCGCGGCATGCCGCTGTCCGACGACGTGAACCTCGCCAAGCTGGCGACGGACACGCACGGCTTCGTCGGGGCCGACATCGAGAGCCTGACCAAGGAGGCCGCGATGAAGGCGCTCCGGCGCTACCTCCCCGAGATCGACTTAGACGAGGAGGACATCCCGCCGAGTCTCATCGACCGGATGATAATCAAACGGGACGACTTCAAGGGCGCACTCAACGAGGTGAGTCCGTCGGCGATGCGGGAGGTGCTGGTCGAACTCCCGAAGATGTCCTGGGACAACGTCGGCGGCCTCAGCGGCCCCAAAGAGCAGGTCCAGGAGGCCGTCGAGTGGCCGATGAACTCCCCGGAGAAGTTCGAGCGCATGGGCGTGACGCCGCCGTCGGGAGTGTTGCTGTACGGCCCGCCCGGCACCGGGAAGACGCTCATGGCGAAAGCCGTCGCCAACGAGACCGACGCGAACTTCATCTCGGTCCGTGGCCCGCAACTGCTGAGCAAGTGGGTCGGCGAGAGCGAGAAGGCCATCCGGCAGACGTTCCGGAAGGCCCGGCAGGTCGCCCCGACCATCATCTTCTTCGACGAACTCGACTCGCTCGCACCGGGTCGGGGCGGCGAGATGGGGTCGAACGTCTCCGAGCGCGTCGTCAATCAGCTGCTGACCGAACTCGACGGGCTCGAAGAGATGGAGGACGTGATGGTCATCGGCGCGACCAACCGGCCGGACATGATCGACCCGGCGCTGATCCGCTCGGGCCGGTTCGACCGGCTGGTGATGATAGGCGAGCCCGACGTCGAGGGCCGCGAGCAGATCCTGAAGATCCACACGGACGACACGCCGCTGTCGCCCGACGTGAGCCTGCGCGAACTGGCCGAAGTCAGCGACGGGTTCGTCGGCTCGGACCTCGAATCCATCGCCCGCGAAGCCGCCATTGAGGCTCTCCGCGAGGACGACGACGCGGAGGAAGTCGAGATGCGCCACTTCCGACAGGCGATGGACAGCGTGCGCCCGACCATCACCGACGACATCCGTGAGTACTACGAGCAGATGGAAGAGGAGTTCAGAGGTGGTTCCAGTCCGCAGCGCCAGGCCGGGACCGGCGGCCGGATCGGCTTCCAGTAACACCCCGTCGCTCTCAGTTCCTGTTTCTCGCTGCGGTTCGAACGCGCTTTTCGGTTTCGACAGTCCCGATCAGCGATGCCCCTGCCGCCGGCCGCACAACACCCGTGGATAATTATTAGATAAACTATACAACCGGTGTTTGTTTCTCCTTTCGAAGCCCCCTTTCGGGTCCCAAGTGTATAGGGGATGATGTCGAACACTAACCGCGTTTACAGGCTAGCAAAGCGGCCCGAAGGGACCCCCGACCACGATACGTTCGAGCTTTCCGAGGAAGAGATCCCGGAACCGGGGCCTGGCGAGGTGCTCATCAAGACGTTGTACCTCTCTGTGGACCCGTATATGCGCGACCGGATGCGTGACAGCGAATCGTACGAGGAGCCGTGGGACGTGGGCGACGCGCTCAAGGGTGCCGTCGTCGGTGAGGTCGTCGAATCCAACGGTGCGCGGTTTGACGAGGGCGACGTCGTCACCGGCGAGCTAGAGTGGGCGGAGTACGCCACGGCACCCGGACCGGTACTGACAGAGGTCAATCCGGAACTCGCACCGATCTCGACGGCACTCGGCGTTCTGGGGATGCCGGGTCTGACAGCGTACTTCGGCACCCGAGACGTGGCACAGCCCTCGGCCGGCGACACGTTCGTCGTCACCGGGGCTGCCGGGGCCGTCGGCTCCGTGGCGGGTCAGCTCGCCAAGCTGCAGGGCGCACGCGTCGTCGGCTTCGCCGGCTCCGACGAGAAGGTCTCGTTCCTCGAAGACGAGCTGGGCTTCGACGAGGGGATCAACTACAAGACGACCGACGATTATCGGGCCGCGCTGGACGAGGCCGCGCCGGACGGCGTCGACGCCTACTTCGACAACGTCGGCGGACCGATTACCGACGCGGTGTTCACGCGACTCAACACCGACGCGCGCGTCGCCGTCTGCGGACAGATCTCGCTGTACAACAGCGAGGAAGTCCCGATGGGGCCGCGCAAGCTGACCCAGGTCATCCAGTCCCGGGCGACCGTCGAAGGGCTTCTCGTCTCCGACTTCGAGCCGCGGTTCGAGGAAGCGACGAAGCAGCTCGGTCAGTGGGTCGCCTCGGGCGACATCTCCTACCGAGAAACCGTCACCGAAGGCATCGAGAACGCGCCCGACGCGTTCCTCGGGCTGTTCGAGGGCGAGAACATCGGCAAGCAGCTCGTGCAGGTCGCCGAGCGATAGAAAAAGCGAGTATCCGGTTATAGTTCGCCGAGCTTACGGAGGAGTTGGCCGCGGTACTCCTCGTCGGCCTGGACGCCTTTCAGTTCGAGGACGTTGCGCTCTAGCTTGTCGAGCGCGACGTTGAACGCGGTTTCAGCGCCGTAGCCTTCGCCGGAGCCGGCCGCCTGGCCCTTGTTGGTCCGCAGGCGGATCTGACACTGGATGAGCGGCGTGCCACGGAGTTTCTCCTTGTGCTCGTGGAACCGGACGTGGGCGTGCTGGACCTGCATCGCCCCGTACTTGTCCGCGACCGCCTCGATGTCGGACCGGATGTCCGCACGGGAGATGGTGTCCAGCAGTTTGATGTTCGTAATCTGAACGTCCATGTGTTCCTCCTCGGTGTAGGTCAGCGCGCGGAGCACGTCGGTTTTCGTGAGGATGCCGGCGACGTGGGTGTCATCGTCTTCCGGCGTGACGACGAGCCCGGCGAAGTCGTTTTCGAGCATCCGCGCGACGGCGTCCTCGACGGAGTCGCCGAGCTTCGCCGTCTCTACCGGACTGCTCATCACGTCGTAGACGGGCATGTCGAGCACGCGCTCGATCTCGCCGGAGCGGTCGCCCCGCGTCGTCTTGTTCATGTCCCGGACGACGACGTCGACGATGTCGTGGCGCGTGACCATTCCGGTCAGGCCGTCGTCGTCACCGAGCACCGGCAGCCGGGAGATGCCGTGTTTCCGGAGGAGATTCACGACTTGCCCGACGTTGGTGTCTTCGGACACCGTGATGACATCTCGCGTGTAGATGTCCTCGACGCTCAGCGCGTCGAGGTTGTCGAGAACCGCGTCGAGGATATCGTCTTCGGTGACGATACCCCAGAGCTCGTCCGCCTCGAACACCGGCGCGAGCTTGACTCCACCCTCGACCAAGACGCGCGCGACCTCGCGCACGTCGTCGGTGCGCTCGACTTTCGGTGCCGAGCGCGTCATCGCCCCCGCTTTCGCGTTGTCCTCGACGTGGGACTGGACCAGCTGTTTCTGCGTGATAACGCCAGCGTAGTCACCGTCTTCCGTGACGATAATGCCCTTAGGGTTCTCGCGTTCGAAGATAGACCGGACTTTCCCCAGGCGCTTGTTGGCGTCAACCTCGACAAACTCTCTGGTGGCGATATCAGCAATATCCATCGTTCTTCACAGTTCGTAGATTCGACGTGTGGGGTTATCAAGGTTGGTTTAGTCCCCGGAAACCGAGAGACGAACTAAGCTTTAGGCCCTTGGGTCTAAGGTCAGTGTATGCTGCCCGACATCGGCGTCTTCGGTCCCTACACCTATCTGGCCACAGAGGTGGTCTGGGGGAGTATTGCCCTCGTGCTGCTCTGGCGTGCGAACGCCCTCCGGATGGCGGCCAAGACCATCGTCGTGCTCTATCCGATTGCCTACGTCTGGGACTGGTACACCCTCACCGTCGGTGTCTTCGCGATCAAACTCCGGACCGGTGTCGACCTGCTCGGGATTCCCATCGAAGAGCACATCTTCATGATCGTGGTTCCCGCACTCATTCTCGGCATCCACGAGAACCTCCACGGTCTTTCGTCCGGGTCAAACGCCGAATAGTCAGTAATCGAATACTGGTTTCAGTTGTTAACTACTCCTGCGTTAGCGTTACAACTGGAAGTAGACCTCCTCACAGGAAATGGTGATTTCGTGCGTATCAGGGTCTGAAGACACAATCTGTCCTATGCAGACATCTCTCACAGTACCTATATGTGTCAGCCGGGAGTGCTGTCTGATAGCTATGAGTGATACTATCCCGACACCTCACATCGAGCTGTACGTTCGGTCGATGCTGCCCGACGGCGCACACGAACGACAGGAGGCGGTCATCGACCGTCTCCAGACGCTCGACGAGAACGACCACATCGACGGGTTCAACGTCATCGTTTGGGGCAAGCAGATCGCACCCCAGTCGGCCGCCGCACGGACGGAGGAAGGCACGTACATCCTGAACCGCGTCGCCGAGTTCAAGCAGTGGGCGCTGACCAACAACGTCTCGCTGGACTCCTTCTATCAGGACACGACCGTTGACTCAGAAGTGGCGGAATCGGCGTACGACACCATGGCGCTACCAGTCATGGGGCTGGCTGAGTACGACGGCAACGAACTCGTCCACGTCGCACCCTGTACGAAAGGCGATGTCGTCCACACGATTATGGACCGGCTCGAACGCCTCGAAGCGGGCCAGCCACCCGCCCTCGATCAGGAGCGCGGCGGCGTGAGCGTCGTCTAACGAGGGATCGGTTACGAGGACCGGACCGTTTCGATATACGACGTGAACTCGTCTGTCGCCGACAGCACTTCGAGCACTTCGTCCGGGTCTCCGGCCAGTTCGTACCCAGGCCGTCCTTTCCCCGTCGGTGACTCCGTCTGTTCGGTTCGTAACAGCCCCTTGTCGGCGAGTTGGCCCAGCGCCGAGATGACCTTCTGGCGCTCGACGCCGCCGAACGGCTGTCGGTCGATATCTGCGAGATGCGCCTTCGCCGTCTGGGTCACATGATAGGAGTGGGCCGGCGTTTCGCCAACCGTTTCGAGTTCTGCAACCGCCAGTAGCACGAATTGTTCGAACGCATCCGCCGACTGGACCTGATCTCTCATATAGATGACTCTAAACCGGTTGGGGCAAGAAACTATGGGACGACTCTGTCAGTCCGGTGGTCTCATCCCGACTCTGTTGAAACACACATCCGTCGGAATCACTTACTCGACGATAGTAGAGACAGACGACGAACGCGACTCGCTACGCTCGTCGGTTACGTCGTCAGAAATGGGTTCGGGCGGATTGTGAACCAGAGAAAGACTCACTTCGTTCGTCTTTCAGGGTTCAAATCCGCACTCACGCGTAGATTCGTCGTTCGCGGTTTGCTTGCGACAGAAGTAGTGGGTTCGGGCGGATTTGAACCGCCGGCCTCCTCCATGTCAAGGAGGTGTCATAACCGACCTAGACCACGAACCCTCACTGCGAGGTACACCACATTGTTTCCGGTGGGTGTAATTGAAGGTTTCGGATTCCGTATCGCCACGTTGTCTGTTGATTGCCCACACAGATACGGCAGCGAGTCGGGGTCCCGATAGGCTTAAGTCAATGTACGGATTTGTACATTACAACACGAAAAAGTCCATTGGTGAATACAATGAAAGAGTACATCGAACGCGTCACTGACGGTGACGACCTGACACAGGACGAGGCCCGAGCCGTTGCGACGACTGTCTTCGAGGATGCGACAGAGGCACAGATCGGTGCGCTCCTGACGGCACTGCGGGCGAAGGGGGAGACGGAGGCCGAGATCGCCGGCTTCGCCGAGGGGATGCGTGACGCCGCACGGACCATTCGACCGGACCGGGAGGGGCTTGTCGACACCTGTGGGACCGGTGGCGACGACTACAACACGATTAACGTCTCGACGACGAGCGCCATCGTCGCGGCCGGTGCTGGCGTCCCCATCGCCAAACACGGTAACTACTCTGTTTCTTCATCTTCGGGGAGCGCCGACGTGCTCGAAGAGGTCGGCGTCGACATCGAGGCCGAACCGCCGGCCGTCGAGGAGACTATCGAACGAGACGGCATCGGCTTCATGCTCGCGCCCGTGTTCCACCCGGCGATGAAAGCCGTCATCGGCCCGCGTCAGGAACTCGGAATGCGGACCGTCTTCAACATCCTCGGCCCGCTGACGAACCCCGCCGACGCGGACGCGCAGGTGCTGGGCGTCTACGACCCGGACCTCGTGCCCGTGATGGCGGAGGCGCTGGCCCGACTGGACGTCGAGCGGGCGCTGGTCGTCCACGGCGACGGCCTCGACGAGATCGCTATCCACGGCGAGACGGCTGTCGCGGAGGTCACCGGCGACCGGATCGAGGAGTACACCATCACTCCGGAGGATATGGGTCTGGAAACACGCGACATCGAGGCTATCTCCGGGGGATCGCCCGAGGAGAACGCCGCCGACCTCCGTGGCATCGTCACTGGCGACGTGACCGGTGCAAAGCGGGACATCATCCTCGCAAACGCCGGCGCGGCCATCTACGTCGCCGGCGTCGCCGACACGCACGAGGAGGGGGTCGAGCACGCTCGGCAGGCCATCGAGTCGGGCGCGGCGGCCGACAAACTCGACGACCTGATCGGTGCATGACGCGCGTGAAGATCTGTGGCGTGACGGACAGTACGGACCGCGATGCCGTCGTTGCGGCCGGCGCTGACGCGGTCGGCGTCATCCACGGCGTCCCGGTCGACACACCGCGGGAAGTCGACGAGGAGACGGCTGAGACGCTCGCCGGGGGCGTCCCGCCGTTCGTGACGAGCGTGCTGGTGACGATGCCAACAACGGTCCAAGAGGCCGTCAGGCGCATCGACAGGATCGAACCCGACGCGGTGCAGGTCCACGACGGACTCTCACCGGCGGAACTCGGGGCCCTCGATAGCAGAATCACCCAGAACATCGTGGCTGTGGTCGAGGCAGACGCGCCAGCCATCGAGGACTACGCTGCCCACGCCGACGCCCTGCTCGTCGATTCGGTCGACGCCGACGGCGGCGGTGGCACGGGCGAGACACACGACTGGGAGCGCACGCGCGACCTCGTCGACTCGCTTGACGTCCCCGTCGTGCTGGCCGGCGGATTGACTCCCGAGAACGTGGCCGAGGCTGTCGAAGCGGTCGACCCGTTCGCCGTCGACGTGGCGAGCGGCGTCGAGTCCTCGGGCGGCACGAAAGACCACGACGCCGTCGAGCGGTTCGTCCGGAACGCCACGCGAGCGTCGGAGGGTACGGTATGACCCTCGACATCTCCCGCGAGGAGTTCGTCGAACACGCCAAGGCCGACCGCCCGGTCGTCGTCAGGGCGGCCGCGGAACTGGACGTGGACGTGGAACCGTTGACCGCGTACGCGGCGCTGACCGGCCGCACGAGCGACGTGGCCGCAAACGACTACACGTTCCTGCTCGAAAGCGCCGAGAAGGTTGCCTCCAGCGACCCCGACGGCGCGTTCGCGCCGGAGACCGACGACCGCCACGCCCGCTTCTCTTTCGTCGGCTACGACCCGCGCGCCGTCGTCACTGTGACCGGCGACGACAGCGAGGTCGAGGCGTTCGACGACCGCTACGCCGACCTCGTGACGACCGACGGCGGCGACGTGGTCGACGACCTCCGGGCGGCGATGCCCGACGTGGCGTTGCGGAACTTCCCGGATATGGACCGGCAGCACCTCGAAGGCGGCCTCGTCGGCTTCCTCTCGTACGACGCAGTCTACGACCTCTGGCTCGACGAAGTCGGGCTGGACCGGCCCGACTCGCGGTTCCCGGACGCCCAGTTCGTCCTCACGACGTCGACGGTCCGCTTCGACCACGTCGAGGACACTGTCTCGCTCGTGTTCACACCCGTTGTCAGGCAGGGCGAGGACGCCGGTGACCGCTACGACGAACTGGTCGCCGAGGCCGAGCGCGTCGAGGGCGTCCTCTCGAACTTGTCGCCGCTTTCGACTGGCGGCTTCCGCCGTGCGGACGAAGTCGCCGGCCCCAGAGACGAGTACGAGGACGCCGTCGAGCGCGCCAAGGAGTACGTCCTCTCGGGCGACATCTACCAGGGCGTCATCTCGCGGACCCGCGAGCTGTACGGCGAGGTCGACCCGCTCGGGTTCTACGAGGCGCTCCGGGCGGTGAACCCGTCGCCGTACATGTATCTGCTCGGCTACGACGACCTGACTATCGTCGGCGCGAGCCCGGAGACGCTCGTTTCCGTCGCCGGCGACCACGTCGTCTCGAACCCCATCGCGGGGACGTGCCCGCGCGGGAACTCCCCCGTCGAGGACCGCCGCCTCGCCGGCGAGATGCTCGCCGACGGCAAGGAGCGGGCCGAGCACACGATGCTCGTCGACCTCGCGCGCAACGACGTGCGCCGCGTCTCCGAGGCCGGCAGCGTCCGCGTCCCGGAGTTCATGAACGTGCTCAAGTACAGCCACGTCCAGCATATCGAGTCGACGGTGACGGGGCGACTGGCCGAAGACAAGGACGCCTTCGACGCCGCCCGCGCGACGTTCCCAGCGGGAACGCTCTCGGGCGCGCCGAAGATTCGCGCGATGGAGATTATCGACGAACTGGAGCGCTCGCCGCGTGGCCCCTACGGCGGCGGCGTCGGCTACTTCGACTGGGACGGCGACACCGACTTCGCCATCGTGATCCGTTCAGCGACGGTCGAGGACGAGGGCGACCGGGACCGCATCACGGTCCAGGCCGGGGCCGGCATCGTCGCGGATTCGGACCCGGAAAGCGAGTACGTCGAAACCGAGCAGAAGATGGACGGCGTGCTGACGGCGCTGAAAGAAATCGAAGGGGAACCGGTCGACACGACTGGGAGTGCTGACGACGCCGAGGCTGCGAGCGGAGCCGACGGCCCCGAGGAGGTGTCCCGATGAGCGCATCTCAACCCGCAGGCCAAGCCGCCGTCAGGGACGACCTCCGCGTGCTGTTCGTGGACAACTTCGACTCATTTACGTACAACCTCGTCGAGTACGTCTCCGAACACGCCGAGACTGAAGTCGTCCGGAACACGGCATCGCTCGAAGACGTCGAGGCGTTCGACCCCGACGCAATCATCCTCTCGCCGGGTCCGGGCCACCCGAAGAACGAACGGGACGTCGGCGTCACGCTGGAGGTCCTCCGGGCGGTCAGCCCCGACGTGCCGACGCTGGGCGTCTGTCTCGGCCTCGAATCGGCGGTGTACGCCTACGGCGGTACCATCGGCCGCGCGCCGGAGCCGATTCACGGGAAAGCGTTCCCCATCGACCACGACGAGCAGGGCGTCTTCGAGGGACTGGAACAGGGGTTCCAGGGCGGGCGCTATCACTCGCTCATTGCAGAGGACGTTCCCGAGGAGTTCGTCGTCAGCGCGACGACGGAGACCGAGGACGGCACGGAACTGGTGATGGGCGTCCGCCACCGCGAGCACCCCATCGAAGCTGTTCAGTTCCATCCGGAGTCAGTCCTGACCGCGGTCGGCCACGACGTGATCCGGAACTTCCTCGCCGGACTCTAGATCACCTGGAAGCCGAGCATTCCGAGTATCCAGAGGACTGCGACGGCGATGATAGCGATGATGATGAGCCGCCACGCCACCTTCATCACGAGCCGACCGACCAGTAGCACCACGGCGATAGCCAGCAAGCCGACGAGTATCGCCGGCGGTGAGGGAAGCGATCCGAGCTGGAGGAGTGGCAACATAGTATAGAGAGGAATGCCCACGGGGAAATACTTCGTGGCCACTGCGCCAAAGATTCAAACAGCCAGCTATGCTAGCTACCCGCATGAGCGTAGCCGGACTGTGTGAAATCTGTGAGCGCCCCGACGTGGACCACACCTGCGATAGATGCGGGCGACTCGTCTGTGACCGCCACTGGGACGAGGACATCGGGATGTGCGTCGAGTGCGGTGCGGAGGTCGGCCAGCCGAGCGACCGGACATCGCCGGAGGATATGCCTGACGGCGTGGACACGTACCGGTTTTGATTAGCGGAACTGATTCAGTCGCTGTTTGAGCTGTTTTGCGGACTGTCCGGCGGCCTTGAAGAACGCGTCGCCGGAGTCGTCCCGCCGCGTGTCGGCATCCTCGCCGGCGAAGATGATGCCCCGCGAGGAGTTGACGAGGCCGACGCCGTCGGCGAGACCGTGCTCGACGGCGGCCTCGGCGTCGCCACCCTGTGCGCCGACGCCGGGGACGAGAAACGGGATGTCCGGGACCAGTTCGCGGATGTCTTCGAGTTCGTCGGGGTTGGTCGCACCGACGACGAGGCCGACGTTCCCGTTCCCGTTCCAGAGGTCCGCGAGGTGGACCACGCGCTCATAGAGCTTCTCGCCGGAGGCCAGTTCGAGGTCCTGGAGGTCCTCGCCGCCGGGGTTGGACGTACGCCCCAGCACGAACACGCCCTTGTCCGCGCGCTGGAGAAACGGCTCAAGCGAGTCGCGACCGAGGAACGGGTTGACCGTGATGGCGTCGGCCGCAGGCCCCTCCTCGTCGTCGAGAATCCGGGCGTACTGCCGCGCCGTGTTGCCGATATCGCCCCGCTTGGCGTCCAGCAGCACGGGCACGTCCTTCCCGTGTGCGTAGGCGATGGTCTCTTCGAGGGCGCGCCAGCCGTCGGCGTCCTCGTAGAAGGCGGCGTTTGGCTTGTAGCAGGCGGCGTGTTCGTGGGTCGCGTCGATAATTCGCCGGTTGAACTGCCAGCGCGGGAGGTCGGCGTCCAGCACGCTGTCTGGGAGGCGGTCGGGGTCCGGGTCGAGGCCGACCGACACCACGCTGTCGGCGGTCGCGATGCGGTCCGCGAGACGGTCGAAGAAGTGCATAGATACCGCGGCGGCTGGCAGCGATACAAGCGTTTCCTTCTCGCGTCGTGTCCCGCTTCGGCGGAATCAGATCTGATATTTTCTCCCCTGTCTATTTCACACCGCAGGTAGAAGCGCGCTCATGGACCGTTTCATGGATGTCGGCCATGTGGCCGAGACCCTCCCAGACCTGAGCGAAGCCCTGGACGACCCGCGGCTGCGGCAGTTCGGACTCGTCGGCGGTGTCCTGCTCGTGGCCGTCGGCGCGCTGTTGTCGCTCGCGCCCGCGTCCGGTCAGTGGCTGTTCTGGTCGTACGCTGTCGCGGCAACGCTGGTGTTTATCGGCGTTCCGCTGTTGTGTCTCGGCCTCGCCGCTCCCGACCCGGAGCCCGGGTCGCTGTTCCATCTCGGCATCGAACTAACGACGACACAGCGCCGGGCCGTCGCGCTGGGCTCGCTCTGTATCACGGCGACACCGATTGTCATCGCCGTCGGAACGCCGCTCGGCCTCCCGACGCTGGTGCTTGCTATCGCTGCCGCGACAGCGGTACTCGGCTCCGTGCTCGTCCTCACTGGCTTCGTCGCATGGACATCTGCGGCTATTGCCGAGCCGAGCCGCCACTGATTGCAGATATTTCGGCCGCAGTCCAATCGTCTCCTTCGGTCGAAAAACCCGTCTTACTCCGAGAGGGACTGCTCCAGCACGTCGACCGCGGCTTTCACCGCTGCGCCGCTGTGAACGACAACTGTCGTCCCGTCGACGGTGAGATCATCGCGCTCCGGCACGGTTGCGGGCTCTCGCTCCAGGACCAACCGAGCCGTCGCCGACGTTACCTCGACGACTGCCACTTCGGCGTCGTCGGCCGTCACGCGGTAGGCGAAGGCCCCGTCCGGCGTCGGGTCCACGTCCCTGTCGGCATCGACGACAGAAACGCCTGAGAGCGGCCCGCGTTGGAGGCCGGTCAGCTCCGAGGCGAGTAACTGTCCGATCCGTCGGCCGTCAGCGATCCTGTCTTTGACCATTAGAGCTCCTCCCGAACGTCCGCAGCGATGGCTTCGACGTCGACACCCTCACTCCGCGCGTACACCACGGCCGCGGCCTCGAGCGTGACACCGATGTCGGACTGGAGCGCGTTGATGCCGGCGACAGCGGTCTGTTTCTCGATGCCGGCCTCGACGACCGCGTCGAGCACCCGCTCGAACGTCGACCGCGACTGCAGGATTTCCTCACCCGGCGTGAACCCGTCCGGAATCGCGGTGTGTGTCGCGTCGAAAGCGACGACGAGGTCGTCCTCGTCCCGTTCGACCAGCCCCTCGCTCGCGGCCACGTCCACCAGCGTCTTGGCCTGGTCGGGCGAGAACCAGTTCCGGTCCAGCGAGAGCGCGACGACGAACTCGCTTTCCGCCATCCGGTCGGTTCCACGCTGGCGGAACGGCGCGGCGACGGCCGTCTTCAGACTCATCGTCAGAGCAACCGGTCGGCGCGGGGGTAACGATTACGATGGCGAGTCGGCATCGAACGGTTCAAGTAGCCGCTGGGTCTTCCTTCCCGTATGAAAGACCAGGGACGCTCCCCTCGCAAGCGGACAGGCGGCCGCCGACGACCGAACCACAAGAAGAAGAAACACGAGCTCGGCAAGGACACCGTCGAGACGCAGGTCGGCGAGCAGCGACTGAAGACCGTCGACTCCCGCGGTAACACCCAGAAGGTCCGTGCGGTCAAGACCGACGTTGCGAGTATCGCCGACGGCGCGGAAACCATCGAAGCGACCATCGAGAACGTCGTCGAGAATCCGTCGAACCCGAACTACGCCCGGCGAAACATCATCACGAAAGGCGCAATCCTCGACACCTCCGAGGGACAGGCCCGCGTGACCTCCCGCCCCGGGCAGCACGGTCAGGTCAACGCCGTGCTGGTCGAGTAATCCGGCACGCAATCAGCTTTTTCGGCTGTTCACGGACTCGGAGCGACAGCGTCAGCTATGGCCGGGGAGCGGCCTTCTGGAGCGCGCTTTCGGCGATGTTGCCGCCGTAGTCGGCGGTTCGGGACAGCGAGTCGACCACGCGGCCAAGTAGCTGTGCGCTCTGTGGGTCTAGCTCCCTGACTTTCCCGTCGACCTCGCGGGCGGTTTCGTCGACTTCGGGAATACGAGCACGGGCCTCGTTTGCCAACTCGACGGCCTCGTCGTTGTCGTCAGCCAACAGCGCATCCATCGCGGTTTCGGGGACGGCGATGGCCTCGGTTTCCAACTGGTCGAGAAGGTCGGCAGTTTCGCCGGTGATTTCACCGATCTCCTGAGAGAGGCTGGCGATCTTGGTCGCGTGGTCGGCAATGCGCTCTAGCTGACGGGCGCTGGACTGGTAGTCGAACACTGTCTCACGCGGGAAGCCGATTTCGTTGGCAGCCGTCGGATTGCGAAGGACGGTTCGGAACACGCGCGAGACCATGTACCAGAGGCGGTCCACGTCGTCGTCGCGTTGTATAACGTCTTCTGCGAGGTCGTTGTCGTCCTCGATGAGCGCCTCGACAGCGTCGGAGAGCATCGTCAACGAGACCAGCCGCATACGCGTAATAGCGTTGAGGACGGACAGCTCCGACGAATCGAGCAGGTCCTGCAGAACGACTCGGTCAGCCGTCTCTTCGATCATCTCCAGGCCGACCAGTCCCTGTGTCGCATCGCGGATGATCCGTCGCTGCTCGGCCGTTATCCGAGCGGCCTCCAGTCGGATGATGTCGAAGCCGCTGACGTACATCGTCATCACTGCCCGCGTGAGTTCGTGCCTGTTTTCGAGGCCAGTCACGTCCAGCGTTCCCTCGACGTGATCGTCGCCGTGCTGTGGCGAGACCAGTAGCAGGTCGTCTTCGGCGTAAAACTCGACGATACTGCCGCTCTCGACACCATTCTCAGTCGCCCACTCCTTCGGTAGTGAGACAGTGTACGTGGACCCGCCCGTCAGCTGTACTTTGCGCGTCTCCATAGTACTACGAATACGCGCTGTAGATTTATAAAATATGCTGTGACTATATATTACGGGTTGGGTTTCTGACTTATGCTGTTATGAAATAACGACACACGGTGAGGGCGGTGAATTATGGGGTACTGTGGCAATTTCTGACCCAGTGACTTGTTCACTGGCTTGGCCGCTATCGGGTTCAAACACCCGATATCCCGTTTTAGCCCCGTGAAATAGTAACGGCCTCGGAAAATATATAGAGGTATATAGTATTTATACCCGGATATAGGGCTAATAGTAGGGTACTTATCCGCTCTGTAACTTCCATCAGGTGATGACAGATTCACCGAGCGGTGGTTTCTCACGCCGCCGATTTTTAACAAGTTCTGGTGCGATTGGGACGCTGGCACTGGCCGGTTGTACGCAGAACACGAGCAGTGGCAACGGCGATGGCTCCGGTAACAACAGTTCTGATGGGAGCAGTTCTGACGGCCTCTCGGGACAGGTCATTATCAAGGGCAGCAGTACTGTGTTTCCCATCTCCGACGCGATGGCCGAGGAGTTCATGGAAGAACATGAAAACGTCAACGTGACCGTCGACTCCACAGGAAGCGGGGGCGGCTTCGAGAACTGGTTCTGTCCCGGCGACTCTGATATCAACGGGGCTTCCCGCCCCATCAGCGACGCCGAGATAGAGCAGTGTTCTGGCAACGACGTCGAGCCTGTCGAGTTCGAAATCGCGGGCGACGCACTGACCGTCGCGGTCAACAACGACGCCGACTGGGTCGACTGCATAACCTTCGACGAACTGCGCCAGATCTGGAGCGACGAAGCGGGCGTCACGAACTGGTCGGACGTGCGCGACGAGTGGCCCGATATGGAGATCGAACGCTACGGCCCGGCGTCGACCTCCGGGACGTTCGACTACTTCAACGAGAACGTCGTCGGCGAAGACACTGAACACACGACCGAGTACCAGCCGACCGAGGAGGACGAGACTATCGTCCAGGGAATCCGCGACAACGAAGGCGGCATTGGGTACTTCGGCTTCGCCTACTACAACTCGAACTCCGAGGCGGTGAAAGCCGTCGAAGTCAGGGCTGAGGAGGGTGACGAATGTACACCGCCGAGCCTGGCAAACGCCAAGGACGGTTCCTACCCGCTTGCCCGGCCGCTGTTCCTCTATGTGGCCGAGTCGGCCCTCCAGACGGAGGAAGTCTCCGAGTTCGTCGAGTTCTACCTCGAACAGGCCGAAACCGATGTCGTCCAGGAAATCGGGTACGTGCCGTCGAGCGCCGAGCAGCGCGACGAGAACCTCGAAAAGCTGGACGAGATCGTCGGCTAACACGGTCGAGAGTCGGCTTACTCACATGAGTACATTATGAGAGACAACACAATGAGTACCGAGACGCCCGGGCCGAATATTACGTCCAGACCGAGCGGGCGTGCAGCACGCGAGCGTATGTACCGATACGTCTTGCTCCTGTGTGCTGCCACGTCGATTCTCGTCACCGTCAGCATCGTCGTGTTGCTCGCACGCGACGCGATTACGTTCTTTACGCTGGTGAACCCGGTCGACTTCTTCACCGGAACGGAGTTCCTCATCAGTCGGAACGTCTACGGGTTGCTCCCGCTGTTAAGCGGCACGCTGTTGGTCACAGTGATCTCCGCCGTCATCGCACTCCCGACGGGTGTCGCGGCCGCGGTCTATCTCAGTGAGTACGCCAGCGACCAGATGCGCTCAGTGCTGAAACCGGGCCTTGAAATTCTGGCTGGTATCCCGACCGTCGTCTACGGTATCTTCGCGCTCGTGTACGTGACGCCGTTCCTCCAGACCATCGGACTCCCGGTCAACACGTTCAACATCCTCAGCGCCTCCATCATGGTCGGGATCATGATCATCCCCATGGTCTCCAGTCTGAGCGAGGACGCGATGAGCGCTGTCCCAGACTCGTTGCGACAGGCCGGTTACGGGATGGGCGCGACGAAGTTCGAGGTGACAACCGGCGTCGTCGTCCCCGCGGCGGCCTCGGGCATCTTCTCCTCGTTCATCCTCGCCCTGTCGCGGGCTATCGGCGAGACGATGATCGTCGTTGTCGCGGCCGGCAGCCGGCCCCGGATGCTGAACCTCTCGGACCCGCTCGCGAACCTCTTTCAGGGGTATCAGCCGATGACGGCAGCGATGGTCCAGATCAACAGCGCCGACAGCGTCAGTCAACTGGGCTTTACCAGTCTCTTCGCTATCGGCCTGACGCTGTTCGTCATCACGTTCCTGTTGAACCTGCTGAGCAACCGAATCGCGGCGCGCTACCGGGAGGAGTACGAATGAACACTGGAGGACTGAACTGATGGCAACACGAGAACCTGAAACGGGCTGGCACGGGGAGGACAGCGATGTCAACCATCTTCGGGGGCGTGCCTTCGAGGCGACCTGTCTCGCAGCGACTGCGTTCGGACTCGTTTCCGTCCTGCTCCTCCTGCTGTTCGTCGCCAACGACGCGTTCCGGCCCTTCTCGGCCGACGCGGGATGGCTGGCGACCTACGCCGCCACCGTGCTGGTGCCGCTGGCCGCACTGGCCGTCTACTACTATCGACTCGACGAACCGGCCGGCGAGGTCGCCTACGTCACCAGCGGGCTCCCGGTCGTCGGACTCCTGCTGACAGGCGGGTTTGCGGTCCTGTTCATCGAACTGCTCTCCGTGCTCGAGTGGTTCGCGCTCCTCATCTCGCTGGTCGTGGCCGGCGGCCTGATCGCCGCACACGGCCGACTGCGGCCGAAGGCCGCGCTCGAACGCCTCGCCGTGGTGCTCCTCGCCCCGATAGTCACGGTGTTCGGGCTGCCACCCACCAGCTTCAATCGGTTTGTCACCGACACCGCCGCGGCGCTCGGCCTCGACTTCGGGCTGTACTATCGCGTAATAAGCCTCCGAGAAGCCATCATGATGCTCCCGTTCGTGCCCACGGACTGGGTCATGTTACTCCTGACGCTCGTGCTCCCGGTCGCCGGTGCCGCAGGCTGGTTCGTCGAACAGCGACGTGAGTCGCGGCGAGACGGCCTGGCCGTCGTCGGGCTGACGACGGCAGTTGCGGTGGTGGGCGTCGTCGCCGGGCCGCTACTCGGGATCGGGACTGACGTGTGGCTGCTCGTAGTCACGTTCGCCGTACTCCCGCTGGGTGTCTACGTCGAAGGCGTGCTCCGTCGTGGCGAGGGCGTCCGCGGCCTCGCCTTCCCGGTCGCCGCCGTGCTTGGCGTGGTCGTCGGCAGCGTCGTCACCGGCGCGCTCGGGTTCGCCGGCCCGGACCCCTGGCTCGACTGGGGGTTCCTGACGAGTGCGACCTCGCGGACCGCCGCCGATGCCGGTATCTACCCCGCGATGGTGGGCTCGGTGATGATGATTATCGTGATCGTGCTCACCACGTTCCCGGTCGGCGTCGGGGCGGCGATCTACCTCGAAGAGTACGCTCCCTCACAAGGACTGATGGGCAAGTTCGTCACGCTCATCGAGATCAATATCGGGAACCTCGCCGGTGTGCCGTCGGTCGTGTACGGCCTGCTCGGACTGGCGCTTTTCATCCGGGTTCTCCAGTGGCCTCAGGGCTCCGTTATCGTCGCCGGCCTCGCCGTCGGCCTGCTGATACTCCCGATCGTGATCATCTCCGCCCAGGAGGCGATTCGCTCCGTTCCCGACTCGTTCCGACAGGCCTCCTACGGGATGGGGGCGACCCGCTGGCAGACGATTCGGCAGGTCGTCCTCCCCGAAGCACTTCCGGGCATTCTGACCGGGACGATACTGGCGCTGGGTCGGGCTATCGGCGAGACGGCCCCGCTGCTGATGATCGGGGCGGCGGCGTCGGTCCGACTCGCGCCAAACAGCTTCTTCGACGTAGCGAGTATGATGCCCCGCCAGATCTTCTCGTGGTCGTCGGAGCTGGACCCGTCGTTCCGCCACGGCGTGCTGGCGGCCGGCGTGATTACACTGCTTGCAGTGTTGCTGGTGATGAACGCGACAGCGATTGTCATCCGGAACCGGTATCAGCGAACAGGATAATTCATGACAGAGAACGAGATGACGAGCAACGAGAGTACCGAGCCCACACCGAGCACTGAAACGGCCGCGTCGTCGCCGGACCCGTCCGGCGACCCTCTCGTCGACCAGTCGATCGACGTGGAGGGAACGGACGCGAACGCGGGCGAGACGGGGAAGCCAGTCATCGAGTCCCGCGACCTGAACGTGTTCTACGGCGAGACGCAGGCGCTACAGGGTATCGACCTGGCTATCCCGGAAAAACAGGTGACGGCCATGATCGGACCCTCCGGCTGTGGCAAGTCCACGTTCCTGCGGTGTATCAACCGCATGAACGATCTCATCGACGCGGCGCGGGTCGAGGGAGACCTCTACTTCGAGGGGAAAAACGTCTACGATGCCGACGTGGACCCGGTGGCGCTGCGGCGACGCATCGGAATGGTGTTCCAGCACCCCAACCCCTTCCCGAAGAGCATCTACGACAACGTCGCTTACGGCCTCCGGATTCAGGACCAGACGGAGGACATAGACGACAAAGTCGAGACGGCGCTCAAGCGCGCCGCGCTGTGGGACGAAGTCAAAGACCAACTGGACAAGAGCGCGCTCGACCTCTCGGGCGGCCAGCAACAGCGGCTCTGCATCGCCCGCGCTATTGCCGTCGACCCGGACGTAATCCTGATGGACGAGCCGGCGTCGGCGCTTGACCCGATTGCCACCTCGAAAATCGAGGACCTCATCGAGGAACTGGCCGAGGAGTTCACCGTCGTCATCGTCACCCACAATATGCAGCAGGCGGCCCGGATCTCGGACAAGACCGCCGTCTTCCTCACCGGTGGCGAGCTGGTCGAGTTCGACGACACGGACAAAATCTTCGAGAATCCCGACAGTCAGCGCGTCGAGGACTATATCACCGGCAAGTTCGGATAGCCGTCGCGGCTCGCTTTTGCCGTCGCCGCCTACCGCTCTAGCGTCGCCTCGGTGTCGATGCCGTACGCGTCTGCCGGCGTCTCGACGTGTGCCGTTCTGACTGCGTCTTCGTGGCCGTTCTCCAGTAGCCAGCGGACGCGCCGTGGCACCGTTTTCGGGCCGAGCACTGCGCCGGGACGGTCCGGGTCGTCGATGTAGTCGGTCTCCATCAGGAACGGCTCGTCCGTCTCAACCGCAATCTCCAGTTCGTCCTTATCCGCAAGCACTGATTTGACTGGGCCACGGAGCCGCCCGCCGGAGTAGTGTTTGACGACCTGCATACGGTCGAGGCCACGGTCTTCGGCCCAGCCAGCCACTGTTTCGAAGTCTTCGCCGCCTTCCGTATGGAGTTGTATCGCACAGCCCACGTCGGCGGCGCGTTCGAACCCGTGGCACATCACCGCATTGGAGGCCTCCCAGACGGCGTCGTCAACGTCGTAGTGCGGTCGCCCGGACTTCATCGCGAGCGCGTCACCGTTATCGACGTACTCCGCCGCCACGTCGAGGCCGGTCTGCATGATGTCCCGTGCTTCCGGCGGCGTGTAGCCGTCATCAACGAGTTTCGAAATCAGCGCCGGGTGGACGCCGAGGACGGGCCAGGCGCAGCCATCGAGCACTTCGGACGCCGCTGTAGCGGCCTCGACGGTGAGGTCGAACACCTCGCGGAACGTCTCCGCCTCTGTCGCCTTCTCGACGAGGTGCCAGGACGGCTTGTTGAGCACTAACAAGTGTGTGCCGCCCTGTGAGGCGAACTCCTCGGCTGCCGCGACGTTCCGGCCGTTGACCGGATCGAGATGGAGGTGGTTATCCAGTACCGGCGTGTCGTCGATGTCCATACGTGGCCAATGCACTGGCGGAAAAAACAGTTGGCGTCACGGAGTTCGGCCCTCAGAGCGTCACTGCGTCTTCGGCCGCGTTGCGTAACGCGTCCGAGCGGCCGTATTCTCCCGGCGCGATGGCGACCGTTTTGACCCCTTCCCGTGCAGCCACTTCCAGCGCCGGCTTGAAATCCGTGTCCCGCGAGGCGACGACCAAGACGTCGATCTGTCCCGAGGCGACGGCATCTGTCGCGTCGACGGCGAGTCGGACATCAACGTCACCGCTGGTGGTTCGGACCTCGAAGCCCCGGGCCTCGGCGGCCTGAATCAGCCCCGGCGAGGCGTTCTGGTCGACGTAGAGGCGAGTCAACGCCATCGGGCCGTATTCGACTGCAATGTCCCGGACCTCGTCGAGGTCGACATCGAACTCAGACCTGAGCACGTTCGGACCGTCGACGAACAGTCCAACACGCTGTTGCGAGTCTTTCTCCCCGAATATCCGACGAAACAGCTCCATGCGCCCCTTTCCCTTCCCGGCCCGCTTATGCGTGCCGTTTCATATCGTAAATCAGTAACCGCTATATCAAATGCAACTGCACAACACTTAGGAGGATCCCCTCCTCACTTCATGGATAGTCTTTCCAGACAGCGGCGACTGGCGGCAACTGCTCGATATTCGGTACTATGAGTAAGGAATCTCTTCACAATCGAGACGTCCTAAACGGGCTTTGCGAGATAATTTCCGACCCAGCGATCGTACTAGATGCTGATGGCGTCTTTGTCGACGTCATCCATAATGCCCACAACGGGGCACTATTCTTCAGACAGCCGGAAACGTTGTTAGGCTCAGATCTCTGGGACGTCTTCTCCACAGCACAGGCTGACCAGTTCTACACAGTCATCGAGGACGCTCTGCAGGCAGGCGAACAGCAACACATCGAGTACCACCTATCGCTCGACGACGGGGATCGGTACTTCGAGGCTCGCGTCACGCCGGTTGGCAGTGACAGTACAGAACACGTGCTATGGCTGGCCGAGGATATCACGCAGCGAAAGCGACGCGAGGAGAAGCAGGTCCTCATCGAGCGAGTGTTCGAGATAAGCCCGGTCGGTCTCGTCGTCGTCGAACCGTCAGGCAAGATTTTGTTCGCCAATGACCGCGCTGAGGACTTGCTCGGCCTCGAACGCGGTACAATCACTGGGAGGCGGTACGACGAAGCGGAGTGGAATATCTTCTACGAAGACGGCACTCCGGTCCCTGAAGCGGAGCATCCGGTTACGAGAGTACTCGAATCCGGCGAGCCAGTGTTCGGATTCGAGCACTGGATAGAACTCGCCGACGGGACCGAACGGTGGCTTTCGAGCAATGCCGCGCCGATACTGGGTGATGACGGGACCGTCGAGCGTGTCGCCGTTGGCATGGACGACGCAACGAGATTGAAACAGCGGGAGGAGCAACTGGAGTGGCTTATCGGGACGGAGATGCTCGCCGACGTCGGCGGATGGGAACTGGATCTGGAGACAGGTCTAATAGAGGGAACCGCGGGGATGAAACGCCTGTACGGGCTCCCGGAGTACAATCCGACGCTCGAGGAGGCACTCGAGCAGTACCATCCCAACGATAGAGCGGCCCTTCGTGACGCTATCGAGACCTGTCGCGAAACCGGCGGCCCGATGGAGCTGGAAGCGCGCCGCCAGACCGCGGACGAAACCGAGCGCTGGTTCCGACTCCGGGCAGAAAAAACCGTCCGGGGCGGGGAACCGAAACTGCGAGGCATCGTTCGCGACATCACTCAGGACAAGGAGCGAGAACAGCGGATAATGGTCATGAGTCGGATTCTCCGGCACAACATCCGAAACAAGTTGACCGTGATACGGGGTAATTCGAGGCTCCTCAAAGAAGAACTCGGCTCGTCCGAGTTCTCAGTCGACGCTGCCAGAGGACACATCGACAGAATCGAGAACGCGTCGAAAGAGCTCGATTCACTGGCCGAACGAGCACGGACGTTCGACCGGGTCATCGAGCGCGACCTCCGAAGCGGGACAGTCCACCTACGGCAAGTCCTCACCGATGTCCGTGACGATCTTGTAGACCAGCATCCCGAGGCCGCAATCGAGGTGACACTTACCGACGCGGAGGTGGCTGGTGATAGGATGGCTATCGACCTGATGCTGGAGATTCTTGTCGAAAACGCGCTGGAATACAGTGATCTACCTAGCCCGAGGGTCAAACTTACGGCTGAAGAGACCTCGTCGGGCCAGGTGACAGTCAGCGTCGATACCGACGGGTCCGGTATCCCCGACATGGAGCGCAAGGTCCTGGCTTCGGAGACGGAAGGGCCAGTGGCACACAGTCGCGGTCTCGGGCTGTGGGCGGTTACATGGCTTGTCCGACGTCTCGGCGGGTCTGTGACGCTCGACGAAGACGCCGATGGCGGCGGAACGCGAGTTCGACTCGCGTTCCCGCTGGCGCGGAGCGAGTAACGAACGACAGCGTATTTTCCGTCCCGGTTCTGTCGCTCCATCTAGCGCAATCGGCGATTTGATATCGCCACATATGATTTATCATGAGGCCACAGGCGGTCAAGGGCCAAACGGTAAGACCACGCGGTACGAGAGGTCCGCGTATGACACTGCGGGCACCACCGCTCTCTGCGGTTCACCAGCGAGCCGACGCTTCGTTCACCGATTTCGGCGGGTGGGAGATGCCGGTCGAGTTCGAGTCGATCCGCACAGAACACGAGGCCGTCCGGAGCGAAGCCGGGAAGTTCGACGTTTCGCACATGGGACAGATAACCGTGGCCGGTCCGGACGCGGCGACGCTGACACAGCGGCTGACCACCAACGACGTGACCGTGCTGGACCCGGGCGAGGCCCAGTACGGGGCTATCACAGACGAGGACGGAATCATGCTGGACGACACCGTCGTCTACCGACTGCCGGAAGGCGCAGCCGATGAATTCCTGTTCATCCCGAACGCCGGGCACGACGGGGAGATGACCGAACGGTGGCTCTCTGAGCGGGACGAACGGGGGCTCGACGCGACGGTGGCGAACCGGACCGAAGAGTACGCCATGATCGCCGTTCAGGGGCCCGACGCGCCGGACCTGCTGGCAGCCGAGACAGCTGTCTCGCTCGCTGACCTGTCGCGGTTCGAGGTGGCTGACGGGGCTGTCGCCGGTGTCGACTCGTTGATCGCTCGGACGGGATACACGGGCGAACGCGGCTTCGAAATCCTCTGTCCGCCCGACGAAGCCGAGGCGGTCTGGGGCGCGCTTGAGTGCCAGCCCTGCGGGCTCGGCGCGCGCGACACCCTCCGCCTTGAGATGGGCTTTCTGCTCTCCGGTCAGGAGTTTCACCCGGTCGACGAGCCCAGAACGCCTTACGAGGCCGGTATCGGCTGGACCGTCAAGCTCGATACGGAATTCGTCGGCCGGGACGCACTGGAGGGCATCGCCGCGGACGGTCCCGAAGAAAAGCTCGTTGGCATCGAACTCGTCGACCGCGGCATCCCGCGCCACGGGTACGACGTGACGACGCCGGACGGGGAGCCCATCGGCCACATCACAAGCGGCACGATGAGTCCGACGCTCGGAGCGCCGATCGCCCTCGCCTACGTCCCGGCGGCGTACGCCCAACCGGACGAGTCCGTCCGCGTTGTCGTCCGCGGCGAACCGAAGAAAGCACGTACCAGGAGCACACCATTCCTCGATAGATGAGCTTCGACGTTCCCGACGACCTGCGATATCTGGAGTCACACGAATGGGTACGCGTCTCCGGCGACACCGCCGAGGTCGGCATCACGGCGTTCGCACAGGACGAACTCGGCGACGTGGTGTTCGTCGAACTGCCCGAGGAAGGGGCGGAGCTGACCGCGGGCGAGGACTTCGGCGTGGTGGAGTCTATCAAGGCCGTGTCCGACGTGTACGCCCCCGTTTCCGGTACCGTCACAGCAGTCAACGACCGGCTCCGCGACGAGCCGGAACTGCTGAACGAGGACCCGTTCGGTGACGGGTGGATGCTTGAGGTCGAGATCGCCGACGAGAGCGACGAGCTGCTCTCACCCGCCGCGTACCGCGACCAGATCGAGTAACTTCCCGGTGGGAGTGATCTCTTGCGGGGGTGAAAGGAGTAACCTAATGTGGACACGGTCGCTAGCTGCCGATATCATGTCACCCCGGCGCTACTGGGTGGTTCTCCAATGAGCAATAGTGACTCACACGCGACAGGCAGTCCGTACGCACCGCAGACGGCCGCAGAGACCGCGGCGATGCTCGATGCAGTCGGGGCCGACGACCTCGAATCGCTGTTCGACGTTCCTGAGTCCGTCGCCTTCGACGGCGAGTTCGGTATCGACGCCCGGAGCGAGCGGGCGGCGCGCCGGGAAGTCGCCGGCCTCCTGGGCCGCAACGCCGACCTCACCGAGTTTCTCGGCCGTGGCCACTACGACCACTACGTCCCGAGCGTCGTCGACGACCTCGCCAGCCGCTCGGAGTTCCTGACCTCCTACACGCAGTACCAGCCAGAGGTCGCACAGGGCTTTCTCCAAGCGTTGTTCGAGTTCCAGTCGATGCTGGTCGAACTCACGGGACTGGGCGTCGCCAACTGCTCGATGTACGACGACGCGACGGCGCTGGGCGAGGCGGCGACGCTCTCCCAGCGAGTGCGCTCGGTCTCGGGCGACCGGATTCTGGTTCCCGAGCACCTCCGGGAGGGCAAACGCACCGTTCTGTCGAACTACGCCGATGGCCCGGACCTTACCGTCGAATCCTATCCGATGACCGACGGCGTTGTCGACGTGGCGGCGCTGTCCGACCAGATCGGCGACGACACTGCGATGGTGTACGCCGAGTCGCCGACGGTCCGGGGCGTCATCGAAGAACGGCTCGGGGCTGTCGGCGACCTGGCCCACGACCACGAGGCGCTGTTCTGTCTCGGCTCGGACCCGATAGCGCTGTCCCTGCTGGAGCGCCCGGCCGACGTCGGAGCCGACGTAGTCGTCGGCGACGCCGCGTCGCTGGGGACCGGCACCGCCTACGGATTCGGCCTCGGAATGTTCGTCACCCGCGAGGAGTACCTTCGGCAGGTCCCCGGCCGGCTGGTCGGGGCCAGCGAAGACGCCGCCGACCGCCGCGCGTACACGCTGACGCTCCAGACGCGGGAGCAACACATCCGCAAGGAGCGGGCCACCTCCAACATCTGTACGAATCAGGCGTGGGTCGCGCTTCGGACCGCAATGCACGCCGCGTGGCTCGGCCCGGACGGGCTGATCGACCTCGCCGAGGACTGTGTGACCCGCGCCCGCGACCTCGCCGACCGCCTCGACGACATCGTCGGGGTGCAGGCACCAGTCCACGACCGCCACCACTTCAGGGAATTCCTCGCCCGTACGGACCAGCCGGCCAGCGCCATCGTCGCCGACCTCGCAGCCGAGGGCTTTGCGGTCCACGCGGTCGGCGACCATCTGGTGCAGGTGTGTGCGACTGAGACGACCGCCGAAGCCGAAGACGAGTTCGTCGCGGCGCTCCGGGAGGTGGCGAAATGACACTCGCCTCGCGCTACTCAGCGAAACACCGTGGGACAAACCGCGTCCCACGAGCTTCACGCTCGACACGGGGGTGTCTCTTCGCTTCGCGCTACTCAGCGAAACACCGTGGGACAAACCACGTCCCACGAGCTTCACGCTCGACACGGAGGTGTCTCTTCGCTTCGCGCTACTCAGCGAAACACCGTGGGACAAACCACGTCCCACGAGTTTCACGCTCGACACGGGGGTGTCTCGCGTGAAATACGACCAGGCGCGCTGGACCGACGACAGTGACGACCGGTACGAGCCGCTGCTCTCGGAGAAAGCCAACGAGACGGTCGAGGTTGAGGACTCGCCGCTACCCGACGATCTGACACGGGACTCGCTTTCGATGCCGGACCCCGCCGAACCCGAACTGGCCCGGCACTACACGCGCCTCTCCCAGATGAACTACGGCGTCGAGAGCGGGCCGTTCCCGCTTGGCTCGTGTACGATGAAGTACAACCCCTCCTTCACCGAGGACGTGGCCGCACGGGCGGATGCCGCCATCCACCCGGACCGGCCTGATTCCACAGTGCAGGGGACGCTGGCGCTGTGTCACCGGCTACAGGACTACCTCGGCCGTATCGGTGGGATGGACGCTGTGACACTGCAGCCGCCGGCCGGCGCGGCCGGTGAGTTCACCGGCATCCAGATCGCGAAGGCCTACCACGAGAACAACGGCGACGAGCGCACGGAGGTCGTCATCCCGGACTCGGCACATGGCACGAACTTCGCGACGGCGGCGATGGCCGGCTACGAGGTCGTGGAACTGCCGAGCGGCGACGACGGCCGCGTCGACATCGAGGCACTGGAGGCTGCCGTCGGCGACGACACCGCCGCGCTCATGCTCACGAACCCCAACACGCTGGGGCTGTTCGAGCGCGACATCGAGCACGTCGCCGACATCGTCCACGACGCCGGTGGCCTGCTGTACTACGACGGCGCGAACCTCAACGCCCTGCTCGGGCGGGCTCGCCCCGGCGACATGGGCTTCGACGTGATGCACTACAACGTCCACAAGACGTTCGCGACGCCCCACGGCGGCGGCGGCCCCGGGGCCGGCCCGGTCGGCGTCCGCGAGGAACTGGCCCAGTTCCTCCCGGACCCACACGTCAGAGAGCGCGGCGGCAACTACGAACACTACGAGCCGGACAACACGATCGGGAAGGTCCACGGCTTCTACGGTAACTGGCCGGTACTGCTCAAGACCTTCGCCTACATCGCCAGACTGGGCGACGAGGGACTCCGGGACGCCAGCGCGAAGGCCGTGCTGAACGCGAACTACCTCGCCGAGCAGATCGAGTACGAGGTGCCCTTCGGCCCGTTCCACCACGAGTTCGTCGCCAGCGCCGGCGAGCAGGACGCCGCCGACGCGGCCAAGCGGATGCTCGATTACGGCGTCCACCCGCCGACGACGAAGTGGCCCGAAATCGTCGACGAGGCGCTGATGACCGAGCCCACGGAGAGCGAAACCAAACGCTCGCTGGACCAGCTCGCGGCCGCGTTCAACGCCGTGGCCGGCGACTCCGACGCCGAACTGGCCGACGCGCCGTCGCGTCCGGCGGCGAAACGCATCGACCAGGCGACTGCGGCCCGAAACCCGCGGCTCTCCTGGCAGGCGCTTGACGACACGTAGCTGCTCGTTTCGACAATTGATACTCCCGCCCGAGCGTATATGCCACCTCGTTGTATAGCAGTTACAACGCAACGCTATGTCCGATACGCCGCACCTGTTGTACGTAGGTCCTACCGACGATGACGCGGACACAGCCACACCAGACACACCGGCCCCAGCCACACTAGTCACCAGCGCGGCAGACGCGCTGTCGGAGCTGGCCGACCGCGACTACGCCGCCGTCATCTGCGAGCAAGAGCTCCCGGGGGACGAAACGGGTCTGGACGTGCTGGCGGCGATACGCGAGCAATACGACGCCCTCCCGGTCGTTCTCTGTACGGCCGAACCGGACGGCG
The DNA here is from genome assembly GCF_037078445.1 of Haloarcula sp. CGMCC 1.2071. Classification (NCBI taxonomy): domain Archaea; kingdom Methanobacteriati; phylum Methanobacteriota; class Halobacteria; order Halobacteriales; family Haloarculaceae; genus Haloarcula; species Haloarcula sp. CGMCC 1.2071. The sequence continues at coordinate 565,164 of NZ_JAYMGY010000001.1, forward strand.
AGGTCGCCGCCCGTGCGACGCAGTTGGCCGTCACCGAGTACGTCCCGCGGAGCGACGTGGACCTGGCGACACGGGTCGGCGACATCCTGACAGGGACCGACACGAACGCCGACAGTCCAGCCGATCCCATCGAGCGCAAGCACGAGCTACAGACGAACAACGCGGCGCTTCGGAAGCTAGCACAGCTCGCAACGGAAGACGGGCTCACGGAGACCGAAACGGTCGAACGAGTCCTCGAAATCGGATGCCAGCGGCTCGGCGTGTCACTTGGCTTTCTGAACCGGATCGCGGACGGGACACACGAGGTCGCGGTAATGGTCGGCGATCACCCCCGCTTCGAGCCCGGGGCCACGACCCCGGTCGAAGAGACCTACTGTGATCGGGTCATCGAGACCGGCGAGATGTACGAGGTCGCCGACGCTACTGACGTGGCGGGCGGTCCGCCAATCGCACAGAAACCCGGGATATCCTGCTATATCGGGAGCGAACTCAGCGTCAACAGGACGACCTACGGGACGCTGTGTTTCGCCGACAGCGACCCGCGTCCGGAGCCGTTCTCGGACTCGGAGCAGGCATTTCTCGAACTGCTGACCGAATGGATGAACCGCGAACTCGAACGCCGCCGCCGCGAGGACGAACTCGAACGATACGAGAACATCATCGAAGCGGTCGACGACGGCGTCTATGCACTCGACTCAGAGGGGTATTTCGAGTTCGTCAACCAAGCAATGACCGACCTCACTGGCTACTCCGAGTCGGAGCTGCTCGGCGCCTACACCGGGTTCATCAAGAACGACGCTGTCGTCGAGCGCGCCGAATCAATCGTTCAGGAGATGATATTCGGGGACCGCGACGACGAGGAATCGTTCGAACTGGAGATTCAGCAGGCGTCGGGGAACTCGTTCCCCGCCCAGGACCACATGACGCTGCTGTACGACGACGACGAGCGATTCGCTGGGACCGCGGGCGTCATCCGGGATATCACGGAACAGAAACGGCGCGACGAGGCGCTGTCCGGACTGCTTGATACGACTCGGTCGCTCATGCAGGCCAAGACACCCCAGGAGGTCGCCGAAACAGTCATCGAGGCGACCGAGTCGGATCTCGGGTTCGACCACTCGCTCGTCAGGCTGTACGACGAGGAGGCGGACACGCTCCGACCGGTCGCAGCCAGCGACAAGGTCCCGGAACGACCGGTGTACGACGCCGACGAAGGGTTCCCCGGCGACGCGTTCCAGCGCGACGAGCCGCTGATCGTTGACGAGTTCGAGCGGATCGACAACTACGACTCCGACGTGCTGACAGCGGTGATGTACCTCCCGATGGGAGACCACGGAGTCGTGAGCATCGGTGCGCGACAGGGCCACGAGTTCACCGAGTCGGACGTCTCCGTCGGCAAGATTCTCGCGTCCAATGCGGCCGCCGCGTTCGACCGCGTCGAGCGTGAGCGAAGCCTGTTACGGTACGAGTCAGTGTTCGAAAACGTCCGTGACATGATGTACGTCCTCGACGACGAGGGTCGGTTCCAGCTGGTCACCGAACCGCTCGCAGAGTGGCTCGGCTACGAGCGGGCGACGCTTCTGGGCCAGCACCCGCGCGTTGTTCTCGACCAGGACACTATCGACGAGTTCGCCTGTCGTATCGGCGACCTCTGCCGCGCGGGCGGAACCGGGGCGGTCCAGCTCGAAGCGGCGCTGGAAACGGCCAGCGGAGGGACGCGTCCGGCCGAAATCGAGGTATCGCTGCTCGACGCGGACCAGTTCCGCGGCACTGTCGGCGTCGTCCGGGACCTGACCGAACTCAAGCAGGCGCGGGCAGAGCTGAAAGACGAGCGTGACCGGTTCTCGTACCTGTTCAACACGCTCCCAGACGCCGTCATCGAAACGGAGACGGTCGCGGACGAGTCGGTCGTCAGGTCGGTCAACCCCGCGTTCTCTGACGTGTTCGGGTACGGTCAGGATACGGCTGTGGACAGTCCTCTGTCCGACCTCCTCCGACCACCGGACACTGCACACGACGAACTGCCCCAGTTCGACGACAAGCAGACGAACGGCGACCCCTTCCAGACCGAACTCCGACTGATGACCGAGACGGGGTTCCGTGACTTCCTCTTCCGGGGCGTGCCGTACAGCCGGGACGGTGACAGCGTCCGCGGGTTCGGTATCTACACCGACATCACTGAGCAGCGCGAGCGCGAACGCCGGCTGAAACTGCTCAACCGCGTCCTTCGGCACAACCTCCGGAACGACCTGACTGTCGTCCTCGGGATGGCTGACGCGCTGGACGAGCGTATCGACGACGAGGACCAGCGGGCCATTCTCTACAGGCTTCAGCGAAAGGCGGAGGAGATGGCGTCGCTGAGTGAGCGGGCGCGCGACATGGAGCGTTCCGTTCGCCGCGACCAGTACGGCGTGGACCCGGTCGACGTGCCCGCAACCGTTACGGATACCGTATCCTCGTATCACGACGAGTACGCCGGTGAAATCAAAACAGACCTCCCGGATGTGTCGGTTACGGCGGGTGATGGGCGGCTACATCGAATCCTCGGTGAACTCCTCGAAAACAGCCTCGAACACGCCGGCGACGACCCGTCGATTAGCGTCGACGTGACGGCCGACCAGCGAACCGTCTCAATCACTGTCGCCGACGACGGCCCGGGGATTCCACAGCACGAACTCGACGTCGTGACCGGCGACGAACCGATTACACAACTCCGTCACGGGACGGGACTCGGCCTGTGGCTGGTCGTCTGGGTGACCGAAACCTACGGCGGCACCGTCGACTTCGCTAGCGGCCGGGACGGCGGGACAGTCGTCACGCTAGAACTGCCTCGGTTGGATACCTAGATGGCGTCGCGGATCCGGTCGGCGAGCACGCTGTACTGCTCCGTGCCCGTCCCCTTCTGGACCACGGCAGTGACGCCGTGCTCCGCGGCAGCATCTGCGACGTCGTCGTACTCGCGGGCCGTAAACAGCAGGAACGGGATGTCAACGTCGTTCTCTCGGAGCGCAGCACACAGCTCCATCCCGTCGAGTCGGGGCATCTTGTAGTCACTGACGACGGCGTCGAAATCGCCGTCAGTTGCCAGGTCCAGTGCCGCCTCTGGGTCGGCTTCCGTCGTGATCTCGAACCCGTCTTCCTGTCCCAGAAACGTCCCGACGATGTCCAGAACGTCTACATCCTCGTCTACCAGTAGGACCTCGATACTCATCGGTTCTAGGTCCGTGGTTCCCCGATAAAAACTCTCGGTCACCGCATCGTATTCAGGTCGACGACGACCGCCTTATCCACGGTAATCCACGTCGACAGTTTGGCAATGCCGGAGAGCCCCCGTGGTGACACGGTACAGCGGTCCGGTTCGCCGGTGTACTCAACCACGGTCATCGACAGGTCGTGCGGGGCCTGCGTTCGCTCGGCGGTCGCGTTTCCCGCACCGTCCGGGTCGAGACTCATCGGTAATGGATATCTCTCAGGGACGATGTAAAACGGCTGCTAAGAGGTCTCTATACCGCTCCGGAGAGCTATGCCGCCTGGCCGGTGTCGACTTCGCCGTCGATGCGGACGAACCCGTAGTCACACTCCGGGCAGTGCCACTTGATCTTGGTCCCCAGGTGCATCGTCGTGCTCGCGACCTTCCAGAAGTCGCGGTACTCTTCGCATTCAGGACAGTAGTGTTCGAGTTCGAGGCCCATATCCAGTTGTTTCCGCGGGGGTACAGTTGAATTTCCCGGTTCCACTCGGGGCGTCGAAGCAGGCAAACCGCTCGAACCCCTGTATCCCAGTATGATTCCGAGCGCGTACGAGCCGACCCATCCGACCGAACTGGCCGTCGACGCTGAATCGCTGCCGCCGTCGGCGACCGAGACGGCGACGTTCGGCATGGGCTGTTTCTGGGGGCCGGACGCCCGCTTCGGCGCGACACCGGGCGTGGTTAGGACACGAGTCGGCTACGCCGGCGGCACCGACCCGGACCCCAGTTACTACTCGCTGGGCGACCACACCGAGGTCGTCCAGGTCGAGTACGACCCCGAGGTAGTGCGCTATGAGGACCTGCTTGACGTGTTCTGGGCGAATCACGCGCCGTTCTCTGCCCCTCTGAAACGCCAGTACCGCGGCGTGGTGCTGGCTCGTAACGATCAGCAGCGTGAAACCGCCAAGCGGACGCGCGAGGAACTCGAATCGCGGACGGGGAAGTCAGTCGAGACGGCAATCGAAGCCCTCGACCGGTTCTACTTGGCAGAGGGGTATCACCAGAAGTACGAGCTCCGCTCGACGCCGGTGGTCGCCGACGAGCTCGAAGACCGCTACGGCGACGCGTTCGTCGATTCGACGGTCGCCGCCCGGCTCAACGGCTTCGTCGCTGGCCACGGCGAGGGTGACGAACGCGAGGCGCTGTTCGCCGAGCTGGATATCTCGCCGGCTGCGCTCTCGGAAGTGCGCCGCCGGCTCTGAACGCGGTGTTGGCGGTCTCCAGTCGCCACGGGCTGCCCGCGCGCCCCAACGATTCGCCCACGGCTATAAGACGCTGGCAGTGCCAGATTCAGCTATGACTATCTATACCGGCCGCGGCGACCAGGGCCAGACGGATCTCCGGAACATGGAGCGGGTATCGAAGGACAGCCGCCGTATCGAGGCCTACGGGACCGTCGACGAGGTGAACGCGCTGGTCGGGGTCGTGCGGCCGACCGGCCACGACGACATCGACGAGAAGCTCCGGGTGATTCAGAACCACCTCCACATCGTCCAGGCCGACTTCGCCAACCCCGACCCCGACGAGGACGACCCGCGGATACAGGAGTCCCACGTCGAGACGCTCGAAGACCTCATCGACGAGGCCGATTCGGAGCTTGACCCGCTCGAATCGTTCATCCTTCCCTCCGGTTCCGAACCCGGGGCGAAGCTCCACCACGCCCGTGCGGTCTGTCGGCGCGCCGAGCGCCGCTGCGTCTCCTTTGCTGCCGAGGAGGCTGGCGTCAACGAGACGGCGATCATCTACCTGAACCGCCTCTCTGACGCCCTGTTCACGCTCGCTCGCCTCGTCAACAAGCGCGAGGGCATCCGCGAGGAGAATCCCGACTACTGACGCTGTAGGACGTTTTTTGTCGGGTAGGTAGCCGTCGTGACTTGACTCCATGCTAGCGCCGGCGGTTCGCAATAGCAAAGTGACCGGCCCGGAAGGGTGAGGTATGAAAGCGACCGCGAAGGCACATCCGATTCAGGGGCTGGTCAAGTACCACGGGATGCGCGACGAGGAACTGCGACTGCCGTACCACGACAGCATCTCCGTCTGTACCGCACCGAGCCACTCGAAGACGACGGCCGCCTTCGACCCGGACCGCGAGGAAGACGTGTACGTCATCGACGGCGAGGAGGTCACTGGCCGCGGTGCCGAGCGCATCGACGCCGTCGTGGACCACGTCCGCGACCTGGCGGGCATCGACCACGGCGTCCGCTTCGAGTCGGCGAACAACTTCCCGACGAACATCGGCTTTGGCTCCTCCTCCTCGGGCTTTGCCGCCGCGGCGATGGCCCTCGTTGAGGCAGCAGGGCTCGACATGACGCGACCCGAGATATCGACGGTCGCCCGGCGCGGCTCCTCCTCGGCCGCTCGCGCGGTGACGGGCGCGTTCTCCCACCTGCGGACCGGCATGAACGACAAGGACTGTCGGAGCGAGCGCATCGAGACGGACCTCGAAGACGACCTGCGGATCGTCGCCGGGATGGTCCCATCCTACAAGGAAACCGAGGAAGCCCACAAGGAGGCTGCCGAGAGCCACATGTTCGAGTCGCGGATGGCCCACATCCACGGCCAGATCTCGGACATGCGCGACGCGCTGTACGACGGCGACTTCGACGCCGTCTTCGACCTCGCCGAGAAGGACTCCCTGTCGCTGGCCGCCGCGACGATGACCGGTCCCGCCGGCTGGGTGTACTGGCAGCCCCGCACCATCGAGATTTTCAACGCCGTCCGGGAGCTCCGGAACACCGAGGACGTGCCGGTGTACTTCTCCGTCGACACCGGCGCGAGCGTCTACATCAATACGACTGAGGAGTACGTCGGCCGCGTCGAAGAGACGGTCGCCGACTGCGGCGTCGACACCCGCGTCTGGGATGTTGGCGGCCCCGCACAGATTCTCGACGAGGACAAGGCGCTGTTCTGAACCGGCACTGATCGAATCGTCGCTCCCGAGCACAGGGTTAACCCGACGCCGTCCTAACCGGAGAACACAATGCGCGTCGCCGTTCTCGGAGCCGGATACGCCGGGCTCACGCTCGCCAGAAAGCTCGAACAGACTCTTCCCGATAGCGTCTCGCTGGTCGTCGTCGACGAGGAGCCCGAACACCTCGTCCAGCACGAACTCCACCGGGTCGTCCGCCGGCCGTCGCTGGCCGACGAGATCACTGTCGACCTCGACGCCGTCCTCGACTGCGAGGTCCGACAGGCGACGGTCACGGACGTTTCGCCCGACGAAGGGACGGCGACGCTGGATGGCTCCGAGACGCTGTCCTACGACGTGGGTGCGGTGTGTCTCGGTGCGCAAACGGCCTTCTACGACCTTCCGGGCGTGCGCGAGCACGCGGCGCCGCTGAAGCGCCTCGACGACGCCCGCGAGATCCGCGAGCAGTTCCTCGACCTCGGCGACGGCGACCGCGTGGTCGTCGGCGGCGCTGGCCTGTCTGGCGTGCAGGTGGCCGGCGAACTGGCCGAAATGGCCTCGGACAGCGATATCGAGGTGCTGCTGCTCGAACAGGAAGACGCCGTCGCGCCGTCGTTCCCGGCGTCGTTCCAGTCGGCCGTCCACGACGCGCTGGTCGACGCCGGCGTGACAGTCAGGACCGGAACGGGCGTGGCCGGAGCCGATGCCGACGCGATTGCGCTCGAGGACGGCACGGACCTAGCGATGGACCAGTTCGTCTGGACCGGCGGTATCGAGGGGTCGCCAGCGCTCGATGCCGACCGCCCCGTCGTCCGGGCGGACCTCCGACTCGGCGAGTCGACGTTCGCCGTCGGCGACGCCGCCCGGGTCGTCGACAGCGACGGCGAGGCCGTGCCGGCGAGCGCGGCGGCGGCCATCCGCGAGGCCCGCGTGGCCGCGGACAACATCGGGACGCTCGTCGACCAGCAGCAGGGTGGCCCCGGCGATTTCCAGCCCCGACTGACCCAGTACCAGTTCAACGTCCCTGGGTGGCTCGTCTCGGTCGGCGACGACGCCGTGGCGAAGGTCGGCCCCTCTATCCTCACCGGGCGGGCCGCGCTGGCGCTCAAGACGACTGTCGGCGCGGGTTATCTCGGAACGGTCGGAGCCGTCCAGAACGCGGTCGACCTCGTCAGCGAGGAACTGGACCTCCACGACGAGAAGCCGGACAGTGAGTAAGAGGCAGGAAAGCGGCCCGGGTGACCCTCTCAAAGACGAGAGATTTTCACGGGCGTCAGCACGAGCGGGTACCTGAAACCCACGGCGGAGCGGAAGTTAACACATATATCCGACACCCGTGTATCCCGACGTTATATGCAATTCTGTGATGAGTGTGGTTCGGTAATGCACACGGAGGGCGACACCTGGGTGTGTCGCTCCTGTGAAAACGAGGCGCCCCGGGACTCGCAAGCAGAAGCGGCGATGGCGACCCAGGATGCACAGCGGGATGACGGGGCACCCGCCGTGGCCGACGCGACCCAGAGCACCTCCGAGACGATGCAGGAGCCCTGTCCGGCGGACGACTGCGACAGCGACCGGGCCTACTACGAGATGCTGCCGAAACCGGGCGGTTCCTACGAGGTTCGGCTGTTCACCTGCGTCGACTGCGGCCACAAGTGGCGCGAGTCCTGACGGCGTATCTCGCGAACCCCGCCGGGTACATATGCAGAGACCGATTCAGCCCCGCAACTCCCGGTGGTACTCGGTCTCACGTAGGACCAGACATCGACTTCGAACCAACTCTCACACCGTTCTTGTCGGTCAACGAGCGGTTGGTTCAACGTCTCCGACACGAAAGGAAAGGAGCCTGTGCTGCGTGGAACCGCTCTATGCAGCACGGCAGTTCTGTCCGTTACGAGGGGATGCAGTCAAGCTGAAAACAGTACAGCGGCGCGTCAGTCCTCGCTGTCCGCAGTTACGTTCCCGAGTACGTCGTCGGGCTCGATCCAGATGACGAACTCGTCCTCGCCGTCGCGGTCGACGACGCCGTTGATGTACTCGCCGTCGACCGGGGCGGTGTTCACTTCGGATTCGGCGACAGGGACGACCTGCCGGACCTCGTCGACGATCCAGCCCATCGCGCCCTGTTCCTCGAACACACCTGCGTCGAAGACGACGATGAGGTTCTCAGTCCCGTCGCTGTCGATGTCCATCATCGCCTTGGGGTTGAGAATCGTCGTAATCTGCCCGCGGAGGTCGACGACGCCCTCGACGTAGTCCTCGGTGTTGGGCACGCGGGTGACCGTCTCGCGTTTGACGATCTCCTCGACGTAGTCGATGTCGAGACAGTAGTACTCGTCGCCGAGCGCGAACTCGAGTACCCGGACCATCTCTTCCGTCTGGGTCGCGTCGTCGTCGATAGCCGCGGCGCGAGCGCCGCCTTCGGTCGTGGCGGTGTTGTCCGACGCCATCGCCTCCTCGATGAGTTCCTGGTCCGGCAACTCGACGCCGGTCGGCCCCTGCATCGGGCTGGCCGACGCCGAAAGGTCGTCCGTCGGCTGGTCGGCAACACCGGTGTCGTCGTTCTCAGTGGACACCTGGGCGGAGGCCTCAGCCGCTCGCTGTGCGGCGGCCATCGCGTCAGTGTCGCTCTGATCAGTCGCTGCGCCGTCGGCGCCAGTGTCGCTGCCGCCGTCGTCGGTGGCCTGTTCATCGGCAGCACCCGCTTCGTCAGCCGCGTCACCGCTGGCGGCCGCTGAGTCCGTGGCGACTGCCTCAGTTGCTGTCTCCTCGGTTTCGCCCTCGTCGGTGGGCTGCTCACCGGAGCCGTCCGCGGAGGCGTCGTCTGTCTCCTCGGTGTCGTCGGTGGTTTCTGCCTTGTTCCCCTCGCGCATCTGCCGGATGCGCTCCGCCCTGTCCATGCGTTCGTCGTCACTCATGCTGGTACCTCTGTGTCGGTAAAGCCGAACTGCTCGTCGAGTTCAGCGGCGATGTCCTCGAAGACGGCCGCCATGTCACACGATTCCTCGGTCGCGAAAATCGATTGGCCGGCGCTGAACGCGCGCTGAAGCGCTACCCGTTTGCGGACCTCCCAGACCGGGCTGTCCGGGAACGCCATGTTGAACCATTCGAGCATCGTCTCGTCCTCGGACGTGGTCTCGACGCGGTTGGCGACGACGCCGAGCGTGTTGATCGACGCGTCGGTCTGGCGCTCCATCGCGGCCATCTGATCCATCAGCAGTTCGATGGCCCGCTCGGAGGTGGCTTCTGTCAGTGCGGGGATGAGGACGTTCTGTGCGGCGTACATGCCAGTGTCGGTCAGCTTCCCGTAGAACGGCGGGCAGTCGATGATAACGTAGTCGTAGTCGGCATCGAGTGTCGACAGCGCCCGGTCGAGCGTGTCGAGCGCATGTGACCCCGTGACCATCTCCGGCGTGATGTTGATCGCGAACGAGGCCAGCGCGGCCTGATCGATATCCCCGCCCTGGGTGTTGACCCGGGCGATGAGGTCGGCGATGGTCAGTTCGTGCTCGGCCTGGAGCATATCGATGCTGGAGGGGATCACGTCCATCTCCTCGCCTTCGCAGATAAGCTCACCCAGCGCCGATGGGTCGCCGGTCAGTGCGTCGAACAGCGTCGGGGGGTCGGCGTCGTACGCCTCGACGAGACCCACGCCTTCCGTGGCGTTGCCCTGGGGATCGAGGTCGATAAAGAGGACGTCCCGGCCGCGGTCGTTCAGTGCACCGGCTACGTTGATAGCAACTGTCGTCTTTCCGGTCCCGCCTTTCGCGTTGGTCACACAGAAGCGGGCTGGACCGGTTTCTGATTGCCGGTTCATCATCCAAGTGTCCACAGGTCGACTCCGAGTCACTATAAAAATGTGGTCCCGATTATCAACGTCGCAACTGGGGGACGGAACGCGGACGAGACGGAAACGCCCGCGAGCGTGTGCATGACGGCCGTCTGACGGTGTGCAAGATTTATGATTGTGTAGATTGAAGGGTCAGTATCATGACCATCAACCCGCGTGACTACGACCTCGACGAGTTACGGAAGATGGCTCGTCAGCGGGGGAACGGGATGAGCGACGAAGACGTCCCGGACCCGACGGGCCTCGACATGGGCCTTGACGACTCCGACGAAGAGGTGCTTGCGGGGAGTTCGTTCCGCTCCGGGCTGTACCGTGAACTGCTGCCGTTCCTCGGCGGCGACGCCAACGAGAAGCCCTATCTCGAAACATTGCCCGAGACCTACGCCGCGGAGTTCGTGGTCTTCGAGTGGCTGGAGTTCCTGCTGATGCACTCCGGGTATCAGGGGGCCGACGAAGCGCTCGAGTACTACCGATCCATCGACTGGATCACCGAGGACGTACAGGACGACCTCTCAGACTATCTGCTCGGCATCGACGAGTCGGCGACGAACGACGACAACGAACTGAGCGTCGACGACCACATGCTGAGTCTCGTCTACGTCGCGAAGCTCACTGCGATGACGTAACTCTCGTTTTCAGCACCAGTTTTTCGCTTCGAATCCCCGCTACGGAAGGGGTTTCAGTATCAGCCACCTGAGAGGACAGCTATCAGTCCTGAATACTAGGGAGAGGATATATATCGGGCGGTCGACAAGGACGACCGTATATGAGTGACGAGGATGCGGACGACGGCACCGGGTCCGAATCGGACGCCGGTGTGTCGTCGGACGGCGCTGCCGCTGTTCCGGTCGGGGTCAAACTCGGGAGCACCCGGACCGTCATTGCCCTGCCGGGCGAACACGGCACGGAGAACCGGATCATCAAGACACTGACGTGCATGGCGACGTACGAGGACGCCCTGACCGGTGAGGAGAAGATCCTCTATGGCGAGGAAGCGGCCCGGGAGTATCCGGACCGCGTCGAGTACATGCTTCGGTCGGGGCTCCCCGAGGACGCCGACCGGGCCGAGATGACCAAGACGTTCTTCGAGGCGATCATCGAGGAGCACGACATTCCGGCAAACAGCGGCGTCGTGTACGCCATCCCGACTATCGACAACCCGACCGGGCTGGAGAACCTCCAGAACGTCATCGAGAACTCCTCTATCGGGCTGGAACTCGTCGAGAGCTATCCGGAGTCCCTGTGTGGCTCCATTCCGGCCTTCGGCGACGACCTGGAAGCCATCGACGAGATCTTCGTCGCCGTCAACATGGGGTCGACGAACCTCGAAGCCTCCGCGTACCGCCGCGGTGAACAGCTCTCTCCGTTCACGACGGGTGCGGTGACCGGGAACGAAGTCGACCGGATGATCGCCAACTACGTCGAGGAGGAAACGCAGGGCCGTGTCAACATCGACAACCAGACCGCCCGCGAATACAAGGAAGAACACGCCGACTTCGTCGATTTCGAGCCGTTCACGGACATCATCCAGCAGCCCGGCGGCGGCTCACACGAGTTCACCATCGAGCGCTCGGTGATGGACGCGGTCAACGAGTATCTCGACGATGCTGTCGACGAACTGGCGAACACGTTCCTGCCGGAGCTGGCGAACGATTACATGAAAGTGTACCAGCTAGCACTGGACCGGCCGATCGCCATCACCGGCGGCATGGCCTGTATCCCCGGCATCGTCGACGAGTTCGAGGAACGACTCAGTGCGGAGCTGAACCGTGACATCGAGGTCATCGCCGCCGACGAACCGGACGTCGCGCCGACCATCGGCGCACAGCGGATCGCGGCGCGTCTCGTCGAGACCAACTAGGGGTTCCGCCAGCAGTTCAGCCACCGTTCGATTCTGGGCTCGGACTGTGCCATTTCGTGACCACGATCGGTCGAGAGCAGTTCGAATACGTCAGTGTCGATTCCAAGGCGGGTCGCGTCGGTCGAGAGACCACCACCCTGTCGCTCCTGAGACGAACCCCCGCTGAGACGGGTACGTGGCATGTGACCGAGTACGGAGACATGATACCTAAAGCCAAGTCAGACAGCCGTCTGCCGGCTGACGTACGGTAGGGGGTCACGGCGTAGTCGACAGGGCTGCCGTGACCGAAGAACAGCAGCACGATATGCTCTCGAACCAGATTAATTTACTACAACGATATCAGAATAGATACGTGAATATCAAGTCCTAAGGCCTATTCTACCCGGTAATGGGAAAAATTATCAACTTAGATAATTTCGATGGAGATCCGCCCGACGTTCTCACCGGCACCGGTTCGGGCGGACTCCTCTCGGCCGGATATCTCCACGATGGGCCAGCACTGGGAGCCGTCGACGACGACGAGACGGCACAGTTCGCCCTCACCAGTCGCAAGCACGGCATCGAAATCGGCACGTCGGAGTCCGGCGAGACGGTGCGACCAGGAAGTAACTACCGGATGATCGGGATCGTGACTGACAAGCGGTTCCTGTTGCTGGTGGGCGACGACGACGGCGACACGCGGTTCGCCATCCCACACGTCGATATCGACCAGATTTCGGGTGACCGGTCGCTCGGACACGGCCGGATCACGTTTCGGCGGTGTGGCGACACGGAGTGGCAGGTCCACTGTGGCAAGCAGGGGCTGGTGGACCTGACGGCGTACCTCTCGCACGCGTCACAGGCGTGGGTCCGCGTCGAGAATATCCTGGACGAGGTCAAGCGGCTCCTCGTGACGGCGACCGAGCAGCGCGACCGCGGGGACCACGAGCAGGCACTGGAGACGGTACTGGAAGCCGGGGACCGCCTCGACGCGGCCGGCGAGACGGCCACCGAGTTCGGGCCGCCCGGAGACGCGAACGCGCTCGAAGGGCGTGTCACGACGGTGCGGGAGCGCCACGTTGCGACACTCGCGGAAGTCCGCCGGAGCCGCGCCCGGCGGGCGGTCGACACCGGTGAGCGGCACTGGCGGGAGAACGAGTTCGAAGCGGCGTACGACGCCTACGAGGCGGCGCGAGCGGAGTACGACGAGCTCTTTTCGCTCCCGACAGAGGCCGTCACCGATCTTCCGGATATCCGCGCCGAGCGGGACCGGCTCGACACAGTCATCGAGGACCTCGAACAGTCGCCGCTACGCACTGCGGTCGCGGCCGACAACGAGGCCGTCGCGGCGGAAGACCCCGCTGTCGCCGCCGATCACTGGGCCGAGGCGCTCGAAGCCTACCGGGACGTCCTCGAACTCGACTGGGGCGCGGACGAGCGGCGGTTCGCCGGCGACCCCGAGAAGGTCCGGGACCGACTGGGGGCCGTCGCGGAGAACCTCGTCGCCGCGCGGCGGACGGTCGCGACGGACGCGATGGAGGCCGGGGACTGGTACGCCGACGCCAGCCAGCCCGACGCCGCGTTAGCGGAGTACGAGACGGCGCAAGCGGCGTTCGAAACTGCGCTGGCGGACGCCAGAGACTGTTATCCGGACGCCACCGACCACCTGAAAGCGGAACTGGATGCCGTGGAACAGCGACTCTCGCGGACGGAGGCCAGACTCGATGGCGAACCCGTCGACGTGGACGACCGCTTCGACGAGACTGGGACAACGCCGGACCTGGACATCACGACCGCCGACGAACGCTCGCCGTCACCGACTGACACGACCGACCTCTCGGATATCGAGAACGGTATCGACGGCACCGATCCGAAAATCGACTCGACGGGACACAGCGGGTCGTAGTCCCCACCAGCCATCCGTTCTCGGCTGGCCGTCCATTGCCTGTGACCGTCCGCGCTCTGCAGAAACTGTGTAGCGGTGGCGCTATCGTCACAGAATGAGGGCTTCTAATCAGTGGCGTGTGATGATATAGCATAATTCAGCCGTGTCAGGCCGTCTCCCGGCCGGGCCGACTATGGTCAGGAGAAAATTTATATCCATTAGTGGAATATATACAATTATAATGGATTGCACCAACTGTGGCACGCGGATGTCATACAACGATCAGACGACAAAACTCACCGAGTTCGTCTGTCCCAGTTGTCACGAAACCGTCATCGACTGGAAGGACGAGGCCCGCAACGCCCGCGTTCACTGACCGGTCCAGCCCACTTTTCCACCGACAGTCCCACTCTCAGCCACTGCTCTGGCTACTGACGGCGTTGCCGATATCTCTGCCTCGTCGCTGACTCGTGTTGCGGCCACGCTATGGGCCGCCCACCTGACGCTTCACTGGCCACTCAGCGACGTAACCTACAAGAGCGTGCAAATTCGTTCAGGAACGATTGCCGAATGTTTTTATATTTCAGGAGGGGATAACCGAGCAATGGGAAATTCGCCACGCATCGGCTGTCTCTACGCCGACGCCTGCACGGACGAGCAGGCAGCGGCGTACGACTGGTGTCAGGAGACAGTCGACGATGCCGAGCGATGCGCGCTCTCGTCGGTCGATCCGACCGAGTACGATGTCCTCTGGTGGCATCGGGACGAACTGTTCGACGAGCGAGCGCTGGCCGACGCGCCGGCCCTGGCCGCGTATGTTCGTGACGGCGGTTCGCTCCTGCTGACACTGAGCGCGCTTTCGGCCGTCGAGCCGCTTGGGTTCGACGCCGTCGCGCCCGACGCCACCGGCTGGGAGGAGATTCCGGAGCCGACCGGCCACCTCTGGCAGGCCCTGTACGCCGACCACCCAATCCACGCGGACTACGACACCCTTCGCGTCCACACCCGCGGGGCCGGCGTCACGATCCCCTACGCGAGATACGAGTCCATCGCGCCCCAGTCCGGGGACGTGCTCGCGAGTACGGTCCGTGGCGACACCGACGTGGTCAAGCAGATGTCGATTCTCTCCTGGAAGCCCGGGGCCGGGCAGGTGCTGGGCATCGGGTCGTCCGTAGCGTTCGCCCAGCCGACCCACGACGTGTGCCGGGGCAACCGCGAGACGCTCATCGAGAACGCGCTGGGATTCCTGGCGACGGCCGAACGGCACCCGCTGACCGGCCGTCCGAAGGACGTCGACACGTTCGGGCAGTTGCGCGAGCGGCTCGGCGATGACCCGAGTCGCCCGTCTTACCACGTAACGCCGCCGGCGAACTGGCTCAACGACCCGAACGGCCTTATCCACTGGAACGGTCGCTATCACCTGTTCTACCAGTACAACCCGGCCGGGCCGTTCCACAACACGATCCACTGGGGCCACGCCGTCAGCGACGACCTCGTCCACTGGGAGGACCGCCCGGTGGCGCTCACGCCCTCGCCCGACGGCCCGGACCGGGACGGCTGCTGGTCCGGCTGTGCGGTCGACAACGATGGCGTCCCGACCGTGCTGTACACGGGCGGTCGCGACAAGCGCCAGCTTCCCTGTATTGCCACCGCAGCGGACGACGACCTCACGGCCTGGGACAAGGACCCGGACAACCCCATCATCGAGGAACTGCCGACGGAACCGGAGGTGCTCCGCACCGAGGATTGGGAGGGGGAGTTCCGGGACCACTGCGTCTGGCGCGAGGACGGGACCTGGTACCAGCTCATCGGGGCCGGCATCGAGGGCGGCGGCGGGGCGGCGCTGCTGTACGAGTCTTCCGACCTCCGGGACTGGGAGTATCAGGGACCGATCCTCGCCGGCGACCGCGACACCGCCGGGACCGTCTGGGAGTGCCCGGAGCTGCTCGACTTCGGTGACCGACAGCTCCTCCACATCTCGAATTACGAGGACGTGGTGTACTTCCTCGGGACATACGATGACGGTGAGTTCGACGTCGACCGCCGCGATAAGCTAGACCACGGCGACTTCTACGCCCCGCAGTCGATGTGGACCGACGACGGCCGCATCCTGACCTGGGGGTGGCTCCCGGAAGCCCGCGACGTGAGCGGGCAGTGGGACGCCGGCTGGTCCGGCGCGATGTCGCTCCCCCGGGAGCTGTCGCTGGCTGACGACGGCGGCCTGTGCCAGCGGCCGGCCCCCGAGCTCACCGAGCTACGGGGCGAGAACACCGGCTACGACGTGGTGCGCCTCGACCCCGGCGACACCGAGCAGTTGCCGGTCGAGAGCCGGTCGTTCGAACTCCGCGCCACCGTCCGGCTGGAAGACGCCGAAGCCGTCGAGCTGTCCGTCCTCGAATCGCCGGACGGCGAGGAACGGACGCCAATCAGATACTCCTACGAGAGCGAGATCGCCGTCGACCGGTCGGCGTCGAGCATCGACCCGCAAGCGACCGGCGATACCCAGTCGATGCGAGTCCAGCCGTACGACGCGCCGCTGTCGCTGCGCGTCTTCGTCGACGGGAGCGTCGTCGAGGTGTTCGCTAACGAACGGCACTGCCTGACCAGCCGCGTGTATCCGACCCGCGAGGACGCGACCGGTATCTCGCTGTCGGCCGACGGCGGGCGCGCCACTATCGCGTCGCTGGATATCTGGGAACTGGACTCAGTCTGGTAACCAGCCCGACTGGATTCCTGCGAAAAGACGGATTCCGCGCTCGTTACTTTGACTCGGTGCCAGTCTCGGTTCGGGTGCCGTAGCTCCCGGCGCTGGTCTCGTTGCCCTTTCCGCGCCGGATCAGTTCCCTGTCCGTCAGCGGCAGCGTCTCGCCGTCCAGCGGGATGTGCCAGTGCCCGAGAGTTCCGATGATACGCGTTCGGCTCCCCTCGACATCGAGCCGGAGCGTCGGGCCGAGCGAGCCGCCGAACCGACGCATCTGCTCGGATTCGGACAGATGGGCGATTTCGTCCAGCGTGTCGCCGTCGAAGTCGTAGTAGTTGAAGAAACTCTGGACCAGCACCTCGTCGCCGTGGGGGAACGCCATCCACGAGTAGGACTGGAACGGCGCATTCTCGGGATTCGTGGCGACGAGTCCGGACTCGTTCAGCGGGACGTACTCGCCGCGGAGGTCCGTCGCGACGAAGCCATACAGCGCGTCGAAGCCCTCGACCCCCGGCGCGAACGTGTGGAGGTGGCTGGAGATGAACAGGTAGTACAGGCCCTCTCGATACACGACGTGGGGCCGTTCGAGCTCCTGATTGACGCCGACGGCGTCCAGCAGCGGGTCTTCGAGGTCCCACTCCAGCGGGTCGCCCGTCGGCGAGCGGGCGACGCCAACGCTCCCGTTGAACTCCTGTAATGCGGCGTCGCCATCGCAGACGTCGCTCCCCTCCGGAACCGGCGTGTTCGCTTCGAACAGGAGCCAGGTCTCGCCCGTCTCGGGGTCCTCGAAGAACCACGGGTCGCGGAAGGTGTATATCATCCCGCGGGACTGGTCTTCGCGCTCGTAGCGGTCGCCGTCGGGCTGGAGCAGTTCGTGGTGGGTCCACGGCCCCGAGAGCTCGAACCCGTCCGTCGTGTCGATGCTGCCGCCGCCCGCGCCGACGATCCGCTGCGTGTAGGTCAGGTCGTCGGCTCCCTCCTCGCCGGCCGCCGTATAGAACAGATAGACGCTGCCGTCGTCGTACAGCGCGGACCCGGCCCACTGGCGCTGGCCCAGCGCGTCCTCGAACACCGGGCCGGCGTTGTGCCAGTTCCGGCCGTCGTCGGAGTAGAAACAGCGGATAGTCGCCACGTCGTGGCGCTTGCCGGGTAGCAAGTCGGACGGAGCCGTCAGCGAGAAGCAGACCCGGTAGCCGTCGACCGTCGCCAGCGTGCCGTCGCGGTTGCGGAGGAACCAGGTATCCCAGATGTGGACCTCAGGGATCTGTTCGGTCGCGGGCGGGTAGACGATGGGGGCAACGGTGTCGTCGGTCCGCTCGATCCGACTCGCCTGCTCGCGTGTCCACCCGGCGCGTCCCTTCGTCCCGGGACGACCCTCGCCGAGCGCCTCGTTTGTCATAACTCACGTTGGGCCGACCACGGGTATAAATGTTGTCAGGCGGGTACCACAGGTGTTGTATGAAAGATATTCAATATTCCAGTTCTTGCGACGTAGCTGGCTGAGAAAATTGATGGCCGGTAGTCAGGTGCGGCCGAGCAGCGCGTTACTCGCCCGAGTCCTCGCTTCGGCTGACGCCCTCTGGACCGGTGATATCGAGCGGCCGGACCCACTCGTGCCAGATGAAGACGACGCCGAGGCCGTACCCCAGCGCCCAGGCGGCGCTCCCGATCCAGGGGTAGCCGAGCGTGCTGAACCCCCAGTTTGCGAGGCCCGGGAGGATGATCGCAGCGACGACCGTCAGCGCCAACACTACTGCGTCCTGGCTGTTCACGGTCGCGGCCTCCCCGTCGCTGTGCCGTTCATACTTACAGTTAGACTCGGACACTGGTGAGTCTGTCGAAACATCGAACCGTGACGGGGATCGAACTGACGCCGTAGCCGTCCCATTTTTATCATCGTATGCCCTACCCCGGATGTCGGGAATGTCTCAGAACCACACAGACCGGTCGTCTTCGGAAGACATCGAGTGGTGCTACGATGCCGTCCATCGTGTGTCGCGGACGTTTAGTCTCACAATTTCGGAACTCAACGAACCGATGGCCCGGGACATCTGTCTGGGCTATCTTCTCTGCCGTGTGGCTGACACGATCGAGGACGCCGGTCACCTCCCTCCAGCGGTGCAGACCGAACTCCTGCAGACGTACAGCCGCTCGCTCGAACCGTCGAGCGGGACGACCGTGTCGTCGTTTCACGACGCCGTCGAGGAGTGGATTCCAACGACGACGAACGCCGACTGGGAGGTCGTCGAGAACGCGGGCCGCATCGTCGACGTGTTTCACACCCTCGACGACCACTCCACGCAAACGATTCGCGGGCCGGTCCGGGAGCTCGTCGACGGGATGGCGATGTTCGTCGACCGCTACGCCGACGCCGGCGGACTGCGAATCAAGACGCTCGACGAACTCGAAGAGTACTGCTGGTACGCCGCCGGCACCGTCGGCACGCTGGTGACCGGGCTGGTCTCGCACGAAGCCACAGACGAGCAGATCGCTCAAATGGAGGAAAACGCCCGCTCCTTTGCCCTCCTGCTCCAGCTCGTCAACGTCGCCAAGGACGCCGCGACGGACATGGAAGAGGAGAACAACGTCTACCTCCCGCTTGAACTGCTCCACGAGCAGGGGCTCGACCACAGCGACGTGAGCGACACCGACAACGTCGACTCGCTGGTCCCCGTCATCGAGCAGGTCACCGAGCGA
Source organism: Haloarcula sp. CGMCC 1.2071 (assembly GCF_037078445.1). NCBI lineage: Archaea > Methanobacteriati > Methanobacteriota > Halobacteria > Halobacteriales > Haloarculaceae > Haloarcula > Haloarcula sp. CGMCC 1.2071. The sequence continues at coordinate 584,295 of NZ_JAYMGY010000001.1, forward strand.
GCGGAGGGCTACCTCGACGACGCGCAGGCGTGGCTCGAAGCCATGCCGGAGACCCGCGGCAACACGCTCTCCGCGTGGGCGATTCCGTTCCTGCTTGCCGTCGGGACGATCCGGGAACTCCGCGAGCGACCCGCCGACGTCATCGAGCAGGGCAACGTCAAGATCTCCCGCGAGGAGGTCCACTCCGTGACACAGCAGTTCGGCGGCGACGGCGACCCCTCGATCGGGGAGCTGCGGGCCAAAATCCGCCAGCAACCGCTCCACCAGTACTGACGACCAACAGAGACATTCCTCTTTTCGAGGCTCGCTTCGCCGTTCACGCGAGCGCCGATTGCTCCGAACCGCGTTTGTCGTACCGCTGCACGATCTCTCTGAGCCACCAGAGCTTCAGCCCGCTCATCGCCAGCGTGGCAACCGCGGCGCTGACCGGTCGTCGACGCCAGGCGGCGTACAGCGCGAGAGCCGACGCCAGCGCGCCGCCGGTGTTACACACGTTCGGATAATCGAGGCCCATCGTTCCGTTGTCCTGCTCCCCGAGCCACCACCGCTCTGCCAGCACGGCGCGGGTCATCCAAGCATCCTCGGTGTCCGGCGGCGCGAACAGGATTGGGTTGATAGCTGTCCATAGCAGCGCCGCGGCCAAGAGTCGCCAGCGACGCTGATACACTGCGTACACAATGACAGCGCCGGTCGGAACGCGCGACCAGCCGCTCTTGGGATTCGAGTGGCGGCTCCAGAACCAGTCCCGGACGCTGTTCGGTAGTGGTGCTGTCATATCTACCTATCGACCGTGGCAGAAGATAACACTGCTGCCGGGTGGTGTGGCCCAGAGCGGCGGCCCCGATCTGATTCTCCGGGGACAGAACACTCATGTCCGCCCTGTGTGAACGCCGCCTATGGCCACAGCGGCGTCGGGACTCTCCGAGCCACAGGTACTCGCCCGGACGAAAGACCGGCTGTTCGCGGACCGCGAGGACGCCTACGTCGTCGCGGACACGCAGTTCGCCCAGCGGCGCTGGCTGGACGAGACGCCCATCGAGGCGTCCGTGCAGGCGACGCTCGCGCCGTTCAACCACGTCCAGGTCGGAACGGGCTATCCCGACCTCGTCGGCGTGCAGACGCTCTCGACGGACCTGCTGTCCGTCGACCGGCTCGGCGACCGGCCGCCGCTGATCGCTGTCGAGGCGAAGGGCTACACGGGCGGCGGTGGCGTCGACGCCGAGCGCGGGGTCGTCCAGGCCCACGACCGGCTCAACGAGGCGAACGTCGCTTTCCTGACCGCCCCGCGAAGCGGCATCTCCACCGCCGCGCGGACGATGGCCCGCGAGCTGAACGTCGGCGTGCTGGGCGTCGACCCCGACGGCTCGGTTTCGGTCCTCGAACGGCCCCGCGTGGTCGGCCACGGATCGATGGACGCCGCCTCGGCGATCCGGTTCCAGGCCAGTGCCCAGGGCGTCGCCGACCAGAACTTCGGGCTCAACCATCCGAAGAACTACATCGCTGTCCCGCTGGCCGTCTACCATGACGGCGACGCACGGGACCTGCTTGCGTCTCATGTCGTCGGGGCCGTCGACGGCGCTCTCGCCGGTGCGGAGTTCTTGAACCTGATCGACGCCGGCCAGGGATCGCTCACGCTGACACCGCTGGGTCGGGAAGTCGTCCGGTTCGCGCTCCGGACGGTTGGCAACGTTGAGGCTGCCCTCCGACGGTTCGAGGACTGGCAGCGCTCCCGCAAGCGATTCATCGACGTCGCGCCCCAGTGGGGCCAGCTCGTCCGCCGCGTCGTCTCCGACTACCCGGCCACGGAGCTGCTCGTCGACGGGCTCTACGCCTGCCACCGGGACGGGTTCCACTCCCCGTCGCTCGTCGAGTTCGTCGAGTACCTCCACGCCCTCCACCCCGAGTTCACCGTCGAACTGTTCCTCCGTGGCGACGAGACCGTTCGCCAGCGAGTGTTGACCGGCGACGGCGAACTCCGCCGCTCGGAACTCACCGACGGCAGCGTCTATCACTCACCCACCGTCTTCCAACTGAAGGCGATCTACTACCACGCCGGCATCGTGACCGACCGCGGCGCGGAACCCTCGAACCTCGACCCCGAGCGCGACGAGTGGGCGCTGTGTGACCCGCTCGTGTAGCGGCGCTGCTCCGGTGGCTCCGGTATTCCTACCGACGCATAATCCTGAAACGTGGGTAGCCCCTACAGTAGCGTAATGTCCCGAACCCTGGAGCTCCCCAACGGCGACGTCGTCTCGCCGGACGACGTGTTCTGTTACAACGACTACCCCTATCGGGTTGTCTGGCTGGAGGACGACACCCACGAGTTCGCGCTCTCCCCGCTGTACTGGGGCGACAGCGGCATGGACATCCCGTTCCGCGACCGGGAGGCGCTCGTCGACCAGTGGGAGGTCGATTCGCAGGGCCGGATGACGGCCGAGGAGTGGGCGGACTGGCTCGACGACGCGACGGCGGACCACCGCTACAGCGACGACGAGGTCACGTCGCTCGCGGCCGAGCTACCGACGGAGTGGGACCCTGAGGGCGAGGATTCTGACGCCAGCGGCGGCGGTATCCGGGACCGCCTCGGACTGTAAGTTCTGTCGCCGGAGTCTGAAAGGTATTAATCCGTTCGTCCTGCAACCCTTGGCATGGAACCGATCTGGCTCGCCGCCGGCGGAGCCGCCCTCGCCGTGGGCCTCGCGCTGGCGTTTGCGATTACCCGCCGTTCATCCGGCAGTGCGTCGAAACGCGCTCACGAGGCCGCACAGGAGCGAGACCCGCCGGTCGAACTCGGCGAGACCTACGAGTTCGGCATCACCGAATTTAGCGACCATCACTCCGGCGACCGCGTCGCTGTCGGGAAAGTCGAGGGATTCGTCCTGTTCACCGAGGACGTGCCGTCGTCTGTGTCGGCCGGCGACGTGATCCGGGCGAAGGTGCTGTCGTTCAACCGAGATCACACCTCCGCCGACGCTCGGTTCGTCGAACGCGCGTGAGCGAGGGGAGCGGGTACAGCCTCGAGGCGAGGCACGTCCCGCTCGACGCCGGATCGCCAGTCCCGACGGAGGGAGAAACCGATATGTGCCTACCACGAAAAAAACAGACCATGAGCGAATCGGACGGGCAGAGCACGCCACAGGACACCCGCGAGGTCATCATGGAGGCCACCTTTCGGGCGCTGAGCAAGCACGGCTACAAGGACTTGCGGGTCCGGGACATCGGCGAGGAGATGGACATGTCCCGGCAGGTGATCCACTATCATTTCGACGGCAAGTACGACCTGATATCTTCGTTTCTGGAGTACATCATCGACCAGTACGAGGGTAGCGTCGAGGTCGACGACGAAACCGATCCCCGCACAGAGCTCGATGTACGCATCGACCGATGCCTGTTCGGCCCGGAGTTCGACGACTTCTCGCACTGGGACCGGATGAAGGTGTACCACGAACTGTACGCCTACGCGCAAAACGACGCGGAGCACCGAGCGCTGTTCAACGAGCACTACGACCGGCTTCGCGAAAGCATCTCGACTGTCATCGAAGACGGAGTTGAGCAGGGCGCGTTTCGCGACGTCGACGCCGAACTGATGGGCCAGCTCGTCACGGACGTGATTCACGCGGCCCGGGGCCGACGGATCGCCCTTGGCCACGAGGACGCACCCGACGAAGCCAAGCGCGCCGTCAACGAGTTCATTCTCGACTCGCTGTACCCGCCGCAGTAGACGGGACTGGAAAAGACAGCGTCAGACGGGGCTGATACCGACGCTGAGCGCCCACGTCCCGGTTGCGGACGCCGCGACGACGAGCGCGCCGCCAGCGAGCGTCACGTTCTTCAGGAAGCTGTTCAGTTCGTCCTGCCGGTCCTCATCCGGCACGGCCCAGAAGTCGTGCATCGCAACCGCCGAGACGATGAGGAACGCGGCGAGGGCGACCGCCGCGACGACCGGGAAGACGCCCACGGTCACACCGAGCCCGCCGAGGATGAGGAGCCCGCCGGACGCGAGGACGGAGAATTTGGGCGCCGGGAGGCCCTTGTACTCGGCGTAGCCGGCCATCTGTTCGGTCTGCGTGAAGTGGCTCAGGCCGGTGAAGGCGAGCACGCCGCCGAAGAGGACGCGGCCGACGACGAGCAACACGACGTCGAGTCCGGGTGCCATCACAAACTCACCACCGAGGTCAGACGAGTGTTTCCAACAGTACAATTCGGGATAGTAGCGGGATTCATTGTGTTTGTAGATTCCGGCTGCATCGTTAGAGCTCCGGCACGTCCGACGGCATGTCGAAGTCGTGGTAATACTCGCCCTTTTCCTTCGAGAGAATGTCGAGGACGGCGGCCGCGCCGTCGCCGGCTGCGATGACCGCCTGCCACTTCTCCGCTCGCCCCATTGCACCGGTCGCGTACACGTTCTCGACCGACGTTTCCATGTCGACGGTCACGTCGACGACATCCTCATCGGTGAACGCACAGCCAAGGTCCTCGGCGAGGCTGCGGTCGCCACCAGTCGCGAGGACGACGTACTCCGCGGTGTACTCGTCGTCGTCCGTCGTCAGGACGAACCCGTCGTCGGTCTGTTCGATACCCGTGACTTCCGTCTCGTGCAGCGTCGCGCCCCGGTCGCGGGTCTGCCCGCGAGCGATCGTGAGGAACTCCTCGCCGCTGATGCTTCGCACGGCGGGGTAGTTGAACAGGTGTGCCTTGTGCACCCACGACTCGTCCGTGTCGAAGGCGACCGTTTCGAGGTCGTTCTTCGCAGCGTACTGTGCCGCACTCAGTCCGGCGGGGCCGCCGCCGACAACTGCTACATCTGCCATGTCTCAAGCCAGGGGCCACCAATAAAAGAGTTTTACCATCTGGTAAAATTCGGCCGGAAGGTCACATATGTCTCTCAACCGGATAACGCCGGCCACTCATAGAACGTACGGCCTGCGCTGTCGGATCGGCTCCCCGTGCGGACGGCCCGAGACGGCGACGACACGGAGCGACTCATCGCTCCGGAGTGTCACTGACCGCGCATCAGTGACCGGCAGAACATCACCGTCAGTGAACGAATGCCCCTCGACCGTTCCGTTCCCACTGACACCGTAGAGGAACCCGGACCACTCCTCCGGAACCGACCACGTCCACGCGTCGGTCACTAACACGTCCAGATACTCCATCGGCGTATAGAGGCTGATCGGCGAGCCCTCGCCGACAACTGTCGTGACCGTCGCGCCGTCCCGTTTCTCCGTCGGAAGCGCGTCGGCCGTCGCGTCGACGTAGTCCGGCTCAGCGTCCTTCTCCGCCTGCGGCAGATTCACCCAAAGCTGGAGTCCGGTACAGGCCTGCCCATCCGCGGGGAACTCGGAGTGGCGAATCCCGCTTCCGGTCGTGATTCGCATCGCATCGCTCTCGTACGCGGTGTTTGCGACGCCGAGCGAGTCCTCGTGTTCCATGCCGCCTTCGATCATGTACGAGACGATCTCGAACCCCCGGTGGGGGTGCATCGGGAACCCCTTGTCGGGGTCGATATAGAACTGCTCGAACAGGACGAACGGGTCCAGATTGTGCGGATAGCCGTCCGTCGGAAACGCACGGTTCGAATTCACACCCGTCCCATGGCGGACCGACTCTCCGGAGATGGGCCTGTCAGTCGACGCCTGCGACTCGCTCTCAGTCATACTCCTCCTTGTTTACCGAGCGGTAAAAACTGTCGGGAGTGAACTGCAATCACTCTTTGGTCTTGGTTCGGTGACACTGCCGTCACCGGTATCGAATCTGCTCTCGCGGGTGGAACAAAGCCCTGCAGACGGGCAAACCCCTCTCTCCGTGTACTACTGGCCTCGATGGAAACTGCCGTAGCACAGCCTCATACAGTGGTATTCTGTCCTTCAAAGGTGTGAAGCGAGCGTATGGGTTGGGGCGGATTCTCACCGAAACGAGACTCACTGCGTTCGTCTCGCAGGGTCCGAATCCGCCGGACCATTCTGCTCCTCACGCCTGTTCGTCACAAGAATGGGTTGGGGCGGATTCGAACCGCCGACTTCCTCCGTGTGAAGGAGGTATCATAACCGAACTAGATCACCAACCCGATACACTCGACTCTATTCGAGCGTATCCCTTAAGAATTGCTTTCCGACTACGCTTCCGGCTCTTCCTTCCCGCGGTACTCGCCGATCTTTTTGCGGGCGTCAGCGATCGCTTCCTCGGCTTCGCCTTCGGCTTTCCCCTGCAGTTCTTTCAGGTCAGCCTTGACGGCCTCCAGTCGGCTGGGTTCGGGCTCGGCTTCCTTCCCAGTAAGCTCTCGGAACCGTTCCTCGACCGGTTCGAGTTCTTCCTTGACGCCCTTGGTGGCGGTCTTGCCGGCGCGCTTCAGGTAGTATCGTGCGTCTTCGAAGTGCTTGTTCATATATGACCTTACGCGAAGGACGAATATATCTCTTGTGCCCGGAACACAGTCCCCAATCACGGCTGATCGAGGGACTGCGGGCGGCCACGATGGTAAACGTGTCCCGCGGGTACGAACTGTTTTGCGCCGGCACCTGCAACGGGGAGACATGTTCACACGGGTTTCGATTCCCACGCCGTTTCAGGTCGGGCCAGTCAATGCATATATCGCGCGACGAACCATCGTCGATCCGGGACCCGACAGCGAGGAAGCGTGGTCGCGTCTGGTCGAGGCGCTTGAAGCACGCGAGCTGTCGCCGGATGACATCGAGCAGGTACTGGTCACACATCCGCACCCGGACCATTTCGGCATGGCAAACCGGTTCGCCGAGCGGGGGGCGCGTGTCCTCGCCAGCGAGCCGGCGGCCGATATCATGCGCGATTTTGCGGCGCAGCTACACACCGAACAGTCCTATTTCGCGGATTTCTTCGAGCGGTGTGGCGTCTCACGCGAGACTGCCGAGACGGTCACACAGCTACCGGAAGCGTTTCTACCCTACGCCCAGAGCGTCGATACCGACCGCCCGCTCGCGGCTGGTGATATCGCTACCGTCGACGACACAGAACTCACGGTCGACACCGTACAGGGCCACTCCGCCGGCGAAATCATCTTCTCGTACGACTTTCAGGGTCGCCGTGAGGCGATTGTCGGCGACAACGTGCTGGGCGACATCACGCCCAACCCGTTCCTGCAGGTGCCCGACGAGAGCGGGACGCGCCCGCGGGTGCTGCCGGCGTTCAACGACTCGCTCCGGTGGCTCCGCGAGCAGGGCCACGACCGCTTTCTCACCGGCCACCGCGAACCCGTCGAATCACCGCAGGAACGCATCGACGACATCCTCGCGGAACACGACCAGCGCACCGCGGAGGTCGCCGACATCGTCTCCGGCGGGGTGACAACACCCAGTGACGTGATGACGGCGTTGTTCGGCGACCTGCCCGCCACGGAGTACTTCGCTGGGATGAGCGAGGCTGTCGGCCACCTGGACGTACTCGAAGTCACCGACCGCGTCGAGAAGCGCGAGAGCGGCGGCGTGTTCGTCTACGAGTCGGCGTAATCGCTGTTAGTGCCTGAACGACCGAGAGAGAAAGGAACAGTCAGCGCGGCAGACTACAGCAACTGCGCGGCCTGGAACGCGATCTCGGAGACGCGGTTGAAGCCGGGCAGCAGGAGTACCGTCACGATGGCGGCGCCCACCACAGCGGTGTACAGCCCCATCGGGTACGACTCGATGGTCCGGCTGCCGGTCGGTTCCTCTATCCACATCGCCTTGACGACGCGGGAGTAGTAGAACAGGCTGAGCGCGCTGTTGATGATGAGCGCGGCGGCCAGCGACCACGCGCTGACGTTGAGCGTCGCCTGGAACAGGTAGAACTTCGAGAAGAACCCACCGCCGATCGGCAGGCCGGCGAGGCTGAACAGGAACACCGTCATCGCCGCGCAGGCGACTGGTGCTTCCTTGCCGAGGCCGTTGTAGTCCTCGAAGCGGCGGCCGACGCCCCAGTACTCGGCCAGCGCGATGAACAGGAACGCGCCCGTGTTCATGAAGCCGTAGACGAGCAGGTGGGACATCCCCGCACTCATGCTGAGACTCAGGCCCTCACCGGAACCGGACACGGCGGCGAGTCCGATGAGGACGTAGCCGGCGTGGCCGACACTGGAGTAGGCCAGCATCCGCTTGACCGTCTCCTGGGTCGCGGCGGCGAAGTTCCCGACGAACATCGTCGCGATGGCGAGGATCTGGAACGCCATCACCCAGTTGATCGCGCCGCCGGCGGCGAGCAGGTCACCGATCGGGAAGGCGACGGCGAAGACGCGGAACGCCAGCACGAAGCCGGCGGCCTTCGACGCCGAGGAGAGGAACGCCGAGATCGGCGCCGGCGCGCCCTCGTACGCTTCGGGTGCCCAGAAGTGGAACGGCACGGAGGCCGTCTTGAACGCGACGCCGCCGATAATCATCAGGATACCGACGCCGAGGATAGCCATCGGGACGGCCGGATCGCCGGACTGTGCCTGTATCGAGCCGTCGACGATGGTCTGGACCGTGCCGCTGGAAATGGCTGTCGCGACACCGTCGAACCGAAGCACGCCCGTCGCGGCGTACACCAGCGAGATGCCGTAGGCGAGAATCGCCGAGGACACCGCGCCGATGAGGAAGTACTTCAGCCCGGCTTCGACGCTTCCCTTGTTGTGCTTGAGGAAGGCGACGAGCGCGTAGGATGGCAGCGACACCAGTTCGAGGGCGATGAACGCCGTCGCCAGGCTGTTGGCCGCGCTCAGGAGACTCATCCCGGTCGCGGACAGCAGCACCAGCGAGAAGAACTCGGCCTGGTAGTCGTGGCCGGCGATGTAGTCGTAGCTCGCAAGCACGACCAGCGTCGTGACACTGCCGACGATGGCCATGAAGAACAGGGCCATCTGGTCGACGACGAGCTGATTGTTGAACAGCGCGACGCCAGTGCTATCGGCGATTCCAGTGCCGGCGGTGATGAACCAGCCGGCGAACCCGAAGGAAAGCAGGGAGCCGATTCCCGAGATCCCGGCCAGCAGTCCCGTGTTCGTCGAGTCCGGGTCGATCGAGTCCGCTAGCAGCAACACCAGAGAGGCGAGGCCCAGCGAAAGTGCCGGGGCGAGCGCCATCCAGTCAGGAAGTGCGACCATCTATGCACCACCTCCGATCTCGAGAACCGGTGAAATCGAGTCCTGTATCATGGCAAAGGAGAGATCCGGTGCGACACCGAGTGCGATGACCAGCAGGAGCAACACGGCCAGCGGCGCGACGTCGTGGAACGCGGCCGGGCTGACCTCGTAATCCGTCTCCAGACTGAAGGCCCCGAACAGCGTGCGCTGCATGGCCCACAGCAGGTAGCCGGCCACGATGACGATGCCGAACATCGCCAGCGAGGTCAGCACGGGCGCGGCCCCGCCAAGCGTCGGTGCGTTGAACGACCCCTGGAAGATGAAGTACTCCCCGGCGAAGCCGGCCATCAGCGGCAGGCCCATGTAACCGAATGCGGCGGCGACGAAGATGCCGACGGTCCATGGCATCCGGTCCGCGAGGCCGGACATATCGCCGACCATGCGCGTGTGCGTCGTGTTGTAGATGACACCGACACACATGAACATCAGCCCCGAGATGAGGCCGTGGGCGATCATCTGGAAAGTCGCCCCGCCCATGCCGTAGGGCGTGAACGCGACCAGGCCCAGGATGACGTAGCCCATCGAGGAAATCGAGGAGTAGGCGACGATGCGCTTGAGGTCGCGCTGTGCCAGCGCGAGCATCGCGCCGTAGATGACGCTGACGACGCCGATGATAGCCAGCGGCACGGCGAGCTGGCGCGCCGTGTCAGCGAGCATCGTGAAGTTGAACCGCAGCAGTGCGTAGGTCCCCATCTTCAGGAGGACGCCGGCCAGCATGACCGACACCGGCGTCGGGGCCTCGACGTGTGCGTCGGGCAGCCATGTGTGCAGCGGGAAGACGGGCACCTTCACCGCGAACCCGAAGAACATCATGATGAACGAGATGGTCATCAGGTTCATGCCGGCGATGGTCGGCAGGCCGCTTGCGGTGCGGAACGCCTCGGCCATCGCGGGCAGGGACAGCGACGTGAGGTCGGTGCTGAACACGAGTGCGAACAGACCCGCGAACATGATCAGCGACGCCACGTTCGTATAGACGAAGAACTTGATCGCGGCGTACTTCCGACGCGGCCCGCCCCAGATACCGATGAGCAGGTACATCGGGATGAGGACGCCCTCCCAGAAGACGAACCAGAGGAAGAAATCGAGCGCGGAGAACACGCCGATGAGGCTCACTTCCATGAACAGCATCAGTCCGTAGAACTGGGACTGGCGCTCGTCGATTGGCGTCCACGCGGACACGATGGCGAGCGTCGTCAGCACTGTCGTCAGCGCGAGCAGCGGCATACTGATGCCGTCGAGGCCGACGTAGTACGACACTTCCAGCTCACCCAGCGTGATCCACGGGAGCTGCTGGCCGAACGCGATGTCGGCGGGCGACAGCAGCGCGTTGCCCGTCCCGCCGTACTGCGTGAGGTACACCCAGTACATGTAGATGCTGCCAAGCGCCGGAACCGCACTGATAGCCGCGGCGAGCTTTCCGGCGTACCGGTCAGGCGAGAGGAACACGAGGCCGGTTCCCAGCAGGGTCACGAGCAGGAGCGCGGCAACCCACATCTAGAACCACCCTCCCATGATGCCGAAGGCGGCAAGCAAAAGCACGAGTCCAAGCGTCAGCAGCGTCGCGTAGTTGCTGACGACGCCGGACTGGATACGTCGGATGCGGCTGCCGCCGAACAGGCTCACGCTGGAGATGCCGTTGACGACGCCGTCGACGACACCCTGGTCGAACTTGTTCATCACACGGGCGAGCGGGTAGGTGACACCCGTCGCGAGCCACACCTGATATTCGTCTTGGTAGTAGTTGTGCATGAGTAGCGTCTTCAGACCGCCAAGCTTGTCCGTATGCTCGACCGGGTCAGCACCGGCATAGAGGGTCCGCGCGACGAGCACACCGGCGAGTGCCAGCCCGAGCGAGACGCCTGCAGAAGCGAGCAGTGTCGGCGTCTCTCCAAGCGGGTAGCCCTTCACAACGTGTGAAACATCGTGCAGGAGGCCCTCGTAGTGGTGCAGTCCAGTGTTGAGCGCCGCAGGCCAGCCACCGTTCTCCGGCCCGTTCAGCCACTTGTGGAGGAAGTCGATCTCAGCGCCGGTGAGCTTCGCGACCGGGGCCATGTTGATAAACCCGATCGTCGTCGCGAGAATCCCAAGCACCGTCAGCGGGCCCTTGACGTTCCAGCGGACGGGCTCGGGGTCGCGTGCGGTGTCCGAGCGGGCGTCGCCGTGGAAGGTCAGGTACACCATCCGGAAGGTGTAGAAGCCGGTGAAGAACACGGCCAGCAGCCCCATCGCGTACGCGATGAGGTAGGCCGTCCCGAGGCCGCCCTCAGTACCGAAGCCGTGGATGAGGGCCTCGTACAGCACCTCGTCCTTGGACCAGAAGCCGGCGAAGGGAACGATGCCGGCCAGTGCGAGCGAGCCGGCGAGGAACGTCCAGTAGGTCACCGGCATCCGGTCTTTCAGGCCGCCCATGTCCCACATGTTCTCGTTGTGGTGCATGGCGATGATGACCGACCCCGCACCGAGGAACAGGAGCGCCTTGAACACGGCGTGGGTGGTCAGGTGGAAGACAGCGGCGATGTAGCCACCCGAGCCCAGCGCGAGCATCATGTACCCGTACTGGGAGATGGTGGAGTACGCGAGCACCTGTTTGATCTCCTGCTTGACGAGACCCATCGTCGCCGCGAACAGCGCGGTGAAGCCGCCGATGAGAGCAATGACGGCCAGCGCCGTCGGCGAGAGGGCGTAGAAACCGTACATACGTGCGACGAGGTACACACCGGCCGCGACCATCGTCGCCGCGTGGATCAGCGCTGAGACCGGCGTCGGACCTTCCATCGCGTCGGGCAGCCATGTGTGCAGCGGGAACTGCGCGGACTTGCCGACGACACCGCCCAGCACGAGCAGGCCGAGCACGGTGAACCACTGCTGTGGCCCCATGCCGACCGTCTCAAGCATCGCGATGCCTGCCGTCTCACCGTCGACGATGGCGTGTTCGGCAAGCATCGGGAAGCTCTCGGCGACCACTTCGCCGCCCTGCGTAATGGGGGCGAAGAGACCGGTCCCGAAGGTGGCGAAGATGCCGACGACGCCGATGAGGAAGAAGTAGTCACCGAAGCGGGTGACGAGGAACGCCTTCTTCGCGGCGCTCGGCGGGCCGTCGTCGCGGAACCAGAAGCCGATGAGCAGGTACGAGCACAGGCCCACCAGCTCGAAGAACATGAACGCCATCAGGAGGTTGTTGGCGACGACGAACCCGAGCATGCTCGCCGTGAACAGGCCGAGCCCGGCGTAATAGCGCGGGAGACCGGTCTCGCCCTCGTCGTTCATGTAGCCGAGCGAGAAGATGTGGACGAGGAACGAGATAAGACAGACGATGAGCAGCATGAGCGCCGACAGCGGGTCCAGCAGGAGTCCGAAGTTGAGCTGGAGCGTCTCGACGCTCGTGGTCCACTGGTACAGTATCTCGTTGTGGACGTCGCCGCCGGCCACAGTCAGCGCGACCCAGATCGACAGCAGGAGCGATCCGCCCGTCGCGGTGATGCCCGCGAGCGCGCCGCCTTTCGGCATGCGGTCGCCGGCAAACAGCGCGACGAGGAACGATACGAACGGCAGCAGGACAATCGCCGGAGCGTATGTGAATGCAGCCATCTGTTACCACCTCATCGTCGTCGCCTTCGTCACGTCCACGTCTGTGAAGTTGCGGTACAGGACCAGGATGATACCGATCCCGATGGCGACCTCTGCGGCGGCGAGTGCCATCGTGAACAGGCTGAACACCTGACCGGTAAGGTTCCCGTGTTGCAGCGAGAACGCGACGAGGTTGATGTTCGCAGCGTTCAACATCAGCTCGACGGACATCAGGAAGATGAGCGCGTTCCGTCGCGTGAGGATGCCGAACAGGCCGATACAGAATATAGCCGCCGACAGGAGCAGGTACGTCTCAGCGGGAATCACGAGTCGTCACCTCCGTGGTGGGTGCCGCCATCGGCGACGACAGTCTCTTCCTCGTTGTCGCGTTTCGCCAGCATCAGCGCACCGTCAAGGGCCGCGTCGAGGGCGATCGCGATGAGGATGAACGCGACGAGGAATCCTTCGGCGGGAACGGCCGCGTCGCCGACCAGCAGGCCCGGCTCGATGTCGAACATCGCCGCGCCGAGGCTTTTGGTTATCGCCGCTCCCTCGCCGAAGCCCGCTGGCGCGGGAAACGAGACGCCCATGAACACTGCACCGAGAACGACGAACAGGGCGATTGCGGCCAGTCCAGCGACGAAACTCCCCTCCGTCTGTAGTTCGGGCTTTGTGGTCATGGTGTCACCTCAATCACCGACTCGTCCTCGCGGGTCAGCATCACCGCGAAGGTGATGAGGATGAGGACGCCGCCGACATACACCAGGATCTGCATGGTTGCGACGAACGCCGCCTGGTTCATGACGTAGAACACTGCGACGCTGATGAGTGACACGCCCAGTAACAGCGCCGAGTGCCAGACGTCCCGGACTAACACGACGCCCGCAGCGCTGCCCACCGTTACCATAGCGAACAGCGCGAACGCAATTGACTCTGCCAGTGCCATCTTACTTGGAGACTCTTTGCGGCGTCCCTTTGAAGATTCCTCTTTCGTCTCGCCAGTAGAGCCACTGTTTGCCGGTATGGCCCCCAGATTTCGGGGCACTTCCGGCCTGCTGGCGAGCACCTATCACTTCGCGGATAGGTTGCAGCGGTGGAGCCCGTAGCTCTACCCAGGGAGTGATACTGGAAGGTCGGCCTCGCTGAGCGGACGGTCGTTTCGGCGAGTCACGTACAGATGACAGTTCAGCAACGACGCTTGACCCGACAGAGAACCGCTGAAAGCCGTCGCAAAAGGAGTTACTGGTAGTCCACTTCGCCGTCGCCCTCGCCGATCCACGCGCCCCGGTCGGGTTCGCGGGACTCGAGCGGGTCGATGTCCTTGTACCACGGTACGTTCTTGAGCTGCTCCTTGTCGTACGCGAACTCGTCTTTCGTATCTGCGGTGAACTCGAAGTTCTGGGTCAACAGGATAGCGTCGGTCGGGCAGACCTCCTCACACAGCCGGCAGTAGATACACTGGCCGATGTGGAGGTTGTACTGCTCGCCGTTGCGCTGCTCGTCCATCACGATCTGGATGGTGTTGTTCGGACAGACGTTCTCACACTGCCGACACCAGATACACCGCTCCTGGCTCCACTTGTGGACACCGCGGAAGCGAGGGCTCACCTCGGGAGCGACGTCCGGGTACTCCACCGTGAACGTCTCCCCGTCGAGGGCGTGTTTCATCGTCGTCGCCATTGATTTCAGGATTCCAATCATGACAGGTCACCTCCGGTCGCTCGTGGGTCGGTTCGCGTGGCCGTCATCAGACGGTCACCCCGACGATAACCGCGGTCAGCAGTAGGTTCGCCAGCGATAGCACCAGCATTCCCTTCCAGCCGATCTCGATAAGCTGGTCGATCCGGACGCGGGGCACGGCCGAACGGGCCCACTGCGTGAACAGGAAGACGCCCCAGATCTTGATGAGGAACCAGACGATACCCGGCAGGACCGGACCAGCCGGTCCACCGAGGAAGATTGTAGCGATGATCGCCCCGCCGAGGAAGATGTGGATGAACTCCCCGAGGTAGATCAGGACGAAGTACACCGAGGAGTACTCGGTCTGGTACCCGGCGACAATCTCGGTCGGCGCTTCCGGGATGTCGAACGGGTTCCGGCCGACCTCCGCGAGGTTCGCGATCATGAACAGCACGAACGCGAAGGGGTTCACGAACGCGTACCACGACGGCAGCGGGCCGATCAGCGACTGCTGCTGTGCGGCGACGATCTCGCTCATCTGGAGCGACCCGGCGAAGATGACCACCGACGCGCCCGTCAGGATGAGCGGGATCTCGTAGGCGAGGTTCTGCGCGACGGCGCGCAGGCCGCCGAGGAACGAGTACTTGTTGTTCGATGCGTAGCCGGCCATCACGAGGCCGATCGACGTGGTCGAGGCCACGGCGAACACGTATGCCAGCCCGACCTCGGGGTCGGCGAGGTGGATGCCGTTCCCCATCGGAATCACAGCAAAGCCGAGCAGCGCGGTACTGGCGATAATCAGCGGCGCGAGGTCCCACGCCGGTCGGTCGACGCCCTCCGGAACGATGAGTTCCTTCGACAGCAGGCGAACGGCGTCGGCCACGATAATGAACAGCCCGTACGGGCCGATACGGTCGACGGCGATGCGGTCGGTGAATGCGGCGGTAATCTTTCGTTTCGCCCACGGACCGGCAAGCGCCGTGTTCGTCATCATAAGCGTCCCGATGAGCCCGGCCCCGACGAGGCTCATCACGATCATCACGGCCGTGCTGTTGGGATCGAGCCTCAGCAGGTTCGCGAGCGTTTCCGGTAACGGCGCCGACTGCATTACCGGTCCACCTCCCCGAGGACAATGTCGAGGCTCCCGAGCGAGGCGATCATGTCAGGGATGTACTCGCCCTGGGACATCTCCGGCAGCGTCTGCAGGTTCGAGAAGCACGGGCTGCGGATCTTGAACCGGGCCGGCTTGTCCGTCCCGTCCGAGCGGATGTAGATGCCGAGTTCGCCCTTCGCGCCCTCGACGGAGCGGTAGATCTCCTTGTCGGGGTCCGGACGGAGCGTCCGCGGGACGTTCGCCTGAATCTCGCGGTCGTCCTCCGGCCACTGCTCCAGCAGGTCGACACACTGTTCGATGATGCGGGCCGACTCCTCGACCTCGCGAAGGCGGACGAGAACGCGGCTGAAGTTGTCGCCGCCTTGCTCGGTGACGACGTTCCAGTCGAGTTCGTCGTAGTAGCCGTAGGGGTCGTCGCGTCGGATGTCGTAGTCGACGCCCGAGCCGCGTGCCACGGGCCCGGTCGCGCCGTACTGCTTGACCTGCTCCGGGGAGAGGACGCCGGTGTCGACACACCGCATCTGGAAGATCTCGTTGCCGGTGACGAGGTCGTGGACCTCTTCGAGCTTGTGCGGGAGGTCGTCGAGGAAGTCGCGGATCTTCTCGAAGTACTCGTCGCGGGGCTCAGGGAGGTCCCAGGCGACCCCGCCCAGCCGGAGATAGTTGAACATCAGCCGCTGGCCGGTCAGGTCTTCCAGCAGGTTCTGGACGATCTCGCGGTCGCGGATGCCGTACTGGAAGACGGCGGTGAAGTCGCCGAACACGTCCAGCGCGAACGTCGCCAGCGCGAGCTCGTGGGAGGCGATTCGGCACATCTCCGCCGCCATCGTCCGGATGACCTGCGCGTACTCTGGCACCTCGATATCAGCGAGGTCCTCGGCCGCGCGCGCGTACGCCCATTCGTTGAGGATTCCGGCGGAAATGTAGTCCCACCGGTCGGGGTAGGGCATGATCTGGTGGCGGTAGGTACCCTGCTGGCACATCTGCTCCTCACAGCGGTGCAGGTAGCCGATGTCGGGTTCGAGGTCGGCGATCTGCTCGCCGTCGAGCACCGTTTCGACGTGGAGCACGCCGTGGGTCGCCGGGTGGTGCGGGCCGATGTTGACGAACATCGTGTCCGGATCGTCCTCGCTGCGCTTGTCGTCCTTGAGCGGGTTCGCGTGCTCGCGCAGTGAGACGATCTGTGGCTGGTCCTGGTTGTAGTCCTGACTCAGGGGGTGGCCCTGCCAGGTCTCGGGTAGGAGGATGCGACGCAGGTCCGGGTGGTCGTCGTAGTCGATGCCGACGAGGTCGTACGCCTCTCGCTCGTGCCAGTCCGCGGTGTCGTAGACGCGAGCGGCCGACTCGTTGTGCGGATCGTCCTTCGGCGACGGGACGACAATCGACAGCTCCTGTGTCGGGTCGTTGTACTTCCGCAGGTGGTAGATGGATTCGTACCGGTCGTCGTACTCCTGTGCTGTGACACAGGCGCAGTGGTCGAACCCGGCCTCCTCTTTCAGCGTCGAGAGGACTTCCTGGACCTCGTCGGGACGGATGACGAACCCCTCAGCGTTGACGTGCTCCTCGCGGTCGAGGACGTGGCCCCCGAGCAGGTCCGCGAGCGCGTCGTAATCGAGGCCGTCCTCCGTAACGCCGACGTCGAGCGCCGTATCGCGTGATGGTTTTTCTAAACTCATGGCAGGTTAGGGAGAGTCGTTCCAGTTGTACCGCATGACGAGGTCTTCCTCGTCGATTTCGCTGGCGAGTTTATCCACGAGCTCGTCCTGTTCGAGGTCACCGAACTGCTCCAGTTCGTAGGGTTTGACCGTCACCGGCGAGGACTCGCCTTCGGCGATGCGCTCCTGTAGCTTGGCGACGCCGTAGATGAGTGCCTCGGGGCGGGGCGGACAGCCCGGGACGTGGATGTCGACCGGGATGACCTCCTCCGCGCCCTTGATGACGTTGTACCCTTCCTGGAACGGGCCGCCGGAGATGGTACACGACCCCATCGAAACGACGAACTTCGGCTCGGGCATCTGGTCGTAGACGCGCTTCATCCGCGGGGCGAACTTCGAGACGATGGTCCCTGGGACGATGATGACGTCCGCCTGGCGCGGGGACGCGCGTGGCACCCCTGACCCGAAGCGGTCGAGGTCGTGTTTGATCGCGTAGGTGTGGATCATCTCGATGCTACAGCAGGCGATCCCGAACTGCAGCATGAACATCGAGGAGCCCCGGACCCAGTTCATGAACTTGTCGAACTTGGTCAGGATGAACGGCGTCGACCCGAACGCCTCGCGTAGCGTCGAGTTGAAGCGGTCGTCGGCCCCGTCACCCATGCGGGCCTCCTGTGTCGATACGTCTTTCGCGGCCGGTGGTGTCTGGTCACTACTCATATGTGTCTGCCCCCTTCGTGGCGCGCGGACTGCGCACCCACTGAACTGCGCCGTTACGCCAGGCCCAACCGAGTCCGACGGCGAGAATCCCGATGAATACGACCATCGGTAGCAGTGCCTTGGTCATCCCGACCTCAGCGACGGCGTCGCTGTAGATGACCGTCCACGGGAAGATGAAGACGGTCTCGATGTCGAAGACGACGAACAGCAGCGCGACCATGTAGTACTGGATATTAAACTTGATCTGTCGACTGCTGCCAGTCGGCACTTCACCGGACTCGTAGGTGGTGCGTTTGCCTTGTTCCGGCACGCTGGGCCGCAAGAGGCTCGAAACTGCCATCATCGTCAGTGGGATGGCTAGCGCCACGACCGCGAGCGCGCCGATGGCGATCCATGGATTACTCATTCCGGTATCTCCTATCGTCTGCCGGTTAGAAGTACTCGCATATAAGGGTTCATTGTTCGGTTTTTCGGCCCTGTGGGTCTTTAAGAGCCGACGCGCTCTCGGATGGCAAGTGACCTGTAACTGCCGCACCTCCCGGGGTGTGACGCCCCCTCGATTGTCACTCGTCCCAGTACTCGCGCTTGAACCCGGGCGTCCCGAGTTCGTGGAGGTCGCGCGACGCCTCGCCGACGTCGGTCTGGAGGCCTTCGTGATACGAGACGAGACGGTCACGGAGTTCGTCGTGCTGCCGTGCGAGAATCTGTACCGCGGAGAGCGCGGCGTTGAACGACTTGCCGGCGTCGACCGCGGTCAGCGGTGCGCCCTGTGGCATCCCGATGACCGAGTCGACTGATTTCTCCTGCACGGGGACGCCGATGACCGGCAGCGGATAGGCGATGCTGGCGGTCATGTTCGGCAGGTCCGCTGACTTGCCGCCAGCGCCGGCGATAATCACGTCAATACCGCGGTCTTCGGCCGTCTCAGCGTACGCGTACATCAGGTCCGGCGTCCGATGGGCCGAGCAGACGAACGTCTCGAACGTGAAGCGGCTCTCGGGCGCGTCGGTGTAGTCCGTCTGTTCCTCGAAGCCGAGTTCGTCGGCGAGCGCCGCGTAGGCCCCGGGTCGCTTGCCCTGCCCGCCGGCCATCGTCGGCAGATCAGAATCCGATCCCATGACGATGCCGACATCGGGAGTCAGGTCGTTCGGGCGGTCCATCTCCGCTTCTTCGTGTAACTGGTCGATGAGCGACTGGACGCTGTCTGCGGGCATACGACGGACTGGAACCGGGACCGGCGTAAGTGTAGGCGGTTTCCGCTCAGTCGGCCAATGCCTGCTCCAGTTCAGTAAGGAGCGTTTGTGGCTCTGCAGGGAAGCACCTGAGTGGATCGGTACGGCCGGTGACCTGTATCCTGAGTGCGTATCGTTTACGATACGTGAGCGCGAGGCTGACGGCGCCGGCGACTGCGAAGGCCCCGCCGAGGAGGACAGACCGGTCGAGCGACAGCAGGCCGAACCCGACCAGCGCGGCGCTCATCACCGCGAGAAACCAGTCGATGTCCTGAAGACTTACCTCGACCACGTCGTCGAGGTCGACGACCACCGGACTGTCGCCACGGTCGACCACCAAGCGATCAGCACCGAGAATGACAGTCCCGCCGGTTCGGAGCGTGCCGGCGTACCGCTCGTCGCTAACAGGCGATGCGGTGTCAGCAGCCATATCGTCGCTATCGTCCTCCACGGTCAGTCGTCGCTCACGGCTGGCGGGCGGTCGCCGCCGCGGCCGCGGATGCGGTCCAGTGACGAGACGTATTCGCTGTCGTCCTCCGTGAGCGCGGCCCAGGCCGCGAGGCCGCGCTCCTCACGGGTCCCGGGCACGGTGTTGTCGAGGACGAAGGCGGCGATGCCGCCGACGACCATCCCGGTGCCGCCCATGACGAACAGCGTCGTCGCGACCACATCGGTCCCGAGTACGCCCCCGAGGACCGGGACGGCCGCGAGGCCCTGCTGGAGAGCTGTCGCACCGCCGACGTCCATCCCCTGCCCGACCTGGCTCATGTACTCGGGCACTGCGAGGCCGGCAAAGAGCGCGAAGCCGACGATGAACACGTTCCGGTTGGCATCGAGGTCGACGTACTTGAGCTGTGAGAGGCCCACGGCGGCGATCTGGCCGAACATGACGATGTAGAGGCCGCCGATGATCGGCGACGGGATCGTCGCGAACAACTGGCCCGCCGGCCCGAAGTACCCGACCAGAATCATCACCGCGGCGCCGATTTGCACGACGTAGCGGGATGCGACGCCGGTGATAGCGATTGCACCGACGTTTTCGGTGTAGGAGGTACAGCCGTTGCCGGTGCCCATGATGCCGGCGAACACGTTGCCGACCCCCTCCATCCCGATCCCGTCGTTGATTCGGCGGCTGTTCGGCGCACCGCGGCCGGCAATGCGGGCGACGGAGTGGTAATCGCCGAAGCTCTCGACGACGGAAGCGAGCATCCCGGCGAACATCCCGACGACGAAGCCCGGCGTGAACTGCGGGAGCCCCCACTGGAACGGGTAGATGGGCTGGACCAGCGGTGCGCTCGTGACCGACCCGAGCGAGACGTAGCTGATCGAGTCGGCGGCGAAGACGCCGGTGATTGAGAGCACGGCCGCAACGCTCCACGCAAACAGAATACCCAGTAGCACGGGGAAGAGTTTGAACGCCCGGTGGCGTCGGTCGAGGTACTGCGAACACGCGATGATCGAGAGCATTGTCAGCCCGAGCAGCCACCAGTTCTGGCCGGTCCCGGGGTCGCCGAAGTTCGGATTCGCTATCTGTGGGACGTTGAACAGCGACAGTCCGATGAGCGCGATAACCGGCGCGATGACGACCGGCCCGACGTACCGCTTCAGCTTCCCCATGAGGCCACTGTAGCCGATCACTACCTCGACGATGCCGGCGACGATGACGGCCCCCTGTAACTCGACGAGCATAGTCTGCCAGTCCGCCCCCTGCTGGGCCAGCACGCCGATGATGGCCAGTCCGGGCGCGAGCATGGAGAACGTCCCGCCCTGGACGATGGGATATCTGTTTCCGAGCGTCGTCTGGGCGAGCGTCGCGATACCGGAGACGACGAAGAACGTCCCGATGAGACGGCCGACCTGGTCCGGCGCGGCCTCGAACATTCCCATCGCGCCCGCGAGTCCGAGCGGGATCGCCACGGACGCGCCGATCATCGTCAGGTAGTGCTGGACGCCGAGCAGTATCGCTTGCTTTCGCGGCGGCTTGTCGTCGATGCCGTACTCGACGAAGCCGGCGGTTTCCGGTTCCTCGGGTGTGGCCGGGTTTTGTCCGTCGTCCGGCGGTGTCGCGTCAGTCATGCTCGCTACCCATGGCACTGCAACTCCCGATACATATTCTTTGCTCGTTGGCCCGGCAGGGACGGGACTGTCCAGCCCGCCTCGAAAGGAAAACGCTCTTGGCCCGCTCCGACACAGTCTTGGACATGAGCAACGGGGACGACGATGCCGACGCGTCGGACGACGCCGAGGCAGCAGACGAGATCGACGTGACCGCCGAAGAACTGGAATCGCGTCTCACAGAGGCCGGCGAGGAGCTTGAGGCCGCAGAGACGGAGGCCGACCTCGACGACGTCGAGTCGTCCCTCGACGACATCGAGAGCGACCTCGAAGCCGCCGACCTGCCCGAGCCCGACGAGGATGACGACGAAGCCGAGGACCCCCGCGAGGAACTGGAGTCCCAGCTCTCGGACCTGCGTGACGACCTCGAAGCACAGCGCGGCCCCTACGCCGAGGACGTGGTCACTATCGTTTCCGACGCAGCGGACACCGTCACCGACAGCGAGTGGACCGACGACGGCGAGGGCGAGGCCCAGGAGGCCGTCGAGACGTTCCTCGACGAAAGCGCCGAGTTCGTCGACCACGACGCCGACACGGGCGGCGATTTCGTCGCCGCCGGGGACGCGCTGGCTACAGTCGCCGACGCCATCGAAGCGGCAAACCTCGACCCCGACGAGGACACGGAGACTATCGAAGGACTCCTCGAAGCGGCGGAAACGCTGGAAACGGGGCTGGACGAAGCCGAAGTCTGGGACGACCTCACGGTACAGGAGCAACTCGACGCTCGCGGGTTCTACGACATCCTGACCAACGAGAACCGGAAGGACTTCCCGCCGGAGTGGAACGCCGCGAAGCTCCACGCCGAGGAGGGGGACTTCGAACAGGTCCTGTTCGCCTACGACAAACTCGGGTCGGAGTTCTTCGACGGATACATCGTCGACCTCCTGTACAACCTCGGCAGCGACGCCGAGCCGGCCTTCGACGCGATGCACCAGCGCGCCCAGAAGCGCGACAAAGGGCCAATCGAGGTACTGGGGAAGATCGGCGACGAGCGTGCGACCGAGACGCTGCACGACTACATCGACGGCGACGGCGACCCCGCACTCCAGAAAGTCACGCTGCGCGCGCTGGGCGCTATCGGCAGCGCGGAGTCGGTCCAGCCGGTCGCAAACCGACTCGACGCCGACAGCGAGGAAATCCGCTCGGTCGCCGCCCGCACTCTGGGCCTGCTCGGTGACACCCGCGCTATCGAGCCGCTCGGCGACATACTCGAGTCCGACGACAGCGACTCCGTGCGTGCCTCCGCCGCGTGGGCGCTCCGACAGATCGGGACCGAAACGGCACTCGAGGAGGCTGCCCGCTACACGGACGACCGCGCGTACATCGTCCAGGCCGAAGCCGAGAAGGCGTCAAGCGCCTGAGTCAGGGAACCTTTTTATACGAACGGGGGGCCAGACGCCCCGATGCGGTCGCTCGCTCCACTCGTCTGCTGCGTGCTCGTCCTCGCCGCGCTAGGTCCCCATATCGCAGTTGGACAGGCGTCTCAAGCCGGCACAACAGCCAGCCGTCCTGCGGAGCCGTCGATTCACGCAGTGTACCCGGACCCTGTCGCTGGCGGCGACGCGGGGGAGTTCGTCGTCCTCGACGTTCCCGACGGGACCGACATCGGGCAGTACGCCATTACCGACGGCGACGGGACTGCGGGTATTCCGAACACCAGCGCAGGCGGGCGCGTCGTCCTCTCGACGGCACCGAACCGGACACGGGAACTCACCGACTGGCCGGTCGTCGGCCTCGACGGACATCTCGCGCTGGCAAACGGCGGCGAGCGGGTTCGCCTTCAGCGTGCCAATCGGACTGTCGATGCCGTTCGGTACACCGAGACCGTCGAGGGGGAACTCGGTATTGTGAACGGGTCGGTTATTCGCTGGCGGCCGCTGGGCGCGACGGCCCGTCCGGTCGTCAGGGCCGCCGGCGGCGAGGTACAAGCGTTCACGCTTCCGGACTCGCCCGCTGCGCCGATGCAACCGATTCGCAACGCTACCGAACGGGTGTACCTCGCCGGCTACACGCTCTCCTCGGCCAGGGTCGCCGACGCTCTCATCGCCGCCCAGCGCCGCGGCGCGACGGTCCGCGTCCTTCTCGAAGGTGAACCGGTCGGGAGCCGCACCGCCGCGGAAGCCCGCACCCTCGACCGGCTGACCGACGCCGGCGTCCCGGTTCGGGTAGTGACTGGCCCGCGCGCCAGATACCGCTACCACCACGCGAAGTACGCCGTCGCCGACGGGCGGGCCGTCGTGCTGACGGAGAACTGGAAACCCGCGGGAACCGGCGGCAACAGCAGCCGGGGCTGGGGAGTGGTCACGGCACAGCCGCGGGTCGTCGACGGGCTGAATCAGACGTTCCGATCTGACGCCGGCTGGCAGGACAGCGAGCGGTGGGGGGAGTACCGCCAGGGGCGACAGTTCGAGCAGGGCGAGCCGGCGACGGGCTCGTACCCGAGCGAGTTCCGGACGGAGTCGGTGGCCGTCCAGCGGACGGACCTCTTGGTTACCCCGGACAATGCCCAGGACGAACTCGTCGCGACGATAGACGACGCGGACGACTCCACCGACGTCATCCAGCCGACGGTCGGAGATTGGGAAAGCCCACTTCTGCGGGCGCTCCGCCGGGCCGCGTCGCGCGGCGTCGAGGTCCGCCTACTGCTGAGTGACGCGTGGTACGTCCGAGAGGAGAACGAGCAGACAGCACAGCGGTTTCGGGAGTGGGCCGACCGCAACGACGCGCCACTGACAGCGAAGGTGGCGGACCCCGACGGTCGCTACGAGAAGATCCACGCGAAGGGCGCAGTCATCGACGACAAGCAGGTCGTCGTCGGCAGCCTCAACTGGAACGAGGCGGCAGCGACGTCGAATCGCGAGGTCGTACTGGTGCTTCACGGCAGCGACGCGGCCGACTACTTCGGTGCCGTCTTCGACGCCGATTGGGACGCCGGCGGGTTCGACACGCCGATTGGGGCACTCGTGGCCTTGCTCGGACTCATCGTGGTCGCCGGGCTCGCCGCTCGTCGGGTTTCGTTCGAGGCGTAAAAACGGGTATCGCGTGTCGAGCGGCGTTACACTTCTTCCGGCAGCGCCGTCGAACTCCCGAGTTCCTCGTCGATCTCGGCCTCGGCCATCTTCTCGACGAGGGCGTCGATGACCGACTCCCGCCGGCCCTTGACGAACTTGATGGAGCCGACGACGAGGTGGCCGCCGCCGGAGACGCCGCCGCCGTCGACCTCCTCGGTCAGCTCGGTAACCATCCGCGGGATGTCCAGGCGAACGCCATCCGAGCGCAGGACGGCGAAGTCCGGGCCGTAGCCGATGGTGATGACAGGATCGCCCGTCTCGGCGACCTTCCGGTCGTGGATTTCGCCGGTCGTCTTGCCCGGGGCGGGGTAGGTGAAGCGGTGGGCGTGGTTCTCCACGTCGATTGTGTAGAGGTGCGCGCCGTTGTCGAGGCGCTCGTGCTCGACGTGGCTCATCGCGGCGTCGAGCTGGTCCTCGACGTCGCGTTCGGCCCGGTCAGCGAGGAAGTCGACGACTTCCCCGTGGCGGTCCCGGTCGTCACAGTCGACGTTCAGCACGTCGGTGATGAGCTGTTCGCCGGAGTTGTAGCGCAGCCAGTGGGTCGCGTAGTCCAGCGCTTCGCCGATGTCGCGCAGGTCGGCCTCGTCGTAGTCCTTCTCGGCGGCGAGGTCGATGTAGTCCCGCATCGCCTCTGCCTCGGAACGGTCCGATAGGCCCGCGACCGCGGGGACGTGCCGGAGGTCCTCGGTGAGGTCGGGGTCGATCATCCGGGCGAGTTCGACACACAGCATCCCCGTCGTGATGCGGTAGTCCTCGTCGTGGAGGTAGGGGTTGACGTGTTGCTCGATGAGTGGCTCGACGGCCTCGGGGTCCGGGTGGTGGTGGTCGACGACGACCACCGGGATGTCGTAGTGCCGGAGGTTCCGGTAGGCCGGCGTGTCCTCCTCGGTGGAGCCGTTGTCGAGCATCAGGAGCATCGGGAGCTTCTGGCCGTGGCGGGTGCGGTCCTCCAGCGCGAAGTTGAGGTCCCGGGTCACGTCCTCCATCTCGTAGTACGGGGCCTTGCTCGGCAGGCGCTTGAGGAGGTGCTGGGGCGCGCTGGCGTCCTCGTACTGGGAGGCGATGAACGATTCCAGCGCGACCTGCAGCGGCACGCTCGCACAGAGCCCGTCGCCGTCGGCGTGGTGTCGCATGCGAATCGGGCGGCCCGAAAGCACCGTCTTGCGGAGTTCGGTCGCGACTTCGCGGAGGTCGTCCCACAGTTTCTCGAAGGCGGGCCACTCGACCAGCGGCTCGACGTCGGCCGGCTCTGCGGCCTCGGCCAGTGCGTCGTCGAGGTCGCTCTCGATGTCGTCGGCTTCCTCACCGTCGAGGACGGTCAGCGATTCAGCCTCGACCTGCAGGCCGTCGTCGCGTTCCTCGGCGCGCCCGGAGACGCGGACGATGTCGTCGATTTCAACGTCGGGGTGGGCACGGACACCGGCCTCCTCGAAGGCGGCACACGGGACGATACCGGTCTCGTCGCGGACCTGGAACACAGTGGGGCCGCCGGTCTGTTTGATCTGGACGACCTGGCCCTCGATGATGACTGTCTCACCGGTCGCGTCGGCGAGATCGGCGACGGTGGTCGCGTTGCCGTGGGCAACGCGCTGTTCCTCGTAGTCGGCGACCCGTACTTCCTCGAAGCTCAGGTCGCCGTCGGGGCGGATCTCGCCGAGTTCGACGATGAGGTCCTCGCCCACGTCGTACTGGCCCAGAAGATTAGAGTCGTGGACGAGACCGGAGACAGCGTCGGAGAGATCGACGAACACGCCGTATTCGACGGTGCCGTTGACAGTTGCGTGGTACAGTGCGCCTTCTTCGAGATCGTCGGACGTACATTGGTCCGCGAGATCGTAGACGATGGTCCCGCCGTCGGGGACCGTAGCACCGTCACCGGTGCCAGTTGGCGAAGACATTTGTCAATCCTTCGGTGCTCCCCCGTTTGTACTCTTCGGAATCCGCGGAGGGACGAACACAACGCGTAAAAAGCGTCCGACCCGACCCAGTGGTATGGGGTTGTTCCGAACGAGCGGGATACTCGGGATCGCGGAGTCCGCACTCGAGTTCGCGCTCGCAGCCTCCGAAGAGGCCCATCCCAACGAGTATATGGGCTTTCTCCGGGGCGATGACGCCAGCAAGCTCGGGCTCGACGACGACGGGACCGTTCTGACCGACGTTCTGGTCATTCCGGGAACGGAGTCGAACCCGGTCAGCGCGACCGTCAAGACGAGCATGGTTCCGAACGACATGCGAGCAGCGGGGTCGATTCACTCCCATCCGAACGGCGTCCTCAAGCCCAGTGACGCCGACCTCGCCACGTTCGGGCGCGGCGACGTCCACATTATCATCGGCTACCCGTACGGTCGCGACGACTGGAAGGCCTTCGACAGCGACGGCTCGGTCGTCGACCTCCCGGTACTCGACGTCGAGCCCCCGGAGGAGTCCTTTTTCGATTTCGACCAGTCCGACATCGACGCGGAGCTACGCGAGGAGGAGTTCGATCAATGACCCGCGTCGTCGCACAGGGGACGTTCGACATTCTACACCCGGGTCACGTCCACTATCTACAGGACGCCGCCGACATGGGCGACGAACTGCACGTCATCGTCGCCCGCTCGGTCAACGTCACCCACAAGGAGCCGCCGGTCGTTCCGGACGAGCAACGCCGGGAGATGGTCAGCGCGCTCAAACCGGTCGACGAAGCACACCTCGGGCATCCCGAGGACATCTTCGTTCCTATCGAACGCATCGAACCGGACATCATCGCGCTGGGCTACGACCAGCACCACGACGACGAGCAACTCGAAGCGGCGCTGTCCGCCCGGGGCCTCGACTGTGACATCTGCCGGGCCAGCCCGCTGGAAGCAGAGGCGGCTGACCGGCTCCTGTCGACAGGCCGGATTATCGACCGGATTGTCGACGAGCGTAGCTGACTCGGTTCCGCAGTTCCCCCACTCTTATCAGTCCATTAGCAAAATTATTTTACGCTATTATATCCCTAATGTAATCGCCAGTTGGGACGATACAATGGGGATGGTCACAGTCAACGATGTCGATTCACGGTCGTACCGCGCTGTAGAGATACTGCTGCTCCTGCCGACGCTCCTGTTTGGATTCCTCGGTCTCGGGCTGATCGTTGTCGGGATAGGGGGCGAGAGTGTGGGTACCGGGCCCCTCGGGATGGCCAGCATCTTCGGGACGTTCGGCGTCTGGTACCTCGGCGGCATTGTTGTAGCGCTGATATCGTGGCTCGTAACGCCGGTTTTCCTCTACTTTGATACAAAGAAAGTGCAGGAAGCAGACGTGGACTGGGACCCGAATCCAGTCCTGTATGCGGTCGCCGGCTTCTTCCTCGGCTACCTGATGAAACTTCACCACCTGTACAAACGCCATCAGTATGTCGTCGACTGGGTCGACCGGGACTGGTGGTGGACGGTTGTCGCTATCGGGGCCGTGCTGCCGCCCGTCTGCCTCGCTCTTGGGGGCGTACTTGTTTCGAGCGGAAGCGTCGGTACCGGACTTGTTTCGATTGGGGTCGGTATCCTCACCGCGGTACCGTTCTCTGTCGCCATCTACCGCGATGCGACCTACGTTCGCCTTCAGTCCGGGACGTGGCAGCCTAATCCGGGGAACTACGTCAATCTCGGCGTCTTTTTCCTGGTTCTCGGGCCGATAGTGTACCCTATAATCGGCTGCTACTACCTGTTTCGTCGCCACCGGGCTATCGGGACACTGTAATCAGTGACGCAGCCGTCCCTGTTCCGGCCCGAGATACGAACGTGGTGCTCACAGTTCTTGGAGGCATGATGTGAGTGAGTCCCGGTTCCAGTCTAACCCCAGGATTCATCGCGCAACAGTGACAGCCGCCTCCGAGACGATACGCTCACCGGAACTGTCGATGCCGACCGCAACCGCCAGCGCGCACTCGCCGGACGACGCGTCGTCCGAAGGGCCACGGCCAGAGTACCGGTACCCGAATCAGCGACAGGGTCCCAGACTGGCTCGGGCGGGTAGGACTCCCGAACGCTGGTCGGGGCAAAACCGCTCGCAAAACGACAGTTCGCGCGTCAGATCAGGTCGGCCTCGGCGAGGCGGTCGACGGCTTCCTGCAGGCGCTCCTTGCTGTTTGCGTAGGAGATGCGAGCGTAGCCGGGCGTCCCGAACGCGGTTCCGGGGACGGTGGCGACCTGGGCCTCCGAGATGGCCTGGTCGCACCACTCGGTGTCGTCGCCGTCCGGTGCAATCTCCGGCATCATGTAGAACGCGCCCTGTGGCTCGGGGACGTGGACGCCGTGGTCCTCGAACAGTTCCATGAGGAACTCGCGGCGCTCGGCGAAGGCCTGGCGCATCTCCTCGACGGCGTCGTCCGTGTTCGTGATGGCCTCGACGCCGGCGTGCTGGACGAAGTTCACGGCACAGGAGACCGAGTGCGAGTGGACCTTGCCGGCCTGGGAGATCAGCTCCTCCGGCCCGGCGAAGTAGCCCAGCCGCCAGCCGGTCATCGAGTAGGCCTTCGAGAAGCCGTTCAGCGTGATGGTTCGGTCCTCCATCCCATCCAGCGTGCCCAGCGAGATGGCTTCGACGCCGTCGTAGGTAATCTCCTTGTAAATCTCGTCGGAGATCACCGTGATGTCGTGCTCGACGGCGAGGTCGCGGACGCCCTCCATCGCGTCGCGGGAGTACACCGCGCCGTGGGGGTTGCCCGGCGAGTTGACGACGAGCAGTTCCGTCTCGTCGGAGACGGCGTCGGCGAGGTCGTCCAGTGCGCCTTCGAGCTGGAAGTCGTGGGCAGCAGTGTCGACGCGGGTCAGCGTCCCGCCGGCTAGTTTCGCCATCGCCTCGTAGGACACCCAGGCCGGGTCAAGCAGGGCGACTTCGTCGCCATCGTCGATGACGGTCTGGAATATCTCGTACAGTGCCTGCTTGCCGCCGGGCGTGACGATGAGGTTGTCCGGGTCATACTGAGTGAGGCCGTCATCGTGGAGCTTGTCGGCGATGGCCTCCTTCAGTTCGGGGATGCCGTTCGAGGACGTGTAGCCGGTGTGGCCGGCGTCCAGGGCGTCCTTGGCGGCGTCTTTGATGTTCTCCGGCGTGTCGAAGTCCGGTTCGCCGACGCTCAGGTCGACGACGTCTTTCCCCTCGGCCTCAAGCTCTGCGGCCTTGTTGCTGATCGCGAGGGTCGCGCTCGGTTCTACACGTTCGACGCGGGAAGCGAAGTCCATAGTCATTGTTCGAGTTCCGTGGCGAGGTCGATCGCGCTCTGGACGGCCGAGGCCCCCTTGTCGGTTCGGGCCTCGGCTTCGTCCTGGCTCATGCCCGGGCCGATAATGCCCAGCGTGACGGGGGTGTCGCGGTCGAGGGACACGTCGGTCAGCCCCTGTGCGGCGGCGTTGCCGATGACCTGGTCGTGGTCAGTGTCGCCGCTGATAATCGCACCGAGAACGGCCACGGCGTCGACGTCCGACCGGCGTGCGAGCCGGTCGGCAGCCAGCGGCGTGTCGTAGGACCCGGGGACGTCAATCGCTGCGACGATCTCGGCGTCATTGTCGGCAGCGGCCTCGTAAGCCCCGTGCTCCATCTCCTCGATAACTGCCCCGTGTTTGTCGTACTGGGCGACAACCAGCCCGAGCTGCACCATACCTGATTCCCGGGGAGGGGCGACTAAAGAACTACCGTTCCGTGCCTGCAAAGCCCTAGACCGCTGTGCCGGCCGCTGCGACGGAGCAGTAGCTTAAAAACATGTTATAGAAACCAGAAGGATTCTAATGCCTCATGTGCTTGAGCCAGATATGGCTGAGTCGTCCCCGCTGTCTGCCCTCCACGATTTCCGGGACCGGACCCGGTCCTGGTTCGCGGACGACCCGCGCGCCACCGTGAAGCTCGTCGTCGCTGTGACGCTTCTCGGACTCGTCCTCAGAGTCGCGGCGCTCGGGAGCCGCGTCGCTCACTTCGACGAGGGCCGCGTGGCCTACTGGGCGCTCCATCTCCGCGACTCCGGCTCCTTTGCGTACCGCTACATCATCCACGGCCCGTTCATCCAGCACGTCGATAGCTGGGTGTTCACCGTCGCCGCGCCGACTGACTTCACGATGCGGTTACCGGTGGCGATTGTCGGCGGCCTCCTCCCGCTGACAGCGCTGCTCTTTCGCGAACACCTCCGGTCCGACGAGACTGTGTTCATGGCCGTGTTTCTCGCACTCAATCCGGTCCTGCTGTACTTCTCGCGGTTCATGCGCAGCGACGTGCTGGTCGCGGCATTCATGTTCACCGCCTTCGGCCTGCTCGTCCGGTTCGTCGACACCCGCAAGGCGCGCTATCTCTACGGCGTCGGGGCGTTCATGGCACTGGGGTTCGCCTCGAAGGAGAACGCCATCGTCTACGTGCTGACGTGGCTCGGCGCGACCGGTCTCCTGCTGGCGAAGGTGCTCGTCCTCCCGAACGGCTACCGCGACGCGTTCGGCTTCCTCCGTGGCGTCCCGACCGTCGGCGCAATCTGGGGGCGGATGGCGGGCCGCGTCCGGGCGGACGTAGGACTCGTCGTCGGCACGGTTCGCTCGTTCCGCGACCGCCACGACAGCGCCGCGTCCGTCCTCGCGGCGTACGCGAGCCACATCGTCCTCGCCGCGCTGGTGTTCGGCCTCGTCTCGCTGTTCTTCTACGCCCCTCGCGGGGCCGGCGTCGCCGGCATCGAACACCCGCCAGCCCCTGCCGCAAGCGGCGACGTGAACTTCTGGTCAGGCGTGACGAACCCGTCGCTGTTCCCGGAACTCGTCGGGACCACCTGGGAGCGCGTCGTCGACCAGTACAGCGAGTGGTTCTCGCCGGCCTCGGAGAAAGCCACGACCACTGAGACGGGCCTCGTCGAGTCTATCGAGACGTTCTACGAGAGCGTCGACGGCCACTACGAGGTACTGTTGAAAGCGCTGGGCTACACCGCGGCACCGCTGCTTCTGTTCTCGGCGTTCGGGTACGCGCTCGACCGGCTCGGAACCGTCGAGCCGCGCCATCTCGTCCCGTTCGCGGCCTACGGCGGCTACGTCTCGATTCTGGGGTACCCCATCGGGACCGACATCGGCGCGCCGTGGCTCGCCGTCCACGTCGTCGTCCCGCTGTCGATTCCGGCCGCCGTCGGGCTCGCCGCCGTGATCCGGTGGGGGAACGAGTCGCTGTCGACTGACGACGTGACGGGCGCTGCCATCGCCGCCGCTATCGTCCTGCTCGTTACGGCCCTCGTCGTCAACACCGCTGCCACGCGGGTGTACACCAACGAGCACCTGGAGGGGAATCCGCTGGTCCAGTACGCCCAGCCACAGGAGTCGCTCCGCGACGACCTGGCGGAGATGGACCGAATCGCGACGGCCAGCGGAAACGGCACTGATGTCGTGATGTATCACGGGGAGCGCGGCGACGCCTACGACGGCGACGACGCCTACGTCAAGGAAGACCGCGGTGAGTGGAACGACTCGTGGTGGAACACCAGACCGACCTGTCTGCAGTGGTACAACTCGCTGCCGCTGCCGTGGTACTACGCGGCCGACGACGTGAACGTCTCGTGTGAGAACCGACCCGACACGCTCGCCGAACAGGCGCAAGAAGACCAGCCGCCGATAGTCATTACCCAGCAGATCGACAGCACGGTCCCCACCGAACGGCTCGAAGCCGCCGGGTACGTGCCCAAGACCCACCGAATGCGAACGAAGTACGGCTCGAACGACATGACGGTGTGGGTCCACGAGTCCTACGGGCGAGAACCGAACGGTTAACCCTGCTGCTGTGAAAGCGCGCGGTATGACACTCACGTCACCAGGGCCGACCGTCGGCGTGGTCGGCGGTGGCCAACTCGGCCGGATGCTCGGCGAGGCGGCCGCGCCGCTCGGCCTCGAACTGCTCGTGACCGACCCGACGCCGGACTGCCCGGCAACACCGGTCGTCCGCGACCAGATCGTCGGCGACTTCGACGACGAGGCGACCTTGCGGGAACTCGCCGAGCGCGCCGACTACCTCACGTTCGAGATCGAACTGGCCGACCCGGACGTTCTCGAACGGGTCGCCGAGGAGACCGGGACGCCGGTCCACCCCGCGCCCGAGACGCTCCGGACGATTCAAGACAAACTCGTCCAGAAGCGCCGGCTGTCGAACGCTGGCGTTCCGGTCCCCGAG
Source organism: Haloarcula sp. CGMCC 1.2071 (assembly GCF_037078445.1). Lineage (NCBI taxonomy): Archaea > Methanobacteriati > Methanobacteriota > Halobacteria > Halobacteriales > Haloarculaceae > Haloarcula > Haloarcula sp. CGMCC 1.2071. The sequence continues at coordinate 616,718 of NZ_JAYMGY010000001.1, forward strand.
TTTCGCGCCGTCGACACCGCCGCCGACCTCCGCGAGGCCTGCGAGGAACTGGGCTACCCCGCCATGCTCAAGGCCCGGACCGGCGGCTACGACGGCCGCGGGAACATCCGCGTCGAAGGCCCGGAAGCCGTTGCGGACGCTGTCGACGACATCGCCGGCCCCGCGATGGTCGAGGAGATGGTCGACTTCGAGCGCGAACTCGCGGTCATGGGCTGTCGCGGTGCGGACGAACGGGACACGTTTCCGGTCACCGAGACGATTCACCGCGAGGAAATCCTCCGGGAGTCCGTCGCGCCGGCCAGAGCGTCGAAAGCCGTCCGCGAGCGCGCCCGAGACGTCGCTCACGACGTGCTCGACGTGATGGACGGTCGCGGCGTGTTCGGCATCGAGCTGTTCGAGACGACCGACGGCGCGATTCTGCTCAACGAAATCGCACCGCGACCGCACAACTCCGGCCACTGGACCATCGAGGGCTGTCACACCTCGCAGTTCGAGCAACACCTGCGGGCCGTCACCGGCCAGCCGCTGGGATCGACCGACCAGCGGTTCCCCACTGTGTCGACGAACATCCTCGGGGACGTTTCGGAGCGCCAGTCGGCAGCATTGCGGGGCGAAGACGGGATACTGGAGACGCCACGGGCGCACCTGCACTGGTACGGCAAGCGCGAGGTGTACAACCTCCGGAAGATGGGGCACGTAACGCTGACGGCTGACGACCGCGACGGCCTGCTCGCCGACGCGCGCGACCTCCGCGACGGACTGACTTTCGAGTGACCGCGACGGACTGACACCGGGGTTCTCCGCAGTCCAGAACCGAGCGGTCTTTGACTATGCGGTCCTGAGTCACGGTATGGAGCGACGGGATTTTCTCCGTGCGGCCGGCCCGGCGGCGGTCGCAGGGCTCGCCGGCTGCCTCGGCGGTGGGAGCGCTGACACCGACTACGACGTGGGGATGTCCGCGAAGGCGTTTCGCCCGGTTCGCATCGCCGTCGAACCGGGGACGACCGTGCGGTGGCTCAACACGAGCAAACAGGGCCACTCGGTCACGGCCTACGAGGACGACATCCCCGACGACGCCGACTACTTCGCCTCCGGCGGCTTCGACACCGAACAGGCGGCCCGCGACAACTGGGGGAGTTCCTCCGGCGGGACGATGTACGAGGGCCAGGAGTTTACCCACACCTTCGAGGTACTCGGCGAGTACCCCTACTTCTGTATCCCGCACGAGCGAGCCGGGATGGTCGGGACCGTCGTCGTGACCGAAAACCCCGAAACGGTGACGAGCGGCGAGTAGCGGCGCTGTCGCTTTTGTCGAGTCTTTTTCCTGTCTGCGCTGAGTGGGTCCTCTACGCGCTGTTTTGGGGTATCGGTCGCTAACTCCGACCGTCGGCAACAGCGTCACAGAAGAGGGGCAGGTCCGCTGCGTCGCTGTCGGGCTCGGTCTCTCACTGCGGCAGAAAAATCGAACGTCGGTGCTGGAACGCGTTAGGCTTCGACGTCGACGTCTTCCTCGTCCACGTCGACGGCTGTCTCCTCTTCGGCGGCGACTTCTTCTGGCCGCGCTTCGAGCGTGGTCTTCTTGATCTCGACGCGTCGGAGCGGGTAGATGTCCTTGGCTTCGCCGTAGATAGCCGAGGAGAGACGCCCTTCGACGACGCTGTCGATCAGCTGTTCGAAGGTGCGGTCTTCGGCCGTCTCCTCGACGAGGTCGATCATCGTCCGGCGGATGGCCTTCTCCTGGGAGGCGTCGGCCTTCTTCGTCGTCACGGCGACGGGCTGGACCTGGACGCGGTAGTCGTCCGTGGTCAGCACGGTGACGAAGGCCTCGACCTTCGAGGAGCCCCGTCGGACGAGCGAGCGGAGGTAGTCCCGCGTGAGCTCGTGGCGGATGAACTCCGTGTACGCCGAGTCCGAGGCGACCTCGTTGATCTTGAAGGTCAGCTTCGTGTTGTTCTCGCTGGCGTCGTTTGTCAGATCGCCCAGCGTTGTTTCGATGGTGCGTCCGAGCACCTTGTCCGGTTCGTCTGCCGGTGTCTTACCGAGAACCTCCCGGTCGAACTGCTCGGGAGCCTGCACGGTGTACCACCGTTTCTGTTCTGCGCGTTTTGAAACGCTTCGTTCACTCATGATTGGATTGTGTGTGTTGGTCTGCGAGCTGTGCTGCAACCCGGATGTTGACGACGTAGTCGTCGACGGTCGCCTGCAGGCCGCCGGTCGAGTCGCGCTCGACGGTCGTGACCACGGCGTCGCCCTCGACGCGTGTGGTCATCTCGTCGGTGTTGTCTGGCCGCACCGCTCGTGCGACGCGTTCGGGCGAGTCGTGTGTCGTCCGAATCTCCGCCCGTCTCATACTGCCTCCCGGAACGCTTCGATGAAGTCGGCCGTCGAGGCGTCGAACCGAGCGCGCGCCCGGTCGCCTGTTCCGACGGCGTCGCCGCCGACCGTTTCGGCGGCTACGTGCATCGTTTCGGCAACGTCCCGGCCGTCCGTGGCGCGGGCCGCGGCCGCCGTGTCGGTGACGACGAGCGTCACCGGTTCCGGTGCGCGGAAGTCCGCGAACAGTCTGGCGACGGTTCCGGTCGGCATCGCGTTGCCGCGGGCGACGAACAGGCCGTCGTATCGGCCCGTGGTCGCCTCGGAAACTGCCTCGTGGGCGCGCGTGCCGTGAGTTCGCCAGGCGGTTAGAGCGTCCTCGCGGACGGCCTCGTGGCCGAGTGCGAGCGCGACAGCGGTGCCCGGCTGTTCCCGTGCGACAGCGTCGAGTACGTCGGCGTAGCCGCCGACCGTCTCGAAGGGGCCACCCATCGTCGGGCGGAGCGCGCGTTGGACCGCGTCGGCGGCCCGTGGCGGCGCGTCCGCAGTGACGGTCAGGGCGACCAGCGACGCGAGGCGTCGGTGGTCGTCGGCCGAGAGAGCCCCAAACTGGTTCGCGTCGAAGCTCAGGTCGGCGAGCGTGGCCCGCACTGCATCGGCGTCGCCCGAGAAGGGCGCGACGAACAGCGTCGAGTGGGCCAGCCCGTCCGCGAGGTCCGTGCCCGGCACTGCGACACCGGGTCGGCGGTCGAGCCCTGCTTGCTCGGCGGCTTCGGCGGCGGTCCCGTCGACTTCGCCGGCGGCAATCGTGCCAGCTAGGGCGAGCGCAGGGTCGATCGTCGCGCCGAGTTCGTGGGCAGTCTCGAAGGCTGTCGCGGCGGCGCGGTCGGTTAGCGTCACGTCGGCGGTCGACTGCGTGCGACCAATGGCGACAGTGATGTCGGTCTCCGTGGTCCGGTCGGGGTCCTCGAACGGGCGGACGACACTCGCCTGAAACGGCGTGTCGTCGAGCGCTCGCGCCAGCAGGCCAGTCGCAGCCAGCGCCTCGCCGGTCGCGTCGCTGACGAGGCGTACGAAAGCGGCCTCGCGGAGCGACCCGGCGAGGTCGCTGGGGGACGTGGCTGGCGTCGGTTCCCGACCGGTCGCCGACATCTATTCGCGACCCAGCGCTTCGACGGCGTTGTCGTAGCTGTAGGTGAAGTCCTCGTCGACTTCGTCGCCGCGGTAGTAGTCGATGAGGCGTCGGATCTTCGCCTGCGTGTTCTGGAGCGCGCGCTTGTTCTGGTAGTCACTGGGATTCTCGGTCATGTGCTCGCGAAGGCGGACGGCCCGCTCGAGCAGGTTCCGAAGGTCCTCCGGCAGGTCCGGCTCGGCTTCGTTCTCTTCGAGGATCTCGGTGACTTTCTTGCCGGTCGCGAGCGAGACGTCAGGGATCGGCGTGCCCTGAACGCCCTCGTCGCGCAGCTTCAGGCCGATCTCGCTGGGCGAGTGGCCCTGCTCAGCCAGTTCGACGACGCGCTCTTCGATGGCGTCCTCGTCGACGTCACTCCACTCCGGGGGTTCGTCTGCCGCCGGTTTGTCCGAGTCGGACGAACCGCGACGGCGTGTATGCATTCGTGCCATTGTAATCTGGTTGGAACCGCACGAACCGCTCTCGTTACGAGGCGTATTGGCACTGTACAGTGCCGAACACGGCCGCAATCCCGAGCTGTGAAAGTCCACAGCGAGTCAGATTTGCGGTCGTGCTGTTCCCATCTCCTTGTCTGAGAGGGCGCGACTAAACCGTTCCGCTTCCCGGTCGCGTCTCGAAACGGCGACACAGTCGTCAAATACGTCCCACAGCCGAAACACTCCGCAGTATTACAATTGATAACCCGCCCGCCTATCTTAAGTAATTTGTTGGGGTAGATATGCGCAGTATGGGTAGCGCTGGGCGGAGACTCGGCAGTCGCGGGCAGAGTGCTCCGCTCGGACTAGCGCTGGTTTTCGCAGTGATGATTATCTCGACGACGGCGGTCGTTGCACTGGGTGCCGACGCAATTACGAGCACGCAAACGCAACTCGACGTGGAACGAACCGAGAAGTCGCTGACAGAACTCAATTCCAAAACCGCGCTCGTAGCGCTGGGACAGACGGACGTGCAACAGGTCTCGCTTCCCGCGAGCAGTTCGAGCACCTATCGTATCGACGAGAATGCCGGGTGGATGAACGTCTCCTATCAGAATACAACGTCCGGGAGCCGGACGACTGTGTTCAACGAATCGATGGGTGAGGTGGCGTATCACGGCAGCGACGAGACGCGACTCGCGTATCAGGGAGGCGGCGTCTGGCGGTCAACCGGTGACGGAACGTCGGTGATGGTGTCCCCGCCCGAGTTCCACTACCGGGACGCGACGCTGACGCTCCCTCTCGTGACAGTGAGCGGGTCCGGGACAATCAGAGACAGCGCGTCGATCACCCACAACCGAACAACGTCGCACTTTCCGAACACCACGCGAAACGCGAACTTCACGAACCCGCTGGAAGACGGGAAAGTCAACGTTACCGTCCAGAGCGAGTACTACCGAGCGTGGGGCGGATACTTCGAGGAGCGAACGGACGGTGACGTGACGTACCAGCCCGACAGCAGTCGTGTTTCGATCGTTCTCAAGGTCCCTGCAGGGCCGCGAAAAGTCCGGAACGCCGTCGCCGCGACGAGTGATTCCGGGTCGATCAAACTGAGCGGGAACGATGCATTTACCGACAGCTATACGTCGGCAGACGGGGACGGGTACGACGCCTCCGAGGCCGGTGACAGCGGCAATCTCACGACGGCAGGTGATGTCACCGTCACCGGGAGTGCGGAACTGAACGGGAACATCACCTCGGGCGGTCGCGTCGAATTCAGTAGTAACTCGATGACGTTCAACGGCAACCGGGTGGAATGGGCGGACGCGTTCGAGGACAAACACGGAGCGTGTTCGGGGTCCTGCTCCGACGAACAGATCAGTTCGTTCGGCGACACCACCAGTATCAACTCCCACGTCGACACACAGGTCGACGACCTGTCGTCGTCGAACGATAACGGGGGAACCATAGCCGACGACGGCGTTATCGACGGCACAGAGGGGGCGACGACACTGTCTGCTGGTAGCTATCACGTCGACAGGATCGACCTGAGCAACGACGTCGAGTTCGATACGACTGGTGGAGATGTGATCATTGGTGTCGAGAACTACGTGAGCCTGAACACCGGGAACGATATCACGGTGTCCGGCCCGAATCAGGTGAAGATATACGTAAAGGGCGAGTCACCTGCGTCGGGCGGGAGCGCTGACGGCTATCACTTCTTCACACGGGCGAGCGAGATCAGGACAACCGGCGCGGTCAGTGAGCGGTCGACGCAAGTGTGGATCTACGGCAAAGATAATCTCCAGGCCCGGATGGAGAAGAAAGGGTCAGATAAGTCCAGAGTCACCGGCGTCATCTACGCGCCGGGGGGAAAGACCGGAACGAGCACGTTCGAGATCTGGAAGAGCGAACTCTACGGCGGTGCGGTCACCAGCCAAGTCGAACTGGAAAAGGGTGGCAGAGTCCACTTTGACCGGGCACTCAAACAAGAGCGCACAATTCCCAAAGACACGAGTGTAGTTGCGATCACCTATCTCCACATCTCGACGAACGACGTCAATATCACGTCCAATTGACCGCCGACACACCTCACTTCATCACTACCGTAGCACTTGGCGTCGGTCGGTTTTCGTTGTGGCTGCCATAGACAGTCGCTGGTGGCGACTATCGACGAGGTGGCCAGCAGCCTTATCAGCTGTGATAACTACTGTCGGATAATGCGATTCCCCTGGGGTCAGGGTCGGGGTCACCAACGGGCACAATCAGCCCCGCTCGGGCTGATACTGGTTCTCAGTCTCGTCATCGTCGGTTCCGGCGTCGTTGTCAGCCTGGGAGCGACGGCGCTGGTCGATACTGAGGCCGGGCTCGACGTCTCCCGGGCGGAGACGGGGATGACCCAACTGGACTCCCAGGCGGCCCTGGTGGCGCTTGGGAACGCCGACAGCCAGCGGGTGTCTCTCGTCGGGACGGACAGATCCACGTACCGAATCGACGACACTGCCGGTCGGATGACCGTCAATATCACCAACCACTCTGCTTCGCCCCCGACCACGGTCACGCTGATGGACGAGCGCCTCGGCGCGGTTGTCTACGAAAACGGGAACCAGGAAGTCGCCTATCAGGGCGGCGGGGTGTGGCGGCGCTCCGACAGCGGCAGTGTCATGGTTTCACCGCCGGAGTTCTACTACCGCGACGCGACGCTGACGCTCCCACTCATCACCGTCCGCGGTGACCGCTCGCTTGGCTCGCGGGCGAGTATCTCGAAGGACGGCACGACGCAGGTGTATCCCGACCAGGCAGCTGGGAACATCAATCCGCTGGATACCGGGACGGTCAACATCACCGTCCAGAGCGAGTACTACCGGTCATGGGGGCGCTACTTCGAAGAGCGGACCGACGGCGACGCGTACTACGACCACGAAAACGACAGCGTGACCACGACACTGGTCGTGCCGACGGGGCCGCGAGAAGTGACGAGCGCCGTCGCGGCAACGTCCGCCGGCGGACAGATTACGCTCTCCGGTAGCGGTACCGACCCCGCTCGAACGGACAGCTACAACTCGTCTGTCGGCGACTACTCGACCTCACAGGGGTCGTTCGGAACGATCACCACAGCCGGTGACGTGTACGTGAAAGGGAACAGCGAGGTGGACGGCTCCGTTCGGTCCGGTGACGGAGTCGAGGTCAAGGGAAGCGGCGTCGTCACCCGTGACGTGGAATACTCGACTACCAAGCATATCAAGGGCACTGTCAACGGCGATGTCAGACAGATCTCGGGCGTCGAGGGAGCCGGCGCTATCGACGGCCTGGTGAACCGGCGAGTCGCCAACGCAAGCGATACCAATGACAACGGCGCGACCAGCAGTATTTCGGGGAACCAGCTCGACAGCGGCGACCAGACGCTGGGCGCAGGCACCTACTACCTGGAAGACCTGACACTGAGCGGCGAGACGCTGACGATTAACACTGGTGGTGACGACGTGACCATCGCCGTCCGGGACTACGTCTACATCGAGAACAACGGGCAGATAAAAGTCAACGGTGGCGGGAAAGTCCGCCTCTACGTCAAAGGCGAGGCAACGTCCGCCAGCGGTCACCACTTCCACATCTATCGCACCGGGGACGTCAACATCGACAACGCCAATAACTCCAAGCAGTTCTGGGTGTACGGTCAGTCGGACTTCGACGCCGTCATCGAGGGGGACACCGATACTCCGCAGTTCGAGGGCGTGATTTACGCACCCGCCGGCGGCGTCGGTGCCAGCAGCGTCTCACTCAAGAAGGCGGAGCTGTACGGCGGCCTCGTCGCCGGGTCAGTCACGGTGGATAACGGGGGGTTGGTCCACTACGACCGGGCGCTCAGAAACGAACGCGCCGTCCCGAAGAACACGAACATCATCCGGCTGACGTACCTCCACGTCTCGAAGAACCGGATCAACGTGACCAGCGGGTAGTCGACCGGCTACTGGTCGATGTCGACCGCAATGTCGTGGTAGACGACGTACGTCCGCTGGATGCCGCCGGAAGACGACGTGAAGTTACACCAGCCGTCGGCCCCACAGGCGAACCCTTCCTGCTCGAAGTACGACTGCCAGAGTGCCTCTCGCTGTGGAGTCGAGTCGACACTGACGTTGACGTGTTCGATGTTCCCACCGGTATCGGCGAACGAGACGTTGCTGCTCCGGTGGTTCGTCCGGACGAGCACCGTCGACCCGCCCAGGCTCTGCTGGCCACTGGCGGTCGTGCCGACCACGGTGATGAGCACGCGGTCGTCTGAGACGAGTATCGGTGGCGTCCGTTTTTGTATTCCGCTGTCCCGGTTCGTCCGATACACTGCCCCTGCCTCGTAGACGAGCTCTCGCTCCTGGTTGCCGGCGTAGATTATCGGTCGTATCTCCCAGGTCCCGACGTCTTTGGGGGCAGTCCCGTCGTGGACCTGTACCGATATCGTCGTGTTTTCGCCCGTCCTGAGCGTGGCTTCACCGAGACTGACCTCGGTCGCACGGCTCGGTGCCCCCTGTCTGTGAAGGTCCGCGATGTTGTCCGAGAGCACGTCGAATGCCCGTTCGGCGTTCTCCATCTGCTCCGCGTCCCGAGCGTTCTGTAACGCCCCCAGCCCGCTCACTGAGACGAGTATTATCGATGCCACGATGAGACTGAACACCAGGGCGAAGCTCAGCACCTCACTTACGGCGCGGTCAGCCATCTCGCACCTCCAGTTGATCGTTCGATTCGTCGTAGAACACGGTTATCACACCGCCGCCAGCACTGGAGTCCCCCAGGTCTGTCCGGGTTTTGAGCGACACAGTCACCGACACGTCCGGCGACGTCGATTCGAGCGCGAGTTCATCGGCGCCGGCGTCAATCGAAACCCGGTAGCCGGTTCCACTCACCCGCGCCGGGAACGTGTGATTCAACCGCGCAGTCGGGTCGTTGTCGGCAGCGACCACCAGCCGGTCGATACGCGCGATGTCGGCGGCGACCTGCTGTCCGATGACTTCGAGTTCGTCCCTGATGACCTGCTCCTGCCGATTCTCGACGAAGTTACCGCCGGCAATGAGGAGCCCGGACACCAGAATCGAGGCGATGGCCAGGCTCAGCGTGTAGCTCAGCGTCGTCGAGACGGCACGGTTACGACGCATCCGGCTCACCCGGGGCCACCCGTATCTTTGCTTCGTACCGGAGGTTCGACGTGTCGTAGCGGTAGCGGACGGTCACATCGTAGATTGCGGTCGTGCTGAACGGCGACGCTGGCGCTGTATCGAGCGTGTAGGCCCGCTTGCTATCGCGGACAACCATCGAGTAGTTCCCCCTGATCTGGTCGCCTGACTCGTAGGTGATGTTGTACTCGTCGCCGACGCCGTGGGCGAACCGCCCGTCGAAGCTCCCGCCCTGGAGCGCGAGACACGGTTCACCCTGCACTGTTCCGCCAGTCACGTCGATGTGGGCGTACGGCTCCTCGATAGGGACAGCACACGTCTGTGTGCCACTCGGTGTGTCGACTTCCACGTTGACCGTCCCGCTGGGTCCGACATCACCCCAGACCCGCATCGTCCATTTCGGGTTGCCGCCGGTACCGTTCGCTACGACGACGAACTCGCTTCCCGAACTGGGGAGCTGTGTCGCGTTGATGACGAACCGTCTGGTCGCGTTCGTTCCGTCACCCGGGCGCGTGACCCGCTCTCTGACCATCCAATCGGCGCTCGGTGTCGCCTCGCCGGATTCAAACAGTGACGTGTTGGTCTGGGCGATCCGCGTGCCGTAGGTCGGCGAGCCGGCGAGCGTGACGTTCACCAGCGTCCCGCTCGTGACTCGCTGGCGTTCCGTCTGTGTACTGACAGTCCGTGTGCTCTCACGCACACCGGTTTCGAGTGTTGTTTGGGTCGAGTAGTTGTACCTGTTCGCCGCGGTGACACCCTGCCCGACGTTCGTCTCCACCATCGCCCGCATCTCCAGCGCGTCGTTGCTCCCTGCAACCTCGCCCCGACTCGCGAGGTTCTGCGTGTAGATCGCGGAGTTGACGACCAGCGCAAGCCCGATGAACGTCACCGCCAGGGCCAATGCGGCGATAAGGATTATCTGTCCGCGTTCGTCGTCTAGATGCGCCACGCGACCACCTCCACGCTGACGGTGTTGTAGACGTTCTTTCCGGTGTCCGAAACCGTATAATCGGTCGCTGGATCCCCGATCCGCGTGCTGTTGCGCGTCCCGTCCGCATCACGCAGATGGTCGTCGTCCATGAGCGTGATTGTGTGGCTCGCACGCACCGCGTTGTCGCTCGGTTCGCCGCTGTAGACGTAGCGGGTCGTGACGGTTCGCTCCTGCGTGTTCTGGAACCTGAGATAGACGTTGTACGCGATTCCCCGCTGGTCGAACGCGCGTTCTAGCAACTCCCCAAACCGATTGTCCGGCGGCCCGTTCGTGTAGTATTCCCGACCACCGGCCGTGTTGTGGAACTGCGCCGTGCTGTTGTCCCAGTAGAGCACAGCCGGTTTCAGTGCGTCCTCTGCCGCCGCCGAGGCGAGGACCCCGTGACCGATCGCCTGCTGCTGGTTCTCGATGTGTTGACTCGACGTGCTCGCCGACAGCGGCGTCACCGCTGTCATCTGTAGCGCGAACACCAGACTTGCCAGCAACACCATACCGCTGACGATCGCTTCGAGCGTGTGTGCCTGCGCGCGCATGCTACCACATCACCACGCGTACTGTGACATCCTGCCCGTTCAACGAGACCACTCGCAACGCAGTGACCGACGCGTCGTTGTTTGTCGGCGGGTTCCCACCAGTCGTGAGTACCGTCCCACAGCCGGCCCCAGCTTCGACGAGTGCCTGATTCGCTCCATCCCAGCACAGAATTTCGTCGGCGGCTGGTGTCCCCGTCGCGTTCCCCCGGATTGTGACGTTCACGTTTTCCCGAGCCGGGTCGAGCCCGACCCGTTCCTCCGCACTCCCGCCGGACTCGTAGCCGCATCCTGACGGTGGTGCGTTCCCAGCGAAGAACTCGCGCGTACAGTGTTCGTTCAGGACGTACGGCTGCTGTGGCGAACCGAGCATCCCCATTGTGAGCCCATCGGCGACTCTGTCGGTCGTGACTGTCTCCTCCTGAACCCCCGCAGAAAACGGTGACAACAGCCCCGGAATGAACAGGAAGATGAATATTAGGACGCTCAGAAACAGGCTCATACCGATCGCGAAGTCCAGCGTCGTCTGCCCGCGCCGGTGCTCTTCGATCCAGAGTGACCGGCCGACACGCCGGTCGTTAGACTGCGTCTCGTTTCTCCTACGGTTCATGAGCCTGATTCACTAAACTGAGATTACTGTAGGGATGGCCTCAGTCGTTATAGCCATTATGGCCGTACTGTAACACCAATTACCAGACTTCTACGCACTCTGCGAGGCCGACGCAATACTGGTCTAACTAAGACCATGGGGCCGGTTCTCTATGTCCCGGTGCTTCGATGGGTTTAAGCAATCCCATCGGGAAGCAGACAATGCACGCAAGGGCTCGTAGATCAGGGGTAGATCACTCCCTTGGCATGGGAGAGGCCCCGGGTTCAAATCCCGGCGAGTCCATCCGAATTTTACCGTTGTAAACGGGGAATTAATAACACGGCGAGAGCGCCGTTTCTCCCTGTTTTCGGCACAATCGGGTTTCAAGAACCCTCCCCGGAGAAAGCTAGTTCATCGGGAATCCGGATGCACCCCTCGCAGTCACGCGATTATTCCGAGGGAGTACAGTTGTCTAACATTTCTCGAAGGTGGTCGGCGTGTCGCCTAAACGCGACCTCGCCCAGCCTGCCGACTGGCCGTTCGCTCGTGATGAGTTCGTCCCTGCCTCCCGCCTCCTGGAGGCGACCGACGAGGATGTTCGTCAAGCTATCGAGCGCGTCGAGGACGGTGGTCGGTGATGACGGACTGGTCGAACTACGTCCAGTACCGCTGTCCACTCTGTCAGGGCAACTGCATCAACAGGGCCGACCATCCAGCAGCGGAGGCCAATCGGTGTAAGCAGTGCTACAGTGTTCCCTCGGCAGACACCCCAAGCGAGGGCGCGGGAGAGCTGGCACGCCCGGAAGCGCAACGGAGTGAGCATCCCGGACCGGAGGGCGAGCGCCAATCGCACTCCGCACCAGCTCGACCAACTGGAAGCGCCCCCACGCGGGGCGACCCGGAAGCCCGAGCGTTCCCCCCGAACCCGGAGGGTGAGGGGAATCCCAACAGCGACACACTGGGCAGCCGACGAACGGACGCCCGTTCTGATGGTCCCAAATGAGTGTCGTCGAACCGCCGGGACACCTGGGCGGTCTCGACCTCGCCGATAGATGTAACACTCCCGTCTTAGCAGACCTTCTCGAAGAGCGCGACCTTCTCGGTCACGGTCAGCTGCTCGATGGAACTCTCACAGAACGCGACGAAGACCGCGTACGCGTCGCGAAGTTTATTGCGGCGCACCCGGAGGGGACACCGCTGTCACACGTTGTTTCGTACGCCGTCAAAGGTGTCTCACCCGAAACGTGCGAGCGCGTCGAAGGATCCGACCCCGACTACCAGTTTGCATACCGCTTCGTCGACGATCTTGTAGCCCCTGAAAACCCCTACGTGCGGAAATCCGAGTCTGCAGGGGTTCTGATGGTGACCCCGACCCTCCGCCTTCTTGACTTGATTACAGAAGGCATTACTCAAACAGCCAACGAAGAGGGCATCAAGTACGACAGAGAGTTTCTTCGGAACTACCTCGCTAAGGTCGATTCTGTAGACGATGACCTCCGGGAGCTGCTGAAGGACGGTTTTACATCCTACCTCAACCGCATCAAAGACTACAAGCTCCTGTTCGATGTCCACTTCGTCGACCGGCGTGGTAGCGAGTCCACCAAGCGGATGACGAAGGATTACAAGACTCGCTTCAACGACCAGGGCCGTGTTTCCAAACAGTTCGCGCGGTTCAACGATGCACTCGAATACGGCTACGAGAACGCCGACAACGCTGTACTGGTCACATTGACGACCGACCCGAAGCGACAAGACTCGCTGCTCGACGGAATCGACTCTATCAACGAGAACTTCAATCGGCTTCTGTCGTACTTCGATTCCGACCCTTCGACGAAAGACAATACTCGACGTTCCGCTGTGCCAGGCTGGCGGCATGATCTCGATAGCGAGGTGACCGGGCGGCCGCGTGACCGACCGGACTACATCAAGGCCTTGGAGTTCACTGAGAAGGGTTATCCGCACTTGCACGTCCTATTCTTCGATGTACCGACGCGTAACGAGGACGGTATGCCGTGGCTCTGTGACAAACCAGAAGTAGCTGCGAAGTGGGCCGACTACGGCCAGGGCGAAATCGTCGACGTGTACCCGCTGACCTACCGCGACGACCTCGACGAGCTGGAGCCGGAGTTCCAGAGTGACGAGGGCTTCGTGGACTGGTATCGCTTCGGTGACCATGGTCACGGCGAAGATTGGGTACGCGAGCGTACTCGATCGCACGAGCTGATAGAGTTCGGCGACGACGGCCATGAGAAGGAATCAACTGCTGGCGCGTATCTTGGGAAGTACCTGAGCGCGACTTTCGGCTCGCTGCTTGATGCGACGGAGTCATTCGAGCAGGGTGACGAAGATCGAGAGACCTACGCGGACAAAGCGGCTACCTGGAAGCTCGCGCTGTATTGGGCAACAAACCGCCGGTTCTGGTCATGCTCGCGATCAATTACCAAAGGGATTGATCCTAATGATCATCTGCAGGACCCAGGTTTGCGTGAGACTGTACGCTGGTGTTCGCTTGATTCCATACAGGCTGCAAGTGAACGTGCGATTCACGATAGTTTGGCGTCCCGAGACTGGGACGATATAGATAATTTTACTGCTGCTGTCGAGCGGGCAATTTCTGATGTAGAACAACCACAAATCCGTTCGATATTACCTGAAGAGGTAGCCTACCGGTGCGTTGTGGACTACATTGGCGCGTATGCACATTGGGATCTTCCAAGCAGCAATTTGATTGGGAGGTCTAAGCACCTCGAAGTTACTGAAGACTGTATTGTTGAAGCCGATAATTTCTCACATATCAGCAATAAAACCGACCCACCGATAGTTGACGTATGGTCGTAATTTTATAGAATAATGTCACTTGTTTGCTAGAGAAGTGATGTTAACGTAGGAGAATATACAATAGTTATGGATGAACTCAAGTTTGCTTATCGTCCCTATTCGACGAACGCTATCCCGACTGTCGACACAGCCTTGAGCAAGCCTTTGCCCGGAATACTAAATTTACAATACTAATTCAGAATACGTTACATGGTAACTAACCGTGATTTTATGCTGAACAAGACAGTAACTACAGAGAGATGGTTGACGTAAGTTCACTTGTTGTCTCAGATCCAATCGCACACAAGGCGTCTAATTCGGCGATTGAGAAGTCAGGAGAAGGAGACATTGTGTATTGCGATTGGGAAAACTATCTTACTCACACCTTTGAGCAAACAGTTCAGGTTTTTGATTATAACCTCTGGGTTCACGCATCTGAAACAACACGTGGGTCTGGAAGTTACGAAATATCAGAAAATAAAGATATATTTGAGCCGTTCTTTAATTCGTTCGCTGATGATATCAGATATGCGCTAAAATCCGGAGATGTTGTTGTAGTTCTTAATGGCACTGAATTCCCACTTCAAAATAAATCGTTCTCTGGAAAAAATACCGAAATAAGTAGCCATCAATGGCTAAGAGACTTGAGCGTATTCGACGATTGGCATTATGTGAATGACTGTTCTCCGAATGTATTATCTGATAGTGATCCAGTATCAGCCTATTTTAATTCTGTAGCAAATCACTTTTCGTTCACATTAAATAGGAACGTAGTTGAGAATTTTGAGATACTTGCCACAAGCCCCTCAGCTTCTCTACCAGCCGGAGTCGCAATCAACGACGTGCTTGATCATCACGGAAATAAGATCCAAACTAAAGGTACCTTAGTTATTCTTCCTACACCCACAGCCGTACCTAAACCATACGAACTTATGAGAACTCTCGTTAACCTTGGCTGGAGTTTTCATGAAAATTCCAGAAGTAAATCGGCCACCGATGCTCCTGAGGATAAGACTTCATTGAGTATCCCAATGAATCAATTAGACGACCAACTTATTGAAGTAAGCTGGACCAAATATGCCCGGGGAGAATATCGAGATGCGGCTGCTCGTGCTTGTCAACATCTTGAACACCGAGTTCGGAATTCTGTCCATTCTGAATATCAAAACAAGGATGGGTCAGATCTAATGAAGCATTCATTCAGTCCTCAGGGTGGTCCGCTTTCAATGGGTGAACGGCCTGGTGAAAGAGAGGGTGTAATGCACTTATTCGCTGGTGCTATTCAGGGAATCTGGAACCCTCTCCATCACAGACCAACCTCTGATACTGAAAATAAATATTTAGATGAATTTGGACAGCAAGAAGCTCATGACGTGATTTCATATGTGAACTTTTTGTTAAGTCTGTTGCCAGAAGAACAGAACTCAGCCTCGGAGGAGTAATATATTGTACAGGTCTAAATAGCCAGTATATCGTTCTAAAGAATATAGCTGCTGACACTTTGTTATCTTTTACTTTCACCGAGGCGAGCGACCCCTTCTAGTTCCAACCCGCGGATTATCTCCTGTATGGCAACTCAGGAAACGCCATCCTTCGACGATCTCGAACCGGTTGACAACAGCACCTCTGACGACTACGATTCGGAGTGGATTGACCTCGAACCCGGCGAATCGGTCGTCGGTGAGATTCGGGAACTCACGCCCAACTGCGGCAAGTACGACACGACCGTCATCGAGTTGGCCCGCGGTATCGGCGACGTGGTCGCCATGTGGTCGAACAGCCAGATCGACAACGCGCTCGACGACAACGACCTCGGCGAGGGCGACGTAGTCGGCATCAAGCACACCGAACAGACGAGTACGTTCACGAACGAGAACGGCGAGGAACAGGAGTACGACATCTGGAAGGTCCGGGAACTCCCGGCTGGAGGGCCTGAATGAGCTACCAGAATCGCGCGAGCGACATGGTGACCGACTACATGAATATCCGTAGTCTGCCCGCCATGCTGTCGGTGGCGTTCGTCGCGGCCAGCCTCTACCAGTTCGGCGGGGTCACGACGGTCGAACTCCCGTGGCTGTCGTACACGCTGACGACACAGCACTCGCTGCTGATCTCGCTCGGGGCCTTCGCTGCAGCGTTTGCCAGCTCCGAGACAAAGCAGTTCGAGTACTACGAGGACTGGGAGAAGATCGCCATTGCACTGGGTCCCGCTGTCATCCTCGGCAACGAGTACCTGCCAGCGGTGAACGACTTCCTCACTTCCCTGGGTGACCCGCTCGGGATGCAGCTGGCGTTCGTCGCCACGGTCGTCTCCTGGGGAGTCGCTGTTCAGTAAACCGATGATACGACACTATTCTTTCGGAGGTGAACTACGATGAGTCACGCACGCTCGATCTTGCTGGCTGGCCTGCTCGTCCTGTCGACCGTCGTTACCGGTGTCGGCCCTGCACTGGCACAGACGACGGAGACGGATACGCCTCAGTCGGGCACTACTACGCTGGAGTTTAACGGCGGAGAGAACGTCTTAGTCGTGGATACGACGGACATGAGCGGAACTGTCACCGTCACGTTCTCTACCCAAGGTACTCCGGGGTCTGGTTCCCAGCCGCTCGTCAAAGAGGAGGTTGACACCACGACAACCGACGGCGTGGCGCTGGCTAATCTCGGCGCGTACGAGACTGTGACCGCGACCGTCGAAGGTGAGGGAACGCCCACGACCTCGACCCACGGCGGACGGCTCGGCACGCCTGACAGCTACACTATGCTGGGCGGGACCGGCGGAGATGCAGACCTACAGTGTGGTGTCAAGGAGAAAATCGCTCAGGCGCTTGATGCTGGTTTCACACAACTGGACTGTACGGCACAGCCTGGAACCACGACCGTCAACACGACAGGGACGGATGCCCTGCAAGTAGAGACGGACCTATATCAGGCCGCACAGAACGATAAAGCGGCATTTGGGAATACTGAATCAGTCGTCAATAACCGGCTACAGGACGCTCAAACGCAGGCGCTCATTGTCGGTCAAAACGCCTACATCAAGTCACTGAACAACGGGAGTAGCCAGTCCGCCGCCACAACTGAGGCAAAGACCGCCCAAGATGACTACTACGCTGTCGCAGAGCGCAACGTAATCGCGGAGTGGAATCGGCAGGTGGCAGACTGGAAATACCGCTACGATACCGCACAGTCCGAATCTGGACTACAGGCTGGCGGTGTCGTGCCTGGGCAAGAGTCGCAGGACTCCCCCGGGTCCGCTAACGTTGCTCCAAACGTTGCCAGTACGTCGAGTTTCTACCCAGACAACGGTGATACCATCACGCTACAGGGAACCACGACGAAGCAGTATACGCTTGTCAATGGTAGCACTGTTCAGGTGACTGGTCTACAGTTCTTGATTGATGACGGTGGCGATGGTTCTGGCGCGTCTGTTACGCTCTACCCGGATGAAGGCACTAAATCAGGCACTGACTCCGGTGGCAATTTCGGCGCGACCATTGATGGACTGGCTACCTACGATGAGCAAAACGGCGTCGTAACCACTGCTAAAGTTGGGAAGTACAGTACGATGCTGTCCACTGTCCAAACCCAACACAGCGACGCTAACTCACAAATACAGACTGTGGTCGACAACACGTACACGGAGTACCAGTCTGGAGAAATCAACAATAGCGACCTCGTGGACCCGTACGTGCTGGCGTCCCAGCAGTCGCCGGGCGATGACTTCCAGGGCTGGGCCGCCGCACAGTTGACCCTGATGGGGACGAACAGCCCCGACAACTTCGACCAGATCGGGAGCTTCAACGTCACGACAGGGAGCGGCCAGCAGTACGAGGGCGTTCTGTTCTCGCAGGAAAACCCTGCCGGCGGGAAATTCGAGAACGGAACGACCTACGATACGGCGAACATCGGCGGCACGCAGTACGTCGTCACCAGTAACCGCATCGTCGAACTGGACGGGACGTTTACCATTGACAGAATCACCACTACAAGCGGTGAGACCACCAAGAACGTCACCATCCAGAAAACCACCTACGAGACGACGAACGTCACCGAACTCAAACAGCAGTACGAGGACTTGGCGAAACGTCGAGCAGAGATTGAGGCGCGTGAGCAGAACCTCCGTGGCTCGGCTGGCGGTGGCCTTCTCAATGGCTCATCCTCGTCTCTTGTGCTGGCACTGGTCGGCGTTGGCGCACTCTACGCGGTGAGCCAGCGCCGGTCGGGAGGTAACAACTGATGGTTTACTGGCTGGCTCTCAAGCTCGTCCCTCGGGACGTGTGGCTCGTTTTGGTTGCACTCGTCGCGCTGCAGCTCTCGGGGACCGTCGACGTGATCGGGCCAGCCATCGATCTGGTGTCGTCCTGGCTCCCAGACCCCTCGCTCGACTGGTTCTGGTGACCAACTCGCGGACTTTTCGAGCATGAACCCACGTACGCCCATACTCCTCATACTGATCGTCAGCTGTATCGCTCTCGCTGCACCAGCGGCAGCGCAGGAAAGCACGAACGAAACGGTGACCTCGACGAACGTTTCCGCACCTGATGGCGCACCCAGTGATGTCGAACTCGTCGTCGATGAGAACGTTGCCGTGACTGACTATCACTACGCGGACGGCCAGCTGGTCATCGACTTCTGGTCGGACGAGTACAAAGTTGTCAGTGTCGCCCCGCAGGTTGACGACGGCTCAGAAGCCGGCAGTGTCTCATTCCGTGCGGCTGTCGTCGACGCGGATACGACGACGACCGTTCGAGTGCCATCCAGCGGTGGCGTGACACTTTGGACTGAGCAATCCATCGAACAGCAGCGGTTCCACTACCTCCGAAAGCCCAACTCGTTCATCATCACCGGCCCGTGGAGTGGTGAGGACGTTCGCAACGCCGCCCTCGGAAGTGCGCTCGGTGTCGTAATCGCGGTCCTGTACGAAGCCGTCTCTGCGAAGATTGGTTCAGCTCAACGAGGTGAGCGACTGGCATGACCGACGACGAGAGCAATCCTGATCTCGACCGCGACGAGATGGCGCACAACGCTGACCCCGGCCCGGATCACAGCCGGACCTATCGACTGTTCCGATGGCTCACTGAGAACCTGCTGTTGATCGCGTCTGGTGTTGGGATCGTCCTGTTCGTCATCGCGTCGATACTCGGTTACGAATTCCCCCGAAGCCTGCGTCTGATCGGACTCTGCGCGCTTGTGACGATTCCCCTGGTCGGACGACCGACGGGCAAGAAGGTCCGGTCGCTACTGTGGGACCCGAATTACGTCTGGCTCGTCGACATTGACGCACGCCACACGAAAGGCGGTATCTTCCGGACACCTGGGCAACGGTTCCGCGAGTGGTCCGTCGAAGATGGTCAACTCGACTGGGTGAGTCCCAATCTTGCCTTCGGCAAGAACGTCGATCTCGAAGCGCAGACCGTCGACGGCTGTTGGCGCGGCACACTCTCCGACCGCGAACTAATGCGAACGCTCCAAGCCGTCGAAGAGTGTCGCGGCCAGCTCGAAGCCGATGCCAAGCGCGGCTTCGCTATCGAAGCCCAGGCGTTCACGATCATCCGAAACGCCACTCGAAAGGCGGTTCTCCGTATCGTCTCGACGTTCGAGCGCGGGACACTACCGGATGAAGGTGATGCACTGACAGACGAGATAGATTCGGCCATCGAACAGTTCGGACTCGACCGGAAGATTCGACACACCGAGGATGACGAGTCTCCGGAGTCTGATGTTCCGGGCGTCCGTGTCGATCTCGACCAGGACCTCGCCGACCTCGCTGGTGCTGGCGACGGAGGTGTTTCAGCTGATGACTGACTCTGATGAGAGACTACTGACGGCGGCCAAACTCAACGAGGTCGTTGCTGGTAACATCGAGGGCGGTGAGTCACTGCACGAGCATACCGGCGTCGTGGCTGATGACGCTGACCGGGCGACCCTGTCGTTCGTCTCGTCGCTCTTCGACCGGGGTGCTGAGGTGAGCGGGTCCCGGTCGTTCGGACAGACTGCACTCTCCGACGTTCTCCAATCCAAGTACCACACCGAAGCGGCTACCCGCGCCATCGAGAACGGCAACGGGTCGCTCGCTTCCTACCTCGTCGGCATCACTGAACAGGAACTCGACGCGTCGTCGCTGACGGTGACCGCTCGCTTGATGGATCGGCTCGACGCCGACGGGACACTGACGACAGTTCTCGCTGCGGGCCGACCCAACACTGGCAAGACGAACACGATGTTCCTGCTCGCCTCGGATATGGCTCGTGCAGTATGGGATGATGTGCTGGTCATCTCGAACTCCAAGACCTGGGAAGGTGCTGATCGCTACGTCTCCTCAATGCACGAGCTGATGACGCTCCTCGTCGAGAACCGCGACGTTCCGAAAACGTTCGTTCTTGACGAAGCCAGCCGATACATGGATGCTCGTGTATACAGCCGCGAAGTGAGTACCCAGTACGCTCCTGCGCTGAAAGCTATGAGTAAACTCGGCGTCGAGGTCGTCGGTGCGGTCGGACACACCGGAAAGGACGTCGTCCCAGAGTGCAAGCGACTGACCAACTTGGCATTCTGGAAATCTGCGCCGGATGTCGTTGAGTTCTACACTAACTGGGACGGTGACGCAGACCGGCCCGACTCTCCGCTTTTCGATGCCGATCTGACCGATCTCGAACCGACACTTCACAGCTACGACCCGGACGACGTTGCCTCTTGGAAGTGGAATCTTGACCCTGACGTGTGGCACGGCTTCGACGACTGGGACCACTTCGGCGACCGTCTGGAAGAACTCGGCCCAACCACGTAGCCGAAGATCTCCACAACCCCGTCGCCAACCCACCCGCCGACCCACCGCTTTCAGGGGTCTGGCCACCGTGTATCTACTGATTACACTAACGCTACAAGCGAACGGCGACGCGAAGCGCCCCCCTCACATGGGGGGCCGAGCGAGCCTGTGAGCGCACGCCCCCGAGCGGAGCGACGGGGGCAATCCCAATGCGAAAGCCCGGTCGAAGACCCGGAACGTAGGTGCAGTTTCTGCTTAGAGAGTGGCCATGTCGACAAATTCCAACTCTTCTTCTGGATACTGGTACGTCGATAGGTCTTCTTCTTCACAGTGGTCGCTCAGATTTGCTGGGATGACCTCGTCCCCTCTTGGTCCCTCATACACGACAGTAACATCGTATCCATCTACCTCGATTACGACCGCAAGATTGGGATCATCGTGTGAGGATTTGATGACGTAATCACCTGTTGTGTACGGATTCTCGGCGAATTTCAGGTTTTCGTGCTTGTAGGTGTAGAGGCTGATATCCTGATCATCGCAGTACGATGAAAGCAGAGCTGGCGAAATATCTCTCCAGTCCCCAGGTCCCTCATCAAGTGAACTCGGGAATGCTACTCTGACTGCTTCGCCATCAAGTTCCTGCCCGTAGAGTTCTACCTGCGTTTCTGGAGGGAGAACCTCGATTACAACACCCACTGACGCATCTTCGTCGTCACGCTTCTGTACGCGATCTCCCGGCTGGAATGGATTCTCGGGAGTTTGGTTCATATTAGCAGTGTTCGGCCCGAGGTCCTGAAGATCGTTCATCGGACGAGTTGCCAAGTGTTCGAGCTTCTCAGGTGAGTTCCCAGAGAACTGTTCCTCTGTCTCGACTTTCGATTCAAGCGTTTCGACGTGCTCCCACCCGAGTAGAATCAAACTATCCTCGTTGTCACGATGCCAGGCCATTACAATAATATCGTCTTCCGAATCCTTCTCGACGAGCGTCTCTGGCAGGAATGACGAAACGTCCCGAGAGGTCTTCACGTCTATATTGTAGCCGAAAACCTCGAAATCATGGCCCGAGTAGCTTTCCGGGTTACACCGACGAATGGCATCCTCGTTTTCCCATTCCCACATCTCGGTTGGAAGATATTCTCGACAGAACTGCTCAAATGCGATTTCCCCAAGATTACCGATTCGCTTTACATCTACATCGTCTGCGCCCTGCTTCACTGCCTGATGATGGGCGCGATCTCTATCTATTTCGTCGGGAGTGAACTGATACACACCTCAATCAGTAGACCCAACCGGTATGAACATTCCCCTGGATTCACTCTATGAGTCAGGGATGGCAAGAGCTTGGATATAGACTTACATTATCCCAAAGTACCTATTCACATAATGACTGAATATCGAATTTATGGAGTGAATTATAATATTTCATTGTCAGTCTTCTCTTCAACAAAATCCTGGAAACTCTTCTTTCTAAAAATAATATTTCCATCTACAGCCTGCTGGTCCAGACTCAAGTCTGTCGTAACATCTACAGATATATTCTCCGGGAAGATATTTTGCTCTGGTTGTCCTGGATTAATGTTCCTCTCTCTAAATGGGTCATCAACCTGTATGTAATCTTGAATATTGTCTGCGGTAGCTAATGAGCGTATGATTTCTGCCGCTTCAGCTGGAGAGGTACTAATATCACGTCTGGCTTGGAATCTTCTACGAGAAGCATTAATAACTTGATTCCTGTCGTCTTCATTACTCGCATCGAGTAATTCTCTAGTCCGATCAAATACTTCTAATGCATCGTCAGGAATAGCATTTGAAAAGCATCGTTGTACTCCTACTTGCATTGATATATCTACGTTGTCCACTTTCATATCATCATATATATCTTTCATGAGACCCGGTTTTTTAATCGCAGAGTGAACCCAATATGAATCTTCTTTTTCCTTCCTCTTTGGATCTTCTGGAGCCTTCAGATGAACAATCTCCTTCAGAGTCTCAGGGTCTACATCTCCATTCAAGGTCAAAATATATTCATCTTGGCTGGGGAGTTCAGATGGATTGAAGGTGATGTATCCATCTTTAACATCATACGCTGCCCTAACCGGAGTGTATTCCGGCAAAGCAAACATTTCTTTCACTCGGTAACCTTCTGACATTGGAATTTTGATATCACCAAATAGTCGTTTCCGGCTATCTGGGACTTCTATCAAGAAGGTCATTTCACTTGTAGATTCTCTATAATTATAACGAATGGACTTGGTTTGTGGCCGAAAATCATCAATATAATCATAGGCTCCCTTTACCACATCTACTAAATTCGCAGTCATATTTCCACTCATATCACTCATTGGAGAACACCTCGTCAGGGTTCACCTGATAATTCTCCCAATTTGTATGAATCTCAGTTTCATAAACTCCTCCTTGGTCTCTTTTATCATCTATCTCAATCTCAATTCTTGTTTCGTCGTATTCATTATCTAGATTGTCTTTTAAGTGAACGACAACCTCTATCTCTCGAGCTTTGGCTTCCGTCTTGACTTTTGTCGTAGGTTTTGATAACGAAACACCTTCAGTGGGATGTCTATCCACTACGTTTAGTATTGATGACAGAAGTGCAGTCTCGATAAATCTATAGATTACAGCGGCAATATCGGAATCAGTTGTAGATTTTTGTTCTGCTTCTTTCAGAGCTTCTGCAATCTCTTCAATTTCATCTGTTTCGTATTCATCGCCGAGCCCACCACTTCGGAGAACATCCCTCATTTCATCAACAATACCTTCAATTTCTTCTTGTGGAACCTCTATATTTGAATTCTCTTTCCATTCTTCGGGCGCCTCGCCCAACTTTTCTACATCCTGTTTATGAACTTCAGTTTCTAACATACTTTCCAACAGATCATGTAAGAAACTTGCTCCCTGTGACACGAATTCTCCTTCAGCTTCTGCCTCTACTGCCACTTGTGCCATCCCGAACCCAACATATTCCATATCAATTTCTATCGGCTCGGGATCGGCTTCATCAGTCAACGTGATTTTATTTGGTGCACTCTGTACACGGATTTGTGGACGAATAATTCTGGTCCGCTTGAATAATGTTTTTTCAGCATCCCCGTTTCTCCAGAATTCTATTTTAATTTCCTTCCCTTCAACACTATCGTCATATATATTCGAATCCTTGAATATTATATTCAAATATCCAGGTGTTATAAGATTTCTAGCTTCAATTTCCAGCCTTCCTTCAATAGAACTCTCCTCTCGTTCATCTTCAATATTATAGATGTTCAATATTTCTAACTCTTGAGGATAATCTATAACTATTTTGTCAACATTTCCTGTCCACAAAACATGCATTGGCAATTCCTCAGTCGCTAATCCCCAAGGAGCTAAGAAAGAATCTTCAATTCTAATCTCTGAATCATCTATATGTTCTGAGGAAATCATTACGATTCATTCATCATGCTAGGGTAAAATGCTTTATAAAAAAATCGGCTACCTACAAAATAATATTTTGTATATAGCTATGCAAATTATCACAGTTCATTCCATAAGACGGGGATGCCTTGGATACGGATATAGTTCAACGTCGATTTCGCCCTCTAAATACTGCTCTCCTTCAGTTGTTAGTTCCACAAAGTCCTGATCTTCAGTCAAAAATGCCACGAGATCGGCGTCAGCCAACACCCGACATCGATCCTGTACCTGCGCTTCCGTCGCGTGAATATTATCACGGATAGCCATTTGTTTGGCAGTTGATAGCGAGTTATCCCGGAGGTGTTCCAATATCCGGTCGTCGATACTCTGTTGCCAGCGGGCAGTCTTACGTATCGTCATTGTGGAGGGCTACTTACACGTCGTTCGTCTCTGATTCAGTCGTCGGCGATGGCTCTGAGATACTGTTTTCTCCGTCGATGTAGACGCCTTCTTCGGCGTCGTATTCTTCATCGAGGTACGCTTCTCCTTCCTCAGTAATCACATAG
The DNA here is from genome assembly GCF_037078445.1 of Haloarcula sp. CGMCC 1.2071. Classification (NCBI taxonomy): domain Archaea; kingdom Methanobacteriati; phylum Methanobacteriota; class Halobacteria; order Halobacteriales; family Haloarculaceae; genus Haloarcula; species Haloarcula sp. CGMCC 1.2071. Next base: position 641,468 of record NZ_JAYMGY010000001.1, read on the forward strand.
GCTCCATTCCCGACGTGGGTCAGGAGGCCATTCTCGGCCAGTTTCTTCATCCGCCGACCGATCTGTGTCCGGGACACACGGATCAAGCCACTATCGTGTAGCTCTTTGGGCGTACCAGTCCCCTCGTGTTCCCGCATCCATTCGAGGATACGGTCGTCCCACACACTCTGCCACGAACCCGATAGGCGCATTTGAATAACGTATACTACCCTTCCTACCTAATTCAGTTCTTTTCTACAATTACTTACCAATTGAGCATATATAGCTGTTCGATACATTTATGCACTCTCCGGGTAACGGTGTAGCTACGGGCCGCCCGTAGATGGCTCTCGGCCATCGAAAACCGGGCCGTGCTAGGACACGGCCCAGAAGGTGGCTCCGCCCGGCAAACCAATGTCGTACGGAACCGATACGGGGAGTACTCCCCGCACGGAAGTAGTTGAATCGCCTGCTCAAAAGTCCGCTGTTCGTCCGCGTACGGAGTACCGTGTTCGGTGTCCTGACTGTAACTTCTCCAAGCGGTACGACTCATACGCCGACGCGACTTCCCACCAGCGTCGCCACTCTTGCCCACACTGCGACCGAATGCTCGGTCTGTCCGAAGTGTCACGTCGGACTCCGAATGATTCCCTAGACGCTGCCGAAGCGGTTGCTACTGCACAACAGGTTCGGCATGCACTCATCCAGGACGGCCCTGCACCTTCGGTTTCGAGAATTCTCGAAGAGATGGGGCGCGACTCAGGCGGCTACCCTCTCGGTGACGAACCGAAGGACCTCTCCGCCCACCAAGCAGCTCGCCAGCTACTTGATCAGGGGGTGGAAGTGTGAGCGACGATCTCGAACCGATAGCTCCGGCGACCGCGGTGAACCTTTACCTCGACCACCGGGAACCGGAGCTATCTGAAAAATCTCTCACGAACCAGCGGTACCGGCTCAACTCGTTCATTGAATGGACCCAGTCGAAGGGAATCGAGAACATAAACGAGCTGACTGGACGCGATCTCCATGAATTCCGAGTCTGGCGTCGGCAGGGCAAAGGAAGCGAATACGGTGAGGTATCGAAGGTTACCCTTCGGGGCATCCTCGCTACGCTGCGGAAGTTCCTCGAATTCTGTGCTAGTATCGACGCGGTCGAACAGGGAATGCGCGAACGGGTGTTACTCCCTGAGGTCGACCCCGAAGAAGCCTCGAAGGACGAGAAACTCGATACCGAACACGCCGAAGCCATCCTCGATCACCTGAATCGCTACCAGTACGCCTCCCGTGAACATGTCATATTCGGAATCCTCTGGCACACTGGCATCCGACTCGGTAGCCTCCGGTCGCTCGACCTGGACGACTTCGACGCTGATGGGCAGTACCTCCAACTGCGCCACCGTCCGGAAACAGGAACTCCACTGAAGAACGGACGCGCTGCCGAGCGGTCGATAGCTGTCGGTGACTTCTACGCCGAAGTGATTCAGGAGTTCATCGAGAACCACCGAGATTCGGTCACCGACGAATACGGTCGGGAACCGCTCATCACCAGCGACCGGGGCCGTCTGAGTGAGACACCTATCCGGAGTACTGTCTATCAGTGGACTCGGCCCTGTATGGTCGGCGAGTGTCCACACGGAGAGAACCCGGAGAGCTGTGAGTACATGACTCGGGACACTGCCAGCGGTTGCCCCTCGTCCCGATCTCCGCATGGTATCCGCCGCGGTTCGATCACGAAGCACCTCCGAGACGGGACACCGGAAGAGGTCGTTTCGGATCGGATGAACGTCTCGAATGACGTTCTCGACCAGCACTACGACCAGCGCAGCGAGCGCGAGAAGATGGAGGTCCGACGGGAGTTCATCGACGACGCATGATTCAGCACCAGTACACCCCAGCGGATGAATCTAGGATACGCGCATCCTCGAATAGGCTAACAACCCGGCGAGTCCATCCTTATTTTACGGTCGTGGATGAGAGATCGACAACACAGGTAGGCTGATTTGGGATGTAGCCCGGCGGATTCTATAATAAACCACACAATCGAGGGCACAATACTGTCTAACCAAGATATTAGGAGAAAACCAGCTAGAGACATTACTAAACCAACCGTTACCCGTTGCTGCCGGATTCAATTAAAAGGTCAAGTTGGGCTCAATTCGCATTACGTAAGTACCGTCCAGTCCACCGTATACGAATAATAAGGAAACTTAGTCAACTAAATCTTGTTTAGTGTTGTCACATATCACAAGCGTTCCAAAATATGGCATAGCAATCTTGGTTAATATATGACATTTCCGGAGGGTGTTATAATGTCAGTGGATCTAGAATTCGGCACACGGTGCCGGTAGTGTATACCGCTGGTAGGTCCCGTTAGAGGGAATACCTGCTGTTTAACCTCAGTAGGTCACCGATGGAACCGTTATTAGTATGGGTGAAACAGTAAACTTATGTGCAATAGTTGGTATGTAAATAAGTATGTTCGAGTGGGGCAGCCGGGGGGCTGGAGACCGGGGTGTATCGCACGTTCTGGGTGTGGTGTTGTTGGCTAGTGCAGTCATCATTGGTGCCGTACTGATCGTTCAAGTGGGGCAACAGACGATCGGAGATGTCAACGACGACGCGAACGTCGAACTCGCTGAGGAGGTACTGCTGTCGGTTGATCAGAGCTTCCAGCGGCCAGACACCAACGAATCAGTCGAGATACCAGATCGGGTTCGCTCCGATGTCGCCGTTTCTGACAACGCGACATACAACCTGACGTTGAACGGTCGCCCGGCCTGTTCGACGGGGAACCGTTCGTTACAGACCATTCGGTATCAAGAAAACGGCCAACAGGTCGGCTACCAGGGCGGGGGTGTATGGCGGATGACCGAGTCGGGCGCGACGATGTCGTCGCCCCCAGCAGTGAACTACGATAACGGGGCGCTGTCGGTCTCGTTCGCGAATATCTCCGGACAGCAGATCAAGGGGAGCTCGGTTGCGATTCAGTCGAACGCGACGGCCAGACGGTCTCACGAAGCGGCACTGCAGATGGCCCTGTTCACCGACGCGTCCTACGAGGATGCGCGAACCGCCTCAATTTCGTCACCCAGTTATGAGTGTACTCCGTCGCAGGTCGCCAACGCGACATTGACTATCGAAAACAGTAGCTATGCCCGCGCCTGGGCAGATTGGGCACGGAGCACCTACGATGATCAGTACGTTGAGGTGACCCCGGCGTCTGTCAAGCCGGGAGAGAGCGTTCACATACGCTTTGCACTCGGCGACGTGACGAACCCGAAGTTCAAAGTCGAGGGTGTCACGGTCAAGCCGGACCCGTCAGACCCTGGGAAAGCAGTCGTGACAGCGACGGTCCGGAACACCGGAGGCTTAGAAGATACACAGGATATCACGCTGAAGCACAACCAGTCGGGGTCACCAAGCGAGGTGGAGGAGACAGTGACCCTCATCGGCGGGGAATCGACCACTGTGAGTCGGTCGGTGAGCGTCTCGTCGGCGACGCCACACAACTTCACTGTGGAGTCAAAGCAGGACGAAGACTACAAAGTCATCAAGTATACGTCCGTCCACGGAACGCCGTCACTAGATGTCACCAGCAATTCGATTCCGGCAACAGCGCGGCTAAATCAGGTCCCATCGGCTGAGGTCACAGTCACGAATACTGGGCAAATGACGGCAGATCAGGAGGTCGTCTTCCGCGTCAACGGGTCGAAAAGCGCGATGCGAAGCGTGCTGGTCGGCCCTGGACAGAGCCGAACAATCGACTTCGGGCCATCGATGCCGACGTCGGAGAACGGCACGTACGACCTGGAAGTCGAGACAGAGGATGATACATACTCACAACACAGTGATGACGGACACTACTTCATCGTCGGTGATGCAGGGGTGTTCGAGATAGCGTCTGTTTCGCCGCCGGGTGGGCTGCAAAGTGGGGATACGGCGACCGTTGACACAACGGTCGAAAACACTGGTGACATTCGGAAATCCACCGATGTCGAGGTCCGTATCGAGAACCCGTCTGGCAGCGTTGTTGCGTCGAAGACCACGGCGCTCACCCTCAACGGTACTCGCCGAGGCACTGAGTCAGGGACCGCTTCAGTGACCAGTAGCCCGCTAACAGTCGGGTCACCACAGCAGTACACCTATGTCGTCGAGACACCGGACGACACCGAGTCAGGCTCCTTCGTCGTCGGTTCATCGCCGCCGCCGCTGTACGAGATCACCGCTGTAGACGTACAGAACCCCGTCGCACCGAACAACCAGACGAACGTCGAGTTCGCCGTCGCGAACACCGGCGGAACCGAAGGAAAGCAAACACTGCGCGTCGAGTACAACGGAACGACCCACATTGCGGAGGACGAACCGCTCGACCCCGGGGAGAGCGTCACGCTCAATCGGACCGTCACGGCGCCCACCGAACCCGGGGATTACTCGGTAACCTTCTCGACGGCGAACCGGTCGCGACAGTCGACGCTGACCGTCGAGCCGGACTCGCTGCTCGAAGGGAACGGCTCGACGATCACGATACAGCAGTCGGTCAATGCTTCGGTTGCGCTGAAGGGTGCGGACCTAGAAGGCTTCTCAAATCGCTGGAACTACATCTACCATGCACCCGTGCAGATGTCACTATATGTCGACAACGGGTCCGACCCACAGTCGATCGGACTCTGGCGGGGGTACGAGAACGGCGACATCAATGGTCCGCACGCGGAGCAGCGCCTCATCTCTGACGAACACGAGAACCCGTACTACTACTCCGATTCGTTCGAACCCGGAACGGAGATCTCAGTCTTTGCAAAGTCCTACGGCTGTGACAGGTATTCCTACACCTCTCCTTCGATTGAGCTGGCTGGTTATGACACGAAGTACTGTAGTGACTGGGATACATACGACACGACCACTGTCAGCCAGACACAGAACCAGCAGAACCTCGTCATCCTGAACGACGGCGACGAGCTTCCAGCGTTCGAGCAGGCACAGTGGTACCAGCGAGACATTCAGGATACGCTCGGAAGCCGCGTGAACGACACGGGGTATCTCCAACTGGGCGACGGGGAACGCGCACTCCTCTATGAACTCTCACAGGAGGACGCAGACCCAGCTAACGCGGCAAATGACGGCGACCCGGACTATAACGATGCCGTTGTCCTGTTCACAGTCAACGCAATCGAAAAAGACGTACAGACGGGTCCGGAGTACAACCTCATCGACACCGACGCCCCAAGCAGGGTTGATGAGACAACCGACGCAACGCTGACGGCTGAGGTAATGAACGTCGGCGGAAAGAGCGGTGAAGCTACCCTAGAGAGCAGCTTTGATGGCAACAGTGCCGGGACGAACTCGACGACAATTGAACCCGGTGAGACCGAAACCGTCACGTTCACCCTTCCGACTAGTTCAAAGGCAACTGGGGAAAGCTATCCGTACACGGTATCTATCCCCGGTACGCAACAGAAGGCGAGCGGGAACGTGCGTGTCGGTGATACGGAAGGACAGTTCATGCAGATTGATTCAGTCCGTGCCGAGAGTGTGATTGACAGTGACGACACGGCAACGGCGACTGTCAACGTCACTAACGTTGGTGAGCAGGACGGTACAGATACCGTCGTCCTCCGTGCGAAAAACAACGACGATGCAAGTCCGTCATTTACCGACATCGACTCGAAAACCATGTCAACGGACCTCAACCCAGGTGAAACCCGACAGTTTACGCTTGATATGCCGACCAGTCGCGGCAACTACACCTACTACGTCGAAACGTCGAACTCCACGTCCCCGGAACTGTCGTTCTTCGTGGGGGAGTCGAACGTTGTCGTCAACGACACGCAGTCGGTGAACATCGGCGCGGAGACCTACAACACCTCAGAACTAATCGAGCGTCGCGGCGGCGCACAGCGGATGACCGTGGAGGTCCGCAATAACGGGACCGTGGGTGACGAACGGGAAGTGAACCTCACAATTAAAAACAAAAGCGACGGGTCGACCGTCTTCGCCGGCTCCGAGATGGTCACTGCTGGGACCGGCGACCTGACCAATACCGATCCGTTCCCGGCTTGGGCGGGCTACGACGTCGATCTCGACCCCGGCTACTACACCTATGAGGTGACCGTGTACGACGAAACGGCGAGCGGCACCGTGGCCGACACCGCGACAGGCGAGATATATCTCAAGAACGTCGACGAAACGGGGGCGACCGGGAACGACTCACCGGTTACGGTCGACTCAGACACGGTGACACTCGGTAGCTAAACAGCCGCAACGATACTCTTCTGCAGCCGCTTGTTCGTCGAAGGATCTTGGAAGGCAGGCAATACGACGGCACCCAGGATTCGAGCGGCAGCGATGGCTCTCACCGGTCGAGCGCACGCAAAGAAAAAAACTGAGCTGTGTTGAACCGAGTTAGCCGAAGAGTTCGCCGAGGCCCTCACCGCTTGCCTCGTCGTCCTCGTCGTCATCGTCGTCGCCGCCGTCGTCGGCAGCCTCTTCGTCGGCTTCTTCCTCGGCCTCGTCGGCCTCGTCAGCGCCACCCTCAGCGGGTGCGGCCGCGCCGCCGCTTGCCGGCACCGGTGCCGCAGCGGCCTGGTCGACGGCCTCCTCGATGTCGACGTCCTCGAGGGCGGCGACGAGGGCCTTGACGCGGGACTCCTCGACGTCGACGCCCGCGGCTTCGAGCACGTCAGTGAGGTTGTCTTCGTTGATCTCTTCGTCAGCTTCGTTCAGGATGAGTGCAGCGTATACGTATTCCATTGTTGTAGTGTGTGTTGTTAGAACATCGCTCCGAGCGCGTCGCCGGCGTCTTCGTCGTCGTCGTCATCGTCGTCGGCCTCCTCGGCCGCGTCGTCGGCGTCCGCGTCGTCCTCGGATGCGGTGTCCTCGTCTTGGTCGTCAGTCGGTTCCTCTGTCGCCACGTCGGCCTCGACGCCCTGGAGTTCCTCCGGGAGTGCCTCTTCATCGTCAATTTGCGAGGCGAGCGCACGGACCTGTGCGTCAGCCTTGCTCACGAGGTCAGGCACGACCTCGGGGTCCTCGATGGCCGCCTGGAGCGCGAGGCTCTTGGCGTTGCCACGAGCGGACTGGAGCATTGTCGGGGCCGTCGTCGCGGTCGGGTAGTCGGCGTTGACCGAGAGGTTGAACGCTCGGCCGGCAGCCGCCTGGATGTCGCTCCGGTACTCGTCGATATCGAGTTCCAGCTCCTCGGGTTCGAACAGTACACCGTCGGCGAAGACGGCGCGGAGGTCGAGACCGACCTCCTTCGGTTCGATACCGAGTTCGTTCAGGACGTTCGCGAGTTCCTGGGAGACTTCCTCGCCGGTGTCAAGCACGACCGAGTCAGAAAGGACCTGAATGGAGCCTTCCTGGATGCGTGCGTCGGCACCCACGCTCTGGAGTTCGCCGACGAACGGACCGGGGTCGACGCCCGTGTCGCCTTCCGGAATCACGATGTCGTTCGGGGCCACCTCGCCGGCACCGATGGGTGCGGGCGTCTTGGAGGCCTCGAGTTCCTGAAACAGCGAGAACGGGTTGTCGTCGGTCCCGATGAGCCCGACCTGCCCGGTGATGTAGCTGTTGAGGTCTTCGAGTCCGTCGTCGACTTCGTCGAGTGCACGCTCGAGCAGCGTGTTCCGGGAGACGCGAAGTTCGGCGGTCCCGTGCAAGTCACGTCGCATATCCTGCAGCTGTCGGGACGGAATCCCGGCGATGTTGACGACGCCGACGCTCTCGTAGGACTCGATCATGTCCACGATGGCGTCGACCTCTTCCTGCTTCCACTCGGGGATGGTCTCTGTCTTGCGTTCGGATTCGGCGCTCATATCAGGCCACCTCCATCGCAGGCCCCATCGTCGTCTTCACGTAGACGCTGTCGATGTTGAGCGGGCCCTTCTCGAGGTCCGCGTGCAGACGGCGGAGGATAACGTCGATGTTGTCCGAGATGTCTTCGGCGGACATGTCCTCCGCGCCGACCCGCGTGTGGAACGTTCGCCGTTCCCCGCTGCGGAGCTGCACGGTGTTTTTCATGCGTTCGATGACCTCGACGACGTCGTCGTCGGGGTCGAGCGGTTCCGGCATCTTCCCACGCGGACCGAGGACGGTCCCGAGGTAGCGACCGATGTCCTGCATCAGATCCTTCTCCGCAATGAAGAAGTCAGTGTCATCGGCGAGGTCCTTGGCGGCGTCGTCATCGCCACCGAGCTCCTCGAGTTCGTCCTCGTCGAGTACGTCGTCTGCGACTTCCTCGGCACGAAGGGCGGTTTCGCCCTCGGCGAAGACCACAATTGTGGTCTCCTGGCCGGTGCCAGCAGGAAGCACGACGGACTCGTCGACGCGGTTCGACGGGTCGTTAAGATCTAAGTCGCGCAGGTTCACAGCGAGGTCGACCGTTTCGCGGAAATTCCGCTCAGGTGCGTCCTCGAGTGCGCGCGAGACTGCGTTCTCTATTTCCTGATCTGCCATTGTTCACCTCCGTAGTACGCCAATCGGCTTCTACGGGTCAGTGAAACAGGCGGATGCCTGTCTCGTGCGGGTAGACGCCAATGCGACACTTAAACCCGTCGAACCAGCCCAAGGACCGCTGACGGGCGTGTTTCCGGTTCTCAGGGACCAGTCGCTGGTGACGGTCCCACTGACTGTGCAGTAGCTCACAGCGTCGAAAGCAAGGGAAAACACACGCCAGTCGCACAGCGGTCCGACTTACGCCTGTGCTTCGGCCGCGAACACGTCGTCGTACTCGCCCGCGTCGATGCGTTCCTTGAACTCGCGTGGGTTTTCGCCTTCGATAGTGACACCGAGGGAGGTACACGTCCCGACGACCTCCTTCGCGGCGTTCGTGAGGTCGTAGGAGAGCAGGTCGGGATGCTTCTGCTCGGCGATCTGTTTGACCTGGTCGACGGAGAGGTCAGCGACGAAGTCCTCTTGCGGTTCGCCGCTGCCGGTCTCGAAACCGGCCTCGTCCTTGATGAGTTCGGCCGTCGGCGGGACACCGACTTCGATTTCGAAGGAGCCGTCGTCGTCGTACTCGACGGTGACGGGGACTTCGGTGCCGTCGAACGCTGCCGTCTGGTCGTTGATTTCCTGTACGACTGCCTGCACGTCCACCGGTGTCGGGCCGAGTTCCGGACCGAGTGGCGGGCCAGGGTTGGCCTCCCCACCGGGAACGAGGACTTCGATAGTTCCAGCCATACATAGTGGAATCCTCGCGGCGGTTTAAAGGATTGCGTTTCACGGATCGCTGCGTGAGGTCTCCACACGCACGAACACTCACCGTTAGGAACCCACAGGCAGGACGGCCAACGCGGCAAAGAATTGAATCCCAGTCAGTTCAGGCGAACGTCACGCCGTTGCGTGCGAGGAAATCGCTCGCGTCTTTGATCTCGACTGGGGAGCCGATTATCCGAACCTGTTCACCTTCCTGATGAACGCTCACAGTGAACCGCTGTTCCAACTCCTCGCGAATCCCGTCGAGCGCACCGACTGGCAGCAGTATCTGCGTGCTGTCGCGGAACCGACTCGCCGCTCCCATTATCGACACATGACGGAGGATACCCTATAGGTGTGTCGAATTACATGAGGGTCGTTTGACCATTCTGAACGGCAGGGCGGGTCCGATGACGCGTGCTGCCGGGGTGGCATCGGCGAGGGAGGAAAGCCTTATTCGGTGTGAGGGGCCGACATACACCTAATGGGGCTCGAAGAGGAGATTCAGGAACTCGAAGATGAAATCGCCAGCACTCCCTACAACAAGTCTACAGAGGCCCATATCGGTCGGCTGAAGTCCAAGCTCGCGGAGAAAAAGGAGAAGCTCGAACAGCAGGCCTCTTCGGGCGGCGGCGGTGGCTACGGCGTCGAGAAACACGGCGACGCGACCGTCGCGCTCGTCGGGTTCCCCAGCGTCGGGAAGTCGACGCTGCTAAACGCCCTCACCAACGCTGAGTCCGAGACCGGGGCCTACGAGTTCACGACGCTCGACGTGTATCCGGGGATGCTCAAGTACAAGGGGGCGAACATACAGATTCTCGACGTTCCCGGGCTCATCGAGGGTGCGGCCGGCGGCCGCGGTGGCGGCAAGGAAGTGCTGTCCGTCGTCCGGACCGCGGATCTCATCGTCTTCCTCATCTCCGTCTTCGAGATCGACCAGTACGACCGACTCAGCGAAGAACTGTACAAGAACAAGATCCGACTCGACCAGGACCCGCCGTGGGTCAACGTCCGGAAGAAGGGCAAGGACGGGATTTCGGTCAACACGGCCACCGGCGTCGAACTCGACGACGAGACGGTCAAAGCCGTCCTGCGCGAGCACGGCTACGTCAACGCCGACGTGACCATCGGCGAGCAGATCGACATCGACCAGCTCATCGACGGCGTGATGGACAACCGCGTCTATCTGCCCTCCCTCGTTGCTGTCAACAAGGCCGACCTCATCGAGCCCGACTACCTCCCCAAAGTCGAAGACGAGCTCCGGGAGCGGGACATCGACCCCGACGAGGCAATCTTCATCAGCGCCGAGGAAGAGAAGGGACTGGATAGCCTCACCGAACGCATCTGGGACGAACTCGGCCTCATCCGGATCTACATGGACAAGCCGGGCCGCGGTGTCGACCGCGAGGAGCCGCTGATACTCCGTGAAGGCGACACCGTCGACGACGCCTGCGAGAAACTCGGCGGGAGCTTCGACGAGCGCTTCCGATTCGCTCGTGTGACCGGTCCAAGCGCCAAGCACGACGAACAGCAGGTCGGGCGCGACCACGAACTCGCTGACGAAGATATCCTGCGGATCGTCGCCAACCGGTAAAATCTGTCAGCGCTCGCGTGCGCGCGTGTGAGCGAATATCCCTTCAGACAATATCCATCCCTTCTGAAGTAGATGCGTTCATGCGTCTAGAGTCCTGCCACCACGTATGGACCACGGTCCCCGACGCCGTCTTGTTGCTGTCGTCGTTGCTGGCCTCGTCCCCTGGACAGTGGTGCAAATCGGGGCGGAACTGACGCTCGTCTTCTCCTTTGGCCTGTTCAACACGAACCCGCCGGAACTGCTCTCGGTCTACAGCTACTTCGTTCGGTTCACCGGGGCGCTCCCGCAGTTTATCGAGTCGTGGGGCTCGGGCGTCCTGCTGTATCTCGTTGCCCTGGCCAGCGCCGTTGCCGGTGTCGTCTGGCGTGAGGACGTTCGGGTCACCGCCCTCGCTCTCGCCGGTGCGGGTCTGACGCAGTTCCCCGTGTTTCTGGGTTTCAACAGACGGCTCGACTACGTCGCTGTCCCGGTCGGCTCTCTCGTCATGCTCGCCGTGGTCTGGTGGTACTACCTGCCGGCCATCCGGGCCGACACAGCGACGGAGTGAGCCGCGGTATCGAATCCGGACGGAACCACCTGTGGCGGTAGCCTTTTCGCTCGCTCGCACCATGTGCCGCGTATGTGGTCACTCGATCATACGATGATGCGCGTCGAAGACTTGGACGCGTCGCTGGACTGGTACCAGACGTATTTCGATTACGAGGAGAAGGGCCGCTGGGAGGCCGACACCTTCACGAACGTCTTCCTCGGTCCGGAAGACGTCCACGACGAAGGTGCGCTGCTCGAACTGACGTACAATCACGACGGCCGCTCGTACACGATGGGCGACGCGTGGGGACACATCGCCGTCCGCTGTGACGACGTGTACGAGGCCTACGACGAGCTGATGGACGCCGGCGTCGAGGACTACCGCGACCCGGACTCCTGTGGCGGCTCCTACGCCTTCGTCACGGACCCCGACGGTCACGAGATTGAGATCGTCGAACGGGACCACGGCGCGAAGTGGTCGCTGGACCACACGATGATCCGTGTCGAAGACGCCGAACAGGCTATCGGCTGGTACACCCGAAAGCTCGACTACGACCTGTTCCGCCGCGAGGAGTTCGACGACTTCGCCCTGTACTTCCTCAAGCCCGAGAATGCCCCAGAAGAGGCGATGTCGGTCGAACTCACCTACAACTACGACGGCCGGTCGTACGAACTCGGCGATGCCTGGGGGCATCTCGCGGTTCGAACCGATGACCTCCATAGCGCGTGGGAGACGCTGATGGGGCGCCACGCCGAGGATTACCGGGACCCCGAGAGCTGTGACGACCGCTATGCGTTCACCAAAGACCCCGACGGCCGCGAAATCGAAATCGTGACCAACTGACGGCACTGGTCGGTACTAACCGTCTGTTCTAATCTATTCTCGCGCGGTAGCTGTCAGAAGGAGATTCGTCTGCGGAGTCGTTCCTGAGCGAGCAGTGAGGGTCTGTGAAGCCCTATGCGTCTCAGGCCAGCGAAACCACCTCCGATATGTAAATCTGGGGCGTCAGACACCCGAATGACGATCCTGTTCTAGACCTACAAGATTCTTAAACCACATCTAATCGCCACTGACGGCGCCTTCGTGCCCTGACTATTCATGACAGTTGGATTTTCTTACCACAAAACATTTACAACAGACACCTATCGTTTAGACTGTACCCCTACCCATGACGCCAGAAGTGAGTACGCCGGTTCGGTCTATGCGTGGCTTCGGTGGCCGCGTTCCGACCAGGTGGAAAACTGCTGGGGTCGCCCGATAGCAAACACAAACTATGACAGGAAATTCAGACAAGGTTCGTAGCCTGTTCCTGACGGCGCTGATGGTCTTCTCGGTATTCGCCGGGACCATCGCGTTCTCCGGTGGAGCAGCCGCCGCCGCGAACGTCAGCGTCGAACAGGCAGCAGAATACGATAGCGGGACAGTCGAATTGGCACTCAATGGTTCAACCGGTAGCGCAGTCACGACGGGAGACATCGACATCTACATCGACGGAAACGAGAACCCGAGCAACTACGGTGTCTCGTCAGTCGACGGGACTGACGACGGGACGACTGGACGCCTCCAGTTCAGTCTGGATCAGGACGTTCAGCCGAACCGGAACCTGACCGTCGAGGTTTCAGGTCTCTCCGGCGGTGACAACACGGTCGTCGCTGAGGACATTGACGTGACGTCCCAGACGATCGACGCCGACGATAGCTCGGGCGACACTAATGCCTTCCGCGGTGAAGTCCTGGCTATCCGAGCCGACGGCGGCGAAGGTGACGCTGACGATGCTACTTCGAGTACTCAAATTGTAGTCGAGGACTCGAACGGCGCTGTCGTCACGCAGGACACTTACACAGCCAACAGCAAAGTCTACACCTACGAAACGTCGGACCTCGACACCGGTGAGGAATACGAGGTCACCGTTGGTGGTACTGCGGACGAAAACATCACCATCAGCAATCTCGATCTCAATGTGAACATTGACGACGATGTCGGCGACGGTGCCAACATCGACGACACGGACACGCTTGCGGTCAACGTCTCGACCACGCGCGGTGGCGAGCCGGCCAACGCAACGCTGTTCGACGAAGACGACGACAAGGTTGCCACGCAGGTCAAGAACCTGAAAGGTAACGAGAACGTCGTGTTCGACTTCGGTAACCAGAGCGCCGACGACAGTCCGTACTACGTCCAAGTGACGGACAACCAGACCGGCGTCTCCGCCGAATCCGACCAGATCAACGTCTCCGAGTCCGGTGAGGGTGACGCCAGCTTCGAGACTTCCACCGTGCAGGATGAAGTCGGTGACGTCACCAACATCACCGTCCAGATGAGTAACACCGAGAACGCCGTCATCAACGTCGGCAGCCAGAACGACGACAACTACGTCATCCAGGGTCAGATCGAGGACGAAAACGGTGACGGCGAAGTTACCGTTCAGTTCAACAGCTACACCGCTGGGACCGACAACAACAACACGGTTCTTACCGTCCCCGGTGACGACGACCTCGATGAAGTCGAAGAGAAGGGAAGCTTCACCGACAGTAGGAACAGCTTGGACGAAGATGTACTGGAACCACAATCCTACTCGATAAACGTGACCGCCGGGACCTCCCCGGATGTCACCAGTCCTGATACGGTTGGGACGCTACGTCTCAACGAGAATTCCGTCGAGAGTATGCAGACCTGGGTTGCACCGAGCGACGCAGATCTCGACGACGAGGATATCGACATCTACGACCGCATCGGTGAGAACCTCACGCAGTCCGACGACGTCGCAGTCGAAGATGTCGTCGTCCACGAAATCCAGGCATCCGGTATCGAGGGTGCGCTCGAATACGAGCAGGAAGACAACGGGTCTTCCGACGTGACTGATGCGTTCATCGCAGCTGCCGACACCACGCCGGACCGTATCAACGACGACACGAGCGCCTCCGGCCTCCAGCTCTACGTCAACCGGACCGACGTCGGTGCAAACGCTGACGCAGATCCGATTAACTTCGCCAACAGCAGTAGCGCAGTGACCGTCGTTGACGACCCGGACAACAACACCTACTTCGTCGCCCTCGACACCGACGACGTCGAGTTCGAGTCCGGTAACACGATCACTGAGGAAGAGGACACGGAAATCAACGCCACCTTCTCCGTGCAAGAAGGTCCGCTGACTGACGACTCTTCGAGCGAAAGCGAGCTCTACACCACGTCTGAGCGGAACGCGGAGCTAGACCTCGACGACGACGGTCTAGTCACCGTTGGAGCCGCCGCCGGACAGACAGTGAGCGGCGATACGAACGTCGCCCCCGGCTCCGAGCTCGAAGTCGAAATGGAGTCCGAGAGTGAGGCGAACCCATTCGTCGAACGACCGGAAGCAACTGTCGGTCAGAACGGCACGTACGTCGCTACGGAAGACTTCAGCGACTACTCCGCTGGAACGAACTTCACCGTCCAGACGCTGGACGTCGACGGTGACTCCGACTTCAGCGACGAGGAAGACGGCCGCATCGTCGAAGCCGATACGGCCACCGTGAGTATCAGCGATCAGGAGTCCGACGGTAGCGAAGTCGTTGTCGACAGCGCACAGCTGTCCAGTGGCGGCTTCATCGCTATCCACGCCGGTGACGCATCCGGTGACGTCGTCGGCAACTCCGAGTACCTCGAAGCAGGTACGTACAATGACCTCACGATCACGCTCGACGAGCCGATGGACGAGAACTTCACTGCGGTCGCGATGCCGCACCAGGACACCAACGGCAACGAAGCGTACGACTTCCCTGGCGATGACGGTCCGTACACCCAGAACGGCTCCGCCGTGACGGACAGTGCGAACGTGACTGTTGGCACCGAGGAGACCGAAACGGAACCGCCGGAAACCGAAACGGAACCGCCGGAAACCGAAACGGAACCGCCGGAAACCGAAACGGAACCAATGGACACTGAGACTGAAGCCACCGAGACCACCGAAGCGGAAGGTCCCGGCTTCACGGCAGCCATCGCGCTTATCGCGCTGGTCGCCGCTGCGCTCCTCGCTGTCCGACGCGACAACTAACCGGAACAACTCCGGTCCCTGAACACCGTTCTTTTCTTTCGCACGCTACGTGAAGAGTGCAAACAGACTGCAGATCGACTCGGGACTCGTTGTTTACTCAGACACGATTCCGTCCGCTTCTGAACGGCTAACTGCCCATCGGCAGTCGTGACTGGATCACAGTCGAACGCTGGCCCAACGCGGAAGTAACCCAGCGCCTGCCGGACACCTCCTCGATGTCCGCCACTGCGAGGGCGGCTTCGGTAACGGTTTGGGACCCGTCCGTAGTCGAGTGATGGAACAACCGCCGGTCGAATCGGGAGGCGTGTTTCTCAGATCAGGTCCCAGGAAGGGTCAAATAAATATCCAGAATAAGAGTACCTACCATTTCAAAATAATTATTATCTGACATCAATGTGTAATTTGGATGTAACCTTTATCCATAAAGCATTTACCGCACTTCGGGTAATGTACCGATACCCCTACCCATGACGCCAGAAGTGAGTACGCCGGTTCGGTCTATGCGCGGTCGCGGTGACCGCGTTCCGACCAGGTGGAAAACTGCTGGGGTCGCCCGATAGCAACACAAACTATGACAGATACAAACGAAAAAATCCGCAGCCTGTTCCTCACGGCGCTGATGGTCTTCTCGGTATTCGCCGGGACCATCGCGTTCTCCGGTGGCGCAGCCGCCGCCGCGAACGTGACCGTCGAGCAGGCAGCAGAATACGATAGCGGGACAGTCGAATTGGCACTCAATGGTTCAACCGGTAGCACAGTCACGACGGGAGACATCGACATCTACGTCGATGGCAACAAGAACCCGAGCAACTACGGTGTCTCGTCAGTCGACGGGACTGACGACGGGACGACTGGACGCCTCCAGTTCAGTCTGGATCAGGACGTTCAGCCGAACCGGAACCTGACCGTCAAGGTTTCAGGTCTCACCGGCGGTGACAACACGGTCGTCGCTGAGGACATCGACGTGACGTCCCAGACGATCGACGCCGACGATAACTCGGGCGACACTAACGCCTTCCGCGGTGAAGTCCTGGCTATCCGAGCCGACGGCGGCGAAGGTGACGCTGACGATGCTACTTCGAGCACGAAGATTGTGGTCGAGGACTCGAACGGCGCTGTCGTCACGCAGGACACTTACACAGCCAACAGCAAAGTCTACACCTACGAAACGTCGGACCTCGACACTGGTGAAGAATACGAGGTCACCGTTGGTGGTACTGCGGACGAAAACATCACCATCAGCAATCTCGATCTCAATGTGAACATTGACGACGATGTCGGCGACGGTGCCAACATCGACGACAAGGACACCCTCGCGGTCAACGTCTCGACCACGCGTGGTGGCGAGCCGGCCAACGCGACGCTGTTCAACGAAGACGACGACAAGGTTGCCACGCAGGTCAAGAGCCTGAAAGGTAACGAGAACGTCGTGTTCGACTTCGGTAACCAGAGCGCCGACGACAGTCCGTACTACGTCCAAGTGA
The DNA here is from genome assembly GCF_037078445.1 of Haloarcula sp. CGMCC 1.2071. NCBI lineage: Archaea > Methanobacteriati > Methanobacteriota > Halobacteria > Halobacteriales > Haloarculaceae > Haloarcula > Haloarcula sp. CGMCC 1.2071. The sequence continues at coordinate 658,279 of NZ_JAYMGY010000001.1, forward strand.
CGGACAACCAGACCGGCGTCTCCGCCGAATCCGACCAGATCAACGTCTCCGAGTCCGACGACGGTGAGGCAAGCTTCGAAAGCTCGACCGTTCAGGACAACATTGGCGACGTTGTCAACATCACGGTGCAGGTTGACAACACCGAGGACGCCGTCATCAACATCGGCGACGAGAACGACGACAACTACTACATCCAGGGCCAGCTTGAGGACGACAACGGTGACGGCGAAGTTACCGTTCAGTTCAACAGCTACACCGCTGGAAACTACAGCGATAGTACGGTTCTCAGCGTGCCTGGTGACGACGACATTGACAACATCAAGGAGGGTGGCGACTACACCCGAGGTAGCCTGAGTGGAGACACGCTCGAAGCAGGCTCCTACTCGATGAACGTGACCGCCGGGACCTCCCCGGATGTCACCAGCCCCGACACGGTTGGAACGCTCCGACTCAACGAGAACTCCGTTGAAAATATCCAGACGTGGGCTGCACCGAGCGACGCAGATATCGACGACGATGATGTCGACATCTACGACCGCATCGGTGAGAACCTCACGCAGTCCGACGACGTCGCAGCTGAGGACGTTGTCGTCCACGAAATTCAGGCATCCGGTATCGAGGGTGCGCTCGAATACGAGCAGGAAGACGGAAGTGCCTCTGATGTTACTGAGGCGTTCATCGCAGCGACCGATACCACGCCAGACCGCATCAACGACAGTGACGCGACGACGTCCGGTCTTCGACTCTACGTCAACCGGACCGACGTCGGTGCAAACGCTGACGAGAACCCGATTGACTTCTCGAACAGTAGTGACGCGGTAACAGTTGTCGACGACCCGGACAACAACACCTACTTCGTCGCTGTTGACACGAGCGATGTTGTGTTCGAAAACGGCAAGACGATTGTCAAAGAAGAAGACACGCGCCTCAACGCTACCTTCTCCGTCCGAGAAGGTCCGCTGACCGACGACCGGAACAGCGACAGCGCGATCTACACCACGTCCGAGCGCGACGCCACACTGGACCTTGACGACAGCGGCGTCGTTACAGTCTCGGCCGCCACTGGTCAGGAAGTGACCGGTGAGACGAACGTCGCACCTGGCTCCGAGCTCGAAGTCGAGATGGAGTCCGAGAGTGACGCGAACCCGTTCGTCCTCCGCCCCGAAACTGATGTCGCCGCTGACGGTACGTACACCGCCACGGCCGACTTCAGCGACTACTCCGCTGGAACGAACTTCACCGTCCAGACACTGGACGTCGACGGTGACTCTGACTTCAGCGACGAGGAAGATGGCCGTATCGTCGAAGCCGACACGGCTACTGTGAGCATCAGCGAGCAGGAATCCGACGGTAGCGAAGTCGTCGTCGACAGCGCACAGCTGTCCGAGGGTGGCTTCATCGCAATCCACGCCGGTAACGCATCCGGCGACGTCGTCGGGAACTCCGAGTACCTCGAGGCAGGCAGCCACGAGGACATCACGATCACGCTCGACGAGCCGATGGACGAGGACTTCACTGCGGTCGCGATGCCGCACCAGGACACCAACGGCAACGAAGCGTACGACTTCCCCGGCGATGACGATCCGTACACCCAGAACGGCTCTGCCGTGACGGACAGTGCGAACGTGACCATCGTCGAGGAAGACCAGACTGAAGCACCGGACACGGAAACCGAAACCGAAGCACCGGACACGGAAACCGAAACCGAAGAGGAAACTGACGCACCGGCAACCGATGAGCCGGCAACCGATGAGTCCGAGACCACCGCCGCGGAAGGTCCCGGCTTCACGGCAGCCATCGCGCTCATCGCACTCGTCGCCGCTGCGCTCCTCGCCGTCCGACGCAACAACTAACCGGAACAGCTCCGGTCTCTGAACACCGTTCTTTCTTTCGCGCGCTACGTGAGTAGCGGCGGCACTGCCGATAGGTCGGTCTGACGACGACACCGCACAGTAGCGCAACGACAAAACATATACGCCGGTTTGGCTAACGTACGAGCAATGAGTGAGACAGTCCTGCAAGCAGGCGTCGACATCGCTGGACTGTCGTTCGACCCGGTCACAGTCTCGGAACCGCTGATGTGGCTCGTTCTCGCGGCGTTTCTGGGAAGCGTGGCTGTCGCCCAGTACGACGAGCAACTGGCCCGTCCCGTCGGAACAGTCGGCTGGGCTTTGTTCGCAGCGTACTGGCTCGTCCTGGCCCCGCATTTCATTCTGATACAGAAGAGCGTCGTCGAAGGGCTGGGAAGCGTCATCGCCGTCCCCCTGTCGCTGTACACCGGCTATCTGCTCTGGAACGGCCGCGAGTCGCTGCTGGTGTTGACCCGGGCAATCGGCCTCATGGGCGTCATCTACGTACCGTTTCTCACCATCGGGCCGCTCCGCCAGACCATCATCGAGATCGTCACCGGGCAGGTCTCCTTCCTCATGACCGTACTGGGCTACGACCCAGTGGTAGTCGACGGGCTCTCGCACAACGGCATCGATATCGCCTCGAAGCAGTACCCCTACGAGAACACGTTCTGGTTCGACGGGAACGAGCGTCCGATAACGTACACCATCATTCTGGCCTGTACGGGTATCGGCAGTATATCTATCTTCGCCGGCGGAATACTGGCAGTCAAGGCTCCGTGGCGGCGGAAGCTCCGCGTGCTGGTCGCGGCCGTCAGCATCATCTACGTACTGAATCTGATTCGAAACCTCGGAATCGCGCTGGCTTTTGGCCTGCAGAAGGCGCAGTTCTTCCCGGGAACGGTCATGGCGCTGTTCGGCCTCAGCGACGCACAGCTGGTGTCCTACTACATCGTCGACCGGATTCTGGCGCAGTTTGGCTCCGTCATCGTTCTCGTCGGGCTGACGTGGGTGCTGATGCGGGAGCTACCGGAACTCACGGTCATCGTCGAGGACCTCCTCTTCCTGGTGACCGGCACGGAGTACGACCTCGGAACGGCGTTCGAAAAGAACCAGTCGGAATCGAGTCCCGCGACACCCGGTGACGACTGAACTGCGTCGGGAGGAACGGCCGTTATTCTAATTCTGCTCCAGCAATCGATTCCAGTGCGTCAGCTTCGAGCGGGTGGAGCGAACCGGGAATGACGAGCAGATGTAGCGGCTCGCCGAATGACTGTGCGGCGAGAGCGTCAAGCGTATCGGCGGCCACCAGCGGGTCCGGGCTACCGGCTCTGGCCACGACGACGCCGAGCGTGTCGGGGAACCGCTCGGATAGCATGGCGGCGGCCTTGCTGGCAGTCATGTACGTGTCGTCACTCTCGTCCCAGTGGGGGTCGTCGACCTTGATGTCGAGATAGACTAGCGTGTGCAGGTCCCGCTCCCGGTTGTCCTCGATGGTGGCGACGACGCTGTCCGGAACGCCGTCACCGCCGTGGGCGTCCTCGAACGGGAGCGTCGTGGCCTTCCCGAAGCGGTAGTTCTGTAAGCCAGTCAGTGAGCCGGCGGCCGTCTGGGCTGTCGTTCCGTGGACGATTCGGGTTTCGATACCGCGGTCAGCAGCGCGGAGTCGGAGGTCGGTGTGTGTCGTCGAGACCATCGTATCCCCGGCAGTACAGAAGACGACATCTTCGCTCTCGGCGGCTTCGAGAATCGGTTCGGGGTCCTGCTCGATGCCGGCGCGGTCCCTGACTTCGATACTCGTCTCCAGTACGTCCTCCAGCGTTTCGAGGTCGGTACCAACCAGCCGGCTCGTGTAAAACTCCGCGAACACCCGGTCGGCGTCTCGGATGGCGTCGCGGCCGGCGACCGTGACCGAGCGCTCGTCGTAGAGGCCCAGCCCGACGAATGTGAGCATATCCGGAGTGGGTCGCCGTCGGGCATAAAGGGCGCGAAGCGTCAGGCTTACCGCCCGCGGTCGGGGAGAGAGAGTATGGGCGTTCCCTGCGTTCGCGTTCCCCGCGAGGCCGGCGAAGAGACGCGCCAACGCCTCGCCGAAGCAAACCTCGTCGACGACGGCTACGACATCACGGTCGTCGACGGGCAGCTATACGTTCCCGTCACCGACCCCGAAGCAGTGCCGTCGGACTTCGTCGTCGTGGAGGCAGACCCGCCGGTCCGCGAGGGCCAGACGATGCCGGCGGACGGACTCGACTTCGACCCGAGCTACGAGCGCATCGGCGACGTCGCGATTGTCGACGAGGACGACGCCGACCGGGCGCGGGCGATTGCCGACGCGATTATGGATTCAGACCTGCCCGTGCGAGCGGTGTTGAACCGCGCGTCGAAGATCAAAGGCGAACAGCGGGTCCGGGACTGGGACGTACTCGCTGGCGAAGGGACGGAAGTCACCCACCGGGAGTACGGCTGCACGTTCGACCTCGACCTCGCCGAGGTGTACTTCTCACCGCGGCTAGCGACGGAACGCCATCGTGTCACCGAACAGGTCAGCGAGGGCGAGCAGGCCTTCGACATGTTCGCGGGCGTCGGCCCGTTCGCGATTCCGTTCGCCAAACGCGGCGCGACCTGCGTCGGAACAGACATCAACGAGACGGCAATCGAGTACCTCCGGGCGAACGCACAGCGCAACGGCGTCGCCGACCGCGTGACGGGCATCTGTGGCGACGTACGAGAGGTCGCCGGAGAGTACGAGGGCTGGGCTGACCGCGTCGTGATGAATCTGCCCCATAGCGCCGACGAGTTTCTGGAGACCGCCGTCCGCCTGGCGGCTGACGACTGTGTCTTTCACTACTACGATATCCAGCACGAGGACGACCTGTTCGGGCCCGGCGAGCGAGCGATCCGGGCGGCTGCGGAGCCGGCCTACGACGTGACGGTCGAAACGCGCCACCCCGTTCGATCGTATGCCCCGAAGGAGCACAACGTCGTTCTCGACGTTCGACTGACGCGCTGAAACGAACAGTTATTATCATCACCGGTACGGGGACCGAACTGCTTAACGACGAGGAAGTCGGACGCTTGTATCTAGGAGGGTAAAATATGTACACAATACTCGTCCCCGTCGACGCCGATGAGGACCGCGCCCGCGGCCAGGCCGCCTTCGTCGCGGAGCTACCGGCTGCTGAGACCGACATCGAGGCCGTCATTACGCACGCATTGACAAAAGAAGAGGCGGAAGCGCCCGAGGAGATACGCAACGTCGAGCGCATCTCGACAGTGCGCCTCGTGCGTGACTACCTCGAAGACCACGACGTCGATGTCCAGCTGGCCGAGGGTCAGCAGCCGCCTGCGGACGGCATCATCGATCTGGCCGAGGAGTTCGACGTCGACCAGATCGTAATGGGGTCCAGGAAGCGGTCGCCGACCGGCAAGGCCGTGTTCGGGAGTGTCTCCCAGCAGGTCCTGCTTGAGGCAGACGACCCGGTCACCGTCGTCGGGTCCCGAGCGGAGTGAGAACGTCCCTCTCGGTGGTCCCGATTCGCAATCCTTATTGCGGTTATGCGTCCAACAACTGATGTACGCGAGCGACGCGCCGGTGTAGCTCAGACTGGCAGAGCGAATCCTTCGTAAGGATTAGGCCGAGGGTTCAAATCCCTCCACCGGCTCTTTCCTTCGGAATCGTCTAAATGGACAGACAGCGGTCGGCTTACTTAATTATTGGGCCACGGAAGGCGTAGAATTTGCCCCGCTACAAAGAGGATTTGCCACTTCTTTCCCGTGTCAATTATTGCTCTGAGAACACTGCAGCCGCCCCTTCCCGATGTTAGCAGTAATTATTCCACTCGCCATCTATCGTCGTCCGAGTAGAGCATATTGGCGATGGTGTCCAACAACCAGATACCTACTCGGTATCCCTGTTCGCTTCGGGAGGCAAACGCTGTCAGAATAGCTATTCCAACAGCACCCTGTTTCATTGCGGCACTCGTATTCCACGCATACAATATTTCAAGACGCTCTATCGGGTCGTTTCGATGTTTGACTGGCTCGTAACAAAGAATGTCAGTCACGATAATCCTCGCTGAAACAAGGAGAGAAAACACCAAAACTACAATCGTAATCACCACTCCACCGTATGATATTCCGAATACATTCCCCACGAGTAGTGCAGAGATACCTCCCGCAAAACTGAACGCGAACTCACCGTTCCGTATTCTGTTTTCAATCTCAGATTCGGCCTTATCCATCTCACGAAGGAGTGACCATCTATCTGAGCCAGAGTTTTCGTTCTCGCTCTCGACTATGTGAAGCACATCGTCTCGGAATTCACGCATTTCCTCGGGGTCACTAAATCTGAATAAAACGACACGAATTGCATCGTCAAAATTGATTACTTCCCCTACCCTGCGTGGCAGGTCAATAAGAACTAAAGATACGGATATGAGGATAAGTAGAGGCGTCAAGATAAACAAAAGACACCCGCTCAGAATTAAAACAAAAACAATCCTTCTCGCTCTGGAGAGCATACGACAGAAGGAGTAGCCCCTATCAAATATCTCTTAGGTGATTTCGTCTTCTTTCGGCCTTTTCATCGTGTGAACCCTTATCGTAATGCTTGTCGATCACTCTCCCGGTCATGTTCACACGCTCGCCAGTCACGTCCTTCGGCTGACCAGCGTTCCGAGCCGCAGTCACGTATCCACGACGGAGAGCGTGCGGACTCACCGACCCCGGACACTTGGACGCGCCGTTCCACGTCGCCGCCTCGCACGTCTCGGGGTCTTCATCGAAGGGGCAGGCGTTCTCGTAGTGACACGGGCGTGTCGCCGTGTAGACCATCCGCTGAATAGTCGTCCGCGCTTGGCGTCCGTGGTCGGTCGCAATCAGTGGTTCTCGACCGTACTCGTCAGTCACCGCTAGGCGGGCGTTCTCGATGTAATCCGCAATCACTCTCCCGTCGTCCTTCTCGATGAGTACGTCGCGTTCACCCTTGCCTTTCTTCTTGAGCGGTGTCTCCGTCTCGGGTCGATGGCGAATCTCCAGTGCAGGACGAGCGAAAGCCACTGAGGTTTGAAGCAGTGAAGAGCTTTGCTCCGACCGTTGTTCATACTCCCTCCACCGGCTTCCGCTTTCGAGTGCTGTTCTGACAAGTACGGTTCCTACCGGAGATGACCTGTCAGCAGCCGTAGGTACTCCGTCGCTGGTCTGACGGGGCTCCACAGGCCGCATAAAAACGACCCTCATCAGTGACGCGATACGGCGACGGACTGCTGGACGGTACTTCTAGCTGTAAACGATGGTCACACAGTACGGATTACCGGCGGGTACTGCGGTGTGCCGGCGAGAGCGGCACGACAGACACACTTGCGGACAGTTAGACGGAGTGTGGATCTGATGGATTTCAGAAACGCCTGGCATCGCGACACCGATGCAGAGGTCCGTTGCATCGCCTGCGGTGAAACGGTCGCCCGGTCGGATGCCCGGGAATACGACAAGTACGGCGACCGCTGGAACCGCGACAACAAGTCCTTCGAGTATCTGTGCAAGCCCTGTTATCGGGAGTACTGTCACTTCGACCGGAGCGGGCTGGAAGACCGACTCGAAGCGGCCGGTGCCGGGACCGTGAGCCGAGACGCGTTTCTCAGGCGCTATCACGACCTAGCCGACGAAACGGAACAGACCCGCGCCGACGGTCGGTGAGCCGAAAAAAGGGTGCCCTGTCCGGCGATACGACACCACAACACAGGCCGTTCAGGGCGTGATGACCGCCCGACCGTCGATCTCTCGGTCTTCGAGCATCTGTGCGACGGTGTTCACCTCGCCCAGGTCGTACTGGGTCGTGTGCAGGTCGACTGCACCGCGCTCGACGAGCGCGACCAGTTCCTGGAGTTCGGTGTACTGGCCGACGATGTTGCCCTGATAGGCGAACTCACCGTTGACGAGCGCCTGCGCGGGTTCGTGGATGTGGCCCCCGTAGCCGATGATGTGGTGGTCGCCGCCGGCGGCACAGATATCGGGCGCGAGCGCCGTCGTCTCGTCGGCCCCGACGAAATCGAGCACTTGGGCGGCACCGACGCCGTCGCTGATGGCTTCGACCTCGCTGGCTACGTCCTCGCTTTCGGGGTCGATGGTGTAGTGTGCGCCGAGGTCGTCGGCGAGGTCGCGGGCGGACTGCTTGATGTCGACGGCGACGAGGTCGGCGGCACACATCGCGTCGAGGCACTGCAGGCCGATGTGGCCGAGCCCGCCGATACCGATGACGACTGCAGTGTCGCCCGGATTGAGTCCGTCGACGGCTTTCTTCGCCGCGTGGTAGGCCGTGATACCGGCGTCGGCGTGCGGGGCGATGTCGGCCGGGTCGACGCCCTCGGGCAGCGGGATGACCGACCGGTCGCTGGTCAGTAGCTGGTCGGCGAAGCCGCCGTCGGTCGTCAGGCCGTTGAACGCGTCGTTCTCGCAGTACATCGTCTCACCTTGCCGGCACGGTCGGCAGGTGCCACAGGTCTGGACCGGATGACAGATGACCTGGTCGCCTTCCGAGACGATGTCGACGTCGTCGCCGGTCTCGACGACTGTCCCGGCGTTCTCGTGGCCCAGCGTCATCGGGAGGTCCTGCGGGACGTACTGGTCCCACATCCCCTCGATGATGTGATTGTCAGTCTGGCACCAGCCGGCCCCTTCGACCTCGACGATGACGTCGTCCCCGGATGCGACCTGTGGCGCATCTACGTCGTCTATCGAGAGCCCGTCCGACATATCGTGCGTGTACTCGTGGAGTCTGGCTGCGCGCATCGTTCTGTATCCGGGCGAAACGACATTAAATATCCATTATAAAATATCATATACATTGCGGTATCGCCCGTTCCACTGTCTGAGAAGAGTATCAGCCACCCGGCCAGCGTCTGTAGACTCCGAAGCCAGGTACAAGAAACGGTGCGTGTGATGACGCTCTCAGCTACTCATACTGTTGGCTGTAACTATTTTAAGATATTCGCCACCCGGGGTGGCGAAATTCGTTACAGACTTACAGCCGACAGTATCAGTCCCGACTGGCTAGCAGTGCGGCCCCGAGCAGTGCCACGACGGCGACGGGAATCCCCATTCCGGGGCCGAAGGCCGACGACGGTGCGGGGCTGGTCGCGCGGATCGGTTCCTCGACCGGTTCGTCAGCCTCGTACTCCCAGACAGCGGTCTCGTTCCGAACGATATCGGCGTTCGAGGACGAGACGTCGGCAGGCATCGTCAGCTGGTACTCGACTGCGACGCCATCGCCGAAGGCCACGTCGGTATCCTCGTTCGCAGTGACGAACGTCCGGTCTTCGTACGTGACGTTGCCTCCGCTAGCGTTGACCGACACGTCGCTTTCCGGGCCGGGGTTCCAGTCCGTGAACGTCATCGAGAGCGTGACGTTCTCACCCTCCAGCTCTTGCTCGTACGTCTGGTTCGCCATCCGACTGGTGTTCACGTCGGCCAGGAGATATCCTTCAACCGAGTCATAGCCCTCTTGCTGGGCCTGGCTCTGGAGCCCGTCGTACACCGACGGGGACATTTCGAGAGTCAGATCGTACTCCGAAACTGTGCCGTCTCCGGCCACTGTCGAGTCAACCGTCGCCGTCACACAGCCGGAGAGGACGACGAGGGCAGCGAGACCGACCGCAGGGACAATTCGATGCATACCTCACCGAATCGGGGCGGACGGAATAAGCCTTGTTACCGGGGGCGATACGGCTCAATGTGTCAGGACCAGTAGCTGGTCGTCAGTTCGGACCAGACAGAAGGGCGACCCGGGGTCTCCGAAGGTGTTCGCCCGCTTTTCGCTGATAAAGAGCGTCTCGAACTCGTTGCCACAGGCCGGACAGGCGAACCCCTTCCGGTTCGACAGCGTCATGGTCCCACGGTCGTCTTTCAGCAGCTTGAGCCCGTGGCGGTACTCGTGTACGTCGAAGCTCCCGCTGACGTCTAGCCGGTCCATGCGTGTGAAACGAGTGTCGGCCGTCTAAAACTCGTCGGCGATCTACACCAGGTTCGCGCCCATATAGAGCACGACGACGAGGAAGATCCAGACGATGTCGACGAAGTGCCAGTACATCGACGCCGTCGAAACGGAGGTGTGCCGTTCAGCCGAGTACTGCCCGTAGTACGCGCGAACGAAGACGATACCCAGAAGGACAGCCCCCATCGTGACGTGGAGGCCGTGGAGTCCCGTCAGACCGTAGAAGGCGGAGCCGTAGATGCCGCCACCGATGCTGAAGCCCTTGTGCACGATGAACTCGTAGTACTCGTACACCTGCCCGCCGATGAAGACGATGCCCAGCAGCAGCGTCGCGCCCAGCAACTTCAGGAACCGGCTTCGGTTTCCGTTCCGGAGCGCGATGTGGCTGTAGTGAAGCGTCACCGAGCTGGCGATCAGAATCAGCGTGTTGACGATCACCAGCGAGCCGAACACCTCTGGCACTGCCGCCTGCGCCCAGACTTCGCCGCCACGCACGATGAAGTAGTACACGAAGCCAGCGCCGAAGGTGGCGATTTCGCTCCCGAGGAACAGGAGCATGGCGAACTTCAGCGTCTTGTCCGAGTGGTAGTCCGTCCCGCGCTCCCAGAAGTCGGAGACGAAGGCGTGATACAGCCAGCCGTAGATGCCGACGAGGAAGAGGCCGACGCTCCCGGCCATCGCTCCCGCCCCGACCGTCTGGCTGACTAGTGCGTTCTCGCCCATCGAGAGCACGAGCAGGGCCGCGCTGACGTAGATTCCCGAACCACCGATCGCCGTCACAAAGGGCCACCAGCTGGCCTCGCCGAACCCGTGGGGCCAGTCCTCCGTCGCCGGGAGGTGATGCTCCCCGTGCCCGTCGTCCGCGTGTTCATCGGAGACACTCATACTAGGGCCCTTGCGAACGGAATACTAAAAGCCCATCCAATTCACTGCGGATTGGCCCGGTTCCGTCTCTGAATGGCCCGCCGGCATCCCGGAAGCTACACGGGGGCGAAGGCCCAACTGCCGACGATGACATCTGGGAGGCGTCGTACGGTCGCGCTGGTGGTGTGTGGGCTGGGCTGGCTGGCCGCGACGGGGACGGCGAGCGCACACGGCGGCAGTCTCGCCGGCGGCGGTCGCGAATCGCTGACGATACCGACGTGGCTCTTCCTGAGTACCGGTGGTGCGGCCGTCGGCGCGTCGTTCCTGCTGGCCTCGTTCGTCACCGACCGGGCGTTCGTCGAGCGCATCCACGACTGGGGGCGGCCGCTGTCGGGCGACTACGAGCGTGTCCTAACGCTCGCCGGCCAACTCCTCGGGCTCGCCGGACTCGCCGCGGTGTTCGTCGTCGGCTTCCTCGGACCGACGAACGCCCGGACGAACCTCGCGATACTGCTCGTCTGGGTCGGCTGGTGGGCCGGGCTGGCGATGACGACGTACCTCGTGGGGAACAGCTGGGCGACGCTCAATCCGTTCAAGACGCTCGCCGACCTCCTCCCGTCGCTCGACCGCACCTACCCCGCCCGCGTCGGGTCGTGGCCCGCCGTCGGTGGCCTGCTCGTACTGGTGTGGGTTGAGGTGGTCAGCCCGCTCGCCGACCAGCCGCGCCTGCTCGCGTCGGTCGTCGCCGGCTACTCGGTGCTGACGCTCGCGGGCGCGCTCGTGTTCGGACCCGAGGACTGGTTCGCTCACGCCGATCCAGTGGAGCGGGTGTTCCGCTACTACGGTCGCTTTGCCCCCATCGGCCGCGGCGAGGACGGGCTCCGACTTCGGCTCCCCGGCATGGACCTCTCGACGCCGCGGCTGGTCGACGGTCCGGACGAGGTGGCGTTCGTGGTCGCCCTGCTGTGGGTCACGACCTACGACGGGCTGGTCACGACGCTGGCCTGGCGGGACCTGACGACACCACTCGTCGACACTGGCGTCCCGCCGCACCTCCTGTACCCGGTCGCGCTCGGGATCGGCTTCGCCGGCTTCCTCGGCGTGTATCGACTCGCGGTCCGGCTCTCCCGCGATATGTCGGACACGTATCTGGCTCCGGCAGTGCTCGCACAGCGGTTCGCGCCGCCGCTCGTCGCTATCGCCGTCGGCTACCACTTCGCGCACTACCTCGGGTACTTCCTCGTGCTCGCACCTTCGCTGGCCGTCGCGCTCACGTCGCCGTTCGCGGACCCGGCAGTAGTGCCGACCATCGAACTACCGGATTGGTTCGGCGCGATTGCGCTCGCGTCGGTCATCATCGGTCATCTGGTCGCTATCTGGGTGGCCCACGCCGCCGCGTACGACCTGTTTCCCGCACGGCTGCAGGCGATTCGGTCGCAGTACCCCTTCATCGCGGTCATGGTGTTCTACACGATGACGAGCCTCTGGGTCGTCTCCCAGCCGGAGGTGGCACTCCCCCATCTATGACTGACACAGCAACCCAATCAGCGGCAGCGACAAGCACCGCCATCGACGAGACATACGACGTTCCGGCCGACGCCACAGCCTACACCTGTTCGTATTGCGGCCGGCCGTTCGCCCGCGAGTCCTGGCTTGCGCTCCACCGCGGCCTGGCCCACCCCAGCGAACTCGACGACGAGGAGGTCGAGGCCTTCCGGGCGGCCCACGACGAGGAGGAAGCGTCGCTTTCGGCGTTCCGACTGCAGGCGCTGGGCGCGCTCGTGCTCATCTACTTCGGCTTCCTGATGGTGTACGCGCTCGTCTAACCGACGCCGTATCGTCCGCTCGGTCTGGAGCCTCGCTGTTGGCCGGCAGACGGGAAGCGAAGCGTTGATGGGTCGCAGGTGACCAAACAGTGGGTATGGACCTTCGCGTTATCGACAAATCCGACACGGAACTCTCTATCGAAATCGCCGGTGAGGACCACACGTTCATGAACGTCATCAAGGGGGCGCTGCTGGAGACAGCGGGCGTCACAGCGGCGACCTACGACGTGAACCCGGAACAATCCGGTGGCCAGACAGACCCGGTCCTGACCATCAAAACCGAGGAGGGCGTCGACGCGCTCGAAGCCCTCGAAGACGGGACTGACGCCGTCATCGAGAAGGCGGACAACTTCACTGACGCGTTCGAAGCCGCCGCGTAATTCTAGCAGAGCACGTACGTGACGAACACGCGTTCGTCCGGACCGACGTGGATATCGAGGCCGATCAGTCCGGCGTCTGACGTCTGAATCCTGTTACCCCGCTCGAGGTAGCTGTCGACGAGCGCGGTCGCCAGCGCCGTCTCGTTCCGGAACCGGTCGAGTGACTGCGGCGTTCGGTCGTAGGCCACCTCGTAGCTGACCACTGCTGGGCGGTCACAGGGGAGCGGGAACCGGGATACTCCCTCTCGCGTGGGTCGCTCCGCGTTGTCGTATCGCGCGTCGACGCGGCCCTTGTTGTAGTAGGCCGCGGCGTCGTCGATGGTCGCGTTCCGCGAGACCGTTCCGCCGCCGACGCCCGACCGCCGGACGTTGTACACGTCGACGTAGGTGTCCTCGACCTCGGCGAGCGAGAGCGAGTCGACGGTGTCGCCGCTTCCGGCAGGGGACGCGATCGACGGTGGGCCGGTGGGGGTTTCGGCGGCAAAGCCCGGCAACGTGATACCGCCCACAGCAGCGAGCACGATGAGGCCGAGCAGCAGTGCCACGGCGGCGTAGCCGATCGCGTACTTCGTTTCGAGCACGTCCAGCCAGCCGGTCTGTATCTCATCGAGCGGATCGTCCTCCGGCGGTCCCGTCCGCCGCTCGAAGTTACTCCCGCCACAGCGTTTGCACGGCGGGGAGTTCTTCTGGTGCTGGCGACCGCAGTCCAGACAGACCCACCTGGGCCCGCCCTCGACGACCTCTTCGTTGACCTGCGTCACGGCTTCCTCGAAGGAGCCGTGCCCGCAGTTGTCACACGGCGGGTCGTCCTCCTCGTGGGGTTTGCCACACCATTCGCACCGCCATTTCATTGTTGATTCTCCGTGTTGGGCGAATAAAACCTGCCCGATGCCAGGCCACAGTGCTGCGGTTCCGGGGAGACGTTTCCCCACGGTCGCTCAGTCGTGGGCTGACTCATCGGGGCCGTTCGACCCCGTTGACGCCTGCTTCCAGGGACCGGGGTGAGCGTGGCCGCTGGCAGCGAGAACCGATATCGAACGCCGAGACGCGGAGGAAACCGGGGCATCCGAACCGACAGGAGAACTGCGTCATACCGATATAATGACAGGTATGGGTATTTAATATTGCTACCTTATGTCTGAGACGGGGTTACAGTCGGACCGGAATCCCCTTGCTGTCGAGATACTCCTTGGTCTCGGCGATGGAGTACTCGCCGAAGTGGAAGATGGAGGCAGCGAGACCGGCGTCGGCACCGGCATCGACGAACACCTCTTCCATGTCTTCCGGGCCGCCACAGCCCGAAGATGCGATGACCGGCGTCGAGACGGTATCACAGACGGCCTGCATCAGCGGGATGTCGTAGCCGTCTTTCGTCCCGTCGGCGTCGATGGAGTTGACGAACAGTTCGCCGGCCCCGCGTTCCTCCGCCTCGGTGGCCCACTCGACGACGTCCAGTCCGGTTCCCTCACGGCCGCCCTTGACAGTGCATTCGAACCAGCAGGACTCGCCGTCGACCTCGGTGTAGTACTCGCCCTCGTCGTCGAAGCGGCGGCGAGCGTCGACGGAGATGACGATACACTGGCTCCCGAAGGCTACTGCGCCCTCGTTGATCAGGTCGGGTTCGGCGATGGCGCCGGAGTTGATCGACACCTTGTCCGCACCGGCCCGCAGTGTCTCCTTGATGTCGGCGCGTGTTCGGATACCGCCGCCGACGGTCAGCGGGATGAACACCTCGTCGGCCACGGCCGACACTGTATCGAGCATCGTCTCGCGGCCCTCGGCGGAGGCGGTGATGTCCAGAAAGACGAACTCGTCGGCGCCGGACTCGTTGTAGGCCTTGGCCATCTCTACCGGGTCGCCGGTGTACTCCAGATCCTCGAAGTTGACTCCCGTGTACACCGCCGCGTCCCCGTTCTCGTCCACGTCCACGTCGATACAGGGGATGATTCGCTTCGTGAGCGTCATTTCTTGGTCGTGGCTTCGCAACAGCGCCGTTTGACCGTTTCGACTGGTGCAAGGGCCGACTACTCGGTCGCAATCCGACAGCTACAGGTACGACGCTCCAGAACCACCGCCCATGGCAGACGACCACCACGAGGAGGACCGGCCGGATTACGACCCCGAACACGTCGAACTCCCCGCGCGAGAACCGCCGCTTCGGTCGACGGCCCCACAGAGCGCGTTCACCATGTCGCAGGTCGGGACAGGGCTCGGCGTCCTGCTGGTCGGACTTGTGCTTACGTTCGGTATCGCGCTGGCGCTGGCCTGAACAGGTCGGTATGACAACGCCGGCCGCCAGAGATATCAGTTCTGATACTTCTGGGGAGAGTATATAGGTTTCCGCGCGAATAACTGTTGTACAATGTCGCCCCAGTCAGGCGCGAGTACAGCGGTCGCAACGGGAACGTCAGTGGCGACCGCTGGGACGCACGCTGGCCGGGCGGCGACCAGCGCTGCTCGTGACCGACTGGACGCCGAGCGGGTGGACTTCTGTCAAGTGTTTGCTAGCTCGGGGTTCGATGCTGAATCCGTTCTGGCGGGCGTGAATGCCCTCGTCGACGACGCGACAGCCGTTGTCGGCTGCACGGCTAGCGGAACGTTCACCGAGGAGCGGGCGATGGACGCCGGCGTGGCAGTCACGCTCGTTACCAGCGACTCGTTCCGGTTCGATACGGCCCTTGCCGCCGGCCTCAGCGAGAACACTCGCGGGGCTGTCAGAGACGCTGTCCGGTCGCTTCCCGAAGATATCGAGGAACCCTACCAGTCAGCGATCGTGCTCCACGACGGGCTGTCGGGCGTCGGTGAACAATTATCGCTGTCGGTCCAGCGACGGCTTGGCCCCTATGTCGAATTCGCAGGCGGGGCAGCGTCTGACGGCCTCCGAATGGAGTCGACACCAGTGTTTTGCGATGAGTCGGTTGTCGACGACGCAGTCGTTATCGTACTCGTCTCCGGCGAAAAGCGTCCGGTCATTACCGTCAACCACGGTCACAACCCCATCTCAGAGCCGTGGGAGGTAACCAAGGTCTCCGGAAACGTGGTTCACGAACTCGATGGTGAACCAGCGTTTGCGGTATGGAAAGACGCTGTTCGAGACCACGTTGCGGAGACAGCAGGGATGGCTATCGACGATGTCCCAGTCGGGTCAACGGAGCTCAGGAAGCTCATGGTCGCGTACCTGTTCGGTATCGACCAGGGTGAGACCTACAAGATCCGCTGGCCCCGGACTGCGATTAAAGAGACCGGCGCACTGCAGTTTGCCGTCGACATTCCGGAGGGGACTGTGCTTCGCGTAATGCATGGCAACAAAGCGGATCAGGTCGCGTCCGCCGAGCAGGCTGCTGTCGACGCTGTCTCGCTGTGCGACGGTAATATCGCCGGCGCGTTCGTCTACGACTGTGCGTGTCGTCAGATTCTCTTCGACGACGCGTTTCCGGCGGCTGTCGATGGTATCACATCGACCCTGTCGGCCCCAGTTGCTGGGTTTGAGACGTACGGAGAGCTGTGTATGCAGGCCGGACAACTCAGTGGCTTTCACAACACGACAACGGTGCTCTTTGCACTGCCGGAGTAACAGATGAATCGAACAGGACTCGTCTCAAAGTTCGCAGAAACGGTCGGCATCGAGAAGGCGTCGGCTATCGTCGACGACGCGATGGCTGACCTGGGTATCAGTGGCGACACGGAGATAGACGACACGGATGCACAGGATATCTGTGATATAATCCAGCACAACAACGAGGGATACGTCGCACTCGTCGCGAGTGAACTCCGCGTGCAGCTGGCGGCACAGGAACGGTTTGACGCGCTCCTGGGGAACATCCCAAACCCGGCTGTCGTCGTCGAGTTTGAGCAGCGAGAACCGTACGTCAAGTCGATCAACGAAGCGTTCGCGGACACGTTCGGCTACGACCAGACGGATGCAGTCGGAACGGAGCTTCGGACACTCCTCGCGCCACCCGGAGCCGACTCCGAAGTCATCAGGACTGACTGGTGGGAACAGACCGGCCAGTCGGAGCAAGAGGTCAGGCGGACGACTGCATCAGGCGAGATACGGACCTACCTGTTCCGGAGTACCATCGTCACCCGTGACAGCAGCCAGCTGGAAGGGTACGGGATATACACCGACATCACTGAACGGAAGCGCCGCGAACAACAGCTGAAACACCAGAACGAGCGGCTTGACGAGTTTGTCAGTATCGTCAGCCACGACCTTCGGAACCCGTTGAACGTCGCATCCGGCCGCACCCACCTCCTGCTCGGCGACATCGAGGATGCGGCTGTTCGGGAGGGGTTACAGGAGGTCGCCGCGGCACACGAGCGGATGGCACGGATCCTCGATGACACGCTGACGCTCGCTCGTCAGGGGCGGGTCGTCGGAGAGACCACGAGCGTCTCCATCGAAGCCGTCGCAGCCGACGCGTGGCAACAGGTCGAAACCGGGGACGCAACGCTTACCATCGAAACCGACGCGACCATCGAGGCGGACGCCGAGCGCCTCCAGCAGCTATTCGAGAATCTCTACCGGAACGCCATCGAGCATGCGGGCGCGGAATGCACCGTCGTCGTTTCCGCGCCCGAGACACATGAGAACGGGTTCTCCATCGCCGACGACGGCCCCGGCATTTCACCGGGCGACCGTGAGCTAGTGTTCGAACACGGCTACTCGACGAACTCGGACGGGACAGGGTTCGGCCTGTCGATCGTTCAGAGCATCGCCGAAGCGCACGGCTGGTCGGTCGCAGTCTCGGAGAGCGAGAGGGGCGGTGCGCGGTTCGATGTCCGCTGGTAATCAGGCCAGTTCGTCTTCGATGACCGACCGCAGGTCGGCGATGTCCGCAGCGTCGTACGCCAGCGTCTCGTCGTTGACAGTGATATCGAGCCGGTTCGAGCCGTTTGCTTCGCCCAGTTCCGTCACCGGGGCGACGCCGTCGAAGGCTTCTCGGACCGCCGCCGGGTCGGTCGTCTCGAACACGACGCGGCCGGGCCGCTCGTTGAACAGGAGTCGGTTCTGGCTGCCACGCTCGACCGGCTCGATGTCGACCGACGCGCCGGCGTCTTCGTGGACCATCTCCGCAAGTGCCACTGCCAGCCCGCCGTGGCTCACGTCGTGGCTCGCCAGTACGTGGTCGGCGTCGGCAACCTCGGCAATCGTCTCGACAACGTCCGTTGAGTCCGCCGGGAGGGCGGGGAAGCGGTCGGTCCCGCCGAACTGCGCGGTGTACTCGGAGCCGCCGAGTCGCGGGTCGGCCTCGCCTTCCAGCGCGGTGTCACCGACGACGACGAGCGTTCCCTCGCCGGACAGCGACAGCGGCGGGGCGTCGTAGCCTTCCTTGACCCCGACCAGCGTGAGCGTCGGCGTGGGCGGAATCGGCCCGTCCTGTGAATCGTTGTACAGCGAGACGTTGCCGCCGACGACCGGCACGTCGAGGTCGCTGCACATGTCCGCCAGCCCGTCGACGATACCTTTGAAGCCGCCGTACACGTCGGGTTTCTCGGGGTTGCCGCCGTTCAGACAGTCCACGGCCGCGTGGGGCGTCGCGCCCTTCGCGGCGACGTTGGTGGCGTTTTCCAGTGCGACGGCGCGTGCGCCCTCATACGGCGCGGCATCGGTCCAGTTGGGGTCCGCGCCGGCGGAGAACGCCAGCCCGGTCTCGGCTTCGCGAACGGCGAGCAGCGCGGCGTCGTCGCCGGGCAGGACGCTCGTTCGGACCTGCACCTCGTGGTCGTACTGGCGGTACACCCACCGTTTGGAAGCGCAGTTCGGACTACCGACAATTTGCTCGAACGCCTCGTCCAGCGACACCGTCGGCAGGTCCCGTTCCTGTTTCGGTGGCGCGTTGCTCGGCAGGTCGTTCATCGGCGCGCCGTCGCCGAGGAACGTCGCGTCCACGTCGACGACTGTCTCGCTGTCTCGCGGGCGCTGCCCGCTCGACTTGTCCGAGACAGTTGTCTCGCTCCCCTCGAACGTACAGACGTAGTTCGTGCCCGGTTCGGTGAGTTCGCCGATGACCGAACAGCCGAGGTCGAACCGCTCGGCGAGTTCGGCGACGCGGTCGACGTTTTCGGGCGCAACCTCGTACACCATCCGCTCCTGGCTCTCTGCGAGGAGAATCTCCATGGCGTTCATGTTCGGTTCGCGCTGGTGGACGCGGTCCAGTTCGATGCGCGCGCCGAGGCCGCCCTTGGCGACCAGTTCCGAGGACGCGCCACCGAGGCCGGCGGCCCCGAGATCCCGGGCCGACTCGACGAGCGCCTCGTCCAGCAGCGCCTCGTTGCACTCGATGAGGAGCTTCTCCGAGTACGGGTCGCCGACCTGCACGGCCGGCCGGTCCTCGGTTTCGGCGTCCTCCGCGAGGTCCTCGCTGGCGAAGGACGCGCCGCCGAGGCCGTCCCGCCCCGTCGCGTTGCCGACGAGGACGAGCTTGTTACCGGGCTCCTGGGCCTCGGCGGTGATGGTCCGCTCGGGCTCCAGCAGGCCGATACAGGAGACGTTCACGAGCGGGTTGCCTTCGTAGTCGTCGTGGAAGGCGACGCTGCCGGCCACTGTCGGGACGCCGATGCAGTTCCCGTAGTGGGAGATGCCCTCGACGACGCCCTCGAAGAGATAGCGCGAGTGTTCCCGGTCGAAGTCACCGAAGTACAGGCAGTCGGCCAGCGCGATGGGGTAGGCCCCCATCGACAGCGTGTCGCGGACGATCCCGCCCACGCCCGTCGCCGCGCCGTCGAACGGGTCGACGTAGGACGGGTGGTTGTGGGACTCGACGCCCATCGTGATGTACATTTCCTCGCCGTCGCCGTTGGTCGGTAGAGAGACGACGGCCGCGTCGTCGCCGGGGCCGATGACGACCTGATCGCCCTCAGAGTCGAACGCCGACAGCAGGGGGCGAGAGGAGCGATACGCGCAGTGTTCGCTCCAGAGGTTCTCGAAGAGAGCGGCCTCCGCCCGGGTCGGCTCCCGGCCGATCTCCTCGACCACGAGTTCGTGGTCCGCGTCGGACAGGCTCATTACCTCCTCGTGGCCGCCCACAAGATAAGTCCCTTTCCATGCACCCGCGTCGGTAGTACGCGAATGTACACTCTGGCCGGGAACACAGCGAAACTCGCGTCGGCAGCTCAGCGAACGGCGACCGTCGAGGCGCGCCTGTACAACGACTCGACACCCACTCCCAATAACTGAGATTCACAGCTGAATACGAGTGGCTACTGAGAATCGGTCATGGGTATCAAGAGGGTAATATGGGCCGTTGGAGTGGCTATACGAGGTTATTGGCTCAATATCTCCGGAGGCGTCACATCGAAGTCCGGGTTTTCAAATAAGATAACTGGCACTCGGAGTATATATGACCGCTGGCCATACCCCAACACAGTATGGGTGCTGCCGACGGTGACTGGCTGACGCTGGAAGGGAGTTCTTTCTCCGGCCGGTCCTTCTCCAGCGTGTGGGCGGTAGCGCTGGCGACGTACGGTGTCGGCGACGTGGTTACCACTATCGCCATCGTCTATTTCGTCCCGACGTTCACCGAGGCAAATCCCGCGATCAGGTGGGCGATCCAGTCGTTCGGCGGCGGCGGCTTCCTCGGCCTCAAACTCCTCGTGATATACTGCTGTCTCGGCGTGAGCATCTGGGGCGGCGTGCTCGAAGAAGACCCGTTGCTCTACTACGGTCCGCCGGTGCTTCTGACAGTGATGGGGCTCGCCGTGACCGGGTTCAACCTCAATCTGCTGTTTTCCTGAGGAACCGCCGTTTTACTGCCGGACTATTCAGCCGTCGCGTTGCCCGCGGTGGTCCCGTCCGACTGGTTGTTAGCCGGAGTCTCTGTCGGAGTTTCGGACAGGAGCGCGCTCGGCGGTGGGGAGGCACTGCCGCCGCTTTCGGTCGAAGTGGCGTCAGTTCCGTCCGGTGTCGACTCTGCCGGGCTTGGCGTCGTCTCGGTGGCGGGCTCAGAAGTCGCGTCGCTGTTGTCGGTGAGACCGAGGGTCCCAACGCCAGCACCGACGACGGCGAGTAAAACGAGAAGGACCAGTCCCAGAAGCCGCTTGTTGTAGGTTCCGTCCGCATCCCGAAAGATATCGCTATCCATCTCGGCTCCGCCTCCGGCGGGCCGCGACGCCGCACCGTAAGTACTCCGATACCATCGTTTTTTGATAGGTTGTTGCTTTCTGTCGTGGAGGGACCCTCCACTATCCCACCAAGCCACCGATATCCCACCCAGTCGGCTCAGCTTACGATATGTCGCCCAGCAAACCGTATAACGTTTTCCATGTACTCAGCTGTCAGAACGGCACGCTCTCGTCGGACGATTCCTCCGCATCGTCCGTCCGGAGATCACCGGTTTTCCGGTACCGCGTTTCGAGTTGCTGGAGTTTGTCGTTGATACCCGTACTCTGGTGGTGGCCCGGGCTCACGCGGACACGGACGAGGTCGTACTCGTGGCGGTCCGCCAGCCCGTTCCAGGCGCGAAACGCGCCGACAGTCAGCGTGTCGCTCTGGGGGCAGAACTCGGTCGTCGGCGTGAACTCGGCTCGCAACACGCTCCTGTCGTCCGTCTCACGGCCGTAGCGGAAGCCCGCGTCCGGGTGCCGATGGTCGAGGTTCAGCCGTGCGAGGTTGTACCCGAAAGTCATGTCGTACACGCCGCGCTCGTCGAACAGGTCCATCGTGAGTCGGTGGAACGCGGCGTGGTCGGTGCCGGTCAGTACTGCTGTCTCAGACAGGAACGGGCCGGGGTCAGGGTTGTGTTCGGGAACGAACGTCCCGTAGCTATCGAACCCGACGTCTGAGCCGCCACGGAGGCCGGAGAGAAGGCTCATACTGAAACGAACGGGCGGCATCCATCAGGACCTACTCCCGAACGTGTTCGGGGGAACCCCCTCACCGACGCCCGGCGAACGCTCAGGTGATGCCAGCAACCACACTCGACCTGCGCGAGACGCCGCCGCCGGAGCGACACTCGAAGATACACGACTCCTTCGAGGCGCTGTCCTCAGGGGAGACGCTTCGGATTATCAACGATCACGAGCCGAAGCCGCTGTTCTACGAGATGCAAGCCGAGGTCGAGGCGTTCGACGCGGCGAATTACCGGTGCGAGCAGGACGGCCCACAGAAGTTCGTCGCCGACCTCCCGAAACAATGAGCGAATCTACCGTCACAGAAACGGAGCGAGCAACGCTCGACGGCGACGGGGACGGCCGGACGAGGTTGTTCGACGGGGAGCCAAAGACCGTCCGGTTGACGCTCGGTGCGGGCGAGTCGATTCCGGCCCACAAGCATCCCGGTCGGGACATCGTGTTCCTCCTCCGTTCGGGCGCCGTGGACCTGACGCTCGGCGACGAGACGGTGTCGCTCTCTCCCGGCGACGTCGTCCGGTTCGACGGTGACCAGAACATCTCCCCCGCCGCAACGGCGGACAGCGAGGCACTGCTCGTTTTGGCGTCGTCGGAGTAGGCTCACTCGAACAGGGAAATCGCGGTTTCGATCCGCTCGTCGTCCGCACTCCTCGCCGCGTCCTGTAGAGTTGCCCGGGGGACGGCGAGCAATCGGTCGACGAGCCGTTCGCTCAGTTTTTCGACCGCAAGCCGCTGGTCAGCCGTCAGTTCGCCGTCCTGTTGTAGCTGTGACAGCGTCCGTTCGAGTTGCTCCCGCTGAATCTTCGCACCACGGCTGTCGATCCGAGCGATCGCTTCTTCGACGTCGACAGGCGGCTCCGTGTTCTGATTCATCTGTGCCAGATGACTGTCACTGTCGCGTCGTCGGTCTCAACACTTTCGTACTCGTAGCCTCTGTCCTCGAGTTTCGGATAGAGGTGCTGTGGGGCGCGGTCGTTGAACTGGACGAGGACGGTGTCGTCGTCAAGGTCCGCAAGCCGCTCTAGTGTCTGCTTGAGCGGCTTTGGCGGCCCCAGCGACTGCACATCGAGGCGTTCCGTCGGCGCGTCACCGGGCGCACCAGTTTCCGAAATCAGGGCCGCGATCTGCTCTGTTGGCTGGTGGTTCGACGTCATGTGTTTGCGTTCGGTTGTGAACGGGCCGACCCTTTCCCCGAACATATTCGGCCACATTGCCAGCAGGGACAGGGTCATACTACACAGCAATGAGCGGAATACCTGCCGACGTGGACGCAGACGCCGCCCCGCCGATGACGGTTCCGCTGCGTCATTTCGTCGTCGCGCTGGCGTTTCTGGTCGCCGGTGTCACCGTCGGCGTCGTCGAGGGTCGGGCCGGCCACCTCGCACAGGTCCACCTCCTGCTCGCGGGGTGGGTCTGTCTCACCATCATGGGCGCACTGACGCAGTTCGTCCCGGTCTGGTGTGGAATCGAACTCCATTCGCGCCGCCTCGCTGCTGCGCAGTTACCACTCGCGGCGGTCGGGATCGCGGGTCTGGCCGCTGGCTTCCTGACAGCGACTCCTGCAGTGTTGCCAGTCGCCGGAGCGTTCGCGCTGATCGGCGTCTGGACGCTCTGTTACAACATCGGACGGACGCTACTCGCTGCGGAGCCCGACGTCACGGCGATTCATTTCGGCTGGGCACTGCTGTTTTTCGCCCTCGTGACGGCCGCCGGGATCGTGCTGGCGCTGGACCACGCCGCCGGCGTCCTCCCGCTTTTGGGAATCGGCAGGCAGGGGCTCTTGCTGGCCCACGGGACACTCGCCGTGTTCGGTGCTGTCCTGACGACTGTCGCGGGCGCGCTGGCACAGCTCGCCCCGATGTTCACGCAGGCCGACACCGGCAAGGTTGACGCAGCGGTCCAGCGGGCGGAGACGGCCGTCTATCCGCTTGGGGTCCTTGCGCTCGCTGGCGGTCGGCTGATCGGGTCACCCGTTCTGGCCCGGTTCGGCGCGGTTCTCGTCGCTGCCGGTCTCGGCGTGGTGGCGGTGCTCCTGGCGCGACAGCTCGTCGGGGCGCGTGTCGAGTGGTCCCCGATGTTGACCCGATACAGCGTCGCAGCGCTGTCGCTGTTCCTCTGGGCGGGGCTGACGATGTTCGCATGGTGGAACGACCCGCTCGCGTACACCGGGCTGCTCGGTCAGCCGTCGACAGTGCTGCTCGTCGGCGGCGTCGGCTTCGTCGTCCTCGGGACGCTGTATCACGTCGTCCCGTTCATCGTCTGGGTCCACCGGTACAGTGACCGCCTCGGCTTCGAGGACGTGCCGATGGTCGATGACCTGTACGACCACCGAATCGCGGCGATAGATGGTGTGACGCTGATAACTGCGTACGGCCTCCTCGTGAGCAGTCAGTGGCTTGAGACACCGGACGGCACGGCGTTGGTCGCCGGGGGGCTCGCGTTTTTCGGGACCGTCTTGTTCGCGGGCAACCTCGTCGCTGTCCTCGTCGAACACAGCCCGCAATCGCTGCCAACACTGCTGACCGGTCGTGAACACACACCCGCCGAGGACTCGTAACTCAGTTCGTCGTGGTCGGCTGGTCAGTGTACACCGAGTAGGTCAGAATAAAGAACCCGGCAGCGGTGAACAGCTCCTCGACAGTGACGCTCTGTGCCACCGGCATGCCGACGAACTGGTGGAGGCTCCCCCCGAGTATTGCGCCCAGTGTGACGAACCCGATACCGAGACAGAGCGCTCGCATCGCCGGTGCCCGAGTGCGGCGGTATGCGCGGTATGTCAACGTCGTCAGTATCACACCGCAGAACAGCGTGACTGTCTTCATCCCGATTAACAACACTGCGTTCGCTCCAAGCATGGCTCTGATTGACACGTCCTGATAAATATACCGTCCGTAGCGTTTCCAGTCGGTGAGAATACCAGTGTCACGACGTAATACGGACCAGTTGCCCGCTCCGAGCGAAATCGAGAACCAAGAGACGAATCGAGCACCGCGCCGCGCAGTCACTACCGAACGTATAGCGAGTACAGGATGATACCCAGGCCGATGGCCGTCAGCGAACTCGACGTGAACACGCTCACAGCGAGCAGTTGCTGGCCGAGATACCTGCCGACAAAGATGTCGAGGACACCGCCGGCAAACGCACCGAGGGTCACCACCCCGAACCCGTAGGTGAGCCACTTGTGCTGGGGGCTTTTCGTCCGGCTGTACGCCTGATACGAGTAGTACGTAATCAGTCCGCCAAGAATGAGGATCAGTGTCTTCGAGACGACGATGCCGACCTGTGAACTTGGGATGTGTACCATGGTTATGTCTCCTTTCGCACCTCAGACCAGAGGTTTTCGAGCCGTTGGTCCGGCGTCCGAGCGCGGTGTGAGATGTCGACGGTGAGCGACAGTTCCTCGTCGAGACTGATGACGACCTCCTCGAAGTCGATCGCATACCGGCTCGCGTGTTGGCCGTCCGACCGGACTTCGACGCCCTCGTACAGCAACGAGGACTCCGTCAGTAGTTCGAGCTTTCGGTAGGTCGTCGATAGCGGTACGCCGCTCCGGTCGGATATCTCGCTCGCCGTCAACGGTTCCTCCAGTACGCTGACAATGGCGCGACAGTCCTCGTCGTCGAGTGCGTCGAGGACCGTCTGTAACTCCGGCGTCTCCTCGTCAGCGAAGGGGTCCCGGACCATCCTTGCTCGACACTGCCCGCCCAAGACGTTTAATGTAACCGACTCGGGAGCGCTTACCGCCCGACACAGCCGACGTTTCCGCCACACAGCACGCAATATATGGGGCACTTATCTGTAACCGTTCGTTCGTTCCCAGCAACTGAGAACGCTTCTGTCGGTCTGAGAACTCCCTTCGGGGGTTTATACTGTGGTATCTTATCCACAGTTGCTTATGGAAGACCAGATTGGCGCACCCGGATCGGGCATCTCCCGTCGTGACTTCGTGAAAGCCTCCGGCCTCGGTGGCACGGTCGCGCTTGCGGGCTGTACCGCCCCGGGTGAGGTTCCGACCGAAGAGTCAGTCGACACCAGCACAACTCCAGCACAATCCGACAGTGACCTCCCGACCACGTCGCCGCCTGAGATCGTCAACGTCGACGAACAGGGTGGCGAAGTGACGCTTTCCTCTGTCCCGGCCAAACACGAAGCCCATCCCGGCGAATCCATGGGCGGCCCGGTCGAACTCCCGAAGGTGTGGGCGTTCAAGGCTGACGACGGCGAACCGAGCGTCCCGGGTCCGATCCTCCGGACGACGGAGGGCGAGGACATGGAGGTCACCTTCGACAACACGGACGGCATGCGCCCGCACACGGTCCACTTCCACGCCGTCCGGAAGAAATGGGAAGACGACGGCGTCCCGACCACGACGGGCATCCGTATCGACCCCGGCGAGAAACACACCTACACCATCCCCGCGAACGTGACGGGCACGCATCTCTATCACTGCCACTACCAGACTCACCGCCACATCGACATGGGGATGTACGGCATCTTCCGCGTCGACCCGAAGGGGTACGAACCGGCCGACAAGGAGTACTTCATGACGCTGAAGGAGTGGGACTCCCGGCTCAACCGCCAGATGGCCGGCATGGACGCCAGCTACGACGTTCGCAACCGCCGCCCCGATACGTTCACGGTCAACGGCAAGTCCGCGCCGCGGACGCTGCACCCGGAGGACGGCTCGCCGATCATCGTCGAGCAGGGCGACACGGTGCGCATCCACATGTGTAACAACGGGTACATGGACCACCCGATGCACATCCACAACCACCGATTCCAGGTGACCCACAAGGACGGCGGGAAGATTCCGGAAGCCGCCCGCCACGACCAGGACATCACTAGCATCCCGCCCGCCGGTCGGCACACTATCGAGTTCGAGGCCGACGCCGACCCCGGCATCTACCTCGCGCACTGTCACAAGGTCAGCCACGCGATGAACGGGACTTCTTACCCCGGTGGGATGATCACCGGTGTCGTCTACAAGGAGGCGATGGACACCGACATCTTCAAACAGTTGATGGACTACGCCGGCTACGAAGCGTAAGACGACGTTTCGATTGGCTGCGTGAGTTGATTGGTCTTTTCGCGGGACATTCCGGCTAGATCTGAGGCACTGCGTTCCGTCCGATGGTGACAGGCGTGATCCGCCGATAAACCAGGTACTGCTATATCGAATTCTTCTGCAAATGAACTGCCATGCGTCGTCGCCAGAGCTCTTCGGTTATACGAACAGTACACTGTCGGAGTCAGCCAGAGAGGACTCCTTGGTGTGTCGAGAGAGCGTCTTAACATCAGATGTTACTCATCGAGGATGCCTCGCTGGCACCGTCCGAACTACCGAGTTCATCCCTGATTCGGGCGACGTATTCGATGAACTCCTGTGCTGTCCGCTGGCGTGGACGGTCGATATCGACAGTGAGCGTAGATCGCACAGTTCCGGAGTCGGCGTCCATGATGACCACACGATCAGCCAGGGTCACTGCTTCGTCGATGTCGTGGGTGACGAACACGACGGTCTGTTCGGTCTCACTCCAGATATCGAGGAGCTCGCCGTGCAGGTGGTCACGCGTCCGGGCGTCGACACTGGCGAACGGTTCGTCCAGCAACAGGATCTCCGGATCGACAGCGAGAGCACGAGCGATCCCGACACGCTGTTTCATTCCGCCCGACAGCTCCTTCGGATACGCGTTCTCGAAGCCCTTGAGGCCGACAAGGTCGATCAGCTCCCGGACTCGTGCCTCGCAGTCCGGGCAGTTACACGCGGGGCGATCAAGGCCGAACCGGATGTTCCCACGGACGGTTCGCCAGGGGAACAGTGCGTACTCCTGGAAGACCATGCCACGGTTCAGGCCTGGATCGGTGACCGGGTCCCCATCAACCAGAACTGAACCGCTATCGGGATTTTCGAGGCCCGCGATCGCCCGCAACAGCGTGGTCTTCCCACATCCCGATGGACCGACCACACAGCAGAACTCGCCCTCTGTGACCGAGAGGGAGACTCCTTCGAGCGCTCGGGTCGACTCGTAGGACCTGCTGACGTTCCGAACGCTGATCTTCTCACTGGACTCCTGGTCGGTGGACCGTCCCCCACTCAGCGCCATGCGAGGACCCTCCGTTCGACGAGTCGGAACCCGACGTCCATACAGAGAAACGCCAGGCTGATCAGGAACATGTACGCGACGCTGGTTGCCATCGCGAGATTGTTCGAGGCGTTGATGATCTCGTAGCCGACGCCGGGCGCGCCAAACAGTTCGGCCCCGACGACGATCATCCAGCACCGACCGATGCTCGTCCGAAACCCGGTCAACAACTGAGGGGCAGCGCTCGGTAGTGCGACGAGTTTCAGCATCGAGAGGTCGCGTTCCACACCGAGCGTCGAGGCGGCATCGGTCAGCTCAGGTGAAACACCGTCCACGCCACCGTACGCCCCGTAGAAGTTGATCCAGAACGCGCCGACGAAGACGATGAACGCCGCGCCGGTATGGTGGATTCCGAACCAGACAATCGCAAAGACCACCCACGCCAGTGGGGGAATCGGTCGAAGCATCCGGACGAGCGGCTGCAACCAGTCGTCGAATGTGCTGTTCCAGCCCATCGCTAGCCCGAGACTGATACCACACCCGGCACCGAGGAGGAGGCCAGGAACGTAGTGGAACAACGTCTGTGCGAGGTGTGCGAGCCCGGTCGGCAGCAATAGGTGGGAACCCAAGATGGGGACGGCAATCGTAGTCGAAGTCACAAACAGGTCGACAAATGCGTGCGCTGCATCGAGCGGTTCCGGCACCAGATAGGACGGCTGTGTCGTCACCGCAGCGAGCCACCAGACGAGGAGGAACACGAGGAGACCGCCCAGCCCGCGCAGATACCGCTGTAGGTCACTCTCGAAACTGTTGGCGACCACCGTGTCGGGACTGTGGTTTGTTCGGTGGGTCATTCTTGAATAGCGTCGTAAGGGTCGAACGCGAAGAGGTTCTCAGTCGCGACCGGCGCTTCGATGTTTCCGACGGTTGCGACGAACGACCCCATCGTCTCGGTCTGATCAGTGATCGCGTGGGGATCTGAAACGAACGCAGATGCCCTGGAGTCCATGGCTGCCGTGGCGAGGTCCTCACTTACCCCCGAGCCGATCACTGATGCAGCGTGGGTTGCCGCTGTATCCGGCGCGTCTGTCGTGAACTCAGTCGCCGCAGCGTGCTGTTCGACCAGCGACTGCGCGACCACGCTGTCGTTGATCACCCGCTGATTTGCGAACAACACCGTGACCGGATGGTCTTCCAGTATCTCTCCGGACCAGGCGAGTTCGCCGAAGCCCTCGTCCTGACTGATGAGCGTCGCGAACGGTTCCTGAATGATCGTCGCGTCGATGTCGCCCGACTGGATCGTCTGGACCGCCTTCGCTGGCGGGACGGTCGACTTGGCGACGACGGTGTCCATCTCCCCGATATCGAGGTCCGCTTCGATCCAGTACCGAAGCACGGTGTCGGGGACGCTCCCGTCCGGCGGGACACCGAACCGTACCTTACGGCCATACTCCTGTTCGAAGCGCTCGAATGTGGCCGCCCCTTCCTGCTCGTAGCGGGCTACCAGCTCGGTCGTCGCCATGATTTTGAAACCGTTTTTCGAATTGGCTGCAAGGATACCGGCGTTGGTGCCTCTGTCCACGAGAACCATTGCAGGGGTAATGCCGAAGAGCGCAACGTCGACATCTCCGCTGGCAAACGCCTTGACGACGCTGGGACCAGAGCTGAACCGTTCTATTGTGATGTCTGCCGGGATGTCCTCGTAGTAGCCCGCCTGCTCCATCACGTAATGCTGCATATTCGGATAGATTGGCACGTATGCGACGGTTACCGAGTCGAGTGACCCGCCGCTTTGACCGAGACAGCCAGCCATCCCCGTCACAGCAACCGTGGTCGCGCCTGCTTTCTGGAGTAGTCTTCGGCGTGAGATCTGCTTCATCGGTGTTATTAATCTAAGAGCCGATTATAATAATACCTGTCATACAATATGATTTAGCTAATAACTCGGGAGCGGGTGAAGACATCGCCGTGTTCAGTTCGGACTCAGCGCTAAACAGACGCAGCCGATGACCGTTTGTAATCTGAGTGAATCATCACTGCCGAAACAGGAAACAGTACGCTGTATTGGGGTACCACGGTCGAGAAGCCCGAAAGTGATTTCTGCTGCAGTCGGACGGCCAATATGATGCCCCACTGCACTCCCGTCGCAGTTACTCGTGCCGCTGCCGTCTCCTCGCCAGCGTTCGCTTCGTTTCAGTGCTTGGTGACTGAGTAGTTCCCAGTAGCTGAGAACGCGCTAGCCCCGTTTTTTTGGGGGAGTCTAACAGAGGGGTATGGAAGAGTTCGACCACGAGGTAGACGCCCCGCGCGGCGCAACGAGTCGCGAGTGGGAGGTGTTCGTCCGCGAGGACACGGCGGACCCGCTCACCCACGTCGGAAGCGTCAGCGCGCCGTCCACAGACATCGCCAGAGAGCAGGCATCGTCGCTGTTCGCGCGGACTGCCGTCACGCTGTGGTTGTGTCCCGCCGACGAGACCCAGCGGTACCAGACGGACGATGCGACGCTCGGAACGGGGAACACGGGGGACGACGCCACCATGAGTGTCGACGAGATGGAATCGGAGACGCTCCGGGGTGAGAACCGATGATTTCTGTCTCGAAACTGCTCTGTGACCTCGACGCTGAAGGGGACGGCCTCCGGTACGACGCGGCCGACGAGTCGACCAAACGCCAGATCAGGGACGAGAAGCAGCGTCGGCCCGTCGTCGTCTGGAACGTCACCAAGCAGTGCAACCTCTACTGTGACCACTGTTACGCCGCCGCCGACACCGAAATCGCCGACGGGGAACTCTCGACTGCTGAGGGGAAAGCACTGCTCGATGACCTAGCGGACTACGGCGCGCCGGTGGTGCTGTTCTCCGGCGGCGAGCCGCTCGTCCGGCAGGACCTCGAAGAACTGGTCGCCTACGCGAACGAGGTCGGCGTCCGCCCGGTGCTTTCGACCAACGGGACGCTCATCACCGAGGAGCGCGCCCAGTCGCTCAAGGACGCCGGGCTGAAATACGCCGGCGTCTCAGTCGACGGCCTGCCGGAGCGAAACGACGACTTCCGTGGGGTCGACGGCGCGTTCGAGGGCGCGGTCCAGGGGATAGAGAACTGCCTGGACGCGGGACTGAAAACCGGCCTCCGGTACACAATCACCGAGCGCAACGCCGCTGATCTGGAGGGTGTTGTCGACCTGTTGACCGACGTTGGCGTGGACCGCTTCTGTTTCTACCATCTGGATTACGGCGGCCGCGGGACCGAGATTGTCGACGCCGACCTCACACCGACCGACCGCCGGCAGGCGGTGAAGCGGGTCTGTGACATGACTCGCGAGTACCACGACCGCGGCGAGGAGATCGAGACGCTACTGGTCGGCAACTACGCTGACGCGGCCTACCTCGTCGAGTACGCCCGCGAGCACATGAGCGAGGCACAGGCCCAGCGGGTGTACGAGTATCTGCGGGTCAACGGCGGGGACCCGACCGGCGAACGCGTCGCCGACGTGGACTACCAGGGCAACGTCCACCTCACGCAGTTCTGGCAGGGGTACTCGCTGGGGAACGTCCGCGACCGCTCGTTCGGCGCCATCTGGGAAGACGAGTCGAACCCGTTGCTTTCGGCACTCCGCAACCGCGAAGAGCACCTCACGGGCAAATGCGCCGACTGCCGCTACGCCGAGGTCTGCCGCGGGGCCTCCCGGCTCCGGGCACTCACCGTCGAAGACGACCTGTTCGCCCCGGACCCGCAGTGTTATCTGGAGGAGACGGAGATCCACGGGTCGCCGCCGTTCGATACCGGCGAGAACTCGGTGGCGAGCGGGAGCTCGGCCGACTGAGTCGGCAGCATCTAACCCCATTTTAATCCCCACCAAGCTGAGGGAGCTCACTCATTCCTGCACATCAGTAATTGCAACATGCGACCGTCGATTGACGGTCGTATCGTCGGGAAGCACACGCTCAGTCTCGTGGGACAGATGGGCGTTCTTCGGGCACTCGGCCGCCATGGACACGGCGGCCGGTTTGTTCTCTGTGAGAACGGGGGCGGACCGGGGCGTTTTTGCCCTGCCCCCCGTTATCGACACCTGTGCAGTCGGTTGAGCTACACGCGCATTCGTCGCTGTCGTACGACGGCCGGGACCCGGTCGAGCTCCTCTTAGAGCAAGCCAGCGCCGTCGGTCTGGACGCGCTGGCCGTGACTGACCACGACGAAATCGACGCCAGCCTCCGGGCGGCCGAACTTGCCCCGGAGTACGGCCTCGTCGGGATACCCGGGATGGAGGTCACATGTGCCGCCGGACACGTCCTCGCCCTGGGGATTCAAGAGGCGATTCCGCCACACCTCCCGTTCGAGGAGACGCTCGACCGCATTCGCGATCAGGGGGGACTCGCGGTCGTCCCGCATCCGTTCCAGGAGTCCCGCCACGGCGTACTGGAACACATCTCGAAGGCCGAACTCGCGACGGCCGACGCCATCGAAGTGTACAACTCGCGGCTATTGACCGGACGGTCGAACCGACAGGCCGAGCGGTTCGCTCGTCGCAAAGGGTTGCCGATGACCGCCGGCAGTGACGCCCACATCGCGGAGATGGTCGGGCAGGCAGTCACCAACGTCGGCACGGACGAACGAACGGCCGACGCGATTCTCGACGCCATCCGTGAGGGCAAGACGACCGTCGAGGGCAAGCGGACGCCGTGGCGGATTAGCTTCCGGCAGGCCGCCGGCGGAGCGAAGCGGCGCGTCAAGAACGGTATCGCGGAGCTACTCCAGTGATGCAGGGAGCCGACACGGACGCCGTCGCCGACGCCCTCGAAAGCGGCGACGCGCTGCCGGGAAGCGGCGGGTTCGCGGGCGAATTGGACGGAACGCTCCTCCGGGACGTTCTCGGGCGGTACCCGCTGTTCGTGGAGCGGACTGTTTCTGACAGGGAGCGCCTCGACCCCGAGCAGTGGAGCCACGACCCGACGGCGCTGGCCGACCCGCGGTCGTTCCCCGCCGGTCATATTCGGGACGACAACGGGACCCGACAGCGGTGGTCGTTCCCGTCGCCCGACCCGTTCAGCGACCGCGAGACAGCCATCAAGCGGGTCCGCGCCGTCGTCGAGACGAGTATCGACGCCGTCGACACCGATTCCCTCGCGATAGCGTTCTCCGGCGGCGTGGACTCGGCGCTGCTCGCGGCACGGCTCGACGCGCCGCTGTACGTCGCGGGCTTCCCCGACAGCCACGACGTTGAAGCGGCGCGGTCGGCTGCCGACCTGCTGGGAACCGAGGTTCGGGTCGTCGAACTGACCCACGACGCTATCGAGCGGGCCGTCCCCGAAATCGCACACGCCACCGGTCGAACCAACGCCATGGCGGTCCAGATTGCGCTCCCGCTGTATCTCGCCGCGGAACGGGTCGCCGCCGACGGCTTCGACCGGCTGGCGCTCGGCCAGGGAGCCGACGAGCTGTTCGGTGGCTACGCAAAAGTCGCAAAGGCCCCCGAGGACCCCCGCGTAGAAGCCGACACCGTCCGCGGGGCACAGCGGGAGGTCATCGGCTCGCTCCCCGACCAGTTGGAGCGGGACGTGCTCGCACTGCGGGCCGCCGGCGTCGAGCCGGTGACACCGCTGTTACACGACCGCGTCGTCGACGCCGCGCTCCGACTGGACGGCGAGCTGCTCGTGGACGGCGAGACGCGGAAGGTCGCGCTCCGGGCGGCAGCCCGCGGATCACTCCCCGACGAGATCGCAAACCGGGACAAGAAGGCCGCACAGTACGGCTCACTCGCCGCCCGGGAACTCGACCGTCTGGCCCGGCAGGCCGGCTACAAGCGCCGGATGGACGACCACGTCACGCAGTACGTCGAGTCGCTCGTGGAGTGAGTCACGGCTACGGCTCGCGTACCGCTTCGATTGCCTGCTGGCCGACCTCGACCACGTCAGCCGGGAGTTCCTCGCCCCGGGCCTGCAAGTCGTCAACAGAAAACCATTCCCAGTCCTCGGCCGGCTGTTCGCCCGGCCCCGGCGCGATATCGCGGGTGTCCGCCCGGCCGTAGAAGATGAAGTCGATGTGCTGGTGGCCGACCTCGCCTTCGGCGTTGACGTTGATGTCCTCGAGCAGGAAATGCTGTGGCTGGGGCATCGACTGGACCGTTTCGCTCTCGATGTCCTGCTGTGGTGCGATCAGGTCCACGTCGAGGCCGAGTTCCTCGCGTGTCTCGCGCAGTGCGGCCTCGTGGGGGAGTTCGTCGCGGTCGATGTGGCCGCCGGCGGGCAGCCACATGCCGAGCTTACTGTGTTCGTGGAGCGCGACGCAGCCCTCGCTAACGACGTAGACAGTTGCGACAAAATGCCGAGTGGTCTCCATACCGACGGCACGGCACAGTCGGTGGTTTAGGTTACGATACCGGTTACGGGTGGATGTTGTCCTCAGCTTCCAGCAGTTCGTGGTAGCGGTTGCGGATGGTGACCTCGGAGATGTTGGCGACTTCGCTGACTTGGCTCTGAGTGACCTTCTCGTTGGTGAGCAGGGAGGCGGCGTACACCGCAGCGGCGGCGAGGCCGACCGGCGACTTGCCGGAGTGGACGCCCTCCTGCTTGGCGTTCTGAAGGAGCTGGCGGGCGCGCCGCTCGACCTCCTCGGAGAGGTCCAGATCCGACGCGAACCGCGGGACGTAGCTCTCGGGGTCGGCCGGCTGGATTTCGAGGCTGAGTTCGCGGACCACATAACGGTAGGTCCGGGCGATTTCGTCCTTCTCGACGCGGGAAACGCCGGCAATCTCATCGAGCGAGCGCGGCGTCCCGGCCTGTCGCGCGGCGGCGTACAGCGACGCCGTCGAGACGCCTTCGATGGAGCGGCCGGGCAGCAGGTCTTCGTCCAGTGCGCGACGGTAGATGACGCTGGCTGTCTCGCGGACGTTCTCGGGCAGTCCGAGCGCGGACGCCATGCGGTCGATTTCGCCCAGCGCCTGCTTGAGGTTGCGCTCCTTGGAGTCACGAGTGCGGAACCGCTCGTTCCAGGTGCGCAGTCGCTGCATCTTCTCGCGCTGGCGCGAGGACAGGGAGTTACCGTAGGCGTCCTTGTCCTGCCAGCCGATGTTGGTCGACAGGCCCTTGTCGTGCATCATGTTCGTCGTCGGCGCACCGACACGGGATTTCTCGTCTTTCTCCTTCGAATCGAACGCGCGCCACTCGGGACCGGGGTCGATCTCGTCCTCCTCGACGACCAGCCCACAGTCCTCACACACCGTTTCACCGCGCTCGCTGTCGGACAGTAACGACCCGTTACACTCCGGACAGACGAGCGTCTCCGACTCCTCTTCGTCCGTCTGCTCTGTCTCCGTCTCGCGCTCGTTCGAGTATCGGCGGATGCTGGTATCGGTCATTTGTTGGGGGTGGGACAACCGGGTATCGTACCCGAAAAACGTGTTGTAGCCTATTGTTGTATCTACGGCGACTTAAAACTTTTGTCCGTTTCAGAAGTCCAATTTTCCGAAGGGGAAACAAGAGTTGGCAATTCTTGTGTATTCACTTCCACAATTATTAACTATGCTATATATCTGCCCGGTGTTTCGAAACGCTTACCGCGCATCCAGCACTCCGGCCCGACATGAGCGACCCCGCCGTCGATCCCGAGGAGGTCCGGCACGTCGCCGACCTCGCCCGTGTCGACCTCGCAGACGACGAGATCGAGCGGTTCACCGAGCAGTTTGGCGACATCCTCGACGCGTTCGAAGCGCTCGACGACGTCCCAGAGACAGAACGGGAGGCCGACCTCTCGAACGTGATGCGCCCCGACGAGACACGCGAAAGCCTCTCGCAGGAGGAAGCGCTCCGGAACGCCAGTGATACCGAAGAAGGACAGTTCAAAGGGCCGAAGGTGTCGTAGATGACGGCGTACAACGGCTACGTCACCGACGAGACCATCGAGGGCGCGGACGACGGCCCGCTGGCGGACAAGACCGTCGCGGTCAAGGACAACATCTCTACCGAGGGCGTCCGGACGACCTGTGGCTCGGCGATGCTTTCCGACTACGTCCCGCCGTACGACGCGACGGTCGTCGAGCGGCTGAAAGACGCCGGCGCGACCATCCCCGGCAAGACGAACATGGACGAGTTCGGGATGGGGACGACCACCGAAACGTCCGCATACGGCCCCGTCGAGAACCCCGTCGCCGAGGGCCGCGTGCCGGGCGGTTCCTCCGGTGGCTCGGCCGCCGTCGTCGCTGCTGGCGATGCTGACCTCGCACTCGGCAGTGACACCGGTGGCTCCATCCGCTGTCCGGCCGCCTTCTGCGGTGTCGTCGGCATCAAGCCCACCTACGGGCTGGTCTCTCGGTACGGCCTCGTCGCCTACGCCAACAGCCTCGAACAGATCGGGCCCATCGCGCCGTCCGTGGAGGACGCCGCGGAACTGTTGGACGTCATCGCCGGACCGGACGAACACGACGCGACGACGCAGGAAGCGCCCGAGAGCGACGGCTCCTACGCGGCGGCCGCCGACGGCGACATCGACGGGCTCTCTATCGGCGTTCCGACGGAACTGCTGGACGGGGCCGACGAGGAAGTCGTCGAGACGTTCTGGGACGCGATGGACGACCTCGAAGCCCAGGGCGCGAGCTACCACGAGGTCGACCTCCCCTCGGTCGAACACGCCGTCGAGGCGTACTACGTCATCGCCATGTCGGAGGCCTCCTCGAATCTCGCGCGGTTCGACGGCGTCCGATACGGGCAATCGGGCGGCTACGACGGCAACTGGAACGAGTCCTTCGCCAACGCCCGCGAGGAGGGCTTCGGCGAGGAGGTCAAGCGCCGGATTCTCCTCGGAACGTACGCCCTCTCGGCGGGCTACCACGACAAGTACTACAAGAAGGCACAGGACGCCCGCGCCTGGGTCAAGCAGGACTTCGACGAGGCGCTTGAGGACGCCGACGTCCTCGCGTCGCCGACGATGCCCGTCCCGCCGATGAAACGCGGCGAGAGTTTGGACGACCCGCTCACGATGTATCTGGCCGACGCCAACACGACCCCGGTGAACCTCGCGAACCTTCCGGCTATCTCGGTTCCGGCCGGCGAGACCGGAGACGGGCTACCTGTGGGGCTGCAACTGGTCGGACCGGCGTTTGGCGAACGAGATATTATCCGGGCCGGCAGTGCACTAGCATAGGCACGCGAGTGAGCGAGGAGCGAACGAGCGCTTTTTCGCCCACGTTTTTCAAGGAGCGGTTCGCGAGCCGCGTTGCGGCGACGCGAACCCGACGCAGAAAAAGGTGGTCGTCGAACGAGAGATTATCCGGGCCGGCAGCGCACTGGCCTGAGGCCGAATCCGAGCAGCCCCGTACGCTTTTTGTTCGTCATAACGAACGAACAATTATGGCTCCCCTTCCGTCCACTACGTGGTCCCTCCGCGCACGCCTCCTCGCGCTCGTAGTGGTGCTCGTCGCCTTCGACGCCGTGGCTGTCGCCGTCGCGTACGTGCTGGGCCACGTCGCGTTCGGTCTCCTGCCGCTGGTCGGCTACGATACCGGGACGCTGTTCTGGACGATGGGGTTCGACATCGTGCCGCTGTGGCCCGTCGTCCTCGTCGGGACGCCGCTCGTCCTCGCCGTCCAGTCCATCTACGGCTACCGGATGACGCTCCGGGATTCCGGAACAACTGCGACCGAGTCCCCGGCGTCTGAGCCCGAGTCCGTCGACGCGATGCGGGCGAAGATACGGCGCAGCGAAACCGCCGACCGCCTCCGAGAACGGGTGGCTCGGCTTGCACAGACGGCGGATATGGCCACACCGGACGTGACAGTCATCGACTCCGAAACGCCCAACAGCTACGTCGCCAGCCGGCCCGGCGAGCAGACGCTGTTCGTGACCACGGCGCTCGTCGACCACCTCGACGACGCGGAACTCGACGCCGTCATCGCTCACGAACTGGCCCATCTGAAGAACGGCGACGCGTTCGTCATGACTGCGGCCGCGTTCCTCCCGACTGTCTGCGCGCTGTTCACTCGCACGCTCGGGAGAACACTGCAGTATTCGGTGCTTTGCCACTGGTTCCTCGGCGGCGACGACGAGGACGGGACGTGGGTCGCTGGCGGGAACATCCACCTCGTGATGTTGCTCTTCGCTGTCATCGCGATACCGGTCACGGCGACGCTGTATCTCGCCAGCACGGCCTGCTACCGACTCCTCTCGCGGATTCGGGAGTACGCCGCGGACGCGGGCGGTGTCGCCATCTGTGGCTCCCCGGCGGCGCTCGCCAGCGCGCTGGAGACGCTGACAGACGACCAGCGCCCGGACACGGACATCCGGACCGCCGAGACCGGCGTCCGAGAGCTCTGTGTGGTTCCACACGCCATTACGGCCGATGAGCAGACCGCACCGAACGGACGGGCCGAACGGCTCGCCCACCGGTGGCACAGCATCACCGAACGAGTCCTGCCCGGGTCGCATCCAGACGCCGACGACCGTATCGCTGCACTGGCGGAGCGACAGTCCGCCCTCGACCGGCGCGGGCAATCGTGACGAAGGGGTACAGTTTACTCGCCGGCGGCCCGAGAGAGCGTATGAGCGACGACGCCGAGGGGCGACTCAGCTGGCTCCACTGGCCGACAGTCCTGAAGGGGCTGGCACTGGGAATCGGGGCCGGCCTGATACTGGCCGTCTCGCTGGGTGATTTCTATCTCGGCCTGGCGCTGGGGACGCTGAACGGGCTGGCCTTCGGTATCGGCTGGTCGCACTCGCGGGCCTGAGTTGGGCCGGCAAGCGCTACAGCACGCTGTCGTACACGTCGGCCAGTTTGTCGATGGCGTGCTCGACGCTGATCACGCCTCGCCGGGCAAGACAGCGCTCCCGAAGCCGTTCCTGATCGTCCAGCACGCGCTCGATAGCCCGTCGGAAGCCGTCGATGTCGCCCTCGTCGTAGGAGTAGCCGGTCTCGCCGTCCTCGATGGTGTCGCTGAGCGCGCCGGCGTCGACGCCCGCAACCGGCGTGCCACAGCAGTTGGCCTCAAGGGCGACCAGACCCTGCGTCTCGACGGGACTGGGGAACGCGAACACGTCTAGGGTAGTGTACAGTTCGGGGAGTTCCGTCCGGTCCAGAAAGCCGAGAAAGCGCACGTCGACGTCGCTGTGTTCGGCCGTCGCTTCGAGTGATTCACGGGCCGGGCCGTCACCGCCGAACACGACAGTCACGTCCAACCCCTCGCAGGCCGTGATGATGTCTTCCAAGCACTTCTCGTAGCCGTGGCGGCCGGTGTAGCCGACGATAGGGCTATCGGGGAGGTCGTAGCGGTCCCGGAAGTCGGCCGTGTCGACCGGTTCGAACACGGTCGTGTCGACGCCGTTCGGAACGACCGTCACCGTCGTATCGAGGCCGATAGCCTCTCGGAGGTGAGTCGCCGCGCGCTCGCTTGGCGCGATCACGGTGTCGGCTCGGCCCAGGAACCAGCGTTCGTAGCTCTCGGCGCTGGAGCGGACCGCTGACTCGACAGCGCCGTTGAAGGAGACGTACTCGGCGTACTCGCTCGTCGGCGTGTGATACGACGCGACGAACGGGATATCGAGTTTACCAGCGAGTCGCTGGCCCGCCATCCCGAGGCTGAACGGAGTGTGGGCGTGGACCAGTTCGGCGTCCCGGACGCCCTTCGGTATCTGTGGCATGCCCAGGCGAAACCCCTCGTAGAATGGGAACGGAAGGCTCCGGACCGGATACTCGTTCTCGGACGGGTCGTGATTGCTCTTCGGATAGACCACGCCCATGCGACCGCCGCGGTCGCGCCAGCGGTCCCGCCACGTCTGGACCGTGTAGGTCACCCCATTGACGGTCGGCAAGTACGTGTCGGTGAACGTCGCGACGTGCGGCAGTGTCATCGCCGCGGCGTAGCAGGACCAGGCCTTAAACCGTTGCCATTGGCACACCATAAGTCAGACAGTTGTCACTCGCTGGCGGGTGCCAGAGTTCTTTTGGGGGACCGTGGCACAGTTGGGGTAATGGATCGGGACGGCTGGCTGTACGCCTGGGCAATCGCATCGGTCGCGTTTGGCGCGGGCTCGTTGCTCGTTCCACTGTATTTCGTCGCCATCGGCGGCGAGACGTTCATGCTGGGCGTCCTCGCCGGGGTGGCCGCCGCCGCGGGTGCGCCGGGCGCACTCATCTTCGGACGCGTCGCTGACAAAACGGGGAAGCGGCGGTCGCTCGTCCTCCTCGCACTGGGGCTGGCGACTTCCGCGTTGTTGCTCGTCTCGCTCACCGAACAGCCGTGGCTGGTCATCGTCGGCAACGGCCTGCTGTGGTTCGCGGCCGGCGCGGCAGCGCCGG
Organism: Haloarcula sp. CGMCC 1.2071; assembly: GCF_037078445.1. NCBI lineage: Archaea > Methanobacteriati > Methanobacteriota > Halobacteria > Halobacteriales > Haloarculaceae > Haloarcula > Haloarcula sp. CGMCC 1.2071. The sequence continues at coordinate 698,398 of NZ_JAYMGY010000001.1, forward strand.
TGCTGACGCTGCTTGTCACCGCCGGAACTGTCGAGCGAGATTGGCCGGCGCGGTTCGCTGTCCTGAACCGCTACCAGGGCTGGGGGTGGGCCGGCGGGTTAGTCCTCGGCCTCGTGTGGACGACGCTGCTCTCGGGACCGCTTGGGGAGATCCCCGCTCAGCAGTCGCTCCTGTGGTTGTGTGCGGCCGCCGTCGGCCTGTCGGCGTTTCTCGCGGCGAAGTGGCTGCCGTCCGACCCCGACGAACTCGACCGTCCGCGGGCCAGTCGGATGGCGCGGGCCATCGCCCGGTCGCGTCGGCTCCCGGTCCGGAGTGCGACGTTCCCGGTCGGTCAGGGGCGGCTGTACTGGCTCACGCGGTCGATACACCCCCGAGAAGTCGCGGCCCGGTTCTCCCCCTCGCTGACCATCTACTTCGGGGCCGTCGTCGCCTTCTTCGTCGGTTTCGGCGTGTTCTGGGGGCCGTTACCGCTGTATCTCTCCCGGACGCTCGGCTACGAATCGGGACTCGTCTTCGCGCTGTATCTCGTCTCCAGCGTCGGCTCGGCGCTGTGGTACGACCGCGCCGGTTCGCTCGCCGAGCGGTACGACCCGAGTGGACTTCAGGTGGGGAGCCTGCTGGCCCGCGCGGCGCTCCACCCGGCCGTTGCCGTCGTGGGACTGCTCCTCCCGGTCACACTCGTCGGCACAGCGGTCAACGGCATCGTGTTCGTCCTCATCGGCGTCGCCTGGGCCGTCATCGCCGTCACCGCGGCCAGCGTCGTCACCCAGCTCGCGCCGCCGGCGATTCGCGGCGAGGCGCTCGGGCTGTACACCGCTATCTCCGGGCTGGCAAGCGGTCTCGGGTCGGTACTCGGCGGCTGGCTCGGCGGCTACGACTTCCTGCTCGCGTTCGCCGTCGCCGGCACGCTGGTGCTGGTGGGCGCGGCGCTGGTCGCAGTTGTCTGGCGGCGCTCGCCGACGGTGTCAGTCGATAAGGAGCCGCTCTCGGCGTAACAACTATCCGCTTCGAAGGCCGCTCAGGCCAGTTCTTCGTACGTCTCGACCAGCCGCCGGCCGACCCGGTCCAGACTGTGCTCTTTGGCCGTCTCTTTGGCGTTCTCGCCCAGTCGCTCCCGCAGGTCGGGGTCCTCGGCGAGGCGCTCCAGCGCCTCGCGGAACTCCGCTTCGTCCGCGCAGATGAGACAGTCGTGGCCGTCCTCGTAGTACTCCCGGAACACCGGGATGTCCGAGAGGACGACCGCCTTCCCGCAGGCCATCGCCTCCAGCACGGCGATGCCCTGGTTCTCGGCCTTCGTCGGGAACAGGTACACGTCGCCGGCCCCGAACGCCCCGCGGATGTCCTCGATCCACCCGGTAAAGGTCACGTTCTCGGGCGGGTCGTTCACCCACCGCGAGACGGTCCTGGAGGCCTGTGGCCCGGCGTCGTAGGGGCCGAACCACGCGAAGTCGTGCTCCGTCTCTTGGGCGAGTTCGCAGAACGTCGTCAGCCCCTTGCGCTCGAAGACGTTGCCGACGGCGAAGACGACCATTCCGTCGAGGTCGTAGCGCCGCCGGTAGTCCTCGCGCAGGTCCTCGTAGCCCGCCAGCGCGTCGATGTCGACGCCGTTCGACATCGGCCGTATGGGCGCGTCGACGGGATAGGATTCGAGTATGTTCTTCGTGTATTCGGAGGGACAGAGCACGAGGTCGGCCTGGGAGTAGAACCACTTCAAATAGCGGCCCAGCGCCGGCGCGACCAGGTTCGACCCGCGGAAACTGTCCCGGAAGTCCTCGCGGGTGACGTGAGCGTGCAGGACGAGCGGGATGTCCGCCTGCGCCGCGTGCTGCGCCACGGCGACGGAGCCGGGTCCGATCATGTTGCAGTGGGCGATGTCGAACTCGCGGAACACCGGGTCGTTGAAGGCGATATTGCCACCCAGTGCCCACGCCGGATGGCCCTCCTGCCAGGGCGTCGTCTCCACCTCGATGTCGGTCTCGGACAGCGCCGCCCGCTGGTGGTCAACGGCGGTGCCGATGCCCGACCGGTCGAGGCGGTCGGCCAGTTCGAGATAGTTCAGGACGCGCACGTCTCGGGGCTCTCCGGCCGGGCCGAAAATCCTATCGACTTCACCTGTGGGGCTGTGATTAGAAGCGTTTACTTACCAAACAAACGTTCAGAACAGCCAGAAAGCCCCCGCGCTATCGACTCCCGCGGCTCGCTGTGCGCTTCCCTCGCTCACTCCGTTCACGCAGTCCAGTGCTTGCTTCACCGGGGTTCGTCGATAGCGCGGCCCCTTTCAGTCCCACCCGTGTCGGCTGGTCGAACAGTCACAGGTGGGACTGAAAGGGGCGAGACGCTGGGCGTTCGAGACGAAGCAAGCACTGCATGAGCGACGGTAGGGAGCGAAGAAGCGCGCAGCGAGTGCGCGGCGCTCCGCGCCGCGACCACTCGAACGGCGAGCGAAGCGAGCCGTGAGAGTCGCAGTAGCCCAGCGTCTCGGGGCTTTCTAGCTGTTCACAAAGCTACCAAACCGTGCGTCGACAATTGCTAGCTCGTTCGGAAGGCATTTTCCCGCCGCCGACACAGTACCGGCAATGACGGACGAGGCGACCATCGCCCGCGAGCGGATCGAGCGCCTCCAGTCGCTCGCTCGCGAGGCCGTTCAGGCCGGCAATGAAGAGCGCGCCCGGTCGTACGTCCGCCGGGCTCGCCGAGTCGCCGAACGCCACCGCCTGCGCCTGCCGCGGTCGTTCGAGCGGTCGACGTGTGACGCCTGCGACACGTACCTGCTGCACGGACACAACGCCCGGTCCCGGACCCAGTCCGGCCACGTCGTCATTACGTGTGACTGTGGGGCACAGTCCCGCTATCCGTACGACTGAGGTTTCTTTACGACTACTGGTTTTAAGGGGCTGTCCTGGCTAAACGGTGTACATGAGTGACTCTTCTCGACAGTCGCGGATACACGACCTCGACGCGACGCTCCGCGTCGGCAAACACGGCATCGAATCCGTAGCGGACGAACTCGACGACCAACTGGAAAACACGGACCTCGTGAAGGTCAAGTTCCTCCGGTCGTCCCGGGGCGGCACAACCGCCGAGGAACTCGCCGACGATCTGGCCGAGATGGTCAACGCTGAGGTGATTCAGGTGCGGGGCCACACCGCGGTGTTCGAGAAATGATGCAGGTCCAACCGCTCGCCGATCTACTCGATGGCTTCGGTGTGCCAGCAGCCGGGTCCATCGCCTCAGCGGTGGTTTTCGTCGCCGTCTTCGTCCTCGTCTACATCATAGGGAAGGCGATCGTGATACCCATCGTCGACCGCTCGCTCAAGTCCCGGGACCTCGATACCCACGCTCGGCGGCCGCTGAAGAAAATCGTCAGCATCGGTATCGTGTTCGTCGCCATCTCCGTCGCCTTCGGGATGGCCGAGTACGGGAACTTTTTGCAGTCGCTGGCGACCATCGCCGCCGCGGCGACGCTTGCCATCGGCTTCGCGATGCAGGACGTCATCCAGAACTTCGTCGCCGGCGTGTTCATCTACACCGACAAGCCGTTCCGGATCGGCGATTGGATCGAGTGGGACGGCAACTCCGGCGTCGTCGAGGACATTAGTCTCCGTGTTACCCGCGTCCGGACCTTCGACAACGAACTGCTGACCGTGCCGAACTCGAATCTGACCGATGGCGTCATCAAGAACCCCGTCGCCAAGGAGCAACTCCGACTGAAGTTCGTGTTCGGTATCGACTACGACGACGACATCGACGAGGCGACTGAAATCATTCTCGACGAGGCCAGGGCACACCCGGAGATTATGGACGACCCCGAGCCATCGGTTCGCCTCGTTGAACTCGGTGACTCCTCCGTCGGACTGCAGTCCCGTATCTGGATCAAGAACCCGAGTCGGTCCGACTTCGTCAAGACGCGCGCTGAATACGTCAAGGCAGTCAAGCAACGCTTCGATGCCGAGGACATCAATATGCCGTACCCGAACCGGACCATCGGTGGCGGGCTGGAGATGACCGGACTCGACGGCGTCGTGGAGCCGGCCGACGACTGAACCGCACAGTAGCGTATTTTGGCTGTAAATGGCCGGGGTATCTGGCTACCGTGTCGGTATCGCCATACTCGTGCTTCGGTCGCGGCCTCCGTCACCTCGGGACAGTAAGTCCATTCCGTTCACTGGCAGAACTAAGCCGCCGCTGTCGGACGGTTTGGGTGGAGAAGATCTGCGATGGGCGCTGCGGGATTTGCACCCGACTGCGAGACTCGCTCTCGCTCGTCTCGCGTGGTTCAAATCCCGCAGCCGACGCTCCTCACCGCTCACTGTCGTTCGCACAGAAATCACGGGCGCTGAGGGATTTGAACCCCCGACGGTTTGGTCCGAAGCCAAGCACTCTGTCCAAGCTGAGCTAAGCGCCCTACGTACAATGGTATGATGACGTTATGGTTTAAACCAACCGGTTCCGCCGCGCCATGGGACCGCAGTCACGGGATTACTCCGAAACCGCTTCAGCCGTGTCGGAGTCGGTGTCAGCAGCGACCTCGGCCACGACAGCCTCCGTGTCGACGCCTCGTTCTTCGGCGAGTGCCTCGATGAGTGCGCGCTGTTCGGCCAGTTCCTGTTCCATCCCGTCGACGCGGGTGTTCGTCTCGTCGACGGTGCTGCGCAGGTCCTCCAGCTGCGACTTCAGCTCGTTGACCTTCTTGTAGAGGTCCTCGGCGATGTCGGCGACCTTCTGTATCTTTTTCGCGGTGGAACCCAGTCCCATAGCCACGGTTACGGAGAGGCGACATTTCCTCGTTTCGCTCGAACGTCGCTGTTATGACGCCGCCGGACCGAGCAACGGTATGGACGACTTACGGCTCGCTCCGGCTGTCGGCATCGTCGGTTGCGTTCTGTATCTCCTTGCACTTGCGGTCCCGTACGGCCTCGTCGAGACGACCAGTGCCGTGGGGGCGTACTACAGTTCAGGGGCGCTATCCCCGCTGCTACCGGGCGTATTCGCGCTCGTCTGTATCATCGTGCTGGCGGCCGGCCGCGAGGGTCGGTCGGACCCGAGTGTCGCGGCGGGGGCCAGCATCGGCATGGGCGTGTTCATCGTCGCCCTCAGCGTCCTCTGGGCAGTCACCGTTCCCGAGAGCCTCGTGCTGGGACTGACTGAGTCGACACTGATGGAGTACCACCGCTGGGGTGTCGTCCTCGCAGGTGCGCTCATCCCGCTCGGTGGGACATGGTTCGCCCGGGCGCTGGACCTGCTGTAGGCCGGTCTGCCCACCGGCGCGTCGTCCAGCGGTCTGTGGGCGCATCCGAAAGGCCCTTATGGGGCGGCGGCGGAGTTTCAGATGGACTAGGTCGGGGGGCTAGGCCCCCCTCCTCGCCCGCACTGTGGTCTTGAGCGGGGACCGAACACCGGGGGCGTCCGGTCTGACGGACGTGGACCCCGTAAGCTAACGTGGAAGCCTCGTCCCACGGGGACGGCGGTCCGCGTGGTCGCACCTGCAGGGGTGCGCCCATGTGGTTAAACGATGGCACTCCGCCAGGCACGGAAGTGAGCAGCGGACCATCGAACACCCGTCGCTCGTGGGGTCGCGGGGTGGAGGAGGCAAACGGGATTACCCGCGTCCGAACGCCGGGCCATCCTGGCTGTCCGTTCCATTCATACCTGCGTTTAATTTCCCCGAGCAGCCGTATTGCAGGCGTTTTCCGAAAGCTATCGACGCAATCTGTACGTCGCTCGGGTGCCGGTCAACGGAGGTTGACGACCGCGGTCCACCATCCGCTGGACCACGCTCCCGGCTTATGGTTGACCAACACACTACAGAGGGACACCAATGAAGGGGTGTCTTAGATATGTCCTTCAGATTTAGCTCTGTATATTTAGAATGTAAACACCAAAAACAGCAGATAGGACTGGAATCTCTATTTTCTATCGATTATGGTCTTTTCACACCACAACTTTGCATATCGGCTCCCAACTTACCTTTTGAAGTCGACAGTATCCATCATACACAACTGGTTTCGGACGCTCTATGACTACCGAGAGCCACACTGGAGACTACGGTGGCCCGCCGGCAGCACTGTCGTCGGCGTTCCACTCCTGCAGTTCCTTCCGCCGGATCTTCCCGCTGGTCGTCTGTGGCAACATATCGGCGAACTCGATCTCGCGAGGGTACTCGTACTCGGCGAGGCCCTCTCTGACGACGGACCGGATTTCTGTCCGGAGCGTATCGTGGTTCGGCGCGTCCTCGGCTGCCTCGACGTAGGCCTTGATGATCTCGCCGCGCGTGTCGTCGGGCACGCCGATGACGCCCGCCTGGACCACGTCGGAGTGTTCGAGAATCGCGCTCTCGACCTCCATCGGGCCGACGCGGTAGCCGCTGGTGATGATGACGTCGTCCTTGCGCGATTTGAACCAGACGTAGCCGTCGTCGTCCCGTTGGGCCAGGTCACCGGTGACGAACCAGCCCTCGACCTCCTTGGCTGCGGTTTTGTCTGGCATGTTCCAGTACTCGTCGAAGAACACCGAACGGTCGTGGGGTCGCAGCGCTATCTCGCCGAGTACGCCGGTCGAGAGCGGCTCAGCAACGCCGCGGTCGGCGGCGTCGGGGTCCAGAATCGTCAAATCGTATCCTGGCAGCGGCTTACCCATGCTGCCGGGCTGGGTGTCGAACCAGTTCGAGTTGTTGGCGACGACGAGGTTCAGCTCCGTCTGGCCGTAGAACTCGTTGATGGTGACGGAGTCGAACGTCTCCGCCACCCAGTCGACGATTTCGGGCGTCAGCGACTCGCCACCGACGGCGAACGTCTCGATGGCCAGGTCGTACGCCGCCGTCGGGTTCTCGACGTCCATCAGCATTCGGAGGGCGGTAGCCGGCATGAACGACCGGGTAACGCCGAACTCAGAAAGCAGGCTGAACGCCTCCTCGGCATCGAACCCCGAGGCGGGGTAGCCGACGATGGTTCCGCCGTGGTGCCACGTCGCGAAGAGCGTCCCCCCGAGCGCCGCGCCCCAGGCCCAGTCCGCGGGCGTCCAGACCGTCGCGTCCGGTCCCAGCCCTTGATCGAAGAAGTTGTACGCGGCTGCGGCTCGCCCGAGCCAGAGCGCGTGTGCGTGACGGACGCCTTTCGGCGGCCCCGTCGACCCGCTCGTGTACAGTATCGCCGTATCGGTGTCCGGCGTGGACTCGTAGGGTTCGATATCGGTGTGTTCCGGCGCGGCGAGCACATCCTCGAAGGCGTGGACATCGCCCGCCGGTGCGTCGGTTTCGATCTCGACGACGTGTTCCAGCGCCGGACAGTCGTCCCGGACTGCATCGATATCGTCGCGCACGGCGGGGTCGATAACCGCGGCGGTCGCGCCGGCGTCGTCCAGCCGATACCGGAGTGCGTCCGTCCCGAACAGGACCGTCAGCGGAACCGAGACGGCTCCGAGCTTCCAGTTCGCCAGGTGTGTGATCGGGTTCTGTGGCTTCTGTGGCACGACGACGCCGACCCGGTCGCCGGCCTCGACACCGAGCCCGGCCAGCCCCGCGGCGAGCCTGTCCGATAGCTCGTCCAGTTCGCGGAACGTGTACTGCTCGCGCCGCCCGTCGGGGTATGCCTGTTCGAGCGCCACCCTGTCGGGGTCGTCGTGTTTTTGCAGAAAATCGACCGCCGGATTGTACGACGCCGGGAGGTCCCAGTCGAACTGATCGCGGGCCTCGTCGTACCCCTCGAAGTCCGGCATCACTGTCCAGACCATGGCATATCGGTCGCCTGGGTGGCTGTTGCGTCTTTCGGTCGAATCACCGACGCTGCGACCGAGCCGGCAGAACTTTCCGTCTTCCCCTCCCGACTTGACCGTGGACTCTACCGACATCCGCGAGGAGTGGGCCGACCGGTCCGGCGAATACTCCCCCGCGTATTATGCCTACTATGGAGCGGACGAGACGAGTGAGCTAGTGCAGTCGATACTTGCGGAGCACGTCGAGCAGGACGCGGCTATTCTCGAGGTCGGGTGTAGCTCCGGGCGGCACCTCGCTGCACTGTCTGACGCTGGCTACTCGGATCTGACCGGGGTCGACATCAACGCCGACGCGTTAGATGTCCTCGCCGAGACGTACCCCGACCTTGCGGCCACCGGTTCGTTCCACGCGATGGCTATCGAGGAGTTCGTCACGGATGTCGCGGACGACGCGTACGACGTCGTCTTCTCCGTCGAGACGCTGCAGCACCTCCACCCGGACGTGGACTGGGCGTTCGAGGAGTTGGCGCGTATCGTCGATGACCTGCTGATCACCGTCGAGAACGAGGGCGGCGACCCGGGTGAAGTAAACTACGTCGACGACAACGTCCCGCTGTACTATCGGGACTGGAACGCGGTGTTCACAGACTGTGGACTTACTGAAGTGGATTCGATGGATGGGAAGCGGGACACCGTCCGCATATTTCAGGCACCTAAGTGAGGAGTTACACAGATAGGCCTATATTAGGGCATATGAAGTTAGATATTGATAAGTACATCCTATATATGTGCTATTCGGCAAGAGAATGAGCGTAATTAGAAGATTACGTGGTACTTAGGGAACTCAAGTCCAACTTCGGACGTGATCTGTGGCTCGATAGAGGTCCATCTCTCACGACAGACTCACTGGGACACCAGAATAACGTATGTACGTCTGTCATCCGTGATGTTCCGTATTACTGAACGGCAGTTCGCCTGATGGGAAATGGATTACCGACCGACGGAAGGGAGTTTCTTGTGTATCTCTGTGAAAAGTGCCGTTTGTACCGACTATATGTCTACCGCCGGTAACTGATGCTCTCCAACTGATGCCCTCCACAGCTAGTGTCTGTGTCCCCTTGCGACAGGCAGAAAATAAGCCGTTGGCAGCGCAAGATTGATGTATTGTTGCAGTTTGCTACTCTGTATGAGATACTACCAGCTACGCGACGGGAACTCACAGCGGTTAGCGGTCGAAACTGGGGACGGTGTGTACGATTTGACCAGCGTCAAACCGCAACTCCGCACGTTCCGTGACCTCCTCAAGTCGGCCTCGATTGCGGAGACTGCACCGGACGAACTCAGTGCCCGCCATCTCGATACCGCTGAAGCGGTGTCCGAGCAGCGACTCGAAGCCGATGCTACCGACCCCGTCACTGCCGACGAAGTCTGGGCCGCCGGCGTTACGTACCAGATCAGCGAAGAAGCGCGGACAGAGGAAAGCGACACGCCGGAGATGTATCTGTACGTGCACGACGCGGAGCGACCGGAGATCTTCTTCAAGTCGACGCCCAATCGGACTGTCGGCCCCAACGAAGCAGTCGGTATCCGGGCCGACTCGGACTGGGACGTGCCCGAGCCCGAGCTTGCGATCGTTCTCTACGAGGGAGAAATCGTCGGGTACACTGTCGGCAACGACATGAGCAGTCGGTCTATCGAGGGGGAGAACCCGCTGTACCTCCCTCAGGCCAAGGTGTACGACCGTTGTTGTTCGGTCGGCCCGGCCGTCGTCACGGACATCGAAGACCCACACTCGCTGGCGCTCTCGATGTCGATCCACCGCGACGGTGAGCGTGTCTACCACGGGGAGACCAACACCAGCGAGATGAAACGCACCTGCGAGGAACTCGTCTCGTACTACACCGCACACAACGCGGTCCCCGAACTATCGGTGCTACTTACCGGGACCTCGCTCGTTCCCGACGACGACTTTACGCTGCAGGAAGGGGACGAAGTCACCATCGACATCGAGTCTATCGGAACGCTGAAAAATCCCGTCACGGTCGTCTGAGCGGCTAGTGAACCGGGAGCGGGGCCGCGGTCTCTCTGGGAACCCCTTCGCATGGGGTTTCACAGCGTGATACCCCACTCGGCCCTCGACTGGTTCCGATTGCGTGCCTGTGTGTCGGTCTGCTGTGAGGATTTGTCCCGACAGAGTTTTGGCACCCGTCGGTTGCCTACACGCTCTATGGGTATCTCTACTTGCGACAATCGGCCGGAACGTACGTGTCTGTGTGCGGTGATATGCCATCGATATGTCGTGACAGAAACCGGTGTGGCATCGAGGTCACCGCTCTGTCCCAGATGTTTGAACAACTGTTTAATACGAGGGCGTACCATGACCGGGTATGGCAAAGACCGCTCAAAACCCAGTCAAATCCGCCGAGACGACGTTCGAGGTGCTTGACGCACTGAAAGACCTCGACGGGGCCGGTGTCACCGAACTGGCCCAGCATCTCGACATCCCGAAGAGCACGGTTCACAACTATCTGAGCACGCTGGAACAGGAGGAGTACGTTGTCAACAGGGACGGTGTGTACGAGGTAGGGCTCCGGTTTCTGGAGCTGGGGGCATACGCCCGCCACCGGGAGAAACTGTTCGGGATCGCGAAGCCAGAGGTCGATCGGTTGGCCGCAGAAACCGGCGAACTCGCGAATATTCTCGTCGAAGAACACGGCCGCGGGTCGTACCTGTACCGTGCTCGGGGAGACAAAGCTGTCCAGGTCAAGGCCCACGTCGGAACACGCGTTCCGCTTCATACGACAGCGCTGGGAAAAGCGATCCTCGCACATATGTCGACCGAACGGGTCGATGCGATCGTCGACCGCCACGGACTCGGCGGGGAGGCCAGCAAGTCGATCAGTAGTAGAGCGGAACTGGAGCAAGAGCTAGCGGACGTCCGGGACCGCGGCGTCGCTTTCGACGACGAAGAGCGTCTCGAAGGGCTCCGCTGTGTCGCTGCCCCAGTGCTCAACCACGATAACGAAATCATCGGTGCGATTAGCGTTTCGGGACCGACAAATCGGTTCCGTGGCGATCGGTTCCGCGAGGAACTCCCACAGAAGGTGCTGGAAGTCGCCAACGTCATCGAGCTGAACGTTACCTATTCGTAACAGCAGTGTTCAGAAAAGGTGAACGGTAGTACAGTATTGTGACAGCGGTAATTAAACAGCGTATTTCGACAATAGCACCGTCCTTGGCCAGTGATTGCAGAACAGCACAGACTAGTCAGGAGGGTACTGGAAGTATGTCTGGAAGGCGTTTCGAGCATGTGTTTCGGTCCCGCGACACGAACGAGTAGACACGAGTTCCGGCTTTCATCTCATAGATGCCGGTTCTAGGTTTTGTTTGATAAATAGCCACTATACGTATCATTCATCATGAGTGAACGACGTTCCAACGCTATCTTACACCGTGTGGTACTATATAGTACCACGCCCCTGACGCGGTCCCTATCTCAATAATGGATGTACTACTGTTACTCTAAACGAGGGATATCGACTATCGGTTTCCTATCACTGGATACGTTCTAAGTAGTAGCTAAACCCACCGACTTTCGAGGGAGTACACCCAAATACTGTATTTATATACGAGTCTCCGAGATATAGCGCTAATTCAGTGCCTGAAAAATAGATAGAGGAAAATATATTCATAAGTTTGGGTAGATTGGATTATATTTGCCGGTACTGAGCTAGAGTTCGAGCCATCCGTCGATGGATCTTGCTTGGCAGAGACACAACGATGGCTATCGCTTCGGCAGTGTCTCCCGGCAATCGGGTACGGTTACGCGAGGAACTGGACGCCCAGGGACAGCAGGAACAGTACCACGATCCCGATCGATGACAGTTCGAGCCACCGGGACCGCACGTCGGCGGACCTGATACTTGCGACGAAAAGCGTTCCGACGACGCCGACGACTACGACCAGTGCCAGATACACCGCGTTGAGCGCTGATGCCATATGATACCATTTCACAGCGGTACAGTAAACACTAGTGGTTGAGCGCGCCCTCCACAACGATAATGAGAGCCAATCACATAGACAGGGGCATGCGTCTCGAACTCCGAATCTGTAAACACTGCCACGAGGGGGATCACGGCAACGCCGAAAAGACGGCTGTGACACAGGATATGGTCGCCTGCGCCGAACAGGTCCGCGAGTACAAGGACCTCATCGGACTGGATGCGCTCTATATCACGAAGGTGACGGAAGGCGACCCCGGCGGCGCGGAGGCGCTGGACGTCATCGTCGCCAGCATCGAGGGTGACCAGGTTGCACTCTCGGATACACAACTGGTCATGGAAGACGGCGACGGCAACATGCTCGTCTACCCGGAACCGAAAGACATCCTCCAGGTCCTGACTCGGAACCTGAATCAGATTCAGGAACAGACCCGGCAGGACGTCGACGTCGAGCTATCGCCCGAAGGACAGGCACTGATCGCGTAGTCGCACGGCAAAAAACGGCGCACGGGCGATTCAGTTCTCGGACGCAGCGTCGTCAGTGTTCGGCTGGCCGCCGTCAGTCTGGGGTTCGCCCCCGTCGGCCGCGGCCGGCGGTTCCCGCTCTTCCTCTAACTGCTGTTCCCAGCGGATGCGCAGGACGTTCCCGTACATCGACAGCACGAGCCCGACACCGAGGACGACCATGCCGAGGTTGATACCGATAGTCAACAGGATGCTCGCCGGCCCGCCGCCGATTGCGAGCTCACGCGGCACCGGATAGCCCTCGTCGAAGATGCTCCCGATGAGCACCGAGACGATGCCGATGACGGTCATCGCACCGAAGATGGTCGAGACAGTTCGCCAGGACGGGGACAGCGAGAGCCGTTCGATGCCCGTGGTGTCCGGCTCCTCGTCGTCGCCGTGGTGTTCTGGCACCATGCTTCGAGGAATAAACGCCTTCGTCTCGACGGGGTAGAAGGCGGGATGCATCCCGTGCTCGAAGATGTGGAACATGACTCCCATCAGCATGATGACGCCCAGCAGGCCGTGGAACGTGACGAAGGCCATCGCGGCCGCCTTGGTCTGGAACATCGCGGCGAGTCCGGTCTTGCTCCAGATGAGCAGGCCCGAAATCGCAAGCAGGGTCAGCTCGATGGAGAAGATGAACACGACGCCCTTGCCGATGTAGGACAGCAGCGGGACCTCGTCGGCCTTGTAGCCGGCGAACTGTCGCGCGCTCGGGTGGCGTTCGTCGGCCCGGCCCAGCACGAACTGGATGTCCTGGATGAACGCGTCGATGTCATCCTTCGCGGGGAGAATCTTCGAGAAGTTGCTCCGGCCGGTCGAGGAGATAATCTGGAGCGTGATCCAGAAAACGACGAGCGCAATCAGCCCGATGCCGGTAATACGGTGGATCGCCGTCACACCCGAGGCCCCGCCCATCAGCGTGAGCATCCACCACAGTTCGTCGTTGAACATGATGGCGTAGCCGGTGAAAAACAGCAGGAACACGTCCAGCCCCAGCAGCGAGTGGAACAGGGTCGTCACGCGCGTGAACTTCCCGTGGTCGAGATTGCTCATGCGCCGTCACCCCCCTGTCTGTCACCACTGTTCGGCGAGCCACCGTCGGCCGCGACGGCCTCGCTGACGTCCTCGCCCGGCTCACGCATCTGGTCGGCCAGCCGCTGGAACGCCGCCCAGTGGATGAACACCATCACGAGGATGAACGCACCCAGGATGACGTCGGCCGCGTGGATGAGCGCGATGAGGAAGTCGAGCGCGGGGATGGTGTTGCCGAACACCCAGTCCGAGCCGATACCGCCGCCCTCGACGCTTGGATTGACCCGGTACAGCGACTCGTAGCCGATCCTGAATCCCTGTGCCCAGAACAGCGCCAGCCCCGCGACCACGAGGCCGACGACCGTGCTGATGAGCACCGAGACGCGGCTATACCCGTTCACCTCCGGAAGGTCGTCCCTGTCAGTCATTGGAACTCACTGGCGTCCTCGCCAAAGATGATGTCCATGGCCACGTCGTTGAAGAACGTGCCGCTGTCCCTGTTGTCCAGTTCGTCCGATATCTGGGCGGGCGTCCCGACCAGAATGGCGTCAGTGGCACACTCCTCGGCGCAGGCCGGCCCCTTGCCGACGTCCTGGCGTTCCTCGCACATGGTACACTTGTCCATGTTGCCACCGCTGCCGACGAGGTTCGCGACGCCCTCGTCCTCGTTCGGGAACTGCGGCGCGCCGAAGGGACACGCCGAGAGGCAGTACTGACACCCGATACAGAGGTCGTCCCGGACCCGGACGAAGCCGTTCTCCTTCGAGATGAGCGAATCGGTCGGACACACCGAGACACACGGCGCGTTTTCGCAGTGATAACACTGCATCGGCACCGCGGTCTCGCCGGGTGACTCACCCTGTTCCATCGCCTTGCCGCTGCTGGCGTTGAGCCCCGACGCGGCCTCCTGGCCTTCGAGCATCGTCGCGATACTGATTCGCTGTTCGTCCCGTGGGACGTCCCACGTTCGTTTACAGGAGACGACACACCCGCCACAGTCGATACACGCTTCGACGTCCGGGAAGATCCTCGCGTCCTCGCCGGTACTCATCACGCCGTCGTGCATCACTTCGTTGCCTGTTGACATACTAGCTCACCTCATTTCACCGTCGAGTTGTCGCGGACGTCGAAGTCCTTCTGTGTCCCGACGTCGTTCTCGTCTTGCGGGAACGTGAGATCGAGGTCCACGTCGATGTTGTACTGGTCAAGCACCGCCGGCGTCGCCGGGTTGACCGCGACCATCGACACCTTCGTCTCCTGCATCTGGGTTTCCACGTCGTAGCCGCGGGACGTGATAGCGTTGGCTGAGTCCCCGATGGCGTAGGGAACGTGGCCGTCGGGGTACTTGTCCTCCAGACTCTCGCCTTTGAACACGCCGCCCCAGTGGTAGGGCAGGAACACTTCCTGGTCGTTCGGCCGGTCCGTCACGCGGGCTTTCACCAGCACGGAGCCGCGGTCCGTCGAGGAGATGACGACGAGGTCGCCGCCGTCGACGCCGAGTTCCTCCGCCTTGTTCGGCGTTATCTCAGCGTACATATGCGGCTGGAGGTCGGCGGTGTGGATGTTGTTCCGCGTCTCCGCACCACCGCCCTGGTGTTCGACCTGCCGACCGCTGGTCATGATCATGTCCAGATCAGGCCCGTCGTCCTGATTGTGGATGATGTTCGTGGCCTGTTCCTGCTCTTCGAGGTTGTTCTGGTCGAGCCGATAGAAGTTCCGTTGCTGGCCGTTGGCCGGCCACTCGTTCAGCAGTTCCGTGTCCGGCCCTTCGATGGGTTCGCGGTGGACCGGTACCTTGTCGAGGAAACTCCAGACGACGGCCCGCGCTCGGCCGCGTCCGGTCGGCGCGTCGGGCTGGTTGTAATCGTACTCCTCGTAGAACTCGGGGTCGACCCCCTGTCCGATCATCGTTTCGAGGTACTCGTCGAACACCGAACTCCCGGTTTCAGGGTCGTTCAGCGCCTGCGCGGCGGTGTACACCGACTCCTGGTTATCGAGTGCGTACTGCTGCGGGATGGTGAGCTCGTCCGGCTGAACCTCCTGTTCGGGGTCCACGAGGCTCTGTGGCGGCGTCACCTTCCAGCCCGGATACTCCGGGATGCCGTGAATCATGCCGTCTGCAGCAGTGTCGTCGTCGTCGGCCCACTCGGGGTTGTACGGTGCCCGGGTCAGGTCCAGCGCCTCCTCCTGGCTCTCGTATCGGTCGCCGACGGCGTCGAGCGTGTTCTGCATCGGGTACTCGTCGTCCGTCGGCATCGCGTCCCAGTCCTCCGGGGTCGGTGCCGAGACGCCCCAGCGGGTCCGGAAGTCCTGCCCCCCGTTGTTTGGGTCCAAGTCGTCGTTCCAGATGATGGGGGTGCCCGGATGGTCCTCACCCCAGCAGGGCCAGGGGAGCATCCAGTACTCGCCCGCGACCGGCGTCCCCTCGGCCCCTTTGAGGTCCTCGTTGGAGAACGCCCAGTCGTACTCCAGGTGTTGCTGGAGCCGTTCGGGGGTCTGGCGGTAGCCGATAGTGTTGGTCCCGAGGTTGAACTCGCGGACGACGCCCTCGTAGCTCGACTTCCCGTTGTACAGCTCCGAGCCCGCGCCCCAGTCGAAGTGCTCGCCGAAATCCAGATAGCCGGCCAGTTCCTGCATGATCTGGAGGTCCGGCTTGGAGTTGTGGGCCGGCGAGCGGACGGGTTCGGACCACTGCACCGACCGGTTCGTGTTGGTCAGCGACCGGTGGTGCTCGTACTGGCTGGACGCCGGCAGTAGCAACACCGGCGGTCCGTCCTCGTAGTCCGGCAGGACGCTGGCGACCGAGGGGAACACGTCGACAACGACCAGCAGGTCGAGGTTCTCCATCCCCTCTTTCATCTGCTCCATCTCGCTGATGGAGTTCGCCGAGTGCCCCCAGAAGAACGCAATTTTCGTCTGGTCGGGCTGGTAGATCGGCGTTTCCTGATAGCGGTCTGCCTTATCGAGCGCCGACTCGAACCAGCGGGCCACCGTCAGCCCGTTCTGGAACATCATCGAGTTCTCCGCCGGGTTCTCCGGGCCGTGGTCGGTGTTCGGCGGGAGCGAGTTCGCGTCCTCGTTGCCTTCGTACACCGGGCTCTGGCGGACGTACTTGTCCGGCGGCATCAGCTCGAACCGGTTGTACAGGTCCGCAAACGAGGTGGAGCCGCTGGTTTCTGGCGTCTTGTCCCAGATTTCGGCCCACCACGACCAGCCGCCGGCTGTGAGGCCGTAATACCCCGGCAGGATGTGGCTCGCGACCGCGAGATCGGTCGCCCCCTGGACGTTCGCGTGTCCGCGCATCACCTGGAGGCCGCCGCCGCTCCGGGCCGCACTCCCGGAGGCGAGGCTCGCCATCGCATACGAGCGGATGTTCTGGGTCCCGTTGTTGTGCTGGGTCCCACCCATCGCCCACTCGATCTGGACGTGTGGCCGGGCCTCGTCGATCATGTCGGCGATGCGCTCGATGTCCTCGGCGGACACCCAGGTAATTTCCTCGACCGTCTCCTTGTCGTACTCGTCGAGTTCGGCGTCGACGTCCTCCCAGCCCTGGACGCGGTCAGTGAGCATGTTCTGCCCCGAATCGTCCGCGTCGGGGTCCATCGCGAGTCCGTGCTTGTCGCGGAGTTCCTTGATGATACCCATCATCAGGGCCACGTCGGTGCCCGGACGGAACCGCATGAACTCGTCGGCGTGGGCCGACGTCTTCGTGAACCGCGGGTCCAGATTGAGGATGGTTCCGCCGCGTTTCTGCCCTTCGAGGATGTGCTGCATCGCAATCGGGTGTGCCTCGGCGGGGTTCTGGCCGATGATGATGTTCAGGTCGAAGTTCCGGTAGTCCTGAACGGTGTTGGTCATCGCGCCATAGCCCCAGGTGTTCGCCAGTCCCGTCACCGTCGTGGAGTGACAGATACGTGCCTGGTGGTCGATGTTGTTCGTGCCCATGAACGCCGCCAGCTTTCGGATGGCGTAGGCCTCCTCGTTGGAGTGGTGGGCGCTGCCCAGCAGCATCACGCTCTCGCGACTGTGTTCCGCGTCGACGTCGACAGCCTCGCTCGGGGGGGTATCGTCATCCGGCCACAGCGCCCGGATGTCCGTTGCCAGACGGTCGTAGGCCTCGTTCCAGCCGAGTTTGCGCCACTCCCCGTCCTCCTGTATCATCGGGTGTTTGAGACGCTTCTCGGAATGTTCGGTCTCGTAGATGCCGGCCCCTTTCGAACACAACGACCCGGCATTTATCGGGTGTTCATGCCACGGCTCCATGCCGACGAAGGAGTTGCCCTCCTTCTCACCACGGAAGCCACAGCCCACCGAACAGTAGTTACAGATCGTCTTGGTCAGTTCGGTGTCCGTGTCTGTCCCGTCCGTTTCCTCGCCGTCCTCCTGAAGCGCCCGACCAGCGCCGCTGACGCCGAGGGCGACCCCGCCCGCGAGGGCGCTCGCCTTCATGAACGAGCGCCGGTCGAGATCCAGTGAGACTGGTTCCTGTTGTGTACTCATGGTGAATGGTGCCCACCCATTACCGATGCTGTCCGTGTTTGCCACGAAATTTGGTTTGTCATTGTCTGTCTAGACGTGCCACTAATTCACTGTCATCCATGATAAAAGATGTCATATTTTGCCATGATAATTCCTGTAATTTTTTGCCCGACCAAAATTTTGGGGGTTGAATTCACGAATTGATGTGTGAACACTCCGCAAGGTCTATTAGCGGGACATGATTTTGCATCATTAATGAATACAGGTGCCTTTGTGTGTTCCTGTGGGGGATCGTGTGATATCGACCTCGAAGCGGTACGAGACGGTGTCGACGATGTCGATGTGGTGGCCAGCTCCGAACTGCTCTGTCAGGACGGCCTGGCCGGGATGTCACAGGTCATCGAGGAGTACGATCTCGATCAGGTCATCGCGACGACACCGGAACCGTCGTGTCAGGACCGCATTCGCGGGCTCGCCGACGAACACGACCTCCACCCCGAAGCATCGGTGTTCGTCGACCACCGGGAGAGCAACGCTTGGGTCCACGACGAGGCCGCGGCCACCGACAAGACGGCCCGCCTGATCAATGCAAAGCGGGCCGGTCTCCGCGAGGAAGCGCCGTCGCGGACGGTGTCGAAAGACGCCGGTGACCGTGTCGCCGTCGTCGGTGATCCCGGAGCCGCACGGTCACTGACCGACGAGGCCGACGTGACGTTCATCGCGGACGGGCGGGACTTCGCGGACGTGGACGGGCTCGGCGACGTGACGATGGAGCGCGGGCGCGTCGTCGACATCGATGGCTCCTACGGCGAGTACGAACTCACGCTGGAAGCCCGCGTCACCGACGACTGCATCGACTGCATGGACTGCGTTCGAGAGGGGCCTGACGGAATGGTGACGGAGTTCCCCGTCGACATCCATCCGGACGCGCCTGACGGCGAGTGGACGAACACCTGCCCGACCGACGCCATCGACCTGGACGGCGTTACCCGCACTGTCGAAGTCGACCAGGTCATCTATCCCGGCGGCCGCGACAACGCCCGCGGCGGCCGGCTTGGTTTCTACACCGGGCCAGTCGACGCCGGGACCATCGCCGCCGTCGAATCGCAACTGGGCGGCATCGAGAAGCCGCAGTTCCTCGACCTGGATATGGACGTCTGTGCGGCCGGGGCATCTAGCCAGGAGGGGTGTACGGCCTGCGTGGACGCCTGCCCCCACGGCGCGGTCGACCGGCCGACCATCGACTCCGTCGAGTTCGACGAGGTAGCCTGCGAGAACTGCGGGGCCTGTACGAGTTCCTGTCCGACGGGCGCGACACAGCTCCGCGAGCCCTCGAACCGACGGCTCGCCCGCGAGGTCGAGGCGCTGCTGGAGGACGGTGCGGACGAGGGCTTGCTCTCACGAGGCGACAGCGCGGGTATCGACACGCAGGTCGTCGCCTTCGTCTGCTCGGAGTACGCGATGGAGCGCCTCCGGGCACACGGTCGCAAGGCTGTCCGGTCGGGCGACCTCGACTACCCACCCATTCTCCCGGTCCAGGTCAACTGCACGGACACCGTCGGCGAGGCCCACGTCATGCACGCGCTCGCGGCCGGCGCGGACGGCGTCGCCATCGTCGGCTGTGGGGGCTCCTGCCTCCACTCCGGTCCGGACCCCAAGCAGGACCTGGTCGACCGGCTGAATCAGGCGACGACCGACCTGGGCTTGGGCGACCGAGTGGGCTTCTTCGCTCCGGAGGCCGGCAACCCCGAAGCCTTCGTCGAGTCGCTGTCCGGGTTCGTCGAGTTCGGCCTGGACGAGACGCCGATTCCGGCCGGCGACTATGAGGCGACCGGCCGCAGTGATACGGACCGCGAGGAACCTCGTCCGAACCCCGATTTCGATTCCCACGGCTGGACCCTGGAGAGCGTTCGGACCATCCTCGACCACGTCGAGCCCGAACGCGAGGTGGTTCGCGGGCTGAAGGACTTCGGCGTCATGGACGTGAACGACGCGTGTACGCTGACGCCGACCTGTACGAACCTCTGTCCGACCGACGCCATCAAGCGGACCGGCGAGGGCGAACTGGCGTTCAACCACGCGGACTGCGTGAACTGCGGCCTCTGTGAGGAAGGCTGTCCGGAGACCGCGATCACGATGCACGACGGGCTGGACCTCTCGCTGCTCCCCGAGAACCGCGACGGCGAGGCCTGGACGACCGTCCACGAAGGCGATATGCTGGAATGCGTCCGCTGTGGGAAACCGTTCACCAGCGTCGCCTCCGCGGACAAGATCGAGGAGGAAGTCGGCGACCAGGTCGAGGGGCTGGCCCCCGACGCCGACCACAGCGTCTTCGAGTACTGTAGCGACTGTCGGAGTCGCCTGCTGTTCGACCAGGGGGAGAAACGATGAACGACGCGGCCGTCTACGAGGCCCGCCTCGAACTGGTGGACTTCGTCATCGACGTGTTCTGGGACGTGCCCGAGGAAGCGTTCGTCGAGCGGCTGTTGAGCGGCGAGATTCAGCTGCCAGAGGACTCCATCAACGACCAGCTCGACGAGGGCTTCGAGATGCTTGCGGCGTGGATCGACGAGAACGCCGGCCGGTCGGTTTCGGCGGTGCAGGACGAGCTCGAACGGGAGTACACGAACCTGCTCGTCGGCCCGCGACCGCCGGTGTTGCCCCACGAGACCAACTACCGCGAGGACACGGAGTTCATCGGCGAGGGGCTGGCCGAAGTCGATGCCAGCTACGGCGCGGCAGGCTGGTCACCCCCCGAGGACTACCCCGAAGAGAACGACTTCGTCGCCGTCGAGCTGGCGTTCCTGCGGTATCTCATCGAGCGCCAGCGCGAGGGCGACGAGGAAACTGTCCGCTACGAGCGGGTGTTCATCGAGCAACACCTCAGCGAGTGGGTCGTCGATTTGACCGACGAGATGCGCGAGGAGGCCGACGAGGGGCTGTTCCTCGCGGCGGCGCTCATCTGTGAGGGGCTGGTCCGCTTCGAGGACGAGATCGTCGCCCAGATCGGCTAGCAGGGCGGCTACCGGATTCGGAGCACGAGCCCCATGCTTGCGATGAGGCCGACGACCAGCAGGACCTTCACCGCGGGCAGCAGGAACGCCATCGCCTGTTCCATAAAAAAGAGCGACCGCCAGGAGTTGACCGAGCGTGCGATGACCGCGACGGCTCCCGCGCCCGCGACCAACACGCAGAGGAGCGTGACCGAGGCCGCCGCGACGACGCCGAAGGGGTTCGCACGCAGTCGCTCACGCATCGGGCACCACCCGCCGACCGACGACGAGGACCACGAATAGCGGGACGAGAACGACCAGCAGCCGACTGACGAACAGGCCGATGTAGCTGATAGTCGATTTGAGGTGGATCTCCCAGTGCCAGCTCCCCTTGAGCTCAGCGATGAGGCCGATCGTTCCGACGACAAGCAGTGACAGCGCCAGCAGCGTAGCGAGAGTGTAGACCAGAATTCGGAGATATCCGAGGAGCGAGACAGCGGTCAGCCGGGAGTTCGATTGTTCGGTGGCCATCAGGTACCCTCCCCGGTCCAGTGCCGCTGATAGATATCGTACGTGATGACGGCGAGGACGACCAGCCCGACACCGAGGACCGCCGCGCCCATATCGGGTGGAAACGGGAGGTTGAGTCCCGATTCCGAGTGGATGAGTATGGTTAACATGGAATGTGGTACGGACTGGCAAGTAAAAAACCGTTGCGACCTGTTCGCTTGAGACAACGTTTTTCTCCGCGTAGCCCTACACTTGTGATACCATACCATGAGTTCGCGCCGAGGGCTGCTGCTTCGACTCTCCGCACTCACCGGAGCGGCCGGTCTCAGCGGCTGTTCGTCACTGCTGGCCGGGCAAGCGGAGTCGCCGACGGGTGACCTCGACCCGAACCCGCGGGCCGACGCACTCCCGATACGGCAACACGCCTGGAACGAGCGCCTCCGGAGCGACGCCGCCGGCAACGACCTGTTGCCACGTCATTTCCGACTGTTCATGCTCGACCTCGACGGGCCACCGTCGGATTCTGCCGCGGAGACTGTCGAGCTAGCGATGCGAACACTGGAAGACGCCTACGAGTTCAACAGTGCAGGACTCCTGCATATGCTCTGCTGGGGGACGAACTACTTCGACACCTACGGGTCGCTCGATTCGTCTCCGATACGCAGCCCGCGGGTCCTCTCCCGGACGGACGACCCCGACCTGCAGTCCTTCGACGCGATGCTCGTCCTTGCGAGCGACGTTCCCTCGAACCTCGCGGCCGCCGAATCGGCGATGTTCGACACGCGGCCGACGCTCGCGGACGCGGAGATTCAGGGTCGACTCGGCGACGTGTTCTCCGTCGCCGACCGCCGCGGCGGCTTCATCGGCGAGGGGCTTCCGGCGGCCCACGCCGACGCGGAGGGCGTCCCCGCCGACATCCCCGAGGAGTCGTATATGTTCTCGGGCTTTTTCGCCGGCCGGGCCGGGACGCAGGCCAGCGAGGACCGCGTCACCATCGACGACGGCCCCTACGCCGGCGGGACGACGATACACCTCTCGCGAATCAACGAGGCCTTCGACAACTGGTGGGAACTCGCCCAGTCCGACCGCGTCAAGCGACTGTTCTCGGCGGAGTTCTCCCCGGAGGACATCGACAGAGGTGCCCTCCCCTTCGCCGACATGGTCCGCGAGCACGCGAGTACAGAGGGCGAGGTCGGCCACTTCGAGAAGGTGGCCCGCGCCCGCAAGGACGGGGAGCCGATTGTCCTCCGGCGGGACTTCAACACGATTGACGGCGGCCAGGCCGGGATTCACTTCCTGTCTCTACAGGAACGCCCGCGGGACTTCGAGGAAGTTCGGGACGCGATGAACGGCTGGTGGCTCCGAGAAGAGCACGAAGACCTCCGGGACCGACAGAACAACGGCCTGCTGGAATTTATCGAGGTTGCGTCACGCTCGAACTTCTACGTCCCGCCGCGTGACAAACGGGCCTTCCCGGCCCCGTAGCTGTCGCTCGCGTATAGGGAGGGGCCACGAAAACAGTGCGAGACCTGACGTCGGCAGCGGCTCACTCCTCGTCGTCGTCCGTCGTCGTGTCGTTCTGGTTCACGTCGCCCGGCCAGACGCCGTGGTCCCAGACCTCGAAGTCGTTGAACGTCTCTGTCGCACCCTTCGGCTTCCACTCACTCTCTTCGTGTGCCATTGTATATCATCTGTCGTAGTGACCGGGCTTAAGTTTTGGTGCCGTCACTCAGACGGCGTTCCCGGCGGTTTCTGCTCGTCCGTGACTTCGTCGAGGAACGCGTTCGCGTAGAGGTCGACGTGCATCTTCAGGACCGCGCTCTCGTCGAGGCCGCTCTCCTCGGCCTGTCGGCTGAGCAACGCGGCCAGTTCCTCTGTCGGTTCGTACTGTACCTCGCGGCCGTCAACCTCGAACGCCACGTCGTGGGACTGTGAGACGAGGTGTTCAATCTCCAGCAGCGCCTGCTCGACCTTCGTTTCCATCGCCGCGTCGATGTCCTCTAACCGCCGGTCGGCCCATTCCTGGGCCGCCTCGTACAGGCGGTCGCTTACCTCGAAGACGAGCGTCAAAACGACACCCCCTCGCCTTCGAACTCGGGCGTCCACAGCGTCGTCTCCTCACACACCGGACAGTTCTGTCGGCGCGGCTGCCCCTCGAACGCCGAGAGGTCGATCATCTGGCCGCATTCCTCGCAACTGTAGTACGTCATTCTTCGGACGGGGGCCACGACTGTGGGGCCGGGTCCGACTCGGTTATCTCGGAGTACAGGACCACGAGCGCGCCGAGCACGATGGCCAACACCAGTACCCCGGCGATGCCGCCCAGCGCGTTCTGACCGACGAACGTCGCTGTTCCGGTCGCGAAGTCGATGGTCGACAGTACTTCGACCAGTGTCAGTAACAGCCAGACGAACGCACCCAATACCACGAACGTGAGTATCTTCGACTGCTGGACCGCGGTTCGGAGTGTCATTGTCGTTCGTGTATGACAATGACCAGCAAGCATTATAAATATAGGGCGTTACTCGTCAGCGAGTTCCCACTCCGCCTTCTCGGCGGCGTCGGCGAGCGGGATAAACTCCCAGCCCGTCCGGTCGGCGATGGGCTCGTCGTCCGGACGGCCGACGAGGACCATCCGCTCGGCGTAGAACATCGAGTGCTCGTCGATGTCGGCGAGGCGTTCGGCCGGTTCCTGACCCGCGCCGCTGAAGAAGTCGGCGTCGATGCCGTGGTCACGCTGGAACTTGTTGATGACGAACGCCTCCACGTCGCCGACGATACCAACCCAGTCGGCCCACGCCCGCGCCTCGCGGAAGACCAGTTGCGGGTCGGCGAACTGCCGGGCCGCGTCGTAGGTTACGGCCATCGTCATGTCGTCGATGCCGCCGCCGTGGGGACCGCTCGCTTCGACGGGTTCCTCGCCGGCAGCGGGGTCCTCGGCGACGTTCGAGGCCGGGTCCGTGTCGGTCGCGGCCGCGCCGCCCGCGCCGCCGCTGTCCGTCGGGATGCCGACCGGCTTGTCCTTGTTTTCCCGCGGGACGTGAGGGACCGCCTGGCCTCCGGGGTCCGCGCTGGCGGTATCTCCGCCGTTCCCTCCGACACCAGTGTCCGAAGCAGGACCCGTTCCTGCGGCCGCGCCGGGACTCTCAGCCTCGGCGTTGCTGTCGGGCCGCACCGATGCGGTCCCAGTCGCTCCGGGGTCGGGTTCGTCCTCTGGGTCGCCCTCACCACTCCAGAACCAGTCGCCCCGGTTCGGCGTCTCCTCGTCGTCCTGTACGTCGAGTTCGTCGAGGTCGATTTCGTCTGTCATTCTCCGAGTGTCGTGTCCGCTGGTAGTGTCGATTGGTCGACGGCGTCCGCGAGGCCGAGTCGCTCGATTGTCTCGGATGTGGGCCGGCCGTCGGCGTCCCAGCCGCGCTGACTGTAGTACTCGTCGAGCATCGCGTCGAACGACTCGGCGTCGATTGCCGCGCCAGCGTTCGGGCCAGAGTCGAGCGGTTCCTGCAGCTTCGCCGGAAGTTCGTCGTCGGCTCGGGAAACGCCTTCGCGGACGTTGAACAGGCGCGTCAGATTCCACACCCGCTCGCCGACTGTCGCGAGGTCGCCATCCGTATCTAGGCCGACAGCGTCGAGCCACTCCGCGCCGAGGTCCTCGAAGGCGTCGCCGACGAAGTCATCGACGACGAGACACCACAGCACCGAGCGCTGGTCCTGTTCGCGGATGACGGCCGCGGCCGCCCGCTCGGGGCTCCAGTCGCCGTCGAAGGCTTCCCGCTCGATGGGGAGCGCCCGCCGGTGACAGGCCCCGCGGTCGCTGGTTGCGTACGCCAGCGCCATGCTCCGTGCGCCGCGGGGGTCGTACGCCGGCAGTTCCATGGCCTTGACCGTCGGCAGGAGGTCGTCCCCGCCCAGCCGGGCCGAGGCCGCATCGACGCCGTCGGCCAGGGCGTCGCCGAGCGTCGTCTCCCGTGCGACGATCTCTTTGAGGAGCGCCCGCGCGTCGTCGGGACTCCCGTAATCGAGCGACTCGTCGAGCAGGCCGGCGTCGCCAGCTTTGATCGCCCACGCGACGGCGCTCCCGGCGCTGATGAGATCGAGCCCCAGCCGGTTGCAGGTCTCGCCAAGCGCCGCCACGGCGTCGAAGTCGTCGATTCCCAGGCCGGCCCCGAGACTCATCGCCGTCGCCCCGCGCGGGACGGTTTCGCCGTTCTCCGTCTCGACGCGGAAGCCGCCGGGGCTCCCGTCGTCGTCGTACTCCCGACCCGCGGCGAGTTCCTGCACGGCCTCGATGCCGACGCCGTCGGCCCCCTCGAACTGGCCGTCCTCCCAGCCATGCGTCGAGAGCGCGCCGACCTCGTTGGCGAAATCGACCGTCTCGACGGTGCCGCTGGCGTGGAGCCACTGCCCGGTGTCGCCCTCGCGATATCGGGTTGCGTACTGTTCCCGTAGCTCCGCGAGATCCGTCGGCGGGTCGCCGCGGACGACGACTGCTTTCAATCGTTTTGCACCCATCACGGCCCCGGCACCGCCCCGGCCGGCGTGGTGTTCGCCGCCGTCGGAGGCGATGGTCGCGAACGCGACGCCCTGCTCGCCCGCCGGGCCGATGCACGCCACCGCCCCGTCGGGGAACGCCGCGTCGGTTTTGGCCGTGTCCTTGCCCCACGTCTCAGCAGGTTCGACGGTCGCGCCGTCGTCCTCCACGACGAGCTTGACCGGCTCTTGGGCGCGACCGGTGACCAGAATCCCGATGTGGTCCTGCAGTGCGCCAGCCAGCGTGTCCGGGAACGTCCCGCCCGCGTAGGAGTCGAGGAAGCCGCCGGTCAGCGGCGACTTCGTGACCGCCGCGTAGCGCGTCTCGCCCGGCAACAGCCCGGAAACAGGGCCGAGCATGAAAAGCAGGACGTTCTCGGGACCCAGCGGGTCGGTGCCGGCGTCGAGTTCGTCGTACAGATACCGAGCGCCGAGTCCCTTGCCGCCCACGAACTGGCGACGCCAGGCCTCGGGGACCGGACGGCTCTCGACCGACGCCGACGACAGATCGACGTAGAGCATCCGGTCCCGGTTGGCCACTGTCATCACCCCACACTCTGCCGGCTGTCGACTAAAGGATTACCCACAGCGCGAAGCACCTTTCCCTCAGACCCGAGAAGTCGGGGTATGCGCGCAGGAGTCATCGTCTCGGGCGGCCGGTCGACGCGGTTCGGCGACAGCGACAAGGCCGTCGCCGACCTCGCGGGGACACCGATGATTCGCCGCGTCGCCGACCGACTGGGACAGGTCGTCGACGACCTCGTCGTGAACTGCCGCGAGGACCAGGTCGAGGCTATCGACGCGGCGCTGTCGGGCCATACACTCGACCCGACGTTCGCACTCGATGCGGACCCGGACCAGGGGCCGATGGCGGGCATCGCGACCGGGCTGGAGGCCGTCGACAGCGAGTACGCCGCCGTGGTCGCGTGCGATATGCCCTTCGTCGACCCGGGCTTTGTCGACTATTTGTTCGAGCGGGCGGCGTCCCACGAGGCCGCAGTGCCGCGACCGGACGAGTGGTTCCAGACGACACAGGCGGTGTACCACGCCGAGGCGATGCGGGCGGCCTGCCGGCGAGCGCTGGAACGCGGCGAGCACAAGGTCGTCGAACCCGTCTTCGACCTCGATTACGTCGTCGTCGAGCGCGAGGACGTGCTCGAACACACCACGCTAGAGACGTTCGAGAACCTCAACACCCGCGAGGAGTTCGAGGCCGCGGCCGAACAGTTTTGAACGAACGGGGCCGGTGTCGGCTCGTCTCAGACGACTGCCACCAGCGGGTCGTCGGCTCGCATTTCCGCGAGCACCACGCGTGGCACGTCGGCGCGGTCGTGAATCGCCTCGGCGACGGCCCGCGCGCTCGCTTCGAGGTCAGCGTCGTCGACCATGTTGAGCAATGGAATCGCTGTCGCGCCGGCGGGGACGTCTTTCAGCCCGCCGCGGCCGCTGGCGAGGACCGCGGCGACATCTCGCGGTCGAATCTCGTCGCCGGGGTCGAGCCCGGTAATCGCGGCTACTTCGTTGACGCGATGGACGAGGTCGTCGGTCAGCGGTTCGCCGACGACGTGGGCGCTTGCGATAGGCACGACCGTCGACGCCGTCGGGGGTAGCTGTGGCTCGCGGTCGCTCGGCGCTTTGAACTCCCGCATCCGCGCGCCGTCGGCTTTCACCAGAACCGGGTGGTCGATGTCGGTCAAGTCGGCGACAGTTTCCGGGTCGTAGCCGCGGTAGCGGTCCGGCCGCTCCTGTGTCGGGACGACGCCCAGCGGCCACGCAGTCGCATCCTCGATTGCTTCCCGCGGGGTTTCCGTCACGACAACGTTCTCGACCCAGCCGTCGAAAATCGGAATCCGGACCGTCGCAGAGACGACAGCGTGGTCGAGGCGACGTGCGAGCGTTGCCATCGTCGTCTTCTTCCCCCCAGCGCCGACAAGGCAGGTGGTCCCGTGCTGCGCGTCCAGCGCGTCGACGATGTCCATACGCACTACACGGCAGTAGTCGGATTAACCGTTACCCTGGTGCGCACGATAACGGAACCGGACCAGTCACGTCATTTAAGAGGTTGTGCTGTGAACAGTTAGCAAGGAAATGCTCGAAGACGACTTCGGTCGCGAGGTCTCCGGTGTCCGCGTCTCCCTTACCGACCGGTGTAACTTCGACTGCGTCTACTGCCACAACGAGGGGCTGGGCGACACACGGGGCCCGATGGAGGCACAGGACGACGAACTCACTGCCGACACCATCGTGGCCTTCCTCGAAGTCGCCGCCGAGTTCGGCGTCGACTCGGTGAAGTTCACGGGCGGGGAGCCGATGCTCCGGGAGGACCTGGAGGAAATCGTCCGGCGCGCCCCCGACGAGATGGAGGTGTCGATGACGACCAACGGCACCTTCCTCCCCGGCCGCGCCCCGGACCTCGTCGACGCGGGCCTTGAGCGGGTCAACGTCTCCCAGGACGCGCTCGACAGCGAGGCCTTCGCCGAGCTGACACAGAGCGGGGCCTACGACCGCGTCCTCGAAGGCGTCGAAGCGGCGCTTGACGCCGGCCTCGCGCCGGTGAAGCTCAACATGGTCGTCTTCGAGCCGACTGCGGGCTACGTCCCGAAGATGGTCGACCACGTCGCCGAGAACCCCGGGCTCCAGCTCCAGCTCATCGAGTACATGCCGGAACTGGCCGGCCATCCGGAGTGGGCCATCGACATCGACCGCGTCCACGACTGGCTGGAAGACCGCGCGGACACGGTCGAACACCGCGAGATGCACGACCGCAGGCGTTACTGGATACACAGCAACGAGGCGGCGGTCGAAGGGAGTGGCGCGACCACCTCGCTGGCCGCGTCCGACGGCGGCGTTCAGACGGAGCCAGTCAACAACCAGAACAGCGGCATGGTCGAGATCGTCGACCCCGTCGGCAACGAGAACTTCTGTGCGAACTGCCACCGCGTACGGCTCACCCACGACGGCTATCTCAAGGGCTGTCTGAACCGCAACGACGACCTGCGGGACATCGGCACGACAAAGGAGTCGATGCGCGCCGCGTTCCGCGAGACGGTCGACACCCGCGTCCCCTACTACGGCGAGTACATGGTCGAAACCGAGGACGGCGAGTGGGAGATAAACGAGGAGTACATCGACACCGACGGGGACCGTGCGCCCTACGAGTACTCGGAGTAGCGGTCGCCGCGGGCAAACGCTCTTGTTTTTCCATCGTGAAGACCGGCCAGAATGAGTTTCCCGTTCCGCGACCGAACCGCGATTTCACTGTCGTGGAACGAACTCACCGGCGCTGTCGGGGACTCCGCGACGGTGCTCCCGGTCGTCGTGGCCGTCGCCGTGCTGACGGAGCTCTCGCTCCCGGTCATGCTGGTCTGGTTCGGCGTTTTTCAGGTCGTCTGGGGGCTGTACTACGGCGTCCCGATATCGGTCGAGCCGATGAAGGCCTTCGCCGCGCTGGTCATCGCCGGGACTATCTCCACCGGTGAACTCGTCGTTGCGGGGCTCCTGCTGGCGGGCATCCTGCTCGTACTCGGTACCACGCGGTCGCTCGGGACGGTCAATCGGTACGTCGACGACACCGTGGTCCGGGGGGTCCAACTCGGCGTCGCACTGGTCCTGCTAGAGACGGGCATCGGTCTCGGGCTCAGCGACCCAACACTCCTGGCCGTTGCCGTCGGCCTTGTGGCCGTCTTCGCACTTCTGGGCTACAGTGGGCAGAGCGCCTTCGCCGTCTTCGTCCTCGGCGTCGTCCTCGCCCTCGCGGAGACCGGCGTGCCGACGCCGGCCGTCCCCGCTGTCGACGCCATGTTCATGCTTCCAAGCATGACACTGTCGGTCCAGACGGCAGAGGCCGTCCTCGCTCAGATTGCGGTCACGGTCGGCAACGCCGCCATCGCCACGTCAGTCCTGCTTGCGGACTACTTCGACCGGGACGTGTCCGCGGACCAACTCTCGAACAGCATGGGGCTGATGAATCTGGTCGCGGTCCCCTTCGGTGCGTTCCCGATGTGTCACGGGAGCGGCGGCGTCGCCGGAAAGTACGCCTTCGGGGCCAGAACGCCCGGCGCGAACCTGATTCTCGGCGCGGGCTACGTCTTGACCGCGTTCCTCGCCGTCGGCGTCATCGCGGCCTACCCGACGGCGCTACTCGGGGTCATTCTGGTACTAATCGCGCTCCAACTGGGCTGGACCGGCGTTTCTAGAACAGATGACCTCGTAGTGGTCGCGGCAATCGGTGTTCTCGGCGTACTCGTCAACCTCGGTCTCGCGTTCGCCCTCGGCGTCCTCGTCCAGCAACTGCGCGCCCGGGTGTGACTCGACGGCCGGCCCCCACACGCTTGTATCAGGAGCCCGAAGGGTCGACTGATAGATGCGCCCCGCAACGGAACTCGAAAACTTGCTCGGAGAAGCGGAGTCACTCACTATCGTCTGTCACAACAACCCGGACCCTGACTGTCTAGCCAGCGCGCTCACCCTGGGCCGTATCGCGGCCGCCGTCGGCATCGACGAGCGACGCATCCTCTACAGCGGCGAGATCTCACACCAGCAGAACCGCTCGTTCGTCAATCTGCTGGAGATGGACATCCAGGAGTTCGACCCGGAAGACGTGGCGGATCGGGCGTCCTCGGAACTCCTTGCTTTCGTCGACCACTCGAAACCGGGAGTGAACAACCGGGTCCCCGAGGACGTCTCGGTCGACATCGTTATCGACCACCACCCCGCCGAGGACATCACCGCTCGGTTCGTCGACCACCGGGTAGAGATCGGGGCAACGGCGACGATACTGACCGAGTATCTGCGGGACCTCGAAATCGAACTCGACGACCGCCTAGCGACCGCACTGCTGTTCGCGATTCGACGTGAGACGCTAGGGTTCCTGCGCGGTGTGACGCCGGACGAGTACGGGGCGGCCGGATTTCTGACAGAAACAGCCGATTCGGCCCTACTGCGACAGCTCTCCTCGCCGTCGGTCAGCGGCGCAACTGTCGACGCCATCGCGGACGCCATCGGGAACCGGACGGTCCGCGGGTCGGTGCTGATTTCTCACGTCGGCCGGACGCCGGAGCGGGACGCCCTGCCACAGGCGGCCGACTACCTGGCGACGCTTGAGGGCGTCGAGACGGCCATCGTCTTCGGCATCGTCGAGGAGACCATCCAGCTCAGCGCCCGCTCGACCGACTCCCGGGTCAACATCGGGGACGTGTTACACAACTCGCTGGGTGATGTCGGGAGCGCAGGGGGCCACCGCGAGATGGCCGGCGGCGAAATACCGCTTGGCATCTTCGCCGATTACACGAGCGACGACACCGTGCTTGTCGATATCGTCGAGCAGGTCATTTCGGCGCGGCTGTTTTCCGGGCTAAACCTCACAGAAGAGACATGACGTGAGCGGCCTCAGGAGAGCCTGAACGTTTCCAGGTTCTTCGGATTGTGGGTCCGCATGTTGAAGTTCTGGTACAGCGCCGAGGAGAGCTGATTCGTCGAGGATTCGTCGCCGTGGACGCAGAGAATCTTCTCCGGCCGCGGATGCATCGTTTCGACGAACGATTCGAGTCCCTGCCGGTCGGCGTGCCCGGAGAAACCGTCGACCGTCTCGATGCCCATCTTGAGGCTGACCCGCTCGGCGCGCGGGCCGCTCGTATCGCCGAGCGTGATTTCGTCCTGGCCGCGCTGGATCTGGCGGCCCAGCGTCCCCTCGGCCTGGTAGCCGACGAACACCATCGTGTTGTCCGGGTCGCTGCCCAGCAGGCGGAGCCAGGACATCACGGGGCCGCCGGTGACCATCCCGGAGGTAGTCAGAATGATCGCCGGGTCGTCGTCGGTAATGTCCCGACGCATCTCCTCGCCGCCATCGACCTGCGCGAACTGCTCGGCGAGGAACGGGTTCTCGTCCTCGTACAGGATGCGCTGGCGGAGGTCCTCGCGGAGGTACTCCGGATACGCCGTGTGGATGGCCGTCGCCTCGCGGATCATCCCGTCCAAGTACACCGGCATCGTCGGGATGTCGCCGCTGCGCATCGCCCCTTCGAGGACGAGCATGAGCTCCTGGGACCGGCCGACGGCGAAGGCCGGAATCAGGATCTTGCCGCCCTTCTCGTGGGCGGTGTTGATAACGTCTTTGAGGACGCGCTCGGAGTCGGCCTGATCGGTCTGGTAGTCGTTTTTCCCGCCGTAGGTCGACTCCAGCACGAGCGTCTCTACCCGCGGGAAGTCGTTGATAGCGCCGTCGAGTAGGCGGGTGTCCTCGTAGTGGATGTCGCCGGAGAAGGCGACGTTGTACCGCCCTTCACCGATGTGGAAGTGACACACCGCCGCGCCGAGGATGTGGCCGGCGTTGTGCATCGTGAGCTTGATATCGGGCGCGATGTCGGTGACGTTGCCGTACTCAAGCGGAATCGTGTGTTTGAGCGCGTCCCGGACCTGCTGGCTCTCGTAAGGCGGGGTGCGGCCCTCCTTGGAGGCCACATCGAGGTAGTCCAGTTGGAGCAGCCCCATCAGGTCCCGCGTCGGCGCGGTCGTGTAGATCGGGCCGTCGTAGCCGTATTTGAACAGGATAGGGATGAGCGCGGAGTGGTCCAGGTGGGCGTGAGTCAGGACGACGGCATCGAGGGAGTTCGGACCCGCCGCGAGCGCTTCGGGAGCCTGGAGATACGGGACTTCGCCCTCAGCGCCGGGCTTGTCGCCGCAGTCGATGAGGATACGGGACTCGGGCGTCGAGAGGATGAACGACGCGCGCCCGACCTCCCGGCAGCAGCCGAGTGTGGTGAGTCGGACCCAGTCCTCGTCGGCCGTGGTGGGTCGGTTGATCTGGCGGCCGACACGCTGGAGGATGTCCCGTCGTTCCTCCCGTTCCTGCTTGAGGTAGTTCCGGACGTTCGAGACCGTCGAGGACTCCATCGGCGGCGTCCGAACGACTTCGGGGGTCCAGCCGACGGAAGCGGAGATTTCGTCGAGGGTCGCGCCGTGGCGGCCGATGACGCGGCCGGGCTTTTCCGCCTCGATGAACACTTCGCCGGTCTGGCGGTCGAAATCCAGGTTCTGGACGCCGGCATCCTCGGGAATCGTCTGCGTTATTCGAGCCCGGGCTTCGTTCGGCGGGACGAGGGCTTCCTGCGTGGGGCGAACGTTGATACGTTTGCGCAGCGTCTGTGCGAGGTTTCTGACGATCCCGTCGCGGTTGGCGACCGTCTGCGCGTCCGGCGTGTAAATAACCAGTTCCGGTCCCTCGAACGCGACGGATTCGATTT
This sequence comes from Haloarcula sp. CGMCC 1.2071, assembly GCF_037078445.1. NCBI lineage: Archaea > Methanobacteriati > Methanobacteriota > Halobacteria > Halobacteriales > Haloarculaceae > Haloarcula > Haloarcula sp. CGMCC 1.2071. The sequence goes on from NZ_JAYMGY010000001.1 coordinate 731,404, forward strand.
CGATGTCGTCCGGTGTCTCTTCTTCGACCTGTGCTTTGATTCGATCAAGTGTCTCGTCTGCGGAACTCATAAGTTTGGAGATGGAGGCCCGATAGCCGTCGGTAAAACCACGGCTCTCGACTGCCGTTATCTAGCGGGAGTGCAAGCACGGTAAAGAACCTTTGCTTGTCTCGGTATGTCATTGTATGGTCGTGTCTCGGCAGGAACCGGCGAATTTTAGTGTGGGACTGCGAGTTGTAGTTGTATGGGCTTTGGTAGCTACGATGAATCCGAACAGAAGGACAACGACGTAGACGCAGACGACAGCGAGGGCGTTGCGGTCCACGAGAACGACCACGACGGGTCGGTCTCCTTCGAGACGGAGGCGACCACGAGCGACCTCGTCGACAAACTCGGCGACATGAAAGACGAGGACGAGGAGTAACGCCGCCGCCACTCCCGACTGCGCTTACTGGCCGACTTTTTCCGCGAGTTCGCCGCGCTCGTCCAGCTGTTCGAGGATGTCGCTGCCGCCGATGAACTCCCCGTCGACGAACGTTTGGGGGATAGTCTCGCGGTCGCTGTGGCGCTCCAGGGCTTCACGATAGGCGTCGGTTGCCTTGAGCACGTCCACTGTCTCGATGTCGTCGCGGTGCTGTTGCAGTAGTGCGAGGGCCTTCTTCGAGTAGCCACACTGTGGCATCAGCTCGTTGCCTTTCATGAACAGCACGACCTCGTTGTCCTCGATGACGCTGTCTACTTGGTCCGTGACCTCTTCGGGCGAGAGTTCTTCGGGCTCGAATGCCATACCCACACTAACGGCGTCGGCAATAAAGGCGTACCGACGGGGCGAGCGAGTCCACAGCGTCGGGACGCTCGACTACTCGGCTTCCTCGGGCGTCAGTGTCGTCAGCTCGATAGCGTGAATGTCGCGGGTGAGATGGTCCCCCAGCGCGTCGTGGACGAGCTGGTGCTGGTCGACTAGTGATTCTCCCTCGAACGCCGGGGACACCACGCGTACGGCGTAGTGTTTGTCGTCGTCGGGGTCCCGCGGTGTGGTGACCGTCGCCTGTGCTTCCGGAAGCGCTTCCTCGATGAGTTCGGCGACTGCATCCTCGTCCATACGCGCTCTGAAGAGAGCGGCAGGCAAAACAGTTGGCGTCACAGTCATGCCGCGGTCACTAACTGAGCGACAGTTGCCGGCCGATACCGACTCCGAGGGCGGCCAGTCCCAGAAGGGTGAGCGCGACCCCGCCGAACCGGACTGCCGAGAACGAGGCCACAAGCCAAACCGTCCAGAGCGCGACCACCAAGGCAAGCCCGCCGGCCACGATCAACAATCAGTCTGACGAACCGCTTCATGTCCGTGTCTGTGGTGATCGGCTGTAAATTCCCGCCAGCTGAACCACAGGTGTTTGTGCCTCGGGTACGTAGGTCGGATATGAGCGACGCAACACTCGTCTACGACGACGACTGCGGCTTCTGTACGTGGTGGGCGGACTTCATCGACGAGCGGTCCGACCTCGAAATCGTCGGGTTCTCCGACCTCGACGACGACCTGCTGGAGCGACTTCCGGACGACTACGAGTCCTGCTCGCATCTGGTGACCGGGGAGGAGGTGTACTCCTGTGGGGAGTCCATCGAGACAGCGCTCACCTACACTGACATAGGCAAGCCGGCGCGGCCGCTGGTCTCGTTCTTCCGGCAGTTCGAAGACTACGAGCGGTTCCGCGAGCGGGCCTATCGACAGGTCGCCGATAACCGTTCGAAGTGGGGGAAGGTCATGTCGAAGACGCCGCCAGCGCGCAGGGACGGCACGAACTGACGACCCCGGACCCTGGCGTGTTGCAGATCGCCCTCGCTGACCGGGCTGACGTAGCGCAGAATCGACACCGAAACTGCGTGGCCGCGACGAGGAACGCCGGCAGGTAAATAACCGCCAGCGCCCGGTGGAACAGCACCCGGACGAGCCAGTACCCTCTGGCTCCCACGGCAGCACACTCCGGATGTGGCCCAGACACAGACTGACCGTACGGGCGACGGCTGTGTCAACCGCATTCAGCCGTTATCTGCCTGTTCAGGCCATCAGTTGCTGGTGGGTCGGCTTCATACAGCGGTCCTGGACGACGCGGCGGCCGGCCGCTTCGGCACGTTCGACGGCCTCGTCGTCGTGGATGCCGAGCTGGAGCCAGATGACGGCGTCGTCGTCCCGTTCCAGGGCCGCGTCAACGATGTCGCTGACCTCGTCGCTTGGCCTGAACACGTCGATGATGTCTATCTCGCCGGGAATCTCTGACAGCGAGTCGTAGCCCTTCTGTCCGAATATCTCGTCTGCGAAGGGATTGACCGGAATCACCTCGTACCCCTGTTCGTTGAGGTACTTCGGGATCTCGTGAGCGTCCTTGCCGGGGCTGGTCGAACACCCGACGACGGCGACGCGGTCCAGTTCGAGGATCTCTCGGAGTTCGTCGTCCGAATTAACGGGCATACACGGATGTTCGCCGGGCAGCAACAAAAGCGATTGCCTGCACGACCTACTCCGTAGGCTCGTCGGCCTCTGTCGGTTCCTGCAGGTATGTCTGGCCCCACGCTGCCATTTCGGTGATTACGGACTCAAGTGACTCCCCGTGTTCGGTGAGCGAGTAATTGACGCGAAACGGTTGTTCGTTGATTACTTCCCGGTCGACGAGCCCTTTCTCCTGTAGGTCTTCGAGGCTGTCAGAGAGCACTTTGGAAGAAATCCCGTCGACGTTCTCTTTGAGTTCGTTAAATCCTGACGGGCCGTTATCAAGCAGTCGGTGGATGATGACGGGGTGCCACTTCTTCCCGATGAGGGACGCCGTCGTGGTTATCGGACACCACTCTTCGCCAGCACACCAGACGGAGAGCTTCTCCGGTGAATCACTCATATCTTGTCGGGATTTCGGCCGCGGCCGGCTAATAACTACCCCTGTGCAGGTAGCTCAGCCATGAGAGAGTAATTATATTTTTCTCCGGTTATTCAGTGTATTCTTGTATGGTTGCAGTCACCGTGTGGAACGAAAACCGGCACGAACGGGCGACAGGCCCGGCCAATGCGATGTACCCCGACGGGATCCACACGACGTTGGCTGAGATGCTTACTTCGTACGGCCACACTGTTCAGACAGCGACACTCGATGACCCTGCCAACGGACTAGCCGAGGAGGTACTCGCCGAAACTGACGTGTTACTGTGGTGGGGAGATGTCGCACACGATGCTGTCAGCGATGCGACTGCGAGCCGCGTCGAGCAGGCTGTCCGTGACGGAATGGGGTTCATCCCGCTCCACTCCAGTCACGAATCGAAGCCGTTCGAGGCACTCATGGGAACGACTGGCACCCTGCGCTGGCGCGAGGAGGGCGAGCGCGAGCACGTCTGGGTCGTCGAATCGAGCCATCCAATTACCGACGGGCTTCCCGAGGAGTTCGAACTCGAACGAGCCGAGATCTACGGAAAGGGGTTCGACCTGCCGATACCGGACACCCTGGTGACTGTAAGTTGGTGTGGCGACGGCACAGTGTTTCCCAGCGGGTGTTGTTACTATCGTGATGCAGGACGGATATTCTACTTCCAACCCGGCCACGAGACGTTTCCAGTGTATCACCGGCCGGTCGTCCAGAAGCTCCTGCACAACGCTGTTACGTGGGCCGCGCCGAATGAGACCGACCACCGCTGTGCTGGACAGTCCTGACGGTCAGGACAACCGTTGTGCTGTCTGTCGGCTCCCGGTTACCCCTCCCTCTGTTTGATTGGCCGACCGGAAAGGACAGACTGTCTCTGTAAATAGGTGATTAGGAGGCGTCTTTCGGAACGGTAGGTGCTGTTTTACCTCGGGAGGGTGACCGAAGGCGACTGCAAACTTAGGGGACTGGGTCACGACCGTGAGCCAGCATGCGCGGACAACAGCGGAGCCGTAGACCGATTCCAAAGGGTTTGTATCTAATGACTTCGGAGAATGGCCTATGACAGAGAACGTGGTCGTGCTCGGTGCGGGGTACGCTGGCGCGGGGGCAATCAAGAGTTTAGAGGACGAGCTAGACGGTGTGACAGACGTCGATGTGACCTGGATTTCTGAGACGGATTACCACCTGGTCTTGCACGAGTCCCACCGCTGCATTCGGGACCCGAGCGTCCAGGAGAACATCGCTATTCCCGTCCACGAAATCAAGCAGCCCTCGACCTCGTTCGTTCAGGACGAGGTCGTCGGTATCGACACCGACGCCCAGGAAGTGGCCCTCGCCGATTCTGACACCGTCGAGTACGATTACCTGCTCGTGGGGCTGGGCTCGCAGACGGCCTTCTTCGGCAT